>NZ_WJFC01000012.1 GCF_009725235.1 Scytonema sp. UIC 10036
AGTTATTTAGTTTTTTTCTTACACTGTCGGGATTATTTTTACTAACTTCGCAAGTCGCTTTATGTCAAAATATGTCTAAAAGTTCTCCAGTTCAGTCGCTCTCAAATTCCAATTTTTTTAAACCTCCTGTTTGCTATATGCAAACCAAAAAAGGTAATTTGTTGGACTTAAGTAAAATCTGTGGAGTTTCAAACAACCTTGAAAAAACACATCATATCTCCATAGAAACAAACAATATAAAAGAGTCTGTGCAAGTTATTTATGAAAACTATGATGGAAAATTACCTGACGAAGCAACTTTGAAAAAACTAATTTGTGGTAACAAAGAAAATTGCAATGGCAAATTTATAGGTGATGTATCTGTTGTTAAAGAATTTGAGTGAGGCAGTTGAGCGCGTCTTCCCTATTCTTCAATTATCCTCAAAATTTTCTAAACTTCAAAAAATTATCAGTCACCTCAATAGTTCAATTTTTATTGAACTAAAAAACCCTAATTTCTATTTTCTTCTGCCTAGAGTGACAAAAGAGGGTTCAAGTCGGAGGTTTGAAGTCTCTTAATTAGACTACTTTCTCCTTCTGCCCTCTGCCTTAACAGCCATCACCAAAAGTGCGGAAGATTCCAAAGTTTTTTGCTCTCCTAAGCGATACTCTGTTTTTGTTTCTAAATCGCAAAAGTTAATAACTCTATAGATCCCTGAATTCTTATACTCAATCACGTCAAGTCAGTACAAGCTTGGGATAGTGCTATGTAATCCATTCGTTCTAAATCATCACGTTTAAGCCAACTAGTAACGGTATATTTTTTTTCACCTTTAAATCTATTTAGCAAATAAAAATCAATAACTAAAACATCTTGCTCTTGCAAAAACTTGTTAGTAAAGGCATAGGGGTCTTGGATTTGATAGGCTTTTAGTTGACGAAGATGCGAGCGAAATTGACAGACACCGTTTTCCGATCTGTACTCATCTTCATCTCTATTATTAGGGAATTTTATTACTAAATCATAATCTCCTTGCTCAGCATAAAGCCTTTCTATTGATTGACCACTGTTATATAAATGATATCCAATATAACAGCCAACATCACTAGTGATAAAATAGATAGATGTTGTATGTAACCAGAGAGACATTGATTTGGCAGTTTCTTCGGACAGAGAAATTATATTATTTTGTAGTAATATGAATGGACTAATGATAGTCCAAGAGTGTTTCCGAAGTTGAAACATTAAAAAACTAGGTCGATCTACAATTTCAATTTCTCGTTCGTATACATCACGTTCCCAATTAGTTACCTGTTTCATCTGACAAACAGCTTGACCAACTTGCTCAATTGGTGCTTTAACAAGAACAAAGAGACCATTAAAATCATAGGTCATAATTCCTCTTCTGTTCTCTAGGGAAACATTTGATATATTACTGCTGTTTGAACTTTGCGATTTATCAAAATCATCACCAAAAACTTTGTTTGACATAATACCTTAATCCACCTTAGACTTCTATGATATATTTATTATAATTATACTAAAAATTCATGTAATACATCCTTGATCCCCAAGGGTTTGGTGCAGAACATTGGGTAACATCTGACCCCTTAAATTACACTATCCGCTTTGAAAACGACCCAATTTTTGCGAGAGCAAGATGCCTATGCTCCCGGCATTTCTTGGATAAGGGACTTTGGAGTTGGTCAGAAGGTTACTGTACGGGTATCAGGTCTTGAACGTAACGATTTTGAACGCATGGACTATATAGCACTAATTTGATGTGTCTCTCAATTTGATGTCATGGGTTTGAAAAGGAACAATAAAAGTTAACAGGAAGTACATTTGCACTTACACTTTTGGACGCAAGCTGTACCGTCCCACAATCTCCACGTCTAATTCATAACGCTCGTTCAGCCCCCAACGCACTAGAGCAAAGTTTATCGCATCCCTTGTGACTTAAAAGATTAAGTGGCAGTTTTTAAAGCATAAAGTGGCAGAGCCAGGGGAGGTAGAACGCTTATTTTTGTGACTTAAAGGAAATGTTTGCCTATCTGAAAACCAAATTATGGTTCAAATCACACGTATCTTGGAGGTTTAAATGAAAAATTTTGGCAGATACATAATAAATCAAGATGGCGTTTCTATAGAGCAGCGTCGAGGAACCGAAAACATTGACTTAAACGATTACCTAGTTCTTGTCCAATCACCCATTGAGCAAGTGGGACAAGCGTTTATCCAAATGGGACTGGTGGATCTTTGGGAGCGAGATGTATATGCACGCGAAATAGAACTTACAAACAAAAGGAGCTTTATCCTTTTTCAGTTTCAGAGACACCCGTGGACTATATAGCACTAATTTAATGTGTCTCTCAATTTGATGTCATGGGCTTGAAAAGGAACAACAAAAGTTAACAGGAAGTACATTTGCACTTACACTTTTGGACGCAAGCTATACCGCCCTACAATTTCCACGTCTAATTCATAACGCTCGTTCAGTCCCCGACGCAATAGGGCAAGGTTTATCGCATCCCTTGCTGCCAGAATTTGCTCAACTCGCTTTTGATGGGACGCACTCTCAGAGTGTCGCCGATAGTAGTAGAGGGGTTTTGCTAAGTGTTCTATCTTCGTCACTTCAGATAGTCGCAAACATAAGTCATAGTCTTGAGCTAGTTCAAATTGCTCGTTGATTCCGCCCACTTGCTCGTAAACAGATCGACGCAGCAGTCGGAAGTGGAATATCATGAAATCAACCAACAATTGCTCTTTAGAATAGGGAATACGACAGCGCTGTCCGTATCCCATGATTTTGTTGCGTTCATTGATGACCTGATAGTCGGTGTAGACTAGTCCCACTTCTTTTCGCGCATCAAGTATAGCCGTCGTTTCCTCTAGGGCAGTCGGTGCCAGTAAGTCATCACTGTCTACCCACCCAAAGTAGGGACAAGTTGTTTGTGCGATCGCCGCCTTCAAAGATCGTGCTCGCCCTTGATGATCTGCTGCTACTACACGCACCCGTGGATCAATTTGAGCAAAATAACGAGCGATTTCAACAGAACGGTCAGTGGAACCATCATCCCAAATTAACAGTTCAAAGTCGGGGCAAGTTTGTATTAAGACACTCTTAATTGCGTCAGCAAGATAGCGCTCCCGATTGTACACCGTCATGATGATAGAAATCGATTTTTCCATAAAGTCTTTGCTAGGGTACAAACTTCGGCTTATTTGAAGCCCTATGTATATTTCATGACTTATTAAAGTGTTGGGATTTCAGACTGTAATTGTCTAAACATCAGATAACACATTATTTAGCTTTGTTATATTTAACCCTGACTTTAGAGTTTATCAACACAATTACGCGGTCAATAACAGTAGTCTTACTTATTTGTCATCAAAGATTTAGTATCTCTTACGTAGAAGCCTCGTTGTTTTATCTAAAACAAGCAAGCCATTATGCAATTGGGAAGCAACGATTTCAAAGAACGAGCTTCCCAAGACTCAGTTGCTATTGCTCGCTGCGATCAGAGCGAAAATACTTTAATCCAACTTGACTCCATGCTCTCTCCTAACAAATTCTCATCTAAATATTTTTTCATCGGACTCACTGCCACAGGAAATTATACGGCTGCTACTGCGATGCATATGCTGGGGTATAGAGCCGCGCACTTTCCGACCAGTCTTGCTTGGATTCCTGATTTTGATGTGTTAACTGATACCCCCGTCGCTTTTTGGTTTAGGCCAGGATTGCTACCTCTGGATGCTACTTTTGTCCTAACGGTAAGAGAAATTGAATCTTGGTTGGAGGCATGTCAAGTCTGGTTTGAGAGCAGACCACTTAGTACGCTTGACCCTTTTACACAACAAGTTCGTTGGTATCTGTATGGTGGACTCACATTTGAGCGAGAGCGTTTTATCAATTGCTACTGGAATCACTTAGAACAGGCAAGAAAATTAGCTCAAAAGTATGGTTTGAACCTGGTTGAGTGGAATCTGGTTGAAAATCCCCAGTGGGATTTTTTGTGTAACCTAACTCTGCTAGATGTTCCATCACAACCGTTCCCTTTTAAGTTTGATAAACAATATAAAAGAGGGACTTGGCAGGGTGTCCTTAACACTACTCCATGATGCATTGAAGACTTTACTCTTCATTAAATGCTTAACCATTTTCTCTCAACATCTACGTACTATTAAGTATCTATAGTTTTAATCATTTTAGTACTTAACAGGCAGGATATGTATCTTGTGGAAATCGAACTTTTAGGAGCTTAGATTTTATGCGATCGCGTAGCGTCTCCAAAGGAGAATCGCTAAAAACTACACCTAAAAATTTAGCCTGAAATAGGCGTTTTAACTTAAGCATATAATTCTGTTTTTGTCAACCGTTATGACTTGATCGGCGCTCTAGTGGGCATTGAAAAACTCAGATCCCCAACTTCATTAAGGATACTGTTGGCGAATGATGGATCTGACCCCTCACCGCAACGATTTTGCGTCATTTTAGGCGATTGTAGAGACGCGATTAACCCTTGTCTCTACGCAAGATTTGCTATTCTGTAACCTCATTCACAGGAAATCTATCAATCAATTGCGTTGCGCGATTGGCATTACGACGCAAGGTGTCTGACAAATGGGGTACGTGAGGAATTTGTGAGAGTAAATCTAAAGTCCGGCGTAAAATTCTGACTACGTCGCCTTCATCTAAACTTGTGCTATCGCACAATTCTACCCAATCCATTCCCAATGCCCACTGTTCTACTAAAGAAACCAAATTGATATATTTAGTCTCCAAACCCACAGGTAGTGCTACGCCATGGCGGTATTGCACTTTAAGTACGGAACGACGAATTTTTTGCAGTCTTGTCCAAGCCTCATCCACGTTGGAGGAGATCTCAAAGTTAACTTTGCTGTCTGGACGTGGTGATTCGGTAACTAATGCTGCTACTGTCGCTGCTAAATGTTGCGGATCTAAGTTATCTAGTTCCTTACTAGCAAGTACCAAGCCCAACCACAATTCATTTTCTCCTCGAAGGGCTGCAGCACTCTGTCCCAATTCTGTGGGAACTAAATCAACCAAACATTCAAAGTGCTGTAGAATTTCAATTAAATTCAGAAATTCCTCCCAATGGCGCTGGGATTCTTGCTCAACTTGCGATCGCAATTCCTGAATTTCTTCTTTCAATTCAGCCGCACGTGCTTTGCGTTTGGAAAGATTGCTTGCATTCCCAGCTTGATGCAAGGGATGAGCCTCTAATTGCTGCTGTACCGAAACGAGACGGCTCAATTGTTCTGCTACTTCTGGAGCCATGTATTCAGTTCCACTGGGATCGGGAATTTGTTGGGCTATGACTGCTGTTTCCCGATTACCTGCAAGTGTTTGTCCCCGTTTCAAAGGCATCTCTGGTGGTGGCAGTAAATCGGCTGGCACTTCTACTCTGGGTAATTCTGCATGCAAATCCAACACATCGGAGCTTGTCACGACATACCACCGATTGTCTCGCCCCAAACAAACTAGATAACGCGTTTGAGAAGGACCTGGTGTTTTCCCCACCAACATAGCTGGAATTGGTGCGGGCATTGTAAAGTTTTTACTCTTGAGACTCAAAAGCGTTCCCGATACGGCAAAATCTAACATCATTGCCAATTCTTCTTGACGGGTTTCTTGAGCTTGCTCTTGCAGCGTTTTCAATAACTGACGTTCTACTCGCAAGCGTTGCCGCAATTTTTCATACACAGCCAGTTCACCTTCGTCAATCGCTTCAATCTGCGCTTCAAGATCGCCTAATTGTGTTTCCAAATAGTCTATATACTCATACTGCGGTTTGAGATGGAGGTTTGCCAAGTATTGCCCAAAACTGCGTTCTATCAGTTCTCTGGATTGTTCAAGCGTATGAGTTTGCAGTAGGTTTAACACCATGCCGTAACTTGGTGTAAACTGACTGACTAGGGGATCTGGTTTCGATGTGGCTAAATATGCTGCTTCCTTTGCTCCTTCAAAAGGAGTTTGCAGCGTCACCACATGACCCCGTTCATCCATCCCCCGACGACCTGCTCTTCCTGCCATTTGCAGAAACTCGGAAGCGTTCAACAAGCGATGTCCTGTATCGGTACGCTTGGATAAGGTAGAAATGACTGTCGTTCTAGCAGGCATATTAATCCCTGCCGCCAAGGTTTCAGTAGCAAATACAACTTTAATCAGCCCTTGCTGAAAGAGTTCTTCTACCAGTACTTTCCAAGCAGGTAATATCCCCGCATGGTGTGCGGCAATACCTCGGTACAGCGGTCCAACGTGTCCGGAACGACCTGCATCTGGATTGCGTGTTAAAAATTCGTCAATTTGCCTGCGTAACTGTTGCGCTTCTTCTCTGTTCACAAGCCAGAGATCGCCGACTTCTCCCACTGCTTTATCACAACCCCGGCGACTGAAGATAAAGTAAATAGCTGGTAACATATCCCGTTCGTGGAGTTCGCTCAGAACGTGAATGATTTCAGGTGCTTCAGCTCTTACATTTTTGCCTTTTTCTTTGTCGCCCTTTTTCTTTTTCTTAAGGAGGCGGGAGTTAATTTTGGTTTTGTCGTCATTCAACAGAGGAAACAGCCCTTTGGTTGTCCCAAAGTGAAATTCTAACGGGACAGGTCGAAAATCAGAGTAAATCAAGTCTGTGGGACCGTGGACTTGATTTAACCAGTCAGTCAGTTCATCACTATTGGCAACTGTTGCTGACAGGGCTACAAGTTGAACTGTTCGAGGACAATATATGATAGATTCTTCCCAAACGGTTCCGCGTTGGCGATCGTTCATATAATGGCACTCGTCAAGCACCACTGCCTCAACATCCGCTAAGGAAATTCCAACTTGCCCGATAGGCGTTCCATAGAGCATATTGCGAAAAATTTCGGTGGTCATAACCAATATCGATGCATCACGGTTGATGGAGGCGTCTCCTGTCAACAGCCCGACATTGTCAAAACCAAATTTTTCACGAAAGTCTCGCAGTTTCTGATTTGAGAGTGCTTTGAGAGGAGTTGTATAGAAAACTCGCTTTCCTCGCGACAGGGCGCGATAAATACCATATTCCCCTATTAATGTTTTACCTGAACCAGTGGGCGCACACACAACTACGGAGCGTCCGGCGTTCAGAGAGGCGATCGCATCCTTTTGGAACCGATCCAGTTCAAAAGGGAATATCGAACTTGGGTCAACTTCAGGAGACAGCGCAGGATAGTTCACTCAATCTTAATTGCAACCATATTATTTACTATATTAACCAGTCTTTTGTCAACTTAGACGATTGTTAATTGCTAATTGCTAATTGCTAATTGCTAATTCTTAATTTAAGATGAGCCATTAGCCATTAGCCATTAGCCATTAGCGATTAGCCACGACCCAATTCCTGAGATCTTGCTGTGGCTGCTTTGACTGCTTGAATTAAAGCCGAACGAAAAGAAGCTTGCTCTAGTTGAGCAATGCCAGCAATTGTTGTACCACCTGGACTGGTAACGCGATCTTTGAGTTCTGCTGGGTGAAGTTTTGTTTCGTGGAGAAGCTTTGCTGTTCCCAGTACAGTTTGTAGGGCGAGTTGGTTGGCAATTGCTCTTGGTAAACCTGAGAAGACTCCCCCATCAGCAAGTGCTTCTACCATCAGCGCTACGTAAGCCGGACCCGATCCTGATAGTCCTGTGACTGCATCCATCAAGCTTTCTGAAACTTCTACGACTTCTCCTACTGCCGAAAAAAGTTTCTTTGCTATGTCTTGGTGATGTGCCTTGGTATATGCCCCCATACATATCGCAGTTATTCCTGCCCCTACAGTTGCAGGAGTGTTTGGCATCGCCCGTATGACGGGTGTGTGGGGAAAAGCTGCTTCTAATTGACTCAGAGTCACACCTGCCAAAATGGAAATGACTAAAGGTTTTGAACCTGTGGATATGACATCTGCTAATTCTTGAGCGATCGCACTAAATACCTGGGGCTTAACTGCCAGAAACAAGACTTCTGTCGCTTGTGTAAAAACCAGACGATTATCTGGTGTCAAAGTCACACCGTACTCCTCCTGCAAGAAAACTTGCCGTGAGGGTTGTGGTTCGCTCACTATAACTTCTGATGGTTGGTATATTTTTCGAGCAATAAGACGGGATAACAGCGCTTCTCCCATTACCCCGCCGCCTATTAAGCCAAATTTAGTTGTCATTTGTCATGTGTTATTTGTCATTTGTCATTTGTCTTTAAAATCAGGACAATTGACAAAGGACTAATGACTCATATATTTACTGTGCTACCCGGTTGGCGTCATTGCCCCAATTTTGATTTGGGGTTGCCGTAGGACGTGGACGTGCAGGTGGTTGGGGAACTTCGTGCAGAACTCCCGATTGAGTGCTAACTTGAACGCAGCTGGGTGTAAACAAGAATATGCTTTCGCCGATACGTTCTTGATGACCATCTAGCGCGTAAGTTCCACCTGCAACAAAATCTACTGCCCGTTGTGCCTGATCCGGATCCATAATTGTTAGATTTAACACAACTGACTTACGCTCTCGCAATGCTTGAATCGCCTGGGGCATTTCTTCAAAGGTGCGTGGCTCTAGCACCAATACTTCCGAGATTCCGTTCATTGCTCCTGGCATACCAATAACATTACTCATCGGCTTAGAACCTGCTGCTATATCATTCCCCATTGTAGGCACAGGTTCGCGCCATCGTCGATTAGTTGGTGTAGGTTCTTGTGGTGGTGTTTGTTGAGACGCATTTTGTTCTTGATACAGATTTTGGTAACTGTCTGTATCGTTGTCATCTTCTTCATAGTAGTACTCTACTGGCTCATTTAGACCGACGAAGTCTCTCAACTTGGAAAATATGTTGTTCATGGTTTGCGCTCCTAGTGCCAATCACTATTGACTGTAGTGACCAAAATAACTCAGTCAACCCTCACTGCTACAATGGTTGGACAACCCAGCGAATTCTAGCGCTGTTTGTAGCATTTATTATGTTTTTTTTTATAAACAGAAAATGCCCCCTGAACTTTCCTTTATATTGTCTTGCATACAACAATGAGTCCAGATTATAACTTAACTGGAACGCTAGGGGAAGTTTATGACATCCTTTTTTTAATCTTTATTAAATCAGCGACCAGTAACCACCTGACCAGTGACCACCTGACCAGGTGGTCACTGGTCAGGTGGTCACTGATACAGTCTTTCACCAAATAGAATGGTGCCCAATCTTACCATTGTTGTCCCGGCTTGTATTGCCAGGTGGTAATCACTTGACATACCCATGCTCAGTTGGTGCATTTTAATGTTAGATAAATTTTTTTCTTGAATTTCTTTCGCTAGGTCTCGAGTGCGATAAAAGACATCCAGTATCTCAGAATCATTTAATCCAAGTGGTGGAATTGTCATCAAACCATTAATTTGTAGGCTTTGACATTCATTAAGTTGCGATAAATCTTCTAGTAACTGTGGTACAGTCCAACCTGACTTGTTGGGATCGCTAAGAATTTTGACTTGCAGGCAAACCAAAGGGCTTCGTCCCAATTGCTGTGCTAATTGGTTTAAGCGTTGAGCCAGTTTCAAACTATCCACAGAATGTATCCACTGGAAGTGTTCAAGGGCAAGTTTTGCTTTGTTACTTTGCAAGTGACCAATAAAATGCCAGGTAATATCTGGCAAATCTTGCAACTCAACTTGTTTGGTTGCTGCCTCTTGGACGCGACTCTCTCCAAAATCGCGAATTCCGGCAGCATAAGCATGGCGCATCATTTCAGAGGTTACTTGCTTGGTAACAGCAATTAACCGAATTGAACTTGGGAGAGATGACCGAATGGCAATAATACGTTCCTTGGGCGAACTACTCATTGGAAGGTGCGTTGGAAAACACTGTGAAGCTGATCGTACTCTTGTGATTGTCCGCTACGTCGTAGATTACGTAAACGGGTTTCTAATAACATTCTTGCTTCTGTGCGTCCAATTGACTGGAATTTGAGACCCTTAGCATCAGTTGTTACTAAAAAGAACAAGCGCTGTGCGTAAAGTGTGGTGAACAACTCCTGGTTCTCGTCTACCATACAAATCCTATAAAGCAAACCCCAAGTTGGATGATTTATGTAAGTTTCCGAGTTTTCTGAGTACATTTAATACTGTTTGATGATGGATTTATCAATAAATGTGCAAAAATTCTGACAGTGATGGATGTATCGCTGAATTTTTGCTGAAAAGTGCCAAAGTAGTGTAAAACCATTAGATTTTGTCACGAGCTATTAGTCAAGAGCTATTCCAAAAGAAGTCATTTACCAATAGCTTCAATTACAGGCTCTGGTCTCACCACTCAAAGACTTTTGGTTTAAGACTGCTGCCAGAGCTTGAATTTGTGCTTGCGCTTTAGACAACGATTCATACCATTCTCTCTCAGGATCGCTGTCTGCTACAATTCCAGCTCCTACTTGTCCCCAGACAGTGTTGATTTTGGATTTTGGATTTTGGATTTTGGATTTTGGATTTTGGATTTTGGATTTTGGATTTTGGATTCTACTTACCTGCTCCTCTGCTCCCTTGTCTGCCTTGTCTCCGTTGTCATCTCTAATACAAGGAGCTAAGAGAAGAGTACGGATGAGGATATTTAAGTCTAACTTACCCTGCCAATCTAAATAGCCGCATGAACCATAGAACAAGCTGCGCCGTGTAGGTTCGAGTTCTTCAATAATCTCCATGCAACGTACTTTGGGGCAACCCGTAATTGTGCCGCCAGGAAACATAGCACGAATTAAGTCAAGGGTGTCACAACCCGATTTTAGAGTACCTTTGATGTTGCTGACAAGATGCATGACATGACTGTAACGCTCAATTGTCAATAATTCATCAACAGTCACAGTTCCCCATTCACAGACTCGTCCTAGATCATTGCGTTCTAAATCCACAAGCATAATGTGTTCGGCGCGTTCTTTGGTATTGCTAAGTAGTTCTTGCGCCAACTGTCGATCTTCGCTCAGTGTTATTCCACGCGATCGCGTCCCGGCAATAGGTCTTGTAGATGCTAAACATTTTGTGTCTCCATATTTTTGTAGTTGTACTAACCTTTCTGGGGAACAACTTACGACTTCTCCCCAGGGAGTTTGCCAGTAGCTTGCAAACGGGGAAGGATTGATCTGTTGAAGAACCCGATACACATCCCAACCACAAGCTGTTGTTTGTATTTCAAAACGAAGCGACAGATTTGCCTGAAAAATATCTCCAGCTTGAATGTATTTTTTTGCCCGGTTGACTGCTGCCTCGTACTTTTGTTGAGATACGTGGAAGAAGGGAGTGGGGAGGTGGAGAGGTGGGGTGTTCTGATAACTCGGGGCTGAGGTGGATTTTATTCCTTTGTCATCAGTTGCTTCTAACTTCTTCTCAAGCTCATTGAGTCCAACAGGACTACTGGCGGCTAGCCATAAAATTTGCTCTTTATGATTTAGGACCGCAAAACACTCTGGTTCGTACCAAAAGGCTACTGGAAATGGTAAGATGTCTGGTCTGTTGAAAGGTAGCTGTTCAATTTCCCATGCCACATCATAGCCCAACCAACCCAGCCAACCACCTGTGAAGGGGAGAGGGGGAGGGGGAGGGAGTGAGTTGTCCCCTCGTTCCCTTGTCTCCTTGTCCTCTTGTTCCCGTAGCAACTTGTCTAAAAATGGTAAAACTTCTCCTAGTGGTGGTGTCCACATGCGTGGAACTCCATCAACGATCCGAGGTGCGCCAGCACAGATAGAATATTGAGCCAGGTGGGGACAATCTGTTGGTGTTGGGTAAGGGCTTTCCAGTAAAGTGGCAATTTTATATGTGGAGGTATGGCGAAATAAGGCAATGAAAATATCAGAACCTGTACGATTTTCTAAAGGGAGTGATCGCCAATACCAAGGCTTTGTCATCATTTTTTATCAGAACGAGCCACGAATGCTGTTAAGTATATATGGCAATTGGCTATTTTTGCCAAAATCTTTTTCTAAAACCATATTGTACGATGCTGTTCAATATTAACTATATTCAATTATTATCTATATCGTTTAATTTTGAATTGCCAAATTGGGTCTAATGAATATTATCACTACGGAAATCCCTGAAGTTCTCATTATCGAACCAAAAGTCTTTCAGGACGATCGCGGCTTTTTCTTTGAAGCTTTCAATTTCAAAAAATTTACAGAGCAAACAGGTATTTTTGCTAACTTTGTACAAGACAATCACTCCGCCTCAAAGCAGAATGTTCTACGGGGATTGCATTACCAAATCCAACAACCTCAGGGCAAGCTTATTCGTGCGATCGTCGGCACTATTTTTGATGTAGCTGTAGACATTAGAAAAAGTTCTCCTACTTTCGGTCAATGGGTTGGCTGTGAACTCAGCGATTTGAATAGGCGACAATTATGGATACCTCCTGGTTTTGCCCACGGTTTTGTTGTCCGTTCAGAAACAGCCGAAGTTCTATACAAAACTACAGATTACTACGCCCCCAAATACGAGCGCTGTATTATTTGGAACGATTCCGATTTAGCTATAGATTGGCATTTGACAAGCCTACCAATCCTATCCCCCAAAGATGCAGTCGGTCAATCTTTCAAAACATCTGAGATTTTTTTATAGTTGCTAACTGCTAATTGCTGATTGCTAATTGCTAACTGCTAACTGCTAATTGTCAATCTTCCATGAGCCATGAGCCATGAGCCATTAGCCATGAGCCATTAGCCATTAGCTATGAGCCATGAGCCATGAGCCATTAGCCATTAGCCAATTCAAGAGTGTAATTAGTATTATCTAAGAGGTCAGCAGTATAGACACGAATAAAATAAGTACCATGCCCTAATGTTGAGTTAATTGCACCATTTCTCCAAGGATTACCATCAGACTGATACCACTTTTCATTGGTATCATATATACCGTTGCCGTTACTATCAAAAATTAACTCCACGTCTGCATAGCTACTTAAGCCACTTAAGGACAGATTAAAGTTGCTAGTTTGGTCTAAACTGAAGCGATAGTAATCATTGCGATCGGCGCTACCCACAAAGTCTGTAAAACTAAGCTTTGTATTTAACAGACCAACATCAACGGCAGTACCAAAAGTGTTACCTGGATCTTTTGGTGTTGTACGTGGGGCTGCTGTTGCTGATACTCCTAATGTATAGTTAGTGTTGGTGTTCGAGTCAGCAGAAAAGATACGAATGAAGTAAGTCCCCGCTCCTAATGTTGCGTTAATTGAACCTTGTTGGTTGCTGCTACCATAACCGTCGTACAACAGTTCGTTAGAATCATAAACTCCATTACCATTAGCATCAAAAATAACTTCAATATCAGCGGAATCATTTAAATCCGTTAAGGATAAGTTAAAGTAACTCGTTTGAGTGAGGGTAAAGCGATAATAGTCATTGCGATCGCTCGAACCAATAAACTGATTCGAGAAATTGCGGCTACCATTCAGAAAACCGATATTAAAAGCGTTGCTTAAGGCATTATCATCTCGGTTAGCGGATGGAGAGAGGGTGTCTGGTGGGGCTGCTATACGATTTTCCAGAAATCCGAAAATCTCAAAGTGTTGTTGCGCCTGCTGGTTGCTGAGGTTTAATGCTTTTAAATCAGAATTATTAGCCAGGTAGTAACTGACATTAAAAGATTCTGAGGAAGCGCGTCCCTCTTGCAAACCATATTTCTGAAAGTGTTCAAATGATTGAGTGTTAGAAAAACCTGCTGCAATTAAGTCAGCATGAGCGTTACGGTAGTAATTGCTATCAAAAGAGATGGAAACTCTACGTCCTTCCGCAACACCATAAGTTTCCAAGTGCTCTAACAATTGGCTATTATTGAAACCTAAAGCAAATAAGTCAGCATTGACAGCCCGATAGACATTAAGATCGACAAACGATGAAAAGCGACGTCCTTCCTCAAGACCATAATTAACAAGATGTTGCAAGGCTTGGTTGTTATTGAAACTTGATAAATCAGTGTTAGTACTGCGGTAAAAGTTGAGATTCACAAAAGACGAGAATTGGCGTCCCTCACCTAAACCATAATTTTGGAGATGCTCAAACAGTTGTACGTTGTTTAAGTTTGCTAAGTCACCATTATTGCTACGGTAGAAGTTAAAATCAAAAAACGGTGAGAACTTTCTTCCTTCCCAAGTCCCATAATTTTGCAAATGCTCAAATAGTTGTTCGTTATTGAAGCTGCCTAAATCCCCATTGTTAGCACGGTAGAAGTTAAAATCAAAAAATGGTGAGAACTTTCTTCCTTCCCGAACACCGTTGTTTTGTAGGTGTTCGTAAGCCTGGTAGTTGTTAAAGTTGGCTACATCGCTATTACTAGCACGGTAAAAGTTGAGATCTACAAGAGAAGAAAAGCGGCGACCCTCATTTAGACCATAGTTTTGAAAGTGTGATAGTAATTGGTTATTATCAAAGTTTCCTAAGTCAGGATTAGCAGCACGGTAAAAATTAGCATTAAATAGATTTACGGACATAGTTAAAGTTTAAGAACTTTTTGGAACACTTTTAGGTATTGTTAGTGTTCCCCATGCCCTATAGCTTTTTTTATGTATAAATACGGAAAATTAGCCAATCTTATGATGATTCTTAAAAACCGTACTAATTTCGAAAGGCTTGTTAGCCCCTCTATGTGTATTGTACTACGATGATAACGTCATAGTGTAACCACTATTACTGTCAGAATACTCAGTATACACTCGAATAAAGTAAGTCCCTGCTCCCAATGCTACGTTAATGGTAGCATCACCATACTGACTACCGTAATCATATCTGATTTGTTCAGCAGGGTCATAAATACCATTGTTGGTGGTGTCATAAATAAGGTCTACAGAAATAGAGTCTGTTAAATTTGTCAATGACAAGTTAAGGTTATAGTTAACGTTGCCAGACAAATTGAAGCGGTACCAGTCTTCGCGATCGCTACTACCCACCAAGTCATTATATGTGCGCGTACTACTTAAAGTACCAAGATTGAGAGCACTAGCCATATCGCTGCCAGGATCGGTGGGATTTGCGTTGTAAGAAGTGCGTGTCAAGCTGAGAAAGTAATTCGTATTGTTATAGAAGTAGTCAGTATAGATACGAACAAAGTAATTCCCGGCTGCCAGAGTAGCTTGTATTGAAGCATTGGAATAGCTACTGCCAGAGCTATATCCTAATTCCTCACCAGAATCATACACACCATTGCCGTTGCTGTCGTAAATCAGATCCATCTCAGCAGAATCATTTAAACCAGACAGAGACAGGTTGACTTTACTGTTTTGAGCTAATGTGAAGCGATAATAGTCATTGCGATCGCCACTGCCGACAAAATCTGTGTAACTGCGGCTGGTGTACAAGGTACCGACATCAACAACCGTGTCAAAAGAACTCCCTGGATCTTTTGGTGTTGTGCGAGGAGCAGGCGTCGCCGATAGTCCTAAGGTATAGCTCGTGTTATCGTTGGAGTAGTTGGTATAAACACGAATTAAGTAAGTACCTGCTCCCAAAATCGCATTGATAAGAGCATTGTCGGAAACATAACCCGAGTCATATTTTAACTGTTCGTTGGAATCCTGTACACCGTTACCATTACTGTCGTAGATCAGTGCAACATAAGCAAGATCGCTTAAACCAGATAAGGATAGGTTGACATTACTGTTCTGAGTGAGGCTGAAGCGGTAGTAATCGTTGCGGTCAGCACTGCCTACAAAATCTGTGAAACTGCGATTGGAGTTCAATGCCCCAATATCATAAGCCTTACCAAAAGTATTGCCTGGATCTTTTGGTATTGCCCGTGGGGCAGCAGTTACGGATACTCCTAAAGCATAATTACTGTTATCGTCGGAGTAGTTAGTATAGACACGAATGAAGTAAGTGGCTGCTTCTAAGGTAGTACTCATTGAGGCTTTATCGTAGGTACCTCCAGAGTCATAGTTCAATTGCTCATAATCATTAAGATCGTATACACCGTTGCCGTTGGTGTCATGAATGAGCGATAAGTAAACAAGATCGCTCAAACCAGTTAGGGACACGCTCACATTGCTTAACTGAGCTAAGGTAAAACGGTAATAATCATTGCGATCTGTAGTACCGATAAATTGGTTGGTGATATTACGGCTACTATTGAGAATGCCAATGTTAAAAGCACTGCCTAGGGTATTGTCATCTCGGTTGGCTAATGGCGAAATTGAGTTTGGCTCAGAAGCTTGGCGTTTTTCCAGAAACCCAAAAATCTCAAAATGTTGTTGTGCCTGCTGGTTATTGAAGTTTAATGCTCTTAAGTCAGAATTATTAGCTAGGTAGTTGCTGACACTAAAGGATTCTGAGGAAGCACGCCCTTCACTTAAGCCATAAGTTTGAAAGTGTTCCAACAATTGATTGTGAGATAGACCTGCTGTTTTCAAATCAGAATGGGTATTGCGATAATAATTGCTATCAAAAGATACGGAAAACCTCCGTCCTTCAGCAATACCAAAAGTTGTGAAATGCTCTAACAGTTGGCTATTATTTGCACCTGTCGCAAACAAATCGGGATTGGCAGATCGATAGATATTGAGATCGACAAACGGTGAAAAACGGCGTCCTTCTTCAACACCAAACATGATGAGATGTTGTAGGGCTTGATTGTTGCTAAAACTAGATAAGTCACTATTGACACTGCGGTAGAAGTTAAGGTTGACAAAAGAAGAGAATTGCCTTCCTTCCTCTATCCCATAATTTTGCAGATGCTTAAATAGTTGCTCATTGTTTAAGCTTGCTAGGTCACCATTAGTAGCACGGTAAAAGTTGAAATCGAAAAACGCTGAGAACGTTCTTCCTTCCCGAACACCATAGCTTTGTAAATGTTCGTAAGCTTGATAGTAGCTAAAATTAGTAAGATCGCTATTACTGGAACGGTAGAGATTCAGATCTACAAGTGGAGAGAAGCGACGACCCTCATTGAGGCCATAATTTTGAAAGTGTGACAGTAATTGGGTATCGTTGAAGCTGGCGAGATCGGAATTAGCAGCACGATAAAAATTGGCATTGAATAAGCTGATAGACATATTTGCAGTTCTAGAACATCATGACTAACTAGCAGTTCGCTATGTCTAGTGTTCCCCTATGCCCTGTGACTTAAAACCGTTCTAACATTTAGGTGAATAAGTTTTACAAACAATTTACATATTCAGTATGAGCGAGCTAAATGCGTATTTTACGTACTCAATATTAATTAAGCATGTTGAAAAAACGAGTGAAGAATGGTAGATGCTCCTACTTTTCCTTATGAAGAGAAAAGAAAAGCTTTTCAGTTTAAGCAAGAGTACCTAAATCTTGCACCCAGTAGTGGTTGTAATTAATGGTGCCAGTGTCATGGGCAAGATAATAGTATCCAACTCCAAGGAATTGAAATACTGGATTTAATATATTGGCACGATGTTCCGGACTGTTCATCCATCCTTGAAAAACCTGTTGAGGAGTTGACTGACCTGCGGCAATATTTTCTCCAATGGTGGAATATTGGAAGCCCGCCGCTATAGCGCGATTGCCCACGGAGGAACCATTAGAATCGGTGTGGCTGAAAAAGTCGTTGAGCGCCATATTTTGAACGTGTGTCTGGGCTGAATTATTTAACTTGTCACTCAACTGAAGCAGTTGTACGCCTGCTTTCTGACGTTCGGCATTTGTCAAATCTAAGATACTCTGTATGAAAGAATTGTTACCTGCACTTAAAGGTTGTGGGACTGAAGTAGGTACGGGTGATGATGTCGGTACACCAGACAAGCTCAAATTGTAGTTAGTATTTGCACCGCCAACTCCTTGATAAACTCGAACGTAATAAGTACCAGCTTGTAAATTGCTAAAACTCAGAGCTTCATTTGCAGCACTGCCGTTAGTCGATGCCGATATGATTTGTCCGGTACTATTCAGTAGTTGTACGTCTGCATTAGCACTTAAACCATTTAATCTTAAGTTAAGGTTGGTGTTTTGAGAACTTAGGTCTACACGGTAGTAATCATTTTGGTCAGCATCACCAATAGATTCCCTGTATACAACTGTCTGGGAATTTAAAACAATGTTGCGAGCCAAATTTAACGCATTACCAGCATAATCGCGACTCATGCTGATATCGACAAAGGGAGACGCTTGGCGACCTTCGGTTAAACCAGAGGTGCGTAAATGGTCAAAAAGTTGCTCGTTGCTTAAGCTTGCAAGGTCAGCGTTGTTCTGACGGTAGAAATTGAGGTCAAAAAAGGGTGAAAATCGCCGTCCTTGTGAAATACCGTAATTGGATAAATGGTCGTAAGCTTGTTGGTTGCTGAAATTAGCTAAATCGCTATTGCTAGCACGGTAGAAGGATAAATCAACTAACGGAGAGAAGAGGCGATTTTCTGCCAGACCAAAGTTTTGAAAATGTGACAGCGCTTGTGCATCTGTTAGATTTTTGAGGTCTGGATTGGCACTTCGATAAAAATTCACATCAAATGCATTTACGGACATAGGTAGCGTTCAAAGAGATACTTAATGGGTTTGTTTTACCTTGGTATTCCCTATGCCATAACATCTCAAACCTTGAAAATACTGAATTTTCAAAGTAGAGAGTTTAAGAAAAAATGTTAAATGGGAACACAAGCAAATATGGTATCAAAAGAAATCCCAAAATACTTGTAAACTAAAATACATAAATTTTCAGAAGCATTTTCCGGATTTATGCAAGCGATCGATGATAATCTAGATTCACTGTTGCTAGACTAAGGGGAAAAAATGAGTCAATCCATTCTGCTGATTGGCAGCAACGGTCAAGTGGGTACAGAACTGCAAAAAATCCTGACCCCCTACGGAAATACCGTCGCAGTTGCACGTCCAACTATAGACATGACAAAACCGGAGACTCTGTGCAGTATCATTGGAGAATACAAACCTCAAATTATCATCAACGCTGCTGCATATACCGCTGTTGACAAAGCAGAAAATGAAGTGGAAGAAGCAATGGCTGTCAATGGCATAGCACCAGGAATTTTAGCTGAAGAAGCTGACAAATTAGGCGCTTCCCTGATACACATCTCTACTGATTATGTTTTTGATGGTAACAATAGTCGTCCTTACTTGGAGACTGACACAATCAATCCTTTAAGCGTCTATGGCAAAACCAAGCTCAGAGGAGAAGAAGCGATCCAAAAACTTTGTACCAATTACTTTATTCTTCGCACGGCTTGGGTATATGGAACTTTCGGTAAAAGTAACTTTGTCAAAACCATGCTGAGACTGGGAGGAGAAAGAGAAGAACTTCGCGTTGTAGCCGATCAAATTGGTAGCCCGACTTGGGCGAGAGATATTGCAGCTGCGATCGCCCAAATTCTTCCCCAACTTAGTCCAGAAATGTCCGGAATTTACCATTACACTAACAGTGGTGTTGCGAGTTGGTACGACTTTGCTGTTACCATTTTTGAAGAAGCGCAGCGGCTTGGGTTTCCCCTAAAAGTGCAGAAAGTTATCCCTATCTCGACATTAGAATATCCAACACCAGCCCGCCGCCCCAGCTATTCTGTGCTTTCTTGTGCCAAAATAACCAAAGTTTTAGGAACTTATCCACCTCACTGGCGACAAAGTCTTAGGGAAATGATTGAAGAGTTGTTAGTTGTTAGTGGTTAGTTGATAGTAGATAGTTGTTAGTTGTTAGTTGTTCTAAATAAGAGTAATAACAAATGGCTAATGGCTAATGGCTAATGGCTAATGGCTCATGGAAGACTGACAAATGACAAATGACAAATGACAAATGACAAATGACTATGAAAGCATTGATTCTCTCAGGCGGTAAAGGTACGCGTCTACGACCTCTCACTTATACGGGAGCAAAACAACTAGTACCGGTTGCAAATAAACCAATATTATGGTACGGCATTGAAGAAATGGTCAGTGCTGGGTTGACGGATATTGGCATCATTATCAGCCCGGAAACGGGAGGAGAAGTTAAAGCCAAAACCGGAAATGGGGAACTTTTCGGAGCAAATATCACCTATATCTTACAAGATCGACCTGCAGGGCTTGCTCATGCAGTTCAAGTTGCTCATCCGTTTCTGGAAGATTCTCCATTTCTGATGTATTTGGGGGATAACTTAATTCAACAAGGCGATTTAAGCCATTTTCTACAACTTTTTACTCAAAATCAGCAAGACGCTTTGATTCTTTTACGTGAAGTTACTAACCCCAGTGCTTTTGGAGTGGCTAGGGTTGATGAAACAGGGCGAGTGGTAGAGCTGATTGAAAAACCAAAAGACCCTCCTTCCAATCTGGCTTTGGTTGGTGTTTATTTCTTTTCTCACGTGATTCATGATGCGATCGCTAATATCAAACCTTCTGCAAGAGGCGAATTAGAAATCACTGATGCTATTCAATGTCTGATTGACAATCAAAAACACGTGGTAGCTTGTCAATTGGAAGGTTGGTGGTTGGATACTGGGAAAAAGGATGATTTACTAGAAGCTAATCGGCTGATTCTCGATACTTACTTAAAGACTTCTATTTTAGGAGAAATTGATACCCAAAGCCAAATTATTGGACGGGTGAAAATTGGGAGTGGCTCTAAAATCATCAACTGTACAATTCGTGGACCAGTTGTCATTGGTAACAATTGTTATATAGACAACTGTTTTATTGGTCCTTACACTAGCATTGCT
Organism: Scytonema sp. UIC 10036; assembly: GCF_009725235.1. The sequence continues at coordinate 20,625 of NZ_WJFC01000012.1, forward strand.
AACGACTGTACCCTCATTGAGACAGATGTGGAACACAGTGTTTTGTTGGAAGGTGCTAAAATAGTGGGCATTCATCAACGTATTATTGATAGCGCGATCGGACAACGAGCACTGTTGAGTGCTACACCCCGCCATCCAAAAGCTTTACGATTTCTCATTGGTGATGACAGTCAAATAGAATTAACGTGATTTATTTTTTAACAATTAACTATTATTCTACTCCTCTTGTTAAGAAGTTAATTAGTTCTTTACCAGATACTGAACAGTGTGAATACAAGATTATAATCATTAACAATTCTCCTGATGATAATTCTATCAAACAACTCGAAAATGAATTTGTAGTGATTTTTGAGTCAACTCATAATCTGGGTTTTGGTCATGCTTGTAATGTAGGTTTGAAATGGATTTACGAGCAAGACCCTCAAGGGATTGTGTGGATTATAAATCCAGATGCTTATTTATCAGAAAACCCTTTAGACAAAGTTCGCTCGTTCTTTGAGTCAAATCCCGAAATATCAATTCTTGGTACGATTATTCATACTCCCACAGGAGAAATTTGGTTTGCAGGTGGATGCTTTACTCCTGCTACCGGGACGATCGCCACTCAAGATTTATTAACACATACAGAAACAGAGTATGTAACCTGTAATTGGGTATCAGGTTGCAGCCTAATTGTCAATCTTCGGAAATTTGATAATGTTCCTCAATTTGACAGGGCTTACTTTCTCTATTATGAAGATTTTGACTTATGCAAAAGATATGCACTTCAAGGACATATTATTGCAGTCACTAAGCGATTTGGTGTGATTCATCAACCTTCTTCAATTACCAATAAATACATTTTTAGAAAAATAAAACACAGTACTTATAGTTATTTAATGACTTTAGAGAAATATACAAATAATTTGATTCTAGTACTGCGATTAATCCGTCTGCTTGCTTACGCTATAGTTTTAATAATTGTCAAGCCTCAAGTTGCATTTGGTAAATTTTCAGGAGTTTTGATGTATTTTAGGCGAATGGTGAGTAACACCCTTCATTAACCACTCTCGTTCCCAGGCGGAGCCTGGGAATGCAGTCTGGGAGGCTCTGCCTCGTGCTCCCTGTAGTGCCCACCCTACTAAATTTTTGTCAAAACCGATCGCAATCTTAAATGAGCAAATTATTAATTAATCTATCAGTTGTTTTTTCCCAGCCTACTGGTATAAGCAACTATGCAAAAAATCTTTTTCCCTATTTAAAAACCCTCAATCCAACTTTATTAACTGCCTATGACTATCCTGATTTTAGTTGTTATTCAATTCCTGGAAAACTCACACCCGCTCAAGGTACAAAAGGGCATTTTGACCGCCTTCTATGGACTCAATTTCAACTCCCTCAAATTTATAAAAAGCTAGAATCTCACCTGATATTTTCACCCATACCGGAAGCGCCTTTGTATAGAAAATGTCGTTTTATTGTCATGGTTCATGACCTCATTCCAATACGCTTTCCCAAACTTTCGTCCCCGCTAACATACTATTTTCGCTATTACATTCCTCAAGTGCTCAATCAAGCACAACATATTGTTTGTAACTCTCATTCTACAGCCAAGGATATCGCTCAGTTCTACCGCATACCAGAAAGCAAAATTACTCCCATTCCCTTGGCGCATGATGCCAGTCGTTTTTGCCCTGTTTCTTTGGAGGCTAACGAGCAAGCTTCCCTCACCACAAAATGTCCCTACTTCCTTTATCTTGGGCGACAAGACCCCTATAAAAACTTACTCAGACTCATTTCAGCTTTTGCTGCAATACCCAATCATAAAGATTATGAACTGTGGTTTGCCGGATCACAAGATAAACGCTACACTCCAAGTTTACAAAAACTAGCTGAGGAACTTAATGTTATCCATCAAATCAAATTCCTCAACTATGTTCCCTATGAAGATTTGCCCAAAATTATCGGAGGTGCGATCGCTCTAGTTTTCCCCAGTCTTTGGGAAGGATTTGGTTTTCCAGTTTTAGAAGCAATGGCTTGCGGTACGCCCGTAATTACGTCTAATATTTCCTCTTTACCAGAAGTCGCTGGTGATGCTGCTATTTTGATCGATCCCTACAATGTTAAGGAAATAACCGAAGCCATGCAATTAATAGCAACTGATTCACAATTGCGTCAGCGTCTTTCTACCGAAGGAATCCATAGGGCAAATCAATTCAGTTGGGAAAAAACAGGGCTAGCTACAGTTGAGGTTTTATCGCGTTATTTATAAACTACTGCAATTCAAGCACGGATAATAGTTATCCCAGCTGCTTTGTAAGGCTGAAGGGCTTGCTCGCTAACAGTGTTTTCAGTCACTAAGTGTGTCAGTTGAGCGATCGCCCCTACAATATATGGTGCGGCTGTTCCCAATTTTTCCTCAGAAGCAAGCGCAACAACCTCAGCAGAACTATCCATCATTGCACGCTTGACATAAGCTTCCTCTAGATCAAGTACACCAATTCCCATATCTGGGTGCAAGCTGCGTACACCTAACAGGCATAAATCGGCACGGATACTCCGCAAAGTATCAACAGTTGCAGCCCCAACTGCTACCAAAGAATTTTTCAAAAGCCTTCCACCAAGGAGTATGACTTCAATATTTGAATTTTCTACCAAAGCTACAGCAATTGGGGGACTGTGGGTGATGATTGTAGCGTGTAAGTCTTTTGGTAAATATTCTACGACTTGTAGTGTCGTTGTACCACCGTCCAAAAGCACCACCTGTCCCCGACGAACCAAACCCGCAGCTGCCTTTCCAATCGCTACCTTCGCTTTTTGAGCTTGGCTTTGCCTTGCTGTGTAGGTAAGTGCTTGCCCAGACACGGGCAACGCGCCTCCATGTACGCGCATCAGTAGCCCAGCTTCAGCCAAATCACGTAAGTCCCGACGAATGGTGTCTTCTGAAACATTCAGATGGTTGCTCAAGTCCGATGAAAGCACCTTTCCTTCACGGCGTAGGGATTCCAGAATAAACTGTTTTCTTTCAGCATTCAACATCGGTTTTGCGTTTTAATACAGGTTTATGTTTGTAAATGCGTTTTTATGCGTTTATAATCTGATATATAAGTTTCAACGCACAGTGTTGCTTGAATCTTTCCATTGTACGCGGAAGAAAAGACTATGAAAAAGGCGATGACTACAACAACTTACCAGCTTGCTGCGATCGACCTTGATGATACTTTATTGGGTCCTGACAAACAGATTAGTTCTGAAAACAGAGCCGCAGTACAATTATTGCGGAACCTTGGTATGCGTGTGGTACTGGCTTCCGGGCGCAAACATCAGAATATATTGCAATTTCACCAACAGCTTGGTTTGCGCGGTCTCATCGTGTCCAGTCATGGAGCATTAGTCAAAGACGCAGAAACAGGCACAATCCTGCAACAGCAATTAGTACCTGCCAATCTTGCACGTCAGGTAATGGCAGATGGACTAGCTTATGGCTTGACTCTCATCTGCTACTACAGTGACGGAGTACGTGTCAGCGAGAAGAATGTTTGGACTGATTTGTACCAGAAGCGCACTGGTGAGGCGGTAACGGAGGACAGCAATCTTGTTCAAAATCTACATGAGGCTCCGCAGAAGATAATTTGGAGTGGAGATCCCGAACGTATTTCAGAACTACATCAAGCTGCAAAGGCAAGCTATCAGGAACACCTCAACATCATACCAACAGATCCAGAGAATCTAGATTTTACAGCCTTGGAAGTCAATAAGGCAGTCGGAGTAGCAGCCGTCGCTCAGCATTATGGTGTCAAGCCAAGTGAAGTTATTGCTTTTGGCGATGGTAACAACGACGTACCTCTGCTCTCTTGGGCGGGTCTTGGAATTGCAATGTCTCACGCTTGTCCAAGTGCGAAAAAATCAGCTGTCTTTGTGGCTTCCCCCGGTAATCCAGAAACTAGTTTCGCCCGTGCTGTTGCAATGGCGTTGGCTTCCAGCTGATTTAGCCGCTTTGCTGTACTCTATCAATAAACAACGCCGCACTTTGTCCTTCAGCTTAAAACGGGCGATCGCTTTCTTACGTCTTTAACCGAGATTAATTAGAATTCTCTTGCAGCCAAGTCAGCAAATCTGATTCATTAGAAAAATCTAATAGTGCAAGAGCTAAATTCTCTAGTTGTGTTACTGATAATCGAGCCATACGTTGTTGCAATTGCTGAGTGACTCCCCCTATGCGGCGTTCAAGTTGACGCAAAATTAACTGTAGTGCTTCTTCCTGCTTAGCTTCCTCTTTGACTTCTTCGCGAACTTCCTCTTTGACTTCTTCGCGAACTTCCTCTTTGACTTCTTCGCGAACTTCCTCGTAGTACCTTGTCTTCTTGATGTCAAAATCACTCATTCTGAACATTTTAGCTAACTCCTGACGGTTAATACGTGGTAGTTTGTACAGTACAATTGTTTCTATCAAGTCTAGCACTTGCTGTTGTGCGTGTTTGGGCAGTTGTGTACGTGCTTTGTCAACTAAAGTTTGTGCTGCTCGTGGAGTGCGTTTTTTTGTCTCCACAACTAGCTTCATGATTCCAACTCCCAAGGATTGTTCAGCTATATCCCCTAGCTCGTTTAAATACAAACACGTGACTTGCTCGCTTCCCAGTAAAGTCACAAATGGATCTACTTCCTTTGGTTCCATACTACGTCTGGCAAAAATCACAACAGCACGCCACTTTTTAGTTGGCGCATAAAGACGTATGTAGAGAAAAATTTCCGAGAATAACCTGGCGTATAGTTCAGGATCTTTCTGAAATTGAACTTCAACAAAGAAAATCGGTTTTTCCTTTAAATTAGGAGTGGGAAGAAATATCCCATCTATCCGAAAAGCTGTTTGTTTTAATTCCACGGAAGCAAAATCATAAGCACTTGCTTCCGTTTTTTGCTGGGAAATAAGTTCAAAAAAAGCTTCCGGGAATGTTTGAAATAGACGGTAAAAAATCGAGTCAGTTTTCATGTCAGCTTAGATAAACATTCCTATTATTTTAGGAGGATGTGTGCCAAGCCTCAATTTATTTTTGTCTGGGCGATTGGGAGTCGCGCTATACAGGTAAAACCCACCTGTTTGAGTTTAAAATCCTTGATTCTTCATTAGTCTTTAGTTAAGGAACAATTTCTACCAATGTACCTTTTTGTACAACCTGATATAATTCCTCTACATCTTTGTTCTTCAAAGAAGGACATCCCAATGTCCAGTTCGTGCGATCGTCTATCATGTTGTCTGCACCTTGAGGAACACCGTGAATACCAACTTCGCCACCGATAGGCTGATACCAAGCAATTTTACCTTGAGTTTTTGCTTGGAAATGTTTTCTCCAGGATTGAGGGTTGGGATAATCTAACCATAGAAACTTTGACCATTGCGGGTGAGGGTATAAATCTTTGATACGCAGGATACCTTCTGGAGTACGATTATCACCTTGTTGTAACTTATCTCCTGTTGGAGTCCCACCGAAAACTACAGGGTAAGATTTCAATGGTTTTTGATTGTAGTAAACTGTGAGTCGATACTTTGACTTTTCAATCAAAATAGAGGTTTTTTCCTTAACATTTGCACTATTAATAAGTTGTGAAAGAGATTTGTTGTAGTTCAATAATTCTTTGCCTGTGGGAGGAACGTGCAAGATTTGTTGTGACGGACACCCTGTTAGACATAGTACCTCTGGAATTGACGTAAAGGGAACCATAAATCCCTGACGAGCTAAAAGAAAATATAGGGTGGCAAAACTGGCTCCTAATAAGGCAATTCCAAAAATATTCCTTTGGTTATTTTTGTAAAAACTTTTCCAACTCACAGTATTTAATAAAATAGAAGTCTTTCTCTGCTAGTTTAGTTTGGAAAATTTTAAATCCGCAAGGAAATTTGTTTGAAAAGTTTTTAGAAGTGCTTCTAGTTTATACTGTGAAAGCCTAACAACTGTTCTTTTTCAGAATGGGTTCACAAAATTTGTAGGGGCGCAATGCCTTGCGCCCCTACTAAAGCGCTATTCTACAAAGGCTTTTGAATGCGCTTGCAGTTCCAAGAAGGAATGCGATCGCTGGTATCAATCGGTCATAATAATTACAAAGGCGGCGGAGGCAAATATGCTAGCGCCCATTGAACTACCTGGCTTTTCTAACCTGGAATTCTGGTGAAACATGACTAACGATATGCGACGCGAGTTTAGCAACCGCGATGAACTAGTAACCTACCTCCGCGAACAATTTCCTGAAGCCGCACAACGCGATAACAACGTCAGTAAAACTGTAGGTGGACGCAAAGCCGCCAATAAAGTACTGCAAAAAGTAGATCCAGCACGCTATGGAAAAACACGTAACTTTTTCACAGGTGCTGTCACTCGGCTTTCTCCCTATTTTCGCTATGGTGTACTCAGTTTACGCGAAGTTAAGGACTACGCCCTAGAAAAAGTCAAAAACCAAGATGATGCCACAAAATTGGTTAATGAATTAGGTTGGCGCGATTACTGGCAAAGGCTGTACGCCAAACTAGGTGATGGCATTTGGAAAGACCAAGAAGAATATAAAACTGGTTACACTCTTGCTGAATATGCGCCCGAACTACCCGATGAAATTAAACAGGGAACCACAGGACGAGTTTGTATAGACAGCTTTAGCCGGGAGTTGCGGGAGACTGGTTATTTGCACAACCATGCACGCATGTGGATGGCAGCATATATGGTGCATTGGCGGCGCATCCGTTGGCAAGCAGGTGCAAAGTGGTTTCTCGAACACCTTCTTGATGGCGACCCAGCCAGTAATAATATGTCATGGCAATGGGTAGCCAGCACCTTTAGTCACAAACCCTATTTTTTCAACCGCGAAAATTTAGAACGCTACACTGAAGGCGTTTACTGTCGCCAATGTCCTCTATACGGTCATTGTGATTTTGAGGGAAGTTATGAAGCAATAGAAGCAAAACTTTTTCCCAAAGGAGAATTTACCAAACAACCCAACAGCCAAAGTTGGCAGAAAGGGAAAAAGCGACGGTGATTCACAATCTAGCGTTGCTCTCTTACCTCCGTGTTCTCTGCGTCCTCTGCGGTTCAAAAAAATAAGTAAAACTAGGATTGCTATACCAACCATTCGTAAATCCACACATCCTATGACTAAACCAATCATCTGGATACACGGCGACTGTCTCAGCCCTCGAAACCCCGCACTTGAAGAATACCCCAACGCACCAGCTATTTGGGTTTGGGACGAAGCTTTGATAGAAGAATGGCAACTCGGCTTAAAGCGCCTTACCTTTATCTACGAATGCTTGCTGGAATTACCTGTTGTCATTCGCCGTGGCGATGTCGCAAAAGAAGTTTTAGCTTTTGCCAAAGAGCACAATGCTAACAAAGTCGTCACAGCAGATAGTCCCAGTCCTCGATTTGATGCTATCTGTGACGAAATTGAACAATCTTTAGAATTGGAAGTCTTTGAGGTAGAACCATTTTTTGACTACGACGGTTATATTGACCTCAAGCGCTTTTCTCGTTATTGGAAAGTAGCAGAACAATACGTATTTGAATAAATTTTGATTTTCCTCAAAAGGGTTCAAAAAGCGCTCTTGCTATGTTCTGAGTTCTCACCATAAACCTGATATATCGAATACACCTAAAATACGCGGGATCGATATGAAGTGAAAATTTCTGCCTTTTCCCGTGTAATACTTGGTAAATTGTTACGCCTAGCAATGTGTTCTCAGTAAGTAGGCACGGGTTAAGCCTAAGCATTCAGAAGCAATACCCAATGCCTTCCAAGTATAATCTGTCAACCGTATAGAACGGCAAACAGAGCCACGCTCACCGAACTTTAATCAACGGCTTTCCACTAACGTCAAGTCCTTCTAACCAATTAGTACTTTGGTGCCCTTGAGGACAAGTAACTTTTTCATTATCCCAAACGAGGCTGAAACTTAGAACTATCAAATCCTTGTTGCGCCTTCGTTTGCCAACTGGGGTCTACCCGCACCGGAGCGATAATTTCTATATCATACTGAGTTTAAGGTGTTCAATAAGGAACCTAATCAGAACCGCTACACTAGCAAGGCTTTGCTGAAAAAAGCGTTCCCGAAAAGTTAACGCCGACTTCCAGCCAGAATCCCCGCAACTTTAGTTCGGGAAGGTGGCTCAAGCCCACACCATACGTCCGCTTGTTGGGCTATTTTCGCACGCTTTTTTTCCTCTAACCAATTTACCCCCCTTAATCCCCCCTTATAAAGGGGGGAAATTGAATTTCCAATTCCCTCCCCTTTCCAAGGGGAGGGTTAGGGTGGGGTAGAAATCCGACTAAAATCTAAAGTTTTGGATACCTCACCTCACCACTTTTAAAACATCCTCGTTATCTGTTTATCAAATTTACATATTTTTACATATTTTTTTTAAAGATCGACTAACTTATCCGAAATTCTAATTTTCCAAATTGAAGTTCTGATTATAGAACTCCAATTTGATTTTGAAAACATCTTGACAGGGCTTATGCATAGCCTCATTAAGGATATTTTGGGGAATTTACAACATATGAAATCCTCAAACTCCCGTTAAGTCTGTGCAAGTCTTTTTTAAGATTTAAAAGCTCATTTTGTCAGGTTTCGTCTGAAATTCTTTTCAGAAATCAGACAGGATTTCTATAGTTGGAATTCAACCGAAACAAATCAGAAATCATGAAAGAGCTAATATCTAACATTGCATCTGTAAAATGCGGGTTCTTGTCCAACATGAAATTTTTTAAGCCAATTCATCTATTAGTTTTAGTAAATACTAGCGCTGTTGTGCTTGGTTTTCCCCTTCAAGCTAAAGCAGGATGGTTGACTATCGGTTATGATGACATACAACGTCCAATATACATAAATAGTGAATCGGTTTATATAAAGGGTAATTTACGCGGTGCTGAAATTAGATCTGCAACTATTGGACGTGCGCTCTTTGTAGTAAATTGTAGCACAAATAATTATTACATTCAAACCAATAGGGGAAAAACTACAGGTTATGCAGCACCTGGGACAGTTGCTGGTGTTATAGCGGCAGAAATTTGCGAAAACTACAGGTAATGACCAAGGTAGATAGGTGAGTTCCACTTATAAAACAAATGTACTAGAATGGCTGAATCATCCAAACCAGCATACCGAGAATTTGTTCAACAGGTGGAACTGGATAATCCATGACATCGAGTGTTAGGGTACTGTCTTCAAGTTTGAGAAACCGCCATTGTGTTCCCGTGCTAACACATCCATAAACAACTGGAATCGATAAGTGTTTGTTTTGATGAAACCGTTGTGCTGCTACCATTGTGGCTGCACATTGTCCCAGTCCGGTTTTGATGTTTTCTTGCTTTGCTTCAACGATCGCCACTACTGGAGCTTCCACTTCGATTTGTTCTGGCGATCGACTGATTAAAAAATCACAGTATCCATTAAATCGTTTATGATTCCTATAATGACATTATAACTTGACATAACTTATATGTTACAAGACATTACTATTTTAAATTATCGTTGTTTTCAAGATTTCTACATAGATAATTTAGCACGTGTCAATCTTATCGTAGGTATGAATAACAGTGGCAAAACGAGTTTGCTAGAAGCTATCTATTTATTAGTGAATCAGGGCGGAATTCCTCGGTCTTTAATTGAAATGCTAAATAGTCGTGAAGCTCTAAAGAAATCGTTTAATAAAAATTTATCCAATCAACCTTTCCGTATCTATAATGAAGAACTTAAGAATATATTTCAAGGTTATCAAATTAGCTCTCACCATCCAATTCGGATAATTTCTCAAAAAAAAGACCCATTATCACTTGCAATTGAACCCCAATTAAGCGATCGCTATCTTTTAAACTCTGATAATTTTGAAATTGTTTTTTCCTATGGATTACAGCTTGAAAATCAGATAATTATTCATAGTGATGGAACTATTAGAGGTCAAAATGGACAATTTTTAAGCTCTAATTATCCCAGTAAATTTCTTACTATTAGCACTCTAAGTTTTGATGAAATGGCTGAGTTATGGAATAGTATTTTATTAACTCCTAAAGAAAACAAAGTTGTAGAAGCTTTACAAATTTTAGAGCCATCTATAGAACGAATTGGTTTTACCAGTCACCCGACTTCTACTTATAGTATTCTACTTAAGTTAAGTGGAAATTCTCATCCTATTCCCTTAACAAGTATGGGAGATGGAATGCGCCGTATTCTTGCTATTGCTATAGCAGCAGTCACAGTTGAAAATGGTTTTTTACTTGTGGATGAAATTGACACAGGATTATACTATCAAACTCAAACCGATATGTGGCATTTTGTTTTGGAAGTCGCAAAACAACTTAACATACAGGTATTTGCGACAACACACAGTTGGGACTGTATAACTGCATTTGCAGAAGCTGTTGCTCAATCAGAGGATCGTTCTGTTGGAAAACTATTTCGTTTAAGCCGACGTGATGAAAATATACGTGCAGTTGAGTATACGCCTGATGAATTATCTATTGCTGTAAACCAAAGTATAGAGGTGCGTTAATGCCAAAAGCTTTATCAACGTAGGTTGGGTTGAGGAACGAAACCCAACACAAGAATTCATGTTGGGTTTCGTTCCTCAACCCAACCTACTAAAGGTATTGGTTATTTTTGATGCTAAAACAGAAGAGACAGCAAATACTGAGTATTTATAATGACTTCAAATCAACAAAAAGCACTGTTGCTTCTCCGTCAAGCGCTTGATGACCCCGCAGCCGAGTTTCGTTCTGGTCAGTGGGAAGCTATCGAAGAGATAGTCGAGAAGCGATCGCGTCTGTTAGTGGTTCAACGTACTGGTTGGGGTAAAAGCATAGTTTATTTTCTAGCAACGCGTTTAATAAAAGACCAAAGTGCTGGTTGTACGCTGTTAATCTCACCACTGCTTGCTTTGATGCGAAACCAAATAGCAGCCGCACAACGTATTGGTATCAAAGCAGCCACAATCAACTCCAGTAATACAGAAGAATGGGAAATTGTACAAAACCAATTGTTAGCAGGAGAAGTAGATATTCTGTTAATTTCGCCAGAAAGATTAGCAAATGATGAATTTCGAGAAAAAGTGCTTTTGCCCATTTCTCAACGAATCAGTTTATTTGTTGTTGATGAAGCCCACTGTATTTCTGACTGGGGACATGATTTTCGTCCTGATTATCGAAGAATTGTGAGAATTTTACAAGCACTTCCTTCAAATATTCCAGCCCTTGCTACCACAGCGACAGCGAACAATCGAGTCATAAACGATATTATTGCTCAACTTGGAAGCAACTTGCGTGTATTCAGAGGTTCTTTAACCAGAAAAAGTTTACATTTACAAAATATTTTTATTCCCAGTCCAGCCGCACGAATGGCATGGTTAGCAGAACAGATTCCTAAAATACCAGGAAGTGGTATTATCTATACATTAACAGTGCGAGATGCGGACAGAGTTGCTGGTTGGTTAAAAATGCAAGGTATCAACGCCAAATCATACCATAGTGAAATTGAAAGTTCTTTTCGGGAAACATTAGAAGAACAACTTCTAAAAAATGACATCAAAGCCTTGGTAGCTACAACTGCTTTAGGAATGGGTTTTGACAAACCAGATTTAGGATTTGTGATTCATTACCAACGCCCCGGTTCTGTTATTCATTATTACCAACAAGTGGGACGAGCAGGGAGAGCAGTAGAAAAAGCTTACGGGATTCTTCTTAGCGGACATGAAGACGATGAAATTACTAACTACTTTATCAATACAGCTTTTCCTCCACAAGCTCATACACAACAAGTTCTAAATGTTTTAAACCAAGCAGATAATGGGCTTTCAGTTCCCCAGATAGAACAGCAACTCAATCTCTCTAAAAGTCAAATTGATAAAGTGTTAAAACTACTTTCTCTGGAGTCTCCCGCTCCAGTTATTAAACAAGATTCAAAATGGTATGCAACCCCAATCAATTATCAGGTAGATGAAGAAAAGATAAGAACAATAACACAAATTCGCCGTCAAGAACAGGCTCAAATGTTAGCATATATGCAAGCTCAACAATGCCTCATGTCTTTTCTTGCAGCAGAATTAGACGATCCCAATCCTATGCCTTGTGGTAAATGTGCTGTGTGCTTGGGTAAACCATTATTCCCATCCAACCCTTCCATAGAGCTTGTCAATCAAGCTATTCAGTATTTGCGTCGCAGCGACCAAATTCTTGAACCACGTAAAATGTGGATCGCACAAGCACTTCCCAGTTATGGTTTTTCTGGAAAAATTAAAGATAATTTAAAAGCTGAAGAGGGACGAGCGCTCTCCCTCTGGGGCGATTCAGGTTGGGGAGAGTTAGTTAAGCAGGGAAAATATCAGAATAATCGTTTTGACGATACACTAGTTCAAGGTACTTTTGAAATGATTCAACGCTGGGAACCTCAGCCCTTTCCTAGTTGGGTTACCTGTGTTCCTTCTTTGAATCGTCCGGAGCTTGTACCGAATTTTGCTCAACGATTGGCTGAAAAATTAGGTATTCCTTTTAGACCAGTTGTGAGAAAAATTCGTCCGACTCAGTTACAAAAACAAATGAGTAACAGTTACCAACAAGCGAAAAATTTAGATGGTGCTTTTGCGGTTGACTCTTGGGAAGGTATGGGAGGTTCGGTTTTTTTAGTAGATGATATGGTAGATTCCCGTTGGACTTTTACTGTGGTTGCAGCACTTTTACGTGGTGCTGGAAGCAGTCAGGTTTTTCCTTTAGCACTAGCACTGAATACATTCGCTTGAGGTGATTAAAATATCATGTTAAATCACGTGCTGTCGTCAGATACTCAAGCTATCTTACTGTTATGTGCTAGCTTTGGGCAAAATCGTCAACTTGAACCCCAACCTCTCACCTTGAGTGAATATAACTCTTTAGCTGATTGGTTGCGATCGCAGCAGTTGCGTCCAGCAGATTTACTGGAACCAACAGCAAAAGAAGTTGTAGAAAAAATAACCAATCCTAAACTTCACCCCCACAGGTTACTAACTTTACTAGAGCGGGGTGCGATGCTGAGTTTAGCTGTGGAGAAGTGGACAAATCAGGGGTTGTGGGTGTTGGGGAGAGGTGACTCCAATTATCCCAAGCGTCTCAAGCAGAGACTGAGACACTCCGCACCTGCAATTCTCTACGGTGTTGGCAATATTGAATTGCTCTCAAGGGGAGGATTGGCAATTGTGGGTTCTCGCGATGTGGATGGGGAAAGTCTCAGTTATACTCAAAGGGTTGCACAAACTTGCTTTGCTCATGACATCCAGGTGATATCTGGTGGAGCGCGTGGAGTAGATCAAGCAGCAATGTTAGGTGTATTGGAATCTGGGGGAACATCCATCGGCGTACTAGCAGATAGTTTGACTAAAGCATCTGTTAATGGTAAGTATCGTACTAGTATCAAAGAAGGTAGACTTGCCTTAATTTCTAGTTATGACCCTGATGCTGGTTTCAATACTGGTAATGCAATGGGACGAAATAAGTATATCTACGCCTTAGCAGATCGTGCTCTTGTTGTCAGTTCGTCGCTGGGGAAAGGGGGTACTTGGGCTGGGGCCGTGGAAGCTTTGGAAAAAATTAGGGATATACCGATTTTTGTACGGATGCATCCAAGTGTATCAGAAGGTAATCAGCAACTGCATGACAAAGGGGCAAAACCTTTTCCATCCGAACCTTGGGAGACTTCTTTTAAAGAACTTTTGGCAACATCTGCATCTTTGGATGAACCAGTACAGATACCTCAGGCGATCGCACACTCTCACCTACAAAACGGTGACGATGGCACAAAGGACATTATATATGAAGCAGTCTTGCCATTGATCCTCGAGCATCTACAGCAACCACAAAATGTAGAAGCACTTGCTGAGTCTTTAAATGTGAGGCGATCGCAAATGCAGGATTGGTTAGACAAAGCTGTTGTGGAAGGTCATGTGAGAAAAACAAACAAACCTGTTACTTATGTGATGAATCAATCAGCAACTCAGCTTTCTTTTTTATAGCCATTAGAGGATGTTTGAAAAGTCACGATTGGTGTATTAAATATTTTTACCCCACCCTAACCCTCCCCTTGTAAAGGGGAGGGAATTGGAAATTCAATTTCCCCCCTTTATAAGGGGGGATTAAGGGGGGTAATCATGTGATTAAAATGACAATCAACCACTTTTCAAATAACCTATTCAATTTCCCCCCTTTATAAGGGGGGATTAAGGGGGGTAATCATGTGATTAATAAGAGAGGTTATTGTACAATGGATAAATTAGTGAAGTATCGCGAATGCATTCAAAAGCTACTGACAGAATATGTAGCAGTACCGATCTCTAATGGCGAAATTGAATCGCAAACAGTTTTTGATACTCAGCAAGATCGCTATCAAGTCATGAATGTTGGCTGGGATGGATATCGACGGGTGCATGGTTGTGTTATGCATCTAAACATTAAGGATGGTAAGATTTGGTTAGAGCACAATTCTACAGAGATGCGAATTGCTCATGAGTTGGTGGCTATGGGAGTACCTAAAGAGGATATTGTATTGGGATTCCAAGCGCCGTATGTAAGAGAATATACAGGATTTGGAGTAGCATAGTGTTTCAAGATACAAGTGGGATTTACCCCCCTTAATCCCCCCTTATAAAGGGGGGAAACTGAAAATCAAGTTCCCGGACTAATACATCGGGGAGGGTTAGGGTGGGGTAAAACACAAAGGGCGATCGCATATTGAAAGAGCATCCATTTACTTCTCATTTTGAGATTGTTCAAATTGTTCGGGGGGAAATCCCAGTGCGATGGCTTTGTCCTTTGCTTGTTGTGCTTCTTGAATTTTTCCTAACTTCTCTAAAGCCGACCATAAATTAGCCCAAACATAAGGATTGTCTGGAGCCAACTCTTTAGCTTTGTTAAAAGACGCTAGAGCTTCTTCATAGCGTTCTAAATCGTAAAGTACTAATCCTTTTTCTTGCCAAGTCGGATAAAAATCACTTCTTAATTGAATGGCTTGGCCAAAGGATTTTAAAGCTTCCTCATGTTTTTGAAAGTGACGTGCTAGTAAAATTCCTCGTGCATACCAAATTTGATCGTCTTGTGGACGGATTTGACTGGCTTGATTAAAAGCTAAAAGTGATTCTTCATACTTTCCCATTCTAAAAAGGATATTACCTTTACCAAATAAAGCCTCATAAAAATTGCGATCAATTTTAAGTGCTTTCTCATAAGAATCAAGTGCTTCTGGAAGCATATTCAATTTTTGTAAAACGTTTCCACGATCGCTTAACTCAATGAGGGCATCAGGATGTTTTTTGATAAAATTGTTATAAAGCCATAGTGCTTCTTTAAAGTATTCTTTGGCTGTTTGTGCTCCTTGGAACGGTTCCACTGCTAAACCGATTTCATACCAAATATTCGGTATATCTGGTCTAATTTGCCTGAGCTTCTGAAAAGCATTTGTTGCTTCTTTATACTGTCGCAAGCTCATATAGGCTATCCCTTTACCACTCCAACCTTCGGCATTATTAGGGTCAAGTTTTAATACCTTTTCATAAGTCTCTAGAGTTTCTTGATATTTCTGTAATTTATATAAAGCTCTCCCTTTACTATTTAAGGTTTTTAAATCATTAGGTTTGTAGAAGAGAGCTTTCTCATATGCTGATAATGCTCCTGGATAGCGTCCTAGGCTAAAAAGAGAATCGCCTCTCCCTTTCCATGCTTCAAAAGAGTTTGGCGCGATCGCTATAATGTTTTCAAATTCTTCACTAGCTGCTTCTGGCTGACGCAAATCCAGTAAACGATTCCCTTGATACAAGTAATAGAACGGGCGGATAAACGGATGAATTAGAAATTCAATAAAAATGACAAAAAGACTGATTGCTAGTAGCCCAATTGCAGTGTACCAAGGCTTGAACCATATCTGTGAAGGTAATAAAGTTCTGTCATTTTGTGTTATAGATACTGGTGTAACGTTAATTTTTGTTTCTGGTAGATTGGGAGTCCAATTTTTAACAACTCCATTTGCTTGCACTGTAATTTCACTTAAATTTTCAATGACTTCGTCTACTGTTTGGTAGCGACGCTCGGTGCTAAAATGCACCATTTTTGTTAAAATCTTGGATAATTTATCGTCAGGCTCAACCCCTTTAGGAAATTTCACATTATCCTGTTCATCTCGTTTTAAATCTCTTGGGTGTATTCCAGTCAAAAGATGAATTGCGGTCATACCCAAGCCATAAATATCACTGTTAAAGCTTGGTCTGCCATCCATTTGTTCTGTAGGAGCATACCCAGGAGTTCCAATCATGGTATGCGTTACTAACTGCTGTCCTGATTTTAAAGATAAATCTTGTTGCTCTAGTTGTTTAACAGAACCAAAGTCAATGAGAATGAATTTTTTGTCTTCATCTCTTCTTATAACATTAGATGGTTTAATATCACGATGAATAATATTTATTTTATGAAGTGAGTTTAGAATGAATAGCATTTCTTGCAAAAAATTAATGACTTTTTGCTTTTCCCACCGTCGTTCGAGTAATTTATCTAAAGATTGCCCTTGAATATATTCTTGAACTAAGTAGTAATTTTGTCCTTCTTCAAAATAATTTAGAAATTTTGGTATTTGTTGATTTCTTTGCAAAAAGTTCAGAGTCTGTGCTTCTCTTTGAAATAATATCTTTGCCGTCTCAATGTCTGCATTCTGAGGGTTGAGCTTTTTGACAACGCAAGGAGAGTTGGAAGATACAATGTCTTGAGCAAGATATGTTACACCGAAGCCCCCTCGTGCTATTTCTTTGACAAGTTGATATCGTCCAACTATTAATCCTTTCGTTTCTTGTGTCATTTTATATACTTGATTTAGTCTTTCAGGTTTACGTAAGCATTCGTTACCAAACAAGCAGAGAAAATTAGAATTCCGTTAACCTTATCTTTAACTTTCTAGTATTGTGTAGCTAAAATTACGATAGTTTCCATTGCCATTGATGTGAATTGTATAAATTTTATTAAGTTGACAGTATTTTGTCTACTTTATTTGTACCGACCAACTTAATTTCCCCACTATAAATCAGTTAATTTGGATTGCAATTGTAGTGACTTACAAGAACAATCTGTGGTAGATATTCCTTAAGTCAGATGTAATCCACTTTCTTAACTCAACTTAATACAGGGATTGCTTTCTACAAGAGAAACTTTTAGAGAGGAGTAAATTTTACCATGATTATGGGTAAACAGCCTGCGTGCTTAAAACTCAATCTAGCTGTTTCATTGATACTCGAAGTATCAATCGCTTCACTTTCGTGCAAAGCCTTGGCTGAAAGCTTGCCTAATGAAGATCGAAGTACGAAAAGTTTACCTCCTTCTGAATTTCAGATTCAGACTCCGAAAGATAACAACACGGTACCACCTTTCATTTTATCTCAGGTTCAGAATCCTACCGACCTGTCTCAAACCGATCCACCAGGTACTATCCTCCCTCGTCCAATTCCTCCCCCACCACCAAAGCCAATTCCTACTCCGCAGCCTGTTCTGGAACCTCCACTGGATGTAACGCCAACACCCCAGCCATCAGAACAGCGCCCTGGAATTCCTGGAAATATCACTGTTGAAAGATTTGAGTTTGAAGGTAACACAGCATTTAACGACCAAAAATTAAACGAGATTACAGTTAACTTTACTAATAGACCAATTACCTTTGCTCAACTGCTGCAAGTTGAGGCCATTATTACTAAACTTTATACCGATGCTGGGTATGTCAATTCTGGTGCTGTTATCCCTGCAGGACAAGCATTGTCACCACAGGGAGCAGTCGTCAAAGTTCAGATTGTTGAAGGTTCAATTGAGGTCATTAAAGTCACAGGAACTCGTCGATTGAACTCGAATTACATACGCAGTCGAATCAAACTTGGTACCTCTAAACCTTTAAATCGATTCCGTCTGCTAGAAGCACTGCAGCTATTGCAACTCAACCCTCTCATCGAAAATCTTTCAGCTGAATTGTCCGCAGGTTCGCGTCCAGAACAGAGTGTCTTGCAAGTTAATGTCGTAGAAGCAGACTCCTTTAGAACAGAATTTTTACTTGATAATGGTCGTGCTCCCAGTGTTGGTAGTTTCCGACGGGGTATCCGCATTAGCGAAGGCAATGTCTTTGGCTTTGGTGATGGTTTTTCTGCCACCTACACCAATACTGATGGTAGCAATACCCTTGACCTCAGCTACTCAGCACCAGTCAATCCCCGCAATGGTTCTATCCTTGTGCAAGGTGGATTTAACGATACTTCGGTCATTGAACCACCTTTTGACCGTATAGACATTACGGGAGATTCTTTCTACATAAATTTGGGTTTCCGTCAACCTGTCATCCAATCTCCTACTCAAGAATTAGCACTGGGTTTCACCTTTTCTCGACAGCAAAGTAGGACGCAAATTCAAGGACTGGGTTTTGGCAACCTGTCCCCAGGAGCAGATGAAAATGGAGAAACCCGCATATCAGCACTGCGCTTTTTTCAAGAATATACACAGCGTAATTCTCAACAAGTCTTTGCCTTGCGCTCTCAATTTAGTTTGGGAGTGGGGTGGTTTGATGCGACTGTCAACAACAATGCTCCTGATAGTCGGTTTTTCTCCTGGCGGGGACAAGGGCAATATGTACGGTTGTTAGCACGAGATACGTTACTGGTTTTGCGTTCTGATGTCCAGCTATCAACAAGCGATTTGGTACCTTTAGAACAATTTGGTGTAGGGGGTTTGCAAAGCGTTCGAGGTTACCGCCAGGATGAACTGTTGGTCGATAATGGTGTTTTTGCGTTAGCGGAGGTAAGGTTGCCTATTCTACGAGTGAGAAATATAGATGGACTTTTGCAACTCGTGCCATTTGCTGATTTTGGTGTTGGCTGGAATAGTTCTGGGAGACCTAACCGAAGCCCCAATACTTTAGTTGGTGTTGGCGTGGGCTTGCAATTTCAGATAGGTGACACTTTGAATGCTCGCTTGGACTATGGTTTTCCACTGACTGATGTTGAGTCAAGGATAGCGATAGGACTTTGCAAGAGAGAGGTTTTTATTTTCAGTTAATTTCAGTCCGTTTTAGAGAATGTCATTTACGGGAAAATTCCTCTTCCCCTACACCCTACCCCCTACCCCTACTCCCATTTTCCTTTAAGTATTAATTATGAAACAAGTTAAGCGATCGCTCTTTTTATTCACCTTACCCCCTGTCACCTTAGGGTTTCTTGCTTCTATCAGCACTGTCAGAGCGCAAATTTCTTCTGATGGCACTCTCTCGACGACTGTCAATACCACTAATGGTATAGATTTCACCATAAATAACGGCGATAGAGCAGGGGGAAACCTGTTTCACAGTTTCAGAGAATTTTCTGTGCTCACAGGTGGCTCGGCTTTCTTCAACAATGCTCCCGACGTGCAAAACATTATCAGCCGAGTCACGGGTGGTTCGATTTCGAGTATTGATGGTTTAATTCGCGCCAATGGCGGTGCTAACTTATTTCTACTCAATCCTGCTGGTATTGTTTTTGGACAGAATGCCCAATTGAACATTGGTGGTTCATTTTTGGCAACCACAGCCAGCAGTTTCCAATTTCCTGATGGTAGAGAGTTTAGCGCTACTGACACACAAGTAGCACCACTGTTAAGCGTAAATATTCCCAATGGCTTGCGATTTCGAGAAAATCCACAACCAATTCAGGTGCAGGGTTTTGGTCAGCAGGCGGGACTTGATGGCACATCTGAAAGTTTTTCTAGCCCAACACTCGAAGTGCCAATAGGAGAGAATTTAGCCTTAGTCGGTGGTAATGTCAGTTTAGAAGGCGGGGTGTTGCAAGCCCCCGGAGGTCTAGTTAAGGTGGGAGGCTTGGCTTCCCCTGGAGTTGTAGAGATACAGAGTGATAGTGTGCGTTTTAACGATTTGCGTTTTCCTACGGGTGTGCAACGTGCTGATGTCTCTCTAACCAATCAAGCAGGTATCAACGTTATTACTGACCGATTTGGTGGTGGAAGTACTAATATTACCGCTCGAAATATAAGTATTTCAGGAACAAGTTTGCTGACCTCTGGCTTTTTTAGTAATTTGGGAACGGTTAACTCTAGAGCTGGGGATATTACGCTTGATGCTACTGGAGAAACCAGAATAGACCAAAGCAGAATTGAGAACAATGTCAACTTTGGAACTACGGCTAATGGTAGTAATATCAATATTAGAACAGGTTCATTTGTTCTAACCAATCAGGCACAGTTGGATGCCTCAAACTTTAGCTTTGGTGGGGCTGGTAATATCTCTGTTGTTGCCGGGAGCGTGCTTATCGATCAGGCAGAATTAAGTTCCAGTATCTTTGGCTCTAGTAAAGCTGGCGACATATCTATCGAAGCTAGTGGCGCTGTGGAGTTAAAAACTGGTTTGTTTTTTAGCAATGTGGCTCCTGGAGCACAAAATGGTCAAGGGGGTAACATTACCATCAAAGCTGGCTCCCTTTCTTTACTTAGTGGTGCACAACTGCAATCCAGTGTTCTTGGTTCTACAGATAACAATTCTTCGACCACTCAAGGAAACAGTGGCAATGTGACGATTGATGTTCTGGGCAATGTGACGATTAGTGGTTTCGACCCACAAAATGAAAACCCCAGTGCCGTTTTTACTAATGTGCAAACGGGAGCTATTGGTGATGCTGGCAATATTAATATTACAGCTAGAACATTCTCCTTAAGAGATAGCGCTGAATTGCAAACCCTTGTTTTCGGCTCTAACCCACAAAGTTCAGATGTTGTACGTGGAAATGCAGGTAGCATATTAATAGATGCTACTGATGGGATCTCCTTTATAAATCAGTCTGCAATACGAACTTCTACTGCGCGATTGGGTAATGCTGGGAGCGTAACGCTACGAGCAGAGAATGGAGATATTTCGTTTACTGGTGTAAATGCGGTTTTCAGTACAGTAGAACGGGGAGGAATTGGTGATGCAGGTAACATCAATGTCCTTGCCAGAAACCTTTTCTTAAGAGATGGCTCTCAACTGCAAACCAGTGTTCTTGGACAAGGAAATGCTGGCAGCATTGGCATTCAAGCTAGTGGAGAGGTCTTGTTTACTGGGTCTACAGATAGAGATGTTTTTTCAGGCAATCCAGGATTTTTCCCTAGTGGTGTCTTAAGCACGGTAGACCAGGGAGGAATCGGCAATGGTGGAAATATTAATATTACAGCCAGAACATTCTCCTTAAGAGATGGCGCTGAATTGCGAACCCTTGTTTTCGGCTCTAACCCACAAAGTTCAGAGATTGTACGTGGAAACGCGGGTAGCATATTAATAAATGCTACTGATGGCATCTCCTTTGTAAATCAGTCTGCAATACAAACTTTAACCCAAAGATTGGGTAATGCTGGAAGTGTGACGCTACAAGCAGAGAATGGAGACG
This sequence comes from Scytonema sp. UIC 10036, assembly GCF_009725235.1. The sequence continues at coordinate 42,026 of NZ_WJFC01000012.1, forward strand.
TCTCGCTGACTGGTGGAAGTGTGGTCTTTAGTACGGTAGAACGGGGAGGAATTGGTGATGCGGGTAATATCACTGTCCTTGCCAGAAACCTCTTCTTAAGAGATGGCTCTCAACTGCAAACCAGTGTTCTTGGACAAGGAAATGCCGGCAGCATTGGCATTCAAGCTAGTGGAGAGGTCTTGTTTACCGGGTTCACAAACAGAGATATTTCAGGCAATTCAGGACTCTTCCCCAGTGCCATCTTCAGCACAGTAGGACAGGGAGGCATCGGCAATGGTGGCAATATCAATATTACAGCTAGAAATTTCTCCTTAAGAGATGGCGCTGAATTGCAAACCCTTGTTCTCGGCTCTAACCCACAAAGTTCAGAGGTTGTACGTGGAAATGCAGGTAGCATATTAATAGATGCTACTGATGGAATCTCTTTTATAAATCAGTCTGCAATACGAACTTCCACTGAGCGATTGGGTAATGCTGGGAGCGTAACGCTACGAGCAGAGAATGGAGATATTTCGTTTACTGGTGTAAATGCGGTTTTCAGTACAGTAGAACGGGGAGGAATTGGTGATGCGGGTAATATCACTGTCTTTGCCAGAAACCTCTTCTTAAGAGATGGCTCTCAACTGCAAACCAGTGTTCTTGGACAAGGAAATGCCGGCAGCATTGGCATTCAAGCTAGTGGAGAGGTCTTGTTTACCGGGTTCACAAACAGAGATATTTCAGGCAATTCAGGACTCTTCCCCAGTGCCATCTTCAGCACGGTAGAACAGGGAGGCATCGGCAATGGTGGTGGTATCACCATTCAAGCGGGCTCGCTATCATTGAATGATTCTAGTGGAATCTCCACTGTGACTTCTGGTCGGGGAGCATCAGGAGGTGTATCAGAAGCAGGTGATGTATCAGTACGGGTTAATGATTCGGTTACGCTTGCTAACTCCAGCCAAATCAATAGCTCTGTAGGACAAGGAGGGATAGGGATTGGTGGTGATATCGAAATCAGGGCGCGATCGCTCACCCTCACAGATGGTGCTGCAATCGGTGCTGTTGTTTTCCGAGCAGAAAATGGTCAACCAGGTGGAACCGGAAGAGCGGGAAATGTAACTGTCAATGCTACAGATTTTGTCAATATTTCTGGCATTGGTTCTACAGGATTTTCCAGTGGATTGTTTGCTAGTGCCGAAAGAGGAACAACTCCCACAGAACCGATTGCCGCAGGAAATATTATCCTGACAACAGGAGACTTTCGCTTAGCGGACGCGGCTGTAATTGAAGCATTAACTGACAATTCTGGTCGTGGTGGAGACATCACGATTAACGCCAATACCTTTACCGCGACTGGTGGCGGACAAGTAATTGCAACGAGTCGTAATACCGGTCGTGCTGGAGATATTACCTTGAATGTTGCCGATCGCCTCACCCTTTCCGGTTTTGACCCTAACTTTGAAAGTAATCAAGGAGCTGCCAGTGGGATATTTGCTAACGCCACCGCAGGGGGACAGGGAGGAAACTTGACAATTCAGAACACTAGAGATTTGCCAGTTAGAGAAGTGACAGTTGAGAATGGAGGAACGGTTTCGGTGAGCAGCCCGCAAGGACAAGCAGGAAATTTAGATATTTTTGCGAGAACGATTCGCTTGAACAACGGAAGTCTAATTGCTGAAACCGGAAGATCGAGCGATAATCAACCAGGAGCCAATATTACGCTACGGGGCTTAGAGTTATTGTCGTTGCGAAATGGTAGCCTCATTTCTGCTCAGGCAAACCCAGACACGAATGCCAATGGAGGTAACATTACTATTGATGCAGCCAGGGGTTTTGTAATCGCATTTCCAAGACAAGACAATGACATTATTGCCAATGCTTCAACAGGTTTCGGCGGTGATATTCAAATTACATCTCAAGGTATTTTTGGTTTAGTTCAAACTCGCGCAATTCGTGGAAACGCAAATAATGAAATTGATGCTAGCTCAAATCTCGGTGCTCAGTTCAGTGGTACAGTGCAATTCAACACACCAGAAGTCGATCCCAGCCAAGGGTTAGTTGAATTGTCAGAGAATTTTGTAGACCCCACACAACAGATTGCCCAAAATCCTTGTCAACAGTTTTCTGCTAGTGAATTTATCATCACCGGACGTGGCGGTGTACCAACTAGCCCCAATCAAGTTATAGGCAGTGACAATGTTCGCGTTGATTTGCTTGCGCCTATTGCTAGTACCACGAATTCTGGTAACGCAACGATAAATCAGCTATCCACCAGTCCAACTGCCAAACAGGTTGTACCCGCTCAAGGGTGGGTATTCAACGACAAAGGCGAGATAGTTCTGACAGCTTATGACCCCATTAGTACTGGTACGCAACGCTCTTGGCAAACGCCTGCTAGTTGTGCTGCACCCTGACTTCCTCGTTAGCTTTATCACATCACAGCTTTTGCCGAACAAAGTTTGTCCTTAAATGGTATAGTACAAATAAATACGCCAGATGTCGATCCCAGCCAAGATTTAGTTGAATTGCCAGAGAATGTTGTAGATGCCACACAGCAGCTCGCCCAAAATCCCTGTCAACAGGATCTAGGTAGTAGGTTTTTCATTACCGGGCGTGGACAAATCAGCCCTCAATCAGTTCTACTGTTAAACAGATAGTACCAGCCCAAGGATGGGTATTCAACGATAAAGGCGAGATAGTTCTGACAGCTTACGATCCCACAAGTACTGGCACGCAACGCTCTTGGCAGACACCTGCTAGTTGTGCAGCACGCTGACTTCCTCGTTCCCTTGCTTTGCATGGGAATGTCTTTGAGAAGTGCGTTCCCAGAGTGAGTCGGGGAACGAGTCCAAAAACTTGACGGGAGTAAAGAAATATGAAATCCAGAGACTCTAGACTCAAAAAATTACAAACTTTCTTCAAAAGAATATATAGAAGACGTTCCCTTTTTCTTGCCGCCTTATTATTTATTCTCTCAGCAACCATCTCGCCTGTTGTTGCTAACGTGTCTTCACCAACCCCCATTGTCTCATCTCAGCAAGATGGGGGACAGCTAGCAAACAAGGCTACTGCACTCTACCGCAATGGAAAGTTTGAGGAAGCAGCGACGGTATGGGAACAAACAGCAACTGTTTTTGCTGCCAAAGGAGATGGTTTAAACCAAGCAATGGCGTTGAGCAATCTCTCTTTAACTTATCAACAATTGGGAGCTTGGGATAAAGCAACAAAAGCAGTTGAAGATAGCTTGGGACTTTTAAAAACGCAACCGCAGGAAAATGAAAAACTCAAAATCCAAGCTCAAACTTTGGATGTTCTGGGTTATTTACAACGGGAAAGAGGCCAATCAGCAGATGCTCTAAAAACTTGGCAACAAGCTGCTCAAATATACAGTCAAATTGAGGAAAAGTCAAAATTAGCTCAAAGCAAGATTAACCAAGCTCAAATCATGCAAGATATGGGTCTTTTTCCTCGTGCTTGCAATACTTTGTTAGAAGTTTTAAGTCAAGAAATTGGAGTTCAAAATTGTCAAAAATTCAGTGAATTAAGTCCAGTTCAGGTTACAATGAAACTCCAAAAAATTAGGAATCAAGCCTCTTCTCTACCTGTAGTTGTGGCATTAAGAAGTTTGGGAGAATTGCTGCGGTTTGAGGGTCAGTTAGAAAAGTCTAGAATCATTTTAGAACCGAGTCTAGAATTAGCTCAAAAATTGAACTCTCGCCAAGAGATAGCTGCTACCTATCTGAGTTTAGGCAATACCTTACGAGCTCTCTCTGAAGGAGAAATCATTCTGGACAAAAAACAAAAATATGAAACCAGCGCATTAAATTATTATAACCAAGCGGCGAAGTTGTCCCCATCACCAACCACTCGCCAGCAAGCACAACTCAATCATCTCAGTTTCTTGATACAACTTGACCAATTGCCAGCAGCAGAAGAACTGACGCGATCGCTCTACCCTCAACTAAGTAGCCTCTCCCCCAGCCACACAGGAGTGTACCGCCAAATCAACTTTGCCCAAAGTCTTGTGAAATTGGCTCAGAAAGATAGTTCTATGCTCAAGACTAACACCCAACAACCATCATTCAACGAGATCGATCAAATCTTAGTACGAGCAGCAGAACAAGCTCAAAGTTTGGGAGATAAAAGAGCCGAAGCTTATGCTTTGGGAAATCGGGGCGGAGTGTATGAAGTGTCTGGCTCAATGCAAAATTTGTCCCGATCGGAAGAATTGACAAAACAGGCTTTGCGCTTGGCTTCAACCTTTGAATCTCCAGATATATCCTCGCAGTTTTTCTGGCAGTTGGGAAGGATACGGAGACAAACAGGAGACATTCAAGACGCAATTAGCGCTTATACCCAAGCTTATAATGCCCTACAGTCACTGCGTAACGATTTATTGGCAATCAACCCAGAAATTCAGTTTTCGTTTCGAGACAGTGTTGAACCAGTGTACCGAGAGTTAGTTGCGTTAGATTTGGAATACGCAACTTCTTTAAAACAAGCAGGGAAAAATGAGGAGAGTAAAGAACCGCTCGTTCAAGCGCGGAATGTGATAGAATCACTCCAAGTTGCAGAACTTAACAACTTTTTTAGAGAAGCCTGTGTCACCTCAAATCCCCGACAGGCTGATGAAGTAGACCAAACAGCAGCAGTTATTTACACAATTGTTTTGAAAAATCAATTAAATGTTATTCTCAGCCTACCCACTCAAAACAATCAGCGAACCTTAAGCCTTCATGCAACACCTATTGAGCCAAAAGAGTTTGAAGAAACTGTAGAACAGGTACAACGTTCTTTGAAAACTCCTGTCAGTAATGCAGAAGAGTTTTCGCGCACGTACTATAAACAGTTGTATGATTGGCTGATCGAACCCCTAGAGGCAGAGTTAGCAAGTAGGAATAATATCCGAACTCTGGCTTTTGTGCTAGATGGAAATTTACGAAATATCCCAATGAGTGTGCTATTTGATGGCAAACAATATCTAGTAGAAAAGTATGCTGTTGCTGTCACACCTACTTTACAGCTAGTCGATCCAAAACCAATCACACAGATTAATTTCACAGCTCTCACAGCAGGGCTCAGCAAAATTAATGAAGAATTTCAATCGGAATTTCAACCATTACGCAACGTAGAACTGGAACTGAAAAAAATTCAGGAATTTGGAATCTCAAGTCGGTTGATTCTTAACGAGCAATTTACAAGCAAACAAATCAAACAACAGATTGCTAATGCTCGCGTCCCTTCCATAGTTCATCTAGCGACTCACGGTCAATTTAGCTCTAAAGCTAACGACACCTTTATCCTCGCTTGGGATAGACGTATCGGTGTCAATGATTTAGGTAATATACTTAGGGGTAGCTCTCTTTCCCAAACTAGACCAATTGAATTATTGGTTTTGAGTGCTTGCGAGACAGCTGTTGGAGATAACCGAGCTGCTTTGGGGCTAGCTGGAGTCGCAGTGCGAGCTGGTGCTCGCAGTACACTAGCAACACTGTGGCGAGTTGAAGATCAAAGCACTGGTGATATGATGAGTGAATTTTACGACCAGTTAAACCAAGCTAGGAAGAACAACACCAGTAAAGCAGAAGCACTGCGTCAAGCACAACTGGCCCTTCTCAACCCCAAGAATGTGCGGTACAAGCTATTTAATTTCAAGCATCCCCATTTTTGGGCACCCTTTGTTCTTGTAGGAAATTGGCAGTAAATACCTCTGAGATAGTACACCGTAGCGATGGATTGGGAGGGAACTTGATTTCTTGTTCCCTCCCCTTTACAAGGGGAGGGTTAGGGTGGGGTAAAACTCCCGCCATTCTGTCCTCACAATGCAGGGCAAGCTGTCGGTGTTTGCCAGGAGCGCTGGAAGCCAGTACTGCTTGAGTCAAATGCTGTGAGAACTACCAGACCCTTTTCATTAAAAACCCATCCTCGAGCGGGTTCAATCTGTTTGACTGTTGAACTCATGGATTGCTGATTCTGAATTGTACTCTTAAAACTCCTTGTGTTAGCAACAGGTTTTACCAAATCAATGCGAACATTGTCGCTACTGATGGTTTGATTGGGATTAAGAGGTAATCCGCCTCGTCCGGTGACAATAAATTCACTTCGAGCAACTTGCTGACATGGATTTTGGGCAATCAGCTGTGTGGGGTCTACGACATTCTCTGGTAATTTCACTAACTCCCGATTGGTGTCAACTTCTGGGGTGTTAAGAGTGACAGTGCCACTCAAAGACGGATTTTGTTGGGAAATGGCACTAATATCATTAGTCAGTATTTGTCTTGGATCTAAATCATCGGGACGCAACTTCTCCAACTCTTGACGGCTGCGAGGTACAAACCCAAAAATGCCATTTGAGTTGATAACCACTTGACCACCCTGACCCCTAAAAGCATTAGCGGTGATATCGTTGTTTTCATCGGGTGTGGCGATCGCAAAGCCTCGGTAACCAGGAAGGTTATTGATAAAGATATTGCCGCCGTTACCACCATCAGTCTCCCGTGTGCCTGCAGAAGTAGAAATTTCGCTATTGCGGCGCATGAATAAATAGTCTCTGAAGTTGAGAGTGATGTTACCACCGTCACCTCCCCTGGAGGTAGCTGTGATGACGCCTTGATTGTTAAGGTTGATAGTGCGAGCTGTGATTTCTAGGTTGCCTGCAAGTTTGTTATTTTCGCTACTGACGGTTATTTGACCCCGATCCCTGACAATTAACTTGTCAGTATTAAGTATTAATGTTCCTCCATTGCCCGTACTATCTGCTGTAGCTCTGGCACTGATTGAACTCGTGAATTTACGGTTGGTGGTTTTACCAACAACTTCACCAAACACCTCTATAGAATCTTTGGCAGTGATTCGCAACGTCCCTGCATTGCCATCACCTTCAGTAAATACTGTGACTGTTCCGCCATCTCGAACACGTAATCTATCAGTTTCTATAGTTACAGTTCCGCCAAAATCGCCTTTGGGTGGAGCGGTAGTTTCATCCTCATCTACTTGAAAGCCAGCAAATATACCCCCCTCAAAGAAGTCAGCCTTACCTGGTGTGTCATAAATGTCGATATCAGAAGCGCGAATCAATAAATCGCCTGCATCGCCTTTACCGAAAACAGCGACTTGTACTTTGCCACCATCACCAATACTTAAGCGTGGAGTGTTGACAGTCAGGTCCCCCCCTTTACCTTCTCCTTGGGTATTCACCTGAGAGAACAAACCAGCAGGGTTTCTAATTGGCGGCTTTCCAGGTTCTGGGTTAATGCCAAAGACTTTTCCAGTGATTTCTACTGACTCGGAAGCGTTAACTGTAAGATTACCTGCATCTCCTTTGCCAAAAGTCGAAGCTCCTACTTGAGCATTTCTGATTACTAATTTTTTTGTGTCGATAGTTAAATTTCCGCCAGATCCCGTGGCTTCTCGTTCTACGTTAGCCCGCAAAGAAGGGTTTGTATTGGGTTCTTCTGTACCAAGCACTTCTACTAACTCACTGGCTTTGATAGACAAGTTGCCAGCATTTCCTTCTCCAAAAGTACTGGCACTGATTACAGAACGATTAGTCACAGACAAAGAACCAACATTAATGAACAAATTGCCAGCATTTCCTTTTCCAGAAGTACTGGCACTGATTACAGAACGATTAGTCACAGACAGAGAACCAACATTAATGAACAAATTGCCAGCATTTCCTTCTCCAAAAGTATCCGTGAATACTCCTGCTCCATCTCTGATGCTCAAGAGTCCAGTAGTATTGATAGTAATATCTCCCCCTGCTCCTTTGGCGTAAGTACTGGAATCGATTAAAGAACGATTAGTCACGGACAGAGAACTAACATTAATGAACAAATTGCCAGCATTTCCTTCTCCTTGAGTACCCGTGAACATTCCTGCTCCATCTCTGATGCTCAAGCGTTCAGTGTTGAGAGTAATATCTCCCCCTCGACTGGTGGCTCCTGAGTAGACAAAAGTTACTAAAGCGCTGGGAACTAAACTAAATGGAGAGACCCCAATCAAATCTACTGAATCGGAAGCGTTTACTACCAAACTACCTCCTGGTTCAGACTCTAGAGTACTTGCTTCAATCTGGGAACCATTGGTGAGAGTAATTTGCCTGCCTGTTACGTGTACATCACCGCCACCTTTCCCACTAGCATCAACTGTCGTCTGTTGGGATAGTTGAATATTGCCGAAGTTTTGCACGCCACCATAGTCCAGGGATAAACCTTTATTAATTGGATTGAGGCGAACTAAACCAACTCCAGCAACACTACCCAATTCAATTCGTCCTCCAGCAGTCTTTAAGGTTGCTCCCTCCAAACTGAGATTGCCACCCACTAAAGCTAAGGTTTTATCGGATTCCACCCGCAATGCATCTACAGTATCTATAAGATCATCGTTTAATCTGACTCCCTGACCATTGCCCTGCACCAGAATCTTCTCTGGATTATCCCGAAATCGCAAACCATTAGGAATATTAACACTTAACAGTGGTGGTGCTTGGGGATTAGTAGCACTAAACTCAAAATTATTATCAAATACTAGACTGTTGGCTGTACTTGCTAAAAATGAACCACTCACGTCTAGACGGGCATTCGGTCCAAAGACAATGCCGTTAGGATTGATGAAGAATAGGTTAGCGTTGCCCAATACACCTAACGTCCCCAGAATGTTCGAGGGATTATTCCCTGTGACTCTACTCAGAATGTTCTCAATCCCAGGCGGATTCCTAAAATACGCTCCTCTTGCTTCACCCACATTGAATTGCTGAAAACTGTGGAACAGGTTTGTTCCGCGAACTGCACCTCCATCAATGCGATCGCTCGGAACTCCCTTAATCTCAACATCGGGAGTCACGACGGAACTTTCATTTCCAAGACTGTTATCTGGGGTGATTTGCGCTTTGGCGGTGTTTATAGAAGCAATCCACCCCAAGGTGACTAGGGGTATGGTTGTAAGAAACAGCGATCGCGTACTCTGTTTCATAATCAATTTCAAATTTTTTATTCAAAATTTTTATTTATTTTCTAGTCTTTCTTAAAGAATTCTCATTGAGAGATTTTTTCTCAAAAACGTAAAGTAACTACATCCATCAACACAATTAGCAAATTAATAAACTCCTAAAAGATGTTAAAAAACGTATCAGCGTAAAAATTCAAGAAAATGTATCCGTATTTTTCGTGAAAGGGTATAAGACAGTGCAAGCTACGCTGTCTTCGCAGGGCTTTTAACCCGTTTTAACAGGTTTAAGCTGCCCGTTGGCGTTAGCGTGCGCGAAGAGCGTAGTATTTTAATTTAGGACTCAAATGAGTGAGACTAAAACCCAGGAGGTAAAAGCACCCGATTAACTTCAATAATCACACCATTCTTGGTTTGAGTTGAGGGATGTATTCCAGTCGCATTATTCAGCTTAACTGTGTCGTCCTTAACCGTAATCTTGACCTTTTGACCCTCTAGAGTTGTAATTTCCTTACCGTTGAGATTTTTGTCAGTAATTAGACCTTGAACCACGTGGTATTTCAAAACTTTTACGCGATTTAGCTTTTGGCTGTAGCGTTGATACTCTTCTTTAGATAAAGCCTTAAAAGCTTCATTGGTAGGAGCAAAAATTGTCAATTGACCTTTTTGCTTGAGAGTGTCTAGAAGACCTGCTTGTTTTAATTCATATACCAAATTATCAAATTTGGTATCTTGGGCAAGAGTATCAGCAATGCTCTTCTCAGAGTTACGGTAGGGATAACTGCGAGCCGCATAAGGCTGGAACAGACTATAGGGGGGATAAAATTTTTTAGCAAGTACAGGAAAGCTGATAAGAGTGATAGCGCTAGCAATTCCCACAACACAAGCTAATTTTCTGAACCAATCTTTAGTTTTTAGGGTATTCAGATTTTGAGTAAGCATAAGTATAGATACCTCCACAGATACTATTTGATACTTTCTCAACTTTCGCTTAAGGATAGGACTTACATCTTGACAAAAGTTTTCATATGCGCGTAACCCCTACCCTTTTTTACTAAATGGAAGTTTAGCTCAAAGAGCTTTCCTCATACATTCTTACTGGGGTAAACAAAATTAACTTTTTATGCACTTTTAATTAAGAAGATTTTCCGCCGACTCAAACACACTACTCAACGCAGTGCCACTTGTACACATATGAACCCAAATGTACTGTTATCTGGTTATGGAAAACTCTTTAGGTGAAGTTTCCTTTCAGGTTTTACCCCAACAATAACTACAACCTACTCATTGCTGATTCCGTAAATCTCATCTAACCAAACTTGGCTCTACCTGATTTACTTTAATTGTTGCATACCATATTAGGTATTTCAATATCAATGTTATACCAAAGCATCCTTGTAATAATTCTTTAACAATTTTGTAGCGTCCAACTATTAAACCTTCCGTTTGTTTCGTCATTTTTATACACTTAATTCTTTAATTTTTCAGCAACAGTTTGTCACTCCCCAGGTCAACAAAATTTAATATATTATAGCAAATTTCAACCTAGTGAGGTACAAAAATTACCCCCCTCTGTCCCCCCTTACTAAGGGGGGATGAAAGGGGGGTGTACCTCATTAGACTGAGAAAGGCTATATTATTTCATATCTGACATCTTGCACCTTCTCAATAAAGGGGTGGTAGGCATAGCCCTACCTACGTGTATTTTAAAAATCAAATAGAATTCCTATACCTATTCTCAAGTTACCTGTACTCTATTATAATTAAGTGATTCACATTACATTGTTATTGTTAAATTAAACGCACGTGAATTTGCAGGTTTTATTAAAAATCTATACTTTCTATACTATGTGAATTTCTCACTCAGAGTAAATTTTATCTAACTAATGGCAAGAGGCAGTTTCTTCTCATAATTCATGATTTTTTATTAGGGACTTCCAATTAAACAATCATCCCATCTTAAGGGTCTAATGCCTTGCGCCCCCACACGTTAGTTTTGAATTTGGGATAATTTATTTTTTGGTGTTCCCTTATGTAAGGATTGTTAAATTTATAGTGACTAACAAGGGAAACTATGGTAATTATTCCTAAGTAGAAAAAATAACTCTAATCTTGTTTAAAATACCAGACGCGAGCGTTGCTTGCAAGAGTCAAATTTACGAAGGAGTGAATTATACCATGAGTATGGGCAAAGAGCCCGGTTATTTAAAAATTAATTTCGTTGTTTCATTAATGCTGAAGGCGTTAATAGCTACCTCTTGCACTTGTAAAGTCTCAGCTGAGACTTTACCTCGCGAGCGTATCAATTCCAGAGGTTTACCCCCTTCTGAATTAGAGAGCTTAACTTTTACAGATAACAAGACAGCGTCCGACAACATTATTATTTCTCAGGCTCCCAATCCCCCCGATATCCCCAATCCTTTAACTCCCACACCACCACCACCACAACCTATCCCCGCTCCACAACCCTTACCAGAAACTCCACTTGATACCACTCCACCTACACCTCCTTCCTCAGAATCCAGTCCTGATGTTTCTGAAAGTATCACAGTCAAAAAGTTTGAATTTGAAGGTAACACAGCCTTTAGTGATGAAACCTTAAGCAAGAGGACAGCAGAATATACTAACCGACCAATTACCTTTTCCGAACTGCTGCAAGTTGAGGCTGTCATCACAAAACTTTATGTTGATGCTGGATACATTAACTCTGGTGCTCTGATTACAGCAGGACAAGAATTATCTCCGGAAGGAGCAATTGTTAAAGTTCAAATTGTTGAAGGCGGAGTTGAGGAAATTAAGATTACAGGAACTCGACGGTTAAATCCAAACTACATACGCTCTCGCATCAAACGTAGTACATCTAAACCTTTAAATCGAGATCGCCTGCTCAAAGCACTACAATTACTACAACTTAATCCCTTAATTGAAAGGCTTTCTGCTGAAGTGTCCGCAGGTTCGCGCCCCGAACAGAGTGTAGTGGAAGTGAGGGTTGTTGAAGCAGACTCTTTTAGAACAGAATTATTTGTCGATAATGGTCGTGCTCCTAGTGTGGGTAGTTTTCGCCGAGGTATCCGTATTAGTGAAGGCAATGTTTTTGGTATAGGTGATGGCTTTGCAGCAACATATACAAATACAGATGGAAGTAATGCCCTTGACCTGAGCTACAGTGTACCAGTCAATTCCCGCAACGGCTCTATCAATATAGCAGGCGGATTTACTGATACTACAGTGATTGAACCCCCCTTCGATCGCATTGATATCACGGGTGATTCTTTTTACATAGAAGCAGGGTTTCGCCAACCTATCATCCAAACACCGTCCCAAGAATTGGCGCTGGGCTTATCCTTTTCTCGCCAGCAAAGCCAGACAGAAATTGACGGGGAAGGCTTTCCCATTTCTGCAGGCGCTGACAGGAATGGAGAAACACGTGTATCAGCACTGCGGTTTGTACAGGAATATACACAGCGCAGCCAGCGACAAGTCTTTGCTCTCCGCTCTCAATTTAGTCTTGGTGTAGGGTTATTTGATGCAACTATTAATAACGATCCCCCAGATAGTCGATTTTTCTCTTGGCGGGGACAAGGACAATACATACGACTTTTAGCACCAGACACCCTACTGTTATTTCGCTCCGATCTACAGTTTTCCTCGAAATCCCTAGTCCCTCTAGAGCAAATAGGCTTGGGGGGTTTGCGAAGTGTCCGGGGTTACAGACAGGATGAACTGTTGGTTGATAATGGCTTTTTTGCCTCAGCAGAAGTTAGGTTTCCGATTCTACGCGTACAAGAGGTGAATGGAGTTTTGCAAATCGTCCCATTTGTTGATTTTGGTGTTGGCTGGAACAGTTCTGATACCCGCAGCCTAGATGACAATACTTTAATAAGTGTTGGTTTGGGCTTGCAATGGCAAATGAACGACACGTTAACCGCCCGTATCGATTACGGTATTCCTCTGATTAACGCTGATTTGAGGGATAACGATCGCACTTTACAAGAAAAAGGCTTTTATTTTTCAGTCAATTACAGCCCTTTTTAAGAAATTTCTCACAAATACTTTTGAATTGTGGATTTAATTATGAAACAGATACAGCGATCGCTCTTTTTCTTCTCTTTCCCCTTGTGCTCTATTGCAAGTCTTGTCGCTGTCACCCCTGCAAACGCACAACAAGTTATTCCCGACAACACCTTAGGTAGTGAAAGTTCTATTGTCAATACTAATGTTGATGTGAAAGGCAGTCTTGGCGATCGCATTGACGGTGGAGCGACTCGCGGGACAAGTTTGTTCCATAGCTTTGAGAAATTTAACGTCGATCCCAACGGGAGAATCTACTTTAATCCGCAAAGTGGCATTCAAAATATTTTCAGTCGAGTGACAGGAACAAATCAATCAAATATTCAAGGAACACTGGGTGTGCTGAGTAGTAATGCTAACTTATTCTTCATCAATCCAAATGGCATTGTCTTTGGACTAAATGCGCGTCTAGATGTGGGTGGTTCATTTTTTGCCAGTACTGCTGAGAGCTTATTGTTTGATGGATTCGAGTTTAGCGCCACCAATCCTCAAGCACTACCACCAACGTTAAATATTAATATTCCTATTGGCTTGCGTTTTCGAGATAATCCCAGCTCAATTGAGGTGCGGGGTTCCGGTCAGAATTTGGGACAAAAGAATGGTGCAGAGGCAAGTTTCAAGAACACCGATCTTAACAACGTGCCGCCAGGACAGACCGATCTAGCTTTACTCCAAGTGCCAGCAGGAAAGACTTTAGCTTTTGTGGGGGGAAATGTCACTTTAGATGGTGGCGTTTTGCAAGCTCCCGGCGGTCAAGTTCAGTTGGGAGGTTTGGCAAAACAGGGAACAGTAGAGCTAAAGGACAACACTTTAATCTTTCCTGAAGGAGTGCAACGAGCTGATGTAACCTTAACGAATCAAGCAGGAATCAATGTCATGGTTAATGACAACCGGAGTGGTGGAAGTATTACGATTAATGGACAAAACATTAGAATTTCAACTGGCAGCTTACTAACAGCTGGCATCGCCAAAGACTTGCAAACGGATAACGCTACAGCTGGAGATATTAGACTCAATGCGATTGAGTCTGTCTCGGTCACGGATAATTCAAAAATAGATAACCGTACTTATGGACAGGGGAATGCAGGCAATGTCATTATCAATGCTGGTGAGAACGTCTTATTTAATAGAAGTAGAGCCGCAAGCCCTGCAGATTCAACGGATGCCATAGGCAATAGTGGAGACATTCGCATTACTACCAAAACGCTCACACTTACCAATAATACAAACTTTTATACTGCTAGCGTGGCACAGGGGAATGCAGGCAACATTATCCTAAATGCGAGTAACCGCATCCAGATCGATTCAGGAAGTCAAGTCAATAGCAGTGCAGCTGGCAACAGTCCGGTCAAGGGCAAGGGCGGAAATATTGAAATTACAACAACCCCCGGTGTTTTTTCCCTTACCAATGGCAGTCAGCTTTTCGCTGATACAAATGGAAAAGGGAATGCTGGTAATGTAATTATCAATGCCAATGAGGTCAACTTGGTCGGCCCAGATAGTTTTATTTTTAACAGGGTACTAGCAAACGCTGAGGGAAAGGGTGGTGAAATTCGTATTAATACCAACTCGTTTGTAGCAAAAAATGGCGCTACACTCTTTGCCGCTATCTTCGGAAAAGGGGATGGTGCCAATGTCATTATTGATGCGAAAGAGCGAGTGACCTTTGATGGCAGCGTAGGATTTAATGCCATTTTTAGCCCAGTGCAAGGTGGTGCTGAGGGAAATGGCGGAGCAATCCGCATTAATACCAAATTGTTGGAACTCACTAATGGGGCTACATTCAATACCAGTGTAGATCAAAATGGTCGGGGCAAGGGCGGAAATATTGAAATTACAGCCGGAGTGCTTTCTCTTATCAATAGGGGTCAGCTGTTGGCTGATACATCTGGAACAGGGAATGCTGGTGATGTCATTATCAAAGCCGAGCGGGTCGAGTTAGTTGGTGCAAATAGTGGTATTTATGATAGAGTACAAAAAGGCGCTGTGGCAAACGGTGGCGAAATCCGCATTAATACTAACTCGTTAGTAGCAAAAGATGGTGCAGCACTGTTTGCAGATATCAACGGAAAGGGGAATGGGGCTAATGTCATTATTGATGCCCAAGAACAAGTGATTTTTGATGGCAGGGTAGGAGATAATAGTAGTGGCGTTCTGAGCGTAGTGCAAGGTGGTGCCGAGGGAAATAGCGGAGCAATCAGCATTAAGACCAAATTGCTTGAACTCACCAATAGAGCTACATTAAATGCGAGTCTAGCTAAAAACGGTCAGGGCAAGGGAGGAAATATAGAAATTGAAACCGGAGTGTTTTCCCTTACCAATGGCGGTCAGCTGTTAACTGATACAGGTGGAAGAGGGAATGCTGGTGATGTAACTATCAAAGCCGAGCAAGTAGAGTTTGTTGGTGTAAACACTGGTATTTTTAATAGGGTACAAAAAGACGCTGTAGGAAATGGTGGTAAAGTCCGCATTGATACCAACTCTCTCGCAATGAGAAAGGGTGCTCAAGTGTTTGCAGATATAAGTGGAGAAGGGGCTGGTGCCAGTGTCTTTATTGATGCCAAAGAGCGAGCAACCTTTGACGGTAGAGAGCCAGTGCTCGTTGATGGCAAACCAGACTTCAGTAGTAGTGGCGTTCTGAGCGTAGTCCAAGCAAGTGCTGTGGGAAATGGCGGAGAAATCCGCGTTAATACCAAATTGCTTGAACTCACTAATGGGGCTGCATTGAATACCTCTTCTAGTGGAAATGGATCTGCAGGCGACATCAATATTAATGCTAGCGATCGCATTTTTATCCAAAATACTCAAGATTTTTCTGAAAATAACACGACTGGTATTTTCAGCTTAACAGGAGGAAATAACATATCAAACAACCCACCAGAGATTCAGATTAAAACTCGCGAGCTTTCCCTAGTTGGTAACGCTCAAATAAATGCTAGTACAACGGGGCAGAATTTAGCAGGTAATGTGATTATAGATACTGAATCCCTTTCTCTAAGTCGTGGAGCACAAATCCTTGCCGGAGTCAAAAAGGACGCACAAGGAACTGCTGGCAGTATTACAATTACATCCAAAACATTAACTGTTGAGAACCAAGGTAGTAGAATAGTTGTCAGCAGTCAAGGAGCGGGAAAAGCGGGGGATATTACAATTACAACAAATAGTTTGACGCTCAGCGATAGAGCGTTCATTTCAGCAGAAACACAAAGCACAGAAGGTGGTAATATCAGACTAAATGTGCGAGATGTTTTGCGGTTGCGTCAACGTAGTGGGATTTCTACAAGCGCAGAAGGGACACAATCTGGTGGAAGTGGTGGTAACATTAATATCGACGTCCCTCTCATTGTTGCTTTTCCCGAAAATAATGACATTACTGCCAATGCTGTTAGTGGCAGAGGTGGGAATGTCAGAATTACGGTAAAAGGTTTGTTTGGAATCGCCCCCCTGAGTCGAACAGAGCTGGCGCAACGCTTGAATAAGACAGAATCCGATATCCTCAACCCAGCTGAGCTACCAACGAGTGACATCACTGCAATTTCTCAACAACAGCCAAGGTTAGACGGTAGAGTACAACTGAACACGCCAGATATTGACCCCAATCGAGGATTAGTAGAATTGCCAGAGGACGTCACAGATCCGACACAACAAGTGGCTCAAAATCCCTGTCAACGAGGAGTCGGTAGTACTTTTGTGGTCACTGGACGCAGTGGTTTACCGCCAAGCCCAACTCAATCTCTCAGCAGTCACAATGCACGTGTTGGTTTGCTCGAACCAGTTGCTAGTACCGCAACCTCTGCAACTCCAAGTCAGTTAACTTCACCCTCTACCACTTCAATTGTTCAACAGCTAATACCAGCCCAAGGATGGGTACGAAATGAAAAAGGTAAGGTCGTACTTACAGCTTATGACCATACTAGCACTGGTTCGCAACGTTCTTTACGAACAGCTACTAGCTGTGTTGCGCGTTGAGTTTAGACGTGGCTTTCTCAATCCAAAATCTAAAATCTAAAATCCAAAATGGTATTACGTCATTTCTTCACCAGAATATACAGAAGGCGCTCTCTTTTCCTCGCAGCCTTATTATTTACCCTCTCAACAATTTCACCTGTTATTGCCAAAGTTTCTTCACCCATCTCTATTGTCCAATCTCAGCAAGATGCCAAACAGCTTACCAAAAAAGCGAGTGAATTATACCGCCATGGCAAGTTTGAGGAATCCGCAATGATGTGGGAACAAATAGCAAATATTTTTGCGGCTCAAAAAGATAGCTTAAACCAAGCAATGGCGTTGAGTAATCTTTCTTTGATTTATCAACAATTGGGTCAATGGAGTAAAGCTGAAAAAATACTTCAAGACAGCTTAGCTATCCTAAAAAATCAACCACAAAGCCAGGAAAAATTTAAAATTTATGCCCAAACTTTGGATATTCAAGGAAACTTACAAAGCGAAGTAGGACAATCGGCAGATGCGTTGAAATCTTGGCAAGAAGCTACGAAAGTATACAGCACAATAGATGAGCCAGAAAAGTTAGCTCAAAGCCAAATTAATCAGGCTCAAGCAATGCAGGATATGGGGCTTTATAGCCGTTCTTGCAATACTTTACTACAAGTATTAAGTCAAGAAATTGAGATTCAAAATTGTCAAAAACTAAGAGAACTCACTCAAGTAGAATTAGCGAAAAAGCTGGAAAAAGTCAGCAATAATCAATATCCCATACACATACTAGTGGGATTGAGAAGCCTTGGTGAACTGTTGCGATTACAAGGTCAGCCAGAGTTAGCGGAAACTACTTTAATGTCAAGTATAAATTTGGCACAAAAACTGAATTCTCCTTTGGAAGAGGCTGCTGTGTATCTTAGTTTAGGCAATAGTTTAAGAGATATAGCAAAAGGCAAAACAGCTCGCGGCGAAGTACAGGATTATGAACAAAAAGCACTCTCCTACTATAATAAGGTAGTCGCTTTATCTCCACCGCTTATCACACGACAGCAAGCACAACTCAATCAACTGAATTTATTGTTGAAATTTGAGGAATTTCCACAAGCAGAACAATTATGGCGATCGCTCGAGCCTCAGATAACGAGCTTACCTCCCAGTCGTGCAGGTGTCTACCTTCAAATCAACTTTGCTCATAACTTTGTTGAGCTAGCACAAAAAGATTTCTTCACAAAAGCTAATTTCCAACTTCCAACTTTAAACAAAGTCAATGGAGTCTTATCAAGAGCATCTGAACAAGCCAGAAGTTTGGGAGACAAAAGAGCCGAAGCTTATGCATTAGGTTATCGTGGCAATTTGTATATGGCTAACCCAATACAAAATTTGCTTCAAGCTGAAGAATTGACAAAGCAAGCTCTGCGTATTAGTTCAACTTTTGATTCTCCAGACATATCTTACCAGTTTTTCTGGCAGTTAGGACAGATACGCAGACAAAAAGGAGATATTAAAGATGCGATCGCAGCTTATACTAAAGCTTATGACGCTCTGCAATCATTACGTAACGATCTGGTTGCACTCAATCCAGAAGTCCAATTTTCTTTTCAAAACACTGTAGAACCAGTCTATCGTGAGTTAGTCGAGTTAGACTTAGAATACGCAAAATCTTTAAAAGATGTGGGGAAAAATCGGGAAAGTCAAGAATTTTTAGTTCAAGCCCGTAACGTCATAGAATCATTACAACTGGCTGAACTCAACAACTTTTTTAGAGAAGCTTGTGTAGAGGAAAAGCCCAAACAAATTGATAGCATAGATCGGACAGCAGCAGTTGTTTATACAATTGTGTTAAAAAACAGATTAGAGGTTATTCTTAGCTTACCCAATCGAGAACAATCAACTCTCAGCTTTCATACACAGCAGTTTAAGCCGGGTGAATTTGAGGACACTGTAGACAAGGTACAACGTTCTCTCACAGATCCCAATAGTATCGAATCAGATTGGCGAATATACTACAAAAAGTTGTATGACTGGCTGATTCAACCTATAGAGACGGAATTGAAAAACTCTAAAGTCACAACTTTAGCTTTTGTATTGGATGCAGAGTTGCGAAACCTCCCGATGAGTATCCTTTATGATGGCGAGCAGTATCTGGTACAAAAGTATGCGATCGCCCTAACGCCCGGTTTACAACTCGTCGATCCAAAACCAATTACAAAAGTTAATTTAAAAGTCTTCACCGCCGGACTCAGCAAAATCCGAGAGGACTTCGAGCCACATAGAGACTTTAAGCCATTAAACTATGTGGAACGCGAACTAGAACAAATCAAGAAAATTGGCCTCTCAGACCGATTGATTCTCAACGAGAAATTCACTAGCACACAAATCAAAAAAGAAATTTTTGCTTCTCGTGTTCCTCCCCTAGTTCATTTAGCCACTCATGGTGAGTTTAGCTCTAAAGCGAGCGAGACATTTATTCTTGCTTGGGATGAACGTATCAGTGTTAAACGCTTAGGTGACTTATTGCGAGACGATCGGTTATATCAGAGTAAACCTATCGAGTTATTAGTTCTTAGTGCTTGTGCAACAGCAAGTGGAGACAAACGGGCTGCTTTAGGACTAGCAGGAGTCGCAGTACGCTCTGGCGCTCGCAGTACCATAGCAACATTGTGGCCTGTTGTAGATGAAACCACAACACAGATTATGGGTGAATTTTACAGCCAGTTAGAACAAGCTAAGAAGATAAATTTCAGTAAAGCTCAAGCCCTGAGAAAAGCACAATTAGCTTTTATTGAGAAATACGAAAAGTACAGGCATCCTCACTTTTGGGCACCTTTTGTTCTAGTTGGAAACTGGCAATGAGCAATTGTGAGACAACAACGATAAATTGGCAAAATTGTGACTCGATCGTTGTCAGTGCTGATTGTCCCAAATTGAAGCTCCGCCTCAAGTTTTTGACTGTGGGAGGCGGAGCCACAGGAACGAGCAGAAACCGGGTTTTTGCTCCGGGCGATCTGAACAGACTTTGCTTAAAATCCAGGTGGAAGAAGCACTCGATCGATTTCAACAATGACACCATTCTGTGCTTCGAGCGACGGTGGTTTACCAGTAGCATTATTTAGCTTGATCGTACCGTTTGCCTCATCGACAGTTACTTTGACCTTGTGACCTTCTAACAAAGTTTGTATTTCCTTACCATGTAAGTTTTCATCAGAGATTACCCCTGAAACTAAATGATATTTCAGCACTTTCAGTCGATTTTCTGGCTTGTTGTACCGCTGATACACATCTCTAGGTAGAGCCTTAAAAGCTTCATTGGTTGGAGCTAGAACTGTGAAACGACCATTCTTAAGGGTTTTAAGAAGTTGAGCTTTGTTCAATTCATAGACAAGATCGGTAAATTTCCCTTCTTGACTCAGGGTATCAGCAATGTTTTTTTGAGAGTTACGGTAGGGATAGTTACGATAAGCAGAAGGTTGGAAAAGAGCCGATGGAGGATAAAATTTAGCCAAGACAGGAACACAGATGGTGGTACTGATACCAGCAATTGCGATCGCGAAGGTAAACTTCTTCAACCAATTTTTAGGAATTGGGGTCTTTGAATTTTGAGGAAGCATAAAGCGAGCACCTTTGATGTAAACGAATAAATACTTTTTCAACTTATAGTTAAGATGAAAACTTTTGCCTTTACAAAATTTTGATTCTGTGCATTATAATCCCCTTTATTGACGGGGAGTTGTTCCCACTATATATATATCAATTAAAAACTCATGAATTACGCATCTTTAAAAAACTTTTGAAAGCTATAGCAGTCCTCGGTGAGTTCGACGAAGCACTCATCAGACTTCACCCCGAACCCCACGTTGTCTCGGTTAAAAGTATCAGTACGCCTGTTCCCTGTTAAGCGTTCCTCGTTCTCTTTTTTTAAGAATTATTTCAACTTCTGTAATTGTTCGCGGGGAAAACCTAATTCAACTGCTTTGTCATAAGACTCGCGAGCTTCTTGAGTTCTCATTAAAATCTCTAAGACATAACCTCGATTAGCCCAAATATACGGGTTCTTTGGTTCTAGCTCTTTGGCTCTGTTAAAAGCATCTAGCGCATCACTGTATCGTTGTAGCTCTAGTAGTGCTAGTCCTTTGCTTTGCCAAGCAGGGGAAAAATCATTTCTCAAGTCAATGACTCTGTTAAAAGAGTCTAATGCTCCTTGATGATCTTTAAAGGATTGCGCCAGTACAATTCCTCGATTATACCAAACTTGATAATCTTGCGGACGGAGCTTGCTGGCTCGTTCGAAAGCAGAAAGGGCTTCTTCACGTTTTTCTGCACCCATAGAAAAAAGTACGTTGCCCATACCAAGTAAAGCTTCATAAAAATTTGGATCGATTTCCAGTGCTTTTTGATAAGAAGCCAATGCATCTTTAGGGCGATTTAACTTTAGTAAAACAGTCCCTTGGTCAGTCCAAGCAATTAAATTTTGTGGTTTTCTTTTAAGCAAAAGGTTGTAAGATGCTAACGCTTCTATATAATGTTCTCTGGCAACTTGTGGTCCCTGTACCTGTTCTGTAGCCAAACCTACTTCGTACCAAATTTTCGGATCGTCAGGTCTAATTTGCCTGAGTTGATTGAAGGAATCCGATGCTTCCTTATACTTTTGCATCCCCATATAAGCTAAGCCTTTACCACTCCAAGATTCAGCATCTTTAGAGTCAATTTCCAGGGCTTTTTCGTGCATATCTAAGGCTTCTTTATACCTACGTAATTTGTAGAGAACCTTACCTTTATTATTTAGGACTTTTACATTCTTGGGTTGTAAAGACAGGGCTTTATCATACGATCCCAAGGCTCCTGAATCACGTCCTAAGCTTAAAAGAACATCACCTCGACCTTTCCAACCTTCAACAGAATCAGGTTTCATTGCGATAAGGTTTTCAAAGTGTTCTAGAGCAGCTTCTGGTTGACGCATATCCAGTAACTGATTACCTCGATACGCGTAATAAAAGGGTCGGATAAACGGATTAATTAATTCTAAAGTGACTGCAATAACCCCTGCCACTGCTAGTAAGATGGGAATATACCAAAGTTTTAAAAAAAACTCTGAAGTTCCTTGTCGAGTTCTAGTGTTGTTTTGAGTAAAAAATGCTAATGGGGAAGTTGAGAATTGGATTGGTGGTGTATTTCCATTCAGAGAATGACGGCTTTGTCTTAGCGCGATCGCATTCAAATTGTCTAGAACTTCAACGACAGACTGGTAACGACGTTCCGGGCTGATGTATACCATTTGTGTCAAAATAGTAGCTAAGGAATCATTGCTATCAATTCCTTCAGGAAATATCACTTTGTCGTTTTGTCTATCCCGCCTTAGATTCTTCGGCTCTATGCCAGTTAACAGATGAATCGCTGTCATACCCAAGCCGTAAATATCGCTATTTAAACCCGGTCTTCCCTCCAACTGTTCTGCAGGAGCATATCCCGGCGTCCCAATCATAGTATGAGGTGGTAACTGCTGGTTGTAAGATGGACGAAATGAGCCTGTTGGGTACAGTTGTTTAACTGCACCAAAGTCAATCAAGACAAACTTTTGATCGACATCTCTTCTCATGATATTGGAAGGCTTAATATCGCGATGTATTATGTTGATTTGATGAAGATGTTTTAAGATTGATAAGATTTCGTATAAACAATTAATAACTTCCTCTCTAGACCATCGCCGATCCATAAGCTTATCCAAGGATTTGCCCTGGATATACTCTTGAACTATGTAGTAATTGTGACATTCTTCAAAATAGTTAAGATACTTTGGGATCTGTTGACTTTGCTGTAAATAGTTAAGAATATGGGCTTCTCTTTGAAATAATCTCTTTGCTGCTTCAACATCAGCAATTTGAGGATTTAGTTTTTTGACAACGCAAGGAGGGTCGGATGATAAAGTATCTCTAGCCAAATATGTTACACCAAAACCTCCTCGTGCCAATTCTTTGATAATTTCGTAGCGTCCACCCAGTAATTCTTCGGTCATATGACTTAGTCTTTAAATATGTAAGTATAGTTCTTAATTAAACAGGTAGACAACACACAATAAGTAGCCGTCATCAACTGCGTATACCAAGACGAATTAAAAATGGGCATTGGGCATTGGGCATTGCACATTGGTCAAAAGTAAGGGTTTTAACCTAGATTAAGCACGGGAGTCAGCGGAGAGGTTTTGTTTTTTTTGATAAGAAAGAATTATCTATGGCAAAGATTATATGTATAAGAAGATGTGATAGATATTTCTTAGGATAGATTTATTATATTTAACTCGGTATAATACGGCAATCGGTCTTTACTTTAAACAATTTGACTGAGGAGTGCATACTACCATGAGTCGGGGCAAAGTACTCAGTTGGTTGAAACTCGATCTTGTCACTGGATTGATTTTCAAAGTGCTAATTACCTCTTATGCTTGTAAAGCCTCGGCTGAGAGCTTGCCAATTGAACGTCTCAAAAAAACTGAAACCTTACCTCCTCCTCAATTTGACACTTCAGAACCTGCATATAGCAGTACCGTACCACCTACTATTCTATCTCAGGTTCCGAATCCCATTACTCCAGTACCACCACCACAGCCAATTCCCGCTCCAGTACCATCACCAGAAACTCCACTTGATATCGCTCCCACAACACCTTCCCCGTCAGAAGTACGTCCCGATCTTCCCGGAAGTATCAAAGTTATTAGGTTTGAGTTTGAAGGGAACACGGCATTTAGCGATAAAGAATTAAGCAAAATTACAGCCGAATTTCTCAACAAACCCATCGCCTTTTCCAAACTGCTGGAAGTAGAAGCTGCGATCGCAAAGCTTTACATTGAGAAAGGATACATTAATTCTGGTGCTTTTATCCCTGCAGGGCAAACCCTGTCATTAGAAGGAGCGGTGGTTAAAGTTCAGATTGTTGAAGGCGGCGTGGAGGAAATAAAAATCTCCGGGACGCGACGGTTAAATCCTAACTATATACGCAGTCGATTGAAACTTGGTACCTCTCAACCTTTGAATCGCAACCGCCTGCTAAAAGCCCTGCAACTCTTGCAACTAAATCCCTTGATTGAAAATCTTTCTGCTGAACTGTCACCTGGATCTCGTTTGGAGCAAAGTGTACTGGAAGTCAAGGTTGTAGAAGCAGACTCCTTCCGGACAGAGTTATTTGTTGACAATGGGCGTGTTCCTAGTGTAGGTAGTTTCCGACGGGGTATCCGTATCAGTGAAGGCAATGTCTTTGGTTTTGGCGATCGCTTTGGTGCAATATATACCAACACTGATGGGAGTAATTCTTTAGACCTCAATTACACGGTACCGATAAATCCCCGGAATGGAGCTATTATTTTGGCTGGTGGATTTACAGACACTTCGATTGTAGAACCACCTTTTGACAAAGCAGACATTACGGGTGATTCTTTTTACATAGACGTGGGTTTCCGCCAGCCGATTATCCAAACTCCCAACCGAGAATTGGCATTAGGTTTTAATATAGTGCGCCAGCAAAGTCAGACAGAAGTTGAAGGAGAAGGCTTTCGACTTTCACAAGGAGCTGACAGGAATGGAGAAACTCGTATAACAGCTTTACGGTTTGTTCAGGAATACACACAGCGGAGCACGCAACAAGTCTTTGCATTGCGCTCTCAGCTTAGTCTGGGAGTCGGGTGGTTTAATGCTACCATCAACAACGATCCTCCCGACAGTCGGTTTTTCTCTTGGCGGGGACAAGGACAGTATGTCAGGCTTTTGGCACGAGACACCTTACTGGTATTGCGCTCTGACCTACAGTTAGCAACAAAAGCCTTGGTGCCTTTAGAACAAATTGGCATAGGAGGTTTGCAAAGTGTCCGAGGTTATCGACAAGACCAACTTTTGGTCGATAATGGCTTTTTTGCATCTGCGGAGGTTAGGTTACCTGTTTTAAGAGTACAAAATATCCAAGGTATTTTGCAAGCAGTGCCGTTTGTAGATTTTGGCGTTGGCTGGAATAGCTCAGGCGATCGCAATCCAGATCCAGATCGCAATACCTTACTTGGTATTGGTTTGGGTTTGCAATGGCAAATGGGCGACAAATTGAATGCTCGCGTTGACTATGGTATTCCGTTGATTAACACTGAGTCGAGAGATAGGACTCTACAAGAGAAAGGTTTTTATTTTTCGGTCAATTACAGCCCGTTTTAAGAATTCTTTTGGTTAAAAAAACCTATTATTAGGCATCTACCATGAAACTATTTAAGCCACTCTTTTTCTTTTTCCCCCTGTGCTCTATTGCAAGTCTTGTACCTGTCACTATTGCCAACGCACAACAAGTAATTCCCGACAACAGCCTAGGGAGTGAAAGTTCTGTTGTCAATCAGAATGTTGAAGTGAAAGGTAGTCCAGGCGATCGTATTGACGGCGGTGCCACTCGCGGGACAAGTCTGTTTCACAGTTTTGAGAAATTTGATGTTAATTCCAATGGGAGAGTTTACTTTAATCCGCAGAGTAACATTCAAAATATTTTCAGTCGAGTTACAGGGGGAAACCCATCAAATATTCAAGGGACACTCGGCGTGCTCAACAGTGCTAATTTATTCTTCATCAATCCCAATGGTATTTTGTTTGGACCGAATGCCAAATTAGATGTAGGCGGTTCGTTTTTGGCAAGTACGGCAAACAGTTTGTTATTTGGCAACCAGTTTGAGTTTAGCGCCACTAGCAAACTAGCACCACCGCAATTGTTAACCGTTAACATTCCCACAGGTTTGCGTTTTCGAGACAATCCAGTCAATACGGCAAATCCAGTCAATATAACTGTTGAATCGTACTCTCAGGATATCAACGGCAATTATACTGGTCTGGAAGTTCTAGATGGAAAATCTATCGCACTCGTAGGTGGCGATATACTTGTAGATTATGGCAGACTAGTTGCTAGGGGTGGTCGCATTGAGTTGGGAGGAGTCAGAGGAACGGGTGAAATCGGGCTAGACGGTAATACTTTACAGTTAAATTTTCCCGATAATGTAGTGCGAGCCAATGTACGTCTGAGGAATTACGGTGAAGTCATTGTACGTGGTAGCGGTGGTGGAAATATCGCCATCAATGCCAAAGATATAGAGATAAGTGACGACAGTTTAGTACAAGGTGGGATAAGTTTGTCACCTACGGTACCTACTGGTGCTCAAGCAGGAGATGTGACGCTCAATGCAACAGGAGCAATAGAAATATCAGATGACGGTAGGATTAACAATGATGTTATCAATGCTCCCAACTACAGTGGCAATATTATTAGTGGTAACGGTGGCAACATTAATATTAAAGCAAGTTCGTTCTCAATGACTGGTGGCGCTGAACTAAGTGCTAGCACTTTTGCCAAAGGAAATGCTGGTAACGTCAACTTACGAGCTGAAAACAGTGTCTCTCTCACTGGTAGTGGCACTGCTATCTTTAGCAGTCTAGAGACTGGAAGTGAGGGCAAGGGTGGTAACATCAGTATCACTGTTGACAAAGGTTCGCTCAGTATGCGTGATGGCAGTAGCATTGTTGCTAGCGTTTATGGAAAGGGCAATGCCGGAAACGTCAACTTGCGTGCAGAGAATGGCACTGTCGCTCTTTCAAATGGCGACATCTTCAGCAATATAGAAGCAGGCGGTGATGGCAAAGGAGGCGTGATTGACATTACAGCGAAATCCTTGTCTCTCAGTAGTGGGACTCAACTACAAACCTTGATTCGAGCAGCAGAAGATGGTCTTTCTGCAGGACGAGGGGAAGCTGGAAGCGCTAATTTGCGTGCTGAGGAAGGAATCTCGCTCACTGGTAGTGGCACTAGAATCTTCAGTGATATAGGAACTGGAGGTGAAGGTAAAGGCGGTAACGTTAGTATCACTGTTGACAAGGGTTCATTTAATATGAATGACGGTGCTCGAATTGATGCTAGTACTGCTGGCAAGGGTGATGCAGGAAACGTCACTGTGCAAGCTAAGAATGGCAATGTCGTTCTTTCAAATGGCGACATATTTAGCAATATAGAAGCAGGCGGTGATGGCAAAGGAGGTGTGATTGACATTACAGCGAAATCCTTGTCTCTCAGTAGTGGGACTCAACTGCAAACCTTGATTCGAGCAGCAGAAGATGGTCTTCCTGCAGGACGAGGGGAAGGGGGAAATGTCAATTTGCGGGCTGAGGAAGGAATCTCGCTCACTGGTAGTGGCACTAGAATCTTCAGTGATATAGGAACTGGAGGTGAAGGTAAAGGCGGTAACGTTAGTATCACTGTTGACAAGGGTTCATTTAATATGAATGACGGTGCTCGAATTGATGCTAGTACTGCTGGCAAGGGTGATGCAGGAAACGTCACTGTGCAAGCTAAGAATGGCAATGTCGTTCTTTCAAATGGCGACATATTTAGCAATATAGAAGCAGGCGGTGATGGCAAAGGAGGCGTAATTGACATTACAGCTAAGTCCTTGTCTCTCAGTAGTGGGACTCAACTGCAAACCTTGATTCGAGCAGCAGAAGATGGTCTTTCTGCAGGACGAGGGGAAGGGGGAAATATCAATTTGCGGGTTGAGAATGATGTCTCTCTTACTGGTAGTGATACTAGAATCGTTAGTCGTCTACAACCAGGGGGTGAGGGCAAGGGCGGTAATGTTAGTATAACTGTTGACAAGGGTTCACTCAATATGAGTGACGGCAGTCGCATCATTGCTAGCACTTCTGGAAAGGGAGATGCGGGAAACGTCACTGTGCGGGCTGAGAATGGGACTGTCGCTCTTTCAAATAGCTACATCTTCAGCAATATAGAAGCAGGGGGAGATGGCAAAGGAGGTGTGATTGACATTACAGCCAATTCTTTGTCTCTCAGTAGTGGGACTCAACTGCAAACTTTGGTTCGAGAAGCAGATGATGGTCTTCCTGCAGGACGAGGGGAAGGGGGAAATGTCAATTTGCGGGCTGAGAATGATGTCTCTCTTACTGGTAGTGACACTAGAATCTTTAGCAGTCTAGAACGTGGGAGTGAGGGCAAGGGCGGTAATGTCAGTATCACCGTTAACAAGGGTTCGCTCAATATGAGTGACGGCAGTCGCATCATTGCTAGCACTTCTGGAAAGGGTAATGCAGGAAACGTCACTGTGCGAGCTGAAAATAGCACTGTCGCTCTTTCAAGTGGCTACATCTTCAGCAATATAGAAGCAGGGGGAGATGGCAAAGGAGGTGTGATTGACATTACAGCTAAGTCCCTGTCTCTCAACGGTGGTGCTCAACTGCAAACCTTAGTACGTCAAGCAGACGATGGTCTTCCTGCAGGACGAGGGGAAGCTGGAGACGTTATTGTGCGAGTTGAAGACAATGTCTCCCTTACTGGTAGTGGCAGTGCTATCTTTAGTCGTCTACAAGCAGGGAGTGAGGGAAAGGGTGGTAACGTCAGTATCACTGTTAACAAGGGATCTCTCACTATGAGCAACGGTGCTCAAATTAATGTCAGTACTTTTGGCAAGGGCAACACTGGAAACGTCACTGTGCGAGCTGAGAATGGTTCAGTTTTTCTCACTGGGAGTAACACTAGAATCTTTAGCAGTCTAGAACCTGGAGGTGAAGGCAAAGGCGGTAATGTCAGTATCACCGTTGACAAGGGTTCATTTAATATGAATGACGGTGCTCGAATTATTGCTAGCACTGCTGGCAAGGGTGATGCAGGAAACGTCACTGTGCAAGCTAAGAATGGCACTGTCGTTCTTTCAAATGGCGACATCTTCAGCAATATAGAAGCAGGCGGTGATGGCAAAGGAGGTGTGATTGACATTACATCTCAGTCTTTGTCTCTCAGTAGTGGGACTCAACTGCAAACCTTGATTCGAGCAGCATCTAATAGTCGTCCTGCAGGACGAGGGGAAGCTGGAATCGTCAATTTGCGGGCTGAGGAAGGAATCTCGCTCACTGGTAGTGACACTAGAATCTTCAGTAGTTTAGGAACTGGGGGTGAGGGCAAGGGTGGTAACATTAGTATCGCTGTTGACAAGGGTTCATTTAATATGAATGACGGTGCTCGAATCATTGCTAGCACTGCTGGTAAGGGAGATGCAGGAAACATCACTGTGCGAGCTGAGAATGGCAATATCGTTCTTTCAAATGGCGACATATTTAGCAATATAGAAGCAGGCGGTGATGGCAAGGGAGGCGTAATTGACATTACAGCTCAGTCTTTGTCTCTCAGTAGTGGAACTCAACTGCAAACCTTGATTCGAGAAGCAGAAGATGGTCGTCCTGCAGGACGAGGGGAAGGGGGAAATGTCAATTTGCGGACTAAGAATGATGTCTCTCTTACTGGTAGTGATACTAGAATCATTAGTCGTATACAACCAGGGGGTGAGGGCAAGGGCGGTAATGTCAGTATCACTGTTGACAAGGGTTCGCTCAATATGAGTGATGGCAGTCGCATCATTGCTAGCACTTCTGGAAAGGGTAATGCAGGAAACGTCACTGTGCAAGCTGAGAATGGCACTGTCATTCTTTCAAATAGCGACATTTTCAGCAATATAGAAGCAGGGGGTGATGGCAAAGGAGGTGTGATTGACATTACAGCCAATTCTTTATATCTCAGTAATGGTGCTCAACTGCAAACCTCAGTTAGTCAAGCAGAAGCAGGTCGTCCTACAGGTAAAGGAGATGCAGGTAGCGTTATAATTAATGCCAAGACCTTTGAAGCAACCAATGGTGGACAGGTCACTACTTCCACAAGTGGCAGTGGCAAAGCAGGTAATATTATCTTTAGGGTGAGCGATCGCATCCTCGTTTCTGGCAGTGACAGTGGATTCTTCTCAAGCACCAACTCCCAAGGCGATGGTGGTAGCATTGACATTGACCCCAAGGAGTTAATTCTTCGCGATGGTGCGACAATATCTG
The DNA here is from genome assembly GCF_009725235.1 of Scytonema sp. UIC 10036. The sequence goes on from NZ_WJFC01000012.1 coordinate 71,851, forward strand.
TGAATAGTGAAGGTAGCGGCAACGGTGGCAGCATTAAAATTGGGGCAGGAATTCTCAGATTGGACAATGCCAAGATTACTGCAGAAACCCAAAGTGCTCGGGGTGGTGATATCGAGCTAAATTTGCAAGACTTACTCATCTTACGTCGTGGAAGTACAATTTCTGCCACTGCAGGCAGAGCACAAGGCAGGGGTGACGGCGGTAACATCACTATCAATATTCCTGATGGCGTCATCATTGCCTTTCCCCAAGAAAATAGCGACATCACAGCTAATGCTTTTGAGGGTAGGGGTGGGAATATTACCATTAGAGGTGCATTGCTGGGAATCGCCCCACTCAGCCGACAACAACTTCAGCGACTCGATCCTAACCTCAATCCAAATAACGTCCCGACGAGTGATATCACTGCTATTTCCCAACAACAGCCGCAGCAAGAAGGTTCGGTGCGGCTCAATACCGAAATCGATCCCAATCGCGGATTGGTGGAGTTACCTGAAGAAGTCACGGATTCCTCAAAAGAAATTGCCCAAAATCCATGTCAGCGCGGTGTAGCTAGTCAGTTTATTGTCACTGGGCGTGGTGGTTTACCGACTAGTCCGGTTCAAACTGTCAACAGCAACAACGTACAAGTTGATTTAGTTGCGCCTGTGACGAGTGCTGGTGATTCTGCAAGTACAAGTCAAGTTTTATCATCGGCTCCAAATCCCAAACGGTTTGTTCCCGCACAAGGATGGGTATTTAACGAAAAAGGTGAAGTTGTGCTGACTGCTTACGATCCGGCTAACATCGGCGCACAACGTCCCTTACGAACTCTCACTCCTACTAGTTGTGCTGTGCGTTAAGTATCTTTTACATATTTTTTTCCCATTGGAAGATTAATTTAAATGAACCGCAAAGACGCGAAGAGCGCGAAGAAAGAGGAAAGGAATCGAGTATTAGAGGATGTTTGAAATGTCATGATTGATGTATTGAATATTTTTTACCCCACCCTAACCCTCCCCTTGGAAAGGGGAGGGAACGAGATTCCTCTTGTTTCCCCCCTTTACAAGGGGGGATTAAGGGGGTAGTTATGCGATTAAAATCACAGCCAACTAGTTTCCCCCCTTTACAAGGGGGGATTAAGGGGGGTAATTATGCGAACTCATATTGACAGGGGAAACCAACCATGACATATCGACAGACTATATTCTGGAAATTGCAAAATTTCTTTAAAAAGATCTACAGAAAACGTTCTCTTTTTCTCGCAGCTTTATTATTTACTCTCTCATCTATCTCACCTGTTGTCGCTAAGGTTTCTTTACCAACTCCTATTGTTCAATCTCAACAAGATGCAGGATTAGTGAGTGAGGCAACCCAATTATACCGCTCCGGACAGTTCCAAAAAGCGGCAGTTGTGTGGGAAAAAGCAGCAGATGTTTTTGCGGCTAAAGGTGATGGATTAAATCAAGCAATGGCGTTGAGCAATCTCTCTTTGACTTATCAACAAATAGGAGAGTGGGATAAAGCAACCAAAGCTATTGAAGAAAGCTTAAAACTTTTGCAAACTCAACAAGGAAAAGATAAATTAAACATTCAAGCTCAAACTTTAAATATTCAAGGCTATTTACAAAGGGAGTTAGGACAGTCAGAAAATGCTCTCAAAAGTTGGCAGGATTCTACTAAGATATACAGCCAAATAGGTGAGCCTGAGAAGTTAGCCAGAAGCACAATCAATCAAGCTCAAGCTATGCAAGATTTGGGTCTTTATTCTCGTGCTTGCAATACCTTGTTACAAGTTTTAAACAAAGTTATTGATGTGCAAAACTGTGAAAAGCTCAGTCAAATTTCTTTGGAGGAATTGCAAAAAAAACTGGAGAAAATCGCCAAAACTGAAGCTCCTACTTTACCTATAGTTGTAGCATTGAGAAGCTTTGGTGAATTGAGGGGATTGGAAGGTCAATTGGAGCAATCTGAAATCATTTTAGAAACTAGTAAAAACTTAGCTGAAAAATTGAATTCTCCTCAAGAGCAAGCGGCGACATATCTAAGTTTAGGAAATACGGAACGAGATTTGGCTAAAGTCAAAAAGGCTCGTGGGGAAATACAGTCTTACGAACTAAAAGCTTTAAACTCTTATAAAAAGGCAGTTAGTTTGTCCCCACTACCAGCTACACGACAGCAAGCAGAACTGAATCAACTCAATTTATTGATGAAAATGGAGAGATGGAATGAAGCAGAAGAACTATGGCGATCGCTCAATCCTCAACTTAATAACCTATCCCCAAGTCGCATGGGAGTGTATCTCCAAATCAATTTTGCCTATAACTTTCTCGAACTCGCTGAAGAAAGTAACTTCCAGCTTAAAACTCATTCCCAACTACCAACTTTAAACGATGTGGATAGAGTTTTAGCTAGAGCAGTCGAACAAGCGGAGCGTTTGGGAGACAAAAGAGCTGAGGCTTATGCTTTGGGAAATCAGGGGAGATTGTATACTTATAAAACTATGCAAAATTTACCCCAAGCAGAAAAATTGACAAGACAAGCTTTGAGTCTTGATTCAACTTTTAATGCACCAGATATAGCTTACCAGCATTTCCGACAGTTGGGAAAAATACGTCAAGCTCAAGGAGATATTCCAGAAGCGATCGCATCTTACACCAGCGCTTATGATGCTCTTCAGTTATTACGCAAGGATTTAGTCACAATTAACCCAGAAGTTCAATTTTCTTTTCAAAAAAGTGTTGAACCCATCTACCGAGAGTTAGTCGATTTAGACATGGAATATGCTAATACCTTAAAAGCAGCAGGAAAGAGTGAAGAAAGCCAAAAATTGATAGTTCAAGCCCGTAAAGTGATAGAGTCTCTTCAATTAGCTGAACTCAATAACTTTTTTAAAGAAGCTTGTGTAGAGGAAAAATCCAAACAAATTGATAACCTAGATAAAAAAGCAGGAATTATCTACACAATCGTTTCCCAAAACAAAATAACGGTTATTCTGAGCCTACCCCAACAGAAAGATTTAATTTTTCATACAACATCATTAGATCCAGAAGAATTTAAGAAAACCCTAGACGAAGTGCAACGTTCTTTGATAGACCCCGTTAGCGTGGAAGAAACTGCCCGCAACTATTACAATAAATTGTACAATTGGTTGATTAAACCAATTGAGTCAGAGTTAAGCAACAGTCAAGTCACAACTCTAGCATTCGTGTTAGATGGAGATTTGAGAAATATTCCCATGTCTGTTCTGTTTGATGGTCAGAAATATCTCATACAAAAGTATGCGATCGCTGTCACACCCGGTTTGCAGCTAGTCGATCCAAAACCTATCTCAAAGGTTGAGTTAAAAGCTTTTACCGCAGGACTCAGTAAAATTCGCAACCAGTTTGAACCACATAAAGATTTTAAAGCATTGAGTAATGTAGAAAATGAATTGCAACAAATTAAAAAGCTTGGAATCTCACAACATTTAGTTCTCAACGAAGAATTTACAAGTACCCAACTCAAAAAACAGATTCTTGCGTCTCGCGTTCCTCCCATAGTTCACCTAGCAACTCATGGTGAGTTTAGCTCCAGCCCTGAAAAAACTTTTATCCTTTCTTGGGACAGTCGTATCAACGTGAATCAGTTGGGTCAGTTATTGCAAAACACTGCTTTGTATCAGAATAGACCTATTGAGTTGCTAGTTCTCAGTGCTTGTAAGACAGCAAGTGGAGATAAGCGGGCTACCTTGGGACTCGCTGGAGTAGCAGTGCGGGCTGGTGCTCGCAGTACGCTAGCAACATTATGGTCAGTCGTAGATGAAACGACCGCTACAATCATGAGTGAATTCTACACTCAGCTAGAAGAAGCAAAAAAGACAAACCAAAATAAAGCGGAAGCACTCAGGAGATCTCAACTTAACATTATTGAGAAATACAAGCAGTACAGACATCCACATTACTGGTCACCTTTCATTCTAGTAGGAAATTGGCAGTAGGAATCGGACAGTTCTCGTTCCCAGGCTCAGCCTGGGAATGCCTTCGGACAGTTCTCGTTCCCAGGCTCAGCCTGGGAATGCCTTCAAGCGAGGCTCCGCCTCCCAAACGGCAAGGATAAGTTAAAATGCAGAGCACTCAGAAGCCCATGCTTGTGGGTCATATGCTCTCCTTGTCTTCCTTAGCGGACTTCGCGTCCTTTAGCGGTGTTTGTAGAAGCCATCCATCCCAAGGTGAATAGGGGTATGGTTATGAAAAATAGCGCTTTTTCTTGGGTCACAATACCCAATCCAAAATCTAAAATCTAAAATCTAAAATCCAAAATGAATAAGGGTTTAGCTCAAGTTATGACTGTGCAAAGTATAGAACTGGAGGCAGAGCCTCCCTTGAAGCATTCCCAGGCTGAGCCTGGGAACGAGGTGGGGGGTATGACCCATCATTCAGCAACGTTATCCTTGTAAGAAGTCGGGTATTTTGCAGTCCCTCAAAATCAATCTGGTTAAATACTAGAACTCAGGAGGTAACAGCAGCCGATCGATTTCAACGATCACACCATTCTTTGTTTGGATTGAGGGCGGCTTACCAACAGCATTATTCAGCTTGACAATACCATCAGAACCAACAGTAACTTTGACACTCTTACCTTCAGCAGTGCGGATTTCAGCACCATTTAAGTTTTTCTCAGTAATGAGACGTGAAACCAAATGATATTTCAGCACTTTGAGCCGATTTTCTGGTTGGTTGTATCGTTGATAGACATCTTTGGATAAAGCATTAAAGGCTTCGTCAGACGGAGCAAAAATTGTGAAAGGACCCTCTTGCTTCAACTCATCCAAAAGACCTGCTTGTTTCAATTCATAAACAAAATTGGTAAATTTGCTATCCTCTGCAAGGGTATCAGCAATGTTCTTTTCTGAGTTCCGATAGGAGGGATAGCTGCGATAAGCAGAAGGTTGAAAAAGTGCCAAGGGAGGATAAAATTTGGCTAACACGGGAAAACTGATGAAGGTAGTGACACCAGCAATTCCTACAATCAAAGCCAACCTTTTAAACAACTTTTTGGTATTCTGGGTGTTCTTCTTTTGAATAAGCATAAATTGTGTAAGTTCCTTATGAACTCTTTGATGCATTCCCGGTCTTTAGCCAAAATTCAATTGACGCATTGATAAAGGCTTGATACTATTCGCACAGTTAATAGTGGAGTCGGTAAATTGGATTGCTCCAGTTCACTACTCCTTACTCAAGTTTGAATTAAAATTAACTACAGCTTACTCTTCTCTGATTTCCCATGTTCTGTTTGCATTTTGGCAAACGTTTCCTTACACCTTATTCAAGACGAAAGTTGAACTTCTCGACCTTAGACAGCAAAGATTATACCACGACTACTTCATTTACATACCATACTTTGTAACAATAAGAGATGGTTTATGAATTAAAACAATGGAGGAAAATGATAACCCTCGGCTGATTCTCTCGTTCCGGTGGTTCTACCACAGAATGCAGCACAGCAGGCTCCGTCTTGTCAGCACCCCGTACTAAAGTAATGGGGCTTCACGCCTCGGAATTTTAATGATATTAGGAGGCGGAGCCTCCATGAAGGCATTCCCAGGCGGAGCCTGGGAACGAGGTAGGGGGATCTCACCCCTTCAATCCCTTGTCTTAACTCTTGTTTTTGAAAGAGTCTAGCCATTCTTGAACTTGATTTCGGGCAATATCTCGACCGCCTAAACCAAATGCTAGGGCAATTGCAACTGCGATCGCTCCTAACAAAAGTCCAAAAGCTAAATTCACAATATCGCTCGCAACGCCAATTTGCTGCAGTGCCATTGCAGATACTAGGGCAATAATGGCTATCCTTGCAACCTGACCCAAAACTCGTGCTTGGCGATCGCCTGAACTCGCAATAATGCTAAAAGCCAAATTTGCCAAATACAACCCAACAGCAAATACCACCAAACCAGCTAAAATCCTCCCCAAAATAATCACAATTCCTGTCACGAGTGTTGTCAGTGCGGGAATATTTAGGATATTCACTGCTGCAACAGTCGCAAACAGCATAATGCCAACTAAGACGACAATGCCAACAAATTGTGAAGGAGTACGGTTTGGGATCGCAGAGGCTGTAGGTTCTTCTGGAATCACAACTCGTTTGGTAGGTGATGGCAGACCTAAAACGGAGAAAATATTGTTAAAACCTATACTCGTGAGGATACTGGTAACTAACTCTGACACAAACCTGCCAAAAAAGTAAGCAATCAGCAAAATTGCTATTGCTGTAAAGATTGATGGCAGAGTGTTAAGAATCTGTTGCAGCATTGCGATCGCAGGTACAGAAATCGCTTGGATTTGCAACTGATTCAGTGCAGCGATCGCAACAGGAATCAAAATTAATACGTAGACAATCGTACCAATAATTGTTGATAGCGATTGTGTTCCTGCAGATGCAGTCAATCCAAACCGACTTCCCAAATGGTCAATCCCTGTCGTCATCAACAGATTGGTGACAATCCGTCTGACAATATTAGCCACAAACCAGCCAATAGTGGCAATCAGCGTTGCACCTAAGATGTTGGGAAGGATTGAAATAATTTGCGTGACTAGAGTTTGCACTGGTAACAATGCCTGGTTCAACCCCAAGCTATCGAGCACGGGGATGAGAAACACCAAAAGGACAAACCAGTACAAAGCATTGCCAATTGTCTCACTTAATGATATCTGATTGAGACTGGGAGCACTATCTTGTGGTGGATTTAACCGTTCATCCACCCGCAATGTTTGTAGCCCCCTTACTGTTATCAACTTTGCCAGGGTAGCCACTAACCAAGCAACTGCAAGGATAACGGCTGCACCAACAAACCTGGGTAAAAAGTCCCCAACTTGATTGAGAAAAGTATTGAGAGGTTGAGAAGCAACCCTCAGTTCTAGGGTATCTAGAACCGCAACAACCGTTATCAGGAGGATAGCCCAAAAGACTAAGTTGGCGATAATTTCCTCAACCTGTGGAGATTCCACTCCCGTGACGCCTGAAGCAATGCGATTGTCTATGTTCGTGCGGTTGAGGAGGGAACGGGTTACAGATTTAGCGACTGCAGCAATCAACCAACCCACCAACAAAATCAACGCCGCCCCGACTAACCGAGGCAGAAACTGGATGATTTGTTGCAGAGTCGCCTGTAGGTAATCAAATCCTTCAACTTGTTCGGATGGCAAAGTTGGAGATTGAGCAACCAACGGGTAGACCCTCATCGAAAAACCAACATCTATCACCTGGGATATACTTTGCCAAGTTGCGTTCATGGTTTTTTGAAATAAAGGTTAAGTTTTATCACAAAAAACACTTGAGATGCATCTGCAGTATGGATTGTTAAGACAACCCTACACCCTGATGCTTAACAGTGTTTTGCCAGTAGATTACCAGTAAAATCATACAAATGAGTTGATATAAAGAGAAATTTTTAACTGTGTCTCAAATTTTTGAACAAACGATTCAAATTAATGCGACAGCCACAGTAGTGGAGCGATGCATTACAGACCTGACTTTAATGCATCGCTGGCTCAACCCTGCTTTACGCTGTGAACCTTTAGGTCAATGGAATACTGAAATTGGTGGCAAAAGCTTGTTCGTTATTCAAACACCAATTCTCAAACCCACGTTACACAGTACTGTTGTGGAGAGGCAACCCGGTTTAGTTGTCTGGGAATTCCAAGGTTTTTTTGAAGGACGCGATCGCTGGGAATGCCGCCCAGTAGACAAGGGAACGCAACTGCTGAACAGGTTTGAATTTAATATCCCCAACCCTATAGTCAGTTGGGGCTTTAAAGCCTTTGCTGAAAATTGGACAAAAAGTGATATGGAAGCTCAACTCCGTCGTTTGAAACGTGTTGCGGAGGGGTTAGTTGATAGTTGATAGTTGTTAGTTGTTAGTTGTTAGTTGTTAGTGGTTGGTGGTTGGGGGTTGGGGTTGGGGGTTGGTTGTTAGTCGTTAGTAGTTGGTGGTTAGATACAACTATCCACTAACTACTATCCACTATCCACTATCCACTATCCACTATCTCCCCAACTGAGACAGTATGTGCCTGATAATATGAGCATCTCTGGCATTGGGGCTTTGTATCAAGTAAGTCTCCAAGTCCCTTGCTGCTTGAGAAAACTGACCGAGTTCATAACACAAAAGACCGCGATCGCGTAATTCCTGTGCTTGGTCGGGAAAAAGCATCAAAATCCGTTCAACAGATGCCAAAGACTTTTCCAGATTTTGTTGATTGAGGTAAATATATTTCAAATTTTTTAGCATCCGTTCCAAGAATTGCCGCTTGTTGACAATTGGAAAAAATTCTGGTTGTAGCTCTACCTGCTGTTGATACATCTGGCTGAGCAGTTCCCGACAATCTTCAGGAAACATGACGTCACCACCATTAAACACGTCAACAAAAATTTCCATCTCTGGAATGCTAGGTCGAATCAGAAAATGACCGGGCATTCCCACTCCTTCCATAGGAAAATCAATTCTTCTCGCCAATTCCAAGTAAACGAGGGCCAAAGAAATGGGAATGCCCAATCTCCGGTCAATCACGTCATTTAAAAAGCTGTTACGGGGATCGTAGTAGTTCTCTTTGTTACCAGCAAATCCCAGGTCATCGTAGAGATACTGGTTAATCGTTTGAATAATTTTTAGAGGATAGCGTTCTTGGGGTAGGCGTTCTTGCAACTCCAATGCCATTGTCTCCAAAGCATTGAGGTATTCTTCAAGGTCAAGGTAGGGGTACTCTTCTTGTGCAATGTACAAAGCTGCCCTGGCTAAGTCGATGTACTCATCAGGCTGCTGAACTTCTTTGTAAAAATACTGTCGCGCTGACGAGATGTTCATAAGCTGGATGTTAGATTGCAAAACAACAAACTGTCTTGAAAATAGGGCATTGAGCATTGGTCATGGGTTATGGAAAGAAATAATCTGCTATTTTTTCTTTCCATAATCCATTGTATAGCCGAGGCAGGGCATTGCTCTTAAAATTAGACGCCTAAGTGTAACCGTCTGATGAAAAGAGCGCCATACTTGTCTAGTAATGATACACGTTCTGAGTATTTGTGCGTGAAATGCCATGTCTTTAAATAAATTTTATTTAAAGAAAAAAGTTTTTTTTACAAAGTTTTATATCATAAATTTTTACAAAAATGTTGTCAAAGCTTTATCTAGAGAATTTTTCATACATTATTTTCTGTTAGGTGAAATGTAATTATTATATAAATCTCAGTAAATCCTATAGGATACAAACAAATTTTCCATTACTCTGTATACAGTAAAAGGCAGAGAAAACCCTAGTTAAAGATACTTAAATTTTTTCCGAAATCATTTAAGAGGATGTTTGAAAAGTGGTTAGCTGTGATTTTTATTGCATTATTACCCCCCTTAATCCCCCCGATGGATTGGGGGGAAATAAGAGAAATCCGGTTCCCTCCCCAATACATCGGGGAGGGTTAGGGTGGGGTAATAAATATTTGATACATCAATCATAACTTTTCAAACATCGTCTAAGATTCTTAGAATTCTGCTCAAATATTTGCATTGCATACTAGCCGCTATCTTAGTATGCAATTTTTTGCTCATTCAAGTCTGCTTTCTGGAAGTAATCAGGTTAAATATGAAAAGTTACAATTTTGTTGGCCAAACATTAACAGTAATATCTTGCTGTTTGTCAGCTTTAGCTATTTCAACTAGCGCTCAAGCAGCGACTCTCACGCTAGTAGACACAGAATTGTCTTTACTTGTAGATGTATCAAGCAGTATTGATGATAACGAATTTGACCTGCAAAAAAAAGGTTATGTCAATACTTTTTTAAATCCCAATCTTTTCAACGACTTTATATCTAAAGGTCCATTAGGTAAGATTGCTGTTAACATAATCTACTGGTCTAACTCACTGCAGCAGGAAGAAGTTGTAGGATGGACTCTTATCGATAGCGTAGCAGCTTCACAACAATTTGCTAACGCTATTGATGCTACAACACGTCAATTTTTGAGCGTAACTGCTCCTGGTTCTGCGATCGCTTTCGCAACTCCAAAATTCTTTAATAATGATTTTGAAGGAACGAGGCAAGTTATAGATGTATCTGGTGATGGAGCAGAAAACGACGGACAAGATACAGCCACTGTCCGGGATATTGCCCTTGCTCAAGGCATTGACGCTATCAACGGTATTATTGTTGGTAACGATCCTTTGGTGAGAACTTTTTATCAAGAAGAAATTCTTGGTGGTATCAATGGTGATGGTAGCCCTGCTTTTTTGATTGAAGCAGCAACATTTGAGGAGTTCAACAGTGCTATTGACAAGAAGATTAAAGCAGAAATTAAAGTCACTCCTACTACCGTTAACGTAACTCCTACTCCTGTCAAAGCAGCTCCTACTACCGTCCCTGAAGCCTCTTCCATGCTGGGCTTGCTGGCATTAGGTGCTGTCAGCACTGGTTCAATCCTCAAAAGGAACCAGAAACACAAAGAATCTTGAAAAATCTTTGATTTTCAAGTAGGGTAGGCACTGCTAGCCCTGTCAAGGTATGTCAAAACTACAGGTAATTAAGACCTCTGTCCCTCTTAGCTCTGCTTACTCTGCGTCTCGGCGGTTAAAAAACAACCAGAGGCTGGCAGAAAAGTCGGCTGTCAACGTCTAGCTTTCTTAAATCAAAAGGTTAGCAGAGTTTCTAACATAAAACTTGCCATATGTCAATAGATGACACACCAGTAACCTATTTTCGACAACACAGCCAAATTTTTAAGGATAAATTTAAGCCGCAGAGAGGGACTCGTTCAGTGCTAATCTTGAAGATGACATTGGAATATCTTATGTCTTTCTTGACCTTATCTGGAATATAGCTTCAATTAATTAGGCTCAGCATGGTCACCACTGCAGAAAAAACAAACATTGGTTACATTACCCAGGTCATTGGTCCGGTTGTAGATGTTAAATTCCCTGGCGGTAAAATGCCACCAATCTACAACGCTTTGACCATTACAGGCAAAAACGAAGCCGGACAAGACATCTCTGTTACTTGCGAAGTGCAGCAGCTGCTAGGTGACAACCAGGTACGGACTGTTGCTATGAGTTCCACAGATGGCTTAGTCCGTGGAATGGACGTTGTAGATACTGGCGCTCCTATCAGCGTGCCAGTTGGTAAAGCCACGCTGGGTCGAATTTTCAACGTCCTTGGCGAACCTGTAGACAACAAGGGACCCGTAAACACTGAAGAAAAGTCCCCCATTCATCGCTCTGCACCCAAACTCACTGACTTGGAAACCAAGCCATCTGTGTTTGAGACAGGCATCAAAGTTGTTGACCTGCTGACCCCCTATCGTCGCGGTGGTAAAATCGGACTCTTTGGCGGTGCAGGTGTAGGCAAGACCGTCATCATGATGGAATTGATTAACAACATTGCTACAGAACACGGTGGAGTGTCTGTATTCGGCGGTGTGGGCGAGCGCACCCGCGAGGGCAATGACCTGTACAACGAAATGATTGAATCCGGAGTTATCAATAAAGATAACCCCAGCGAATCAAAAATCGCCTTGGTTTACGGTCAGATGAACGAACCACCCGGAGCAAGAATGCGGGTTGGTCTGTCAGCACTCACAATGGCAGAGTACTTCCGAGATGTGAACAAGCAGGACGTACTGCTGTTTATTGACAACATCTTCCGATTTGTGCAAGCTGGTTCGGAAGTATCAGCTCTATTGGGACGTATGCCTTCTGCGGTAGGATATCAGCCGACATTGGGTACTGACGTAGGTGACTTGCAAGAGCGGATTACCTCTACTACTGAAGGATCGATCACCTCAATTCAAGCGGTATACGTACCTGCGGACGACTTAACTGACCCCGCACCCGCTACCACCTTCGCGCACTTGGATGGAACAACAGTACTGTCACGGGGTTTGGCAGCTAAGGGAATTTATCCGGCAGTAGATCCACTGGGTTCTACTTCCACCATGTTGCAACCGGGCATCGTGAGTGACGAACACTACAACACCGCTCGTGCAGTACAGTCTACTCTCCAGCGTTATAAGGAGCTTCAAGACATCATCGCCATTCTTGGTTTGGATGAATTGTCTGAGGATGACCGTCTCACCGTAGCACGTGCGCGGAAAGTAGAACGTTTCTTGTCCCAGCCCTTCTTTGTAGCAGAAGTCTTCACTGGTTCTCCCGGTAAGTACGTGAAGCTCGAAGAAACTATCAAAGGTTTCCAGAGAATTCTCGCCGGCGAATTGGATGACCTACCAGAACAAGCGTTCTACATGGTCGGTAACATCGAAGAAGCGATCGCTAAAGCTGAAAAGCTGAAAGGGTAATTAGTTAGTGGTTAGTGGTTAGTGGTTAGTAGTTAGTAGTTTTAGCAACTAACAACTAACAACTAACAACTAACAACTAACAACTAAACAAAGGACAAAAAACGAATGACTTTGACTGTTCGTGTAATTTCCCCAGATAAAACAGTGTGGGATGCGGCGGCTGAAGAAGTCGTTTTGCCAAGTACCACTGGTCAACTCGGTATTCTTAGCGGACACGCACCACTTCTAACCGCCTTAGATACGGGTGTCATGAGAGTACGTCCCGATCGCAATCAGGGCTGGATCGCTATTGCTCTGTTGGGTGGTTTTGCGGAAGTTGAGCAAGATGAAGTGACAATTCTGGTAAACGCTGCCGAACGTGGTGACTCTATTAATTTAGAGGAAGCCCGGAGTGCTTATGGCGAAGCAGAAACTCGTTTGAATCAGGTACCTCAAGGCGATCGACAAGCTCAAATCCAAGCAACCCAAGCCTACAAACGCGCTCGTGCTCGTTTTCAAGCTGCAGGCGGATTGATTTAATTCACCTAAAAGCCATTTTGGCTCATGTAAGCAGCAAATTGGCTCATGTGGGACGGGCGTCTCGCCCGTTCTGTCATCCCCAGTCACAAAAACTTCCTAAAAATACAATAGAGTGGACAAAGCCCACCAACGTTGAATGATGGGCTTTGTCCACTCTAAGTATGGGTCTTAATATGGAAATCAGGCGCTACCCGTAAAAGTAACTTCAGGAAATTTCGCCTGTGCTTCAGCCATCGGACGATTTCTACCTTCTTCTTGCCAATAGTTAATCACTTCTGTGGCTTTATTAAGTAGTTCTACTCGATCCAGTTCAGTAATCCAGTGTTTGGACTCTAGTTCCTTCTTGAGTTCTTCCCAGGCATCATTTCTTGGCCAGAAAAAGTACTTAGTCAAAGGGCTTGTGCCTTTGCCTACAACTTGATCGACTGCCAATGCAACGTTCTCGTCTAACCACAGTATTTTCAAAAGAAATTTGGACAATGGCACCTCCGGTAAGTCTCCCGGCAATTTACTAACTTTGCGATCGCTTATTCTAACTCAAGATCTACCTGCTTACCAAATAATCATTGGTCAAGTGTCAAGTGTCAAGTGTCAAGTGTCAAGTGTCAAGTGTCATTGGTCACTGGTTAGCAGTTAAAATCTTTCTTATCAAGGTTTGGGTGGGGGAGATCGATAGGTGGAGCTTCTACAAGGTTTTTTCTCAAACAATTTTATTCCTCACGGGCATTGTTATCTTTGGAAACCTGAGTTGGTTTCCTTGCATATACTTTCAGATGTGATTATTGCGCTTTCATATTATTCAATTCCACTCACACTGCTCTACTTTGTCCGTCAAAGACAAGATGTACCGTTCAAAACTATTTTTCTGTTGTTTGGAGCTTTCATTGTTTCCTGTGGTACAACTCATATCATGGAAGTGTGGACGCTTTGGTATCCCACTTACTGGTTATCCGGAGCTATTAAAGCTTTTACTGCTGTAGTCTCTCTTTATACAGCTTTAACTCTAATACCTTTAGTTCCGCAAGCACTTGCTCTCCCCAGCCCAGCTCAACTTGAAGAAGCAAATAGAGCTTTACAAGCAGAAAATGCCGAACGTCAGAAGGCTGAGCAAGAGTTGCGACAGTATAAAGAACATTTAGAAGAATTAGTCAAACAACGTACCACTGAATTAGAACAAACCAATGAACGACTTCACCAAGAAATAGTTCAGCGCCAGCAGTCTCAAGAAAAAATGGCGCAGTTACTTAAAGAAGTAGAAAGTACAAACAAAGAGTTAAACGATTTTGCTTACGTGGTGTCCCACGATTTAAAAGCACCGCTACGGGGAATTAGTTCTTTATCGCAATGGCTGCTAACAGATTATAGCGATCGCCTCGACGAACAGGGTCAAGAGTTTATTCATCTTCTGATAAATCGAGTTCAAAAAATGCACGATCTTATAGAAGGCATTTTACAGTATTCTAGGGTAGGACGTGTCAAAGAAGAGATTAGACAGGTTAATTTAAATCAATTAGTTGCAGATGTTATTGAGCTTCTCGATCCAAGAGAAAATATACGCATAGAGGTGGTTAGTAACCTACCTGTGATTGACTTCGAGAGAACTAAAATAGAACAAGTGTTTCAGAATTTACTCAGTAATGCTATGAAATTTATAGATAAACCACAAGGACAGATTACGATTAACTGTAAAGAAGGTACTGATTACTGGCTATTTAGCGTTACTGATAATGGATTGGGAATTGAAAAGGAGCAGTTTGCCAGAATCTTCCAGATATTTCAAAAAATTTCTCATGACAAAAGCTCTGATAGTACGGGAATTGGATTGGCTTTAGTCAAAAAGATTGTAGAAATGTACAATGGTGAAGTTTGGGTAGAATCTGAGGTTGGAAAAGGCAGTACATTCTTTTTTACCGTGAAAAAACATTTACAACTCAAAGCAGCTTAGTAGCACTTTAGTAGGGTGTTCTGAGGTACAATAATAGATTGAGGATTGAAGAGTGCTAGTTTGACGCGAATCTCTTCTAGGGAGAATCGAAGCGCAAACTTGAACGACGATCTGATGAGATGAAATGTGTGGGTTTTAGCCCACACACAACAGAACGGAAACAAAGCATAGAGGCAAAGCCACTACATCTTTAATTGGATGCAAGTAGGCTTGACTTATGCACTTTTTCTGCACACCCAATTATGCGACAAGATGGCACATTTGGAGCAAGAATTAATGGGTTAATTTTTGTTAAGGAGAGTAGGTAGAACCAAAGCCCACCAAGATGGAACGTGTGGCAGAGCAACTACCTACTTTACTTTACTTAAAGCTTGCAGGTTCCGTCGTTTGGTGGTATTATATTTTCCAAAAAACCTTTTGTTTGCTTAAGAAACTTACAAAGCAAGCAATTATTGAGGTATACAATACTCCTTTCAGAAAACCTGTTAAAGGAGTATTTGTGTGTTGTGAAATAAACATTTCAATTTTTGTTAACTTAAAAATCGGTAAAAGTAGATTGGCGAAGGCTACATAGGCAATCGTGGGATTTTGCCCATTATCAATGAAGAGTTGCAGCAACTTTTGTTGTTTGAGCACATCTAGCAATAGAGTGAAAATAATTAAGAGAAAAAGTGAAATTGATGTTGCGACAAAGTAGTAACTTAAGGTAGAAGGGTCTTTTTTTATACCTCCTTCAAATGGCTCAAAGATTAAGCCTAGAACCAGCCAATAAACGCCCCAGTGAAAAAAAGATGTTAGCAATCTTTCTGTTTCAGATAGTGGATTTTTAAAGAAAAACCAACCGATGAAACAAAAAATTATACTGAGTAATATTGTTTGCTCCACCCATCTGGCTTGTAAACCAACTAGTAGGTTCACACAAATAGCTAACATTAAGATAACAATCCCATAGAAACGCGATCGCGCCCAGGTGACTCGCCTTTCTTCATCCGTATGTGTAACTCCTGCTTGCAGCCATTTTAAAATCAAATCTCCTGCAATAGTTCCCGGAATCACGATAAACAAGTACTTTAAATAATCCAATTGCAACATCCAGGAAATAGATGGTATTGCTAAAAGTGCAGAAATCCAACCCGTTTTAACTGTGGCTGAGAACCTTATAGCTATCAAAAAACCTAGCAATCCCAAACGCAGCAATACATTATTTTTGGTGCATAACCAAGCGATCGCACCAAAAACTGCCATATAGGCTAGAACAACCAAGATAATATCATTTCTCAGAAGAGAAAATTTGTTTCCTTCTGGATATTGCAGGGAAAAAACCAAGATAATTGCCGCCAACCAAGCACCAAAAGTTAACCTTCTTGTGTCCTTTTGAAATTGTTCGTTGACAGACCATCGAACGAACATAAAAAAGAGTAGAAAAAAACCTAACAGAGCTATCCACCAGGTCTGGTCAGTTGGGTTATCATTTATTCTTAAAGGTCTAAAATGTTCAAGAAAAACCGCAAACGCGCCCAACAAAAATCCCCTTTTAAAGATATATATAAGAATTTGCGCGATCGCAAATCCTTGAGACAGGCGATTTGATAATGCTATAGGAATAGCGGCTCCCAGAGAAAACAGGAAAAGTGGAAATACAATATCTACCCAAGTCAATCCAGGTAATTGAGGATTAAAAGCATGAGTTGGTGGTGGTTTTTGAGCATGGTACATCCAAGCGGGTAATATTTCATAACTAATAGTCCCAGATAAAACCATAGCTAAAACAGCAAAGCCACGTAACGCATCCAAAGGCAAGACACGATTTTCACTTTTTCTTATTTTTTGCGGGTTTTGTCTCTTGACATTTTGACTCATTCTTCAGTTGATACATACCTTCAGATTTTCTGATAAGTTCGAGAAATGATGTTCCACGGCTAACAGTGAGTCGGGGAATTTCATAAAACTTTTTTTTACAGGCAAGACTTAATATCTTATCATTATAGAGATAACTCGATAAATAATATTTAGATACATAGGACTTTACCCGTTCATTGTAAGCTCCATAGGGATAAGCAAAATGAGATGCTACTTTTTTCTGTGGATCTAAATCTTTTGTACATTCTCGTAGTTTGGTTTGAGCTTGCACTAGCTCATATACGATTTCCTGAGAACTGAGTTTAGTTAAATTCTGATGGTTCATTCCATGAGATTGAATATCGTAAAAACCGTGCTTTAAGCCCTCTCTTAATTCCTGACATCCTAAATGAGTTAAGGATTTGCTCTTTTGTTTTGGAAAAGTCCCTGGATTAATAAATAAGACGACTTTAATTTTTTGGTTGTATTTTTTCTCTAACTTATAAAGAATAGGGAGTAAATTAGTGTGTATTGTTTTATGCCCGTCATCGATTGACAGCATAATTGGCTTTTTCTTTAAATATTCTTTAGGAATTTTTTTGGCTCTTTTTAAGAAAAAGTCATATAAGTCTTGAGTTGTTAAAAACCAGTAATCATTACGAATTAAGTCTTCTAGAAGTTCCTCTAGGTCTCGCTGCGGGTAATGCAGTGACTCTTCAGGTGAAAAAATCACGGAAGCTTTGTCATCTAAAATACCATGAAAACCCAAAATTGGAATTTCAGCTTCATTTGCTTTAAAGTTGAACTGCGAAAGAAAAATAATGGCTAATAGAGCCAAGCCCAAAGCTATATTTTGATTTTTTAGAAAGAACACTGGAACTAATCTTAAAATAACTCAATAAAACTTAGAACCACCGAGAGAAAGAAGGCTTTATCGGTGCTTGCAAAGTTTTACTGATGATTGACTGTGAATTATAATACAGTTTTTTACGAATTGATGCATAGAAAAAACTCTACCATCTGTGACATTTCTCCTTACCCCCCTTAATCCCCCCTTATAAAGGGGGGAAACAGGAAATTTATTTTCCTCCCCTTTATAAGGGGAGGTTAGGAGGGGTAAAAATAATGTGCAGCTTCATATTAAATTGGTCCGACAGATAATTTGTAATAAGAAATTAACAAAAAAGGCAAAATTCCGATTGGAAGTAACATAAAATAAAATGCATCATGAATACTAACATTGTTGGTAATAAAACCAATTGTTAATACACCAACAGCTATCCCTGCTTCTGAAAAAATCACAATCAGTCCACTCATTGTACCATGGAGTCCTTTAGGTAGATGATTGAGAAGAATTGAACAAATTGTTGGATATATAGAGCCAAAGAATAAACCAACTAAAGAAAAACAGCAAGCTAGTAATACAGTATATTTTTGCACATTCTGATTTTTATCATTGGTCAAAATCAATACAGTTAGTAAAGGAAAGCTATATTTTAGACTTTTTAGAGCTTGGAGATGTAGATAGGGAAAGACAACTGGAAACTAGTATAGTCGAGAATATAACTAAATTCATGTTCGAATTAGGTAAGGGATTTGCCTAAGTTGGCAGACAGTTTAAGTTAGAAGTCTCAGACCAAGAGTTTTACATCGACCTTCTGTTTTACAACTACATTCTGAGAAGATTTATTGTAATTGAGTTAAAGACTACTGATTTTAAGCCTGAGTACATAGGACAGCTCAACTTTTACACAACTGCCATTAACAGACAGGTCAAAAATCCCGAAGATGAAAAAACCATTGGGCTACTTATCTGTCGATGGCGAAGAGAACTGCATTTTACAAGACTCAACCCATCGCATACAGGAGTGTTTATACCCCTAAGCGTACGATGAACTTGTCATCGTCTACTTGTTCATATTTCAAACCTGGTGGAAGCTGTGAATCATCCGTTATTACTACTTTAGTTTTGTCAGTGTTATAGGCAAAATAGATTGATCCTGGAGTAAATAGGTACTCCCCACTCCTCAAATTACGCAGGTTAGCAACAGTTGTTAGTTTGAAATCTGGTGTTGTCTTTAAAGTACCCACAGTTTGGAAGACATCTAAATCATCCTTGGATTCATCAGTGACCGCACCATACCGATCGGATTCAAAACCTTGAAGTGTGAGAGCCAAATTGTCTGGATTATTGGTTGCATCGTGAAACTTGAAACTCGGACTGAGATTATTAAAAAAGTTAACTAATTTAGGCTAAAATTGCTAAGTTTTTTAGGAATTGATTTTTCTCTGAGGGTGTTTTCTAAGGGTAGAAAGCAATAACTTCCCCCTCGCTGTCATCCGCATTAGGTAGCGGGCAAAGGGGGAGTTAGACAACATTATTCTCTTTTAAATCATGAATTCTTAAGTGTTTGAACTTGCTAAAAAAGCACCCGCTACCAAGAAAGAAACAAGCATAAAGCTGGAACGAACTAGGGGCAATTATCAACCTAAGGTGGATAAGTACAAAGAGAGAATTGAATTACTCTTAAAAAATGGCTGCACGGAAGCCACTTTTTGTTGCTAGGTGAAGAAGAGAGGGTTGAAAATTCCTTAGCGTTGTTTTTGTCCCGTTTTCAACTCAAAGGTCTGTATTTGCGGTTTATGACAGTTTTTCTTTCAAAAAAGTTACTATGCGGTTTAGGGCTTCCTGTCCAGCAGCAGTGTCAAGATTAAATTGGTATTCGTGTTCTAGATCTGTTTTTGATGGATATGTTAGTGGTTGTATAATAGGAAAAAAAGTGTCTGTTTCTACTCCTAAGCTATTAAGCTTATCCCTTAATTCTTCCGATTGTGGTTTGAGTGAATCTGCACCGCCGACAGTAATGAATGAAGGTGGGAATTTTTCAGTCACGTAATTGGCGACTGAGAAAGTGTCAAATTCTTGTCTAGTAACAGGATTGAGATATCCTGAATATACAGTCGTTACTGTGTTAACAAAGTGCTTAAAATCCGGAAAGTTACCTCGGGCTTCAATATACTCAGGACTCTCAACAATACTTTTGAGATTAAATCCTCCACAACACAGTACTATACCCTTGATATTGTTGATATTGTCTTCCGGTTTTATGGCAAGTTCTCCAATGTCAAACCCTGTGCCAGCTAAGATGTCATCTTTATAAGAAGAGTTTGTAAATAAGGTTGCCATTTGTGCGGCTATCTGAGAACCTGCTGAATCGCCTGCTAATGCAAGCTTGGTCACATCGATATGAAGGCCTAGAGCGTTATTTAGAAGATACTTAATCGCGTCATTCACCTGTTTCAAGGGTAATGGATATTGAAACTCTGGTGCAATTGAGTAATTTACGCCGACAACCGTCAAATCTGTTGAATAAAGCTCTTTAAACTTTGAAACTAGAATCTTGAGGTAATTCGCTATTTGGCGCTTATCTCCAGAAACCCAACCACCACCATGTACCCATACGAGAGTCGGATATTTTTAATAAAATTCCTGCTAAATCTTGCTAAATAATCCGACTAGAACTTTTTTAGCAGGATTTAAAATCGGTGTAACCCACATGGTTAAGGAATTTTTTTCATTCAAGGGGCGCAAAAATCGCTTACTATAGGGGTGAGGGGGAAAAGTCAAAACATCGCTCACCTGCTAGTGATAGGAATGAGAACAATGAAATTAATAAAGTTTTAGTTACAGAGTCTTTGTAAAAAAATACAACTTCCATAAGATTTTGAATTATTAATTATTGATCGAAAATCAGGATATCTATAAATATTAAATACTCTGGTGATTAGCAAAATAACCATTATTCTATCTCTTATTTCATTCTGACTAATACTTTTTCGAAGCTACGAATCAGCTATATACTGAGATAAAAGTATCAAGAGCCTATCGCCATTCTCAAACCGTAACTTTCGCTAATACAGAGTGAAATAGCGTTACTCACATCTTGCACCAAGGAACTTTGATATAAATTTATTACACAGTACTAAATAAAAACCCTTGATTTAGCTATAAAAACCAGCAAAAATTAGGTATCCTTATCGCGGATATTTTTACATTACCTGGGTTTGTACTGAGAGGTGCAAGATCTGAGGTTACCAACATTCCAGCAGTTGGGAAAGAGGAGAAGGTAAAACAAAGGTTTACCCCTCCTTGACTCTGAACTGAAGGTATTTGCGCTCGCTCTACTCTTTTCAATAAAGTACAGTAATACAATAGACATACCGTACTTTACTATGATAATAATTTCACAGATTGCTGAAAAAATCAATGGTGTGCTGAAAGATGAGCTTTTTATCGTTTTTCTAATTTCGCGACTCGCCCCTCCAATGCATTGACTTGCTGCTTCAGTTCTACAACCAAAGTAGCAAGTCTATCAAATATGCGATCGCGATCTTCTGGTGGAAGGGTTCTTCTGGCTTGCGATGACGTTGATGGAGTTTTGGGTGTACTTACAGGAGGTACGCGACGATTTTGACTGAGTAGCGATTCTATACGGATAACTCTAGTTTCCAAACGGCTCAAATCCGCTTCCAAATTAGAAACACGGGAATCATACTGCTGGGATGATACGGTGTTTGACAGTATTCCACCCCAGAGGAGAATTCCTAATAACAGTGCCGATACTACCAGCCAGAAGCGTTTCATGAATTTCAATCGGGTTTTAGTTGAGAAAAGAGACTTTGCCAGTCGATATAACTAACAATCTTTTCTCCCTCTTTTACCTCAAATGTAACATTGCAGGCTTGACTTTGTTGCAATGATTCTACACAAAGTTTAGCAACATCCTCACGGCTGACTTTTCCTTTGATGTTATCGCCTTGGGCGACGATCAACTCTTTGCCTCCTGGTTCCTCAGTTAAGGCGCATGGTCTAACAATCGTGTAAGGAATTCCACTTTGTCTTAAACTCTCTTCTCCTTTTAACTTCCAAGTTAAAATTCCTCCGAGTTGGTCATTTAATCTAACGGCGGGTGGTTCCTCATCTAAATTAATTCCCGGTCTTCCGGGACGAGTCACACCTGCTGAACTAACAAGGACAAACTGTGGTAAAATTTGCTTACCATAAGCTTTGATTGATTCTACTTGTAGAGAAAAACCCCCCGGTGCAAATTTGGGGTTTAATCCGCCATCGTATTCAAACTTGCTCAGCATGAGTTGAAATGAGCAAATTTTACTAGTATCAATGGGTTGGTAGTCTTTGAGTGTTTTGGCTCGAAAAACTGCGATCGCATCTGCAAAAGGAATGCGAACATTCATCCAGGTGTTGGCTTCGGTGTCAAAAGAATAGCTGTAAGCAACACCATCCCATTGTGTCTCGGTACGCAGGAGGAATTTATAGCGTTTTCCATCACCTCTGAGGCGCAACTCTATACCTTCACAGCCAGATAAGTTAAAACCGGGAGTAAAATTTTTAGTTCTCACAGAAGCAAATCCCCCTGAGTTGGCGGTGGAAACGTAGCCACAAAATAGGGCTGTACCTTCTACCAGTTGAATATTGCTTTGACTAACTCCACCCATGACGACATCATCCACTGCACCCCAAGTTTCTTTAAGTTCTGTCGATGGATTTGTAAAATCAAATAATACTCGTTCCCCTGCTTTTGGCAAATATTTTGCTACAACTTCTACCAAGTTTTTCACACCTTGGTATTCAACGTTTTCTGGGGTATCGCCAACAATTTCAGGTTGGTAAAATTTCACACCTTGGTAGTATTTAGCACGTTCTGGGCTATCTCCTTCTACAGGCTGGACGCGCACTGCAGTGCAGCAAATGACAGCTTGGATGTTAGCTGCGATCAAAGGAGTGAGAGTTTCGGGCTTTGTAATATCCGCAACAACTAATTCCGAGTCATTGCCAAGAAGCGATCGCGCTTTGTCTATATCTCGGACTAGCGATCGTACTTTATAACCCCGTTGGAGGAGTTGTCCCACCACACGTTTTCCCAAACCACCCGTTGCACCAGCGACCAGTATAACGCCCACTTGTTTTGCTCCATCAAGTCTGTCTTTATTATGAAGGCGACCTTGGAATAAATCTTGTAGCCAGTTAAGAAAAGGAAAAACCTCAAAGTAGGTCAAAGTTTCAAGAAATCTGCCTAAGTCCCACTGCGAGCGATTGTTATCAGCCATATTCCAAGAACTCAAATAGGAGATGATGCATCCCAAGGATACAATACTCAATTGCTTATGACATCATCCAATGGCTGAGAACGCAGACTGCTCTGCGGAGCTTTGCTAGATGCAAAGGCATATTAATGTTAAACAGAGTGCAGTTTTGGCTAATTGGGAGTACATTGGGAATACAAGAAGTGTAACAGGAAAAAATCATGTTTCAGAAAGCAGCCGCCACCCAAAAAGAAACGCGGCTTTCCATTCGGGCAACAGAGTCGGAAAAGGCGATACTGGCACAAGCGGCACGAGTGCGGCGCACCAATGTCAGCCAGTTTGTACTACAAGCATCGCTTGACGCCGCGAATGCTATTGTTGTGAATCAAACCGAGTTTCGCTTGGCACCTGACCAATGGGAAGCTTTCTGCGAACGTCTTGACGCGCCACCGAAAGTCATTCCAGAGTTGCAGCAACTGTTTAGCGAACCGGAACTATTCTAATGGCAGGCGAGTCGTTAAACGCACCTATCCTGCTGACCAAGAGTCACGAAATCGAGGGTTTCGATTGTGGTAAGCCGCCGCTTAATCATTTCCTCATGAAGTACGCCCTGCAAAATCAGGCAAGCGGCGGAGCCAGAACCTACGTCCTGACACGCGCCCAACGGGTGATTGGCTATTACAGCCTTGCGCCTGCGTCCGTAGCACCGGAGGACGCTCCCGCCCGTGTCATCAAAGGGCAGGGACGTTATCCCGTGCCAGTTATCCTTATGGCGCGGTTTGCGGTGGACAGTAGCGAACAGGGGAAAGGCTTAGGCAAAGCCATGTTTCGCAACGCACTAAGCCGCGCCCTGGCTGGGTCGGAAATCATTGGCGGACGCGCTTTTCTTGTCCATGCCAAAGATGAGGAAGCCCGCGCCTTTTACCTTAAATTCGGCATGGAAGAATCCTCAACCAATCCCCTGCACCTGCTTTTCCTTTTCAAGGACATTCGGCAATCCCTCGAAGCAACAGAATAAATTTTCAGTGCTGTCACGGCTTCGAGTCATCCTTTCCGAACACTCTGGATTTCAATACTTTCCAAGTGGCTTACCTTTGATAGAACCTCAACGCCAAGACATTAACGAACAGTTGTGGAGCCAAAACTGGGACATCCTATTTTTCGCCGATCGCAGTCAGACTGAGAAAGATAGCGGTCAAATATATATCAATCAAACGGATAGTTTAACAATAGAAGAACTTAAGTATGCATTAAGAATTGTAGGTTGGGTTGAGGCGAAAGCGAAACCCAACAATGTCGCCAAAATGTTGGCTTTCGTTCCTCAACCCAACCTACACCTAAATTCATCAAAGTCCTTGAAAATTAGGGTTAAGCTTGACGATGACAATTTATAAATAGTAGAGGCACACCCGCTAACACCACAGCTACTCCCATCATGCCGCCGATACCAGTATATGCGAGGCTAGAGTAAAGTAAGTAACCACATAAAAAGCAAAACAAGAGAGGCGTCAGGGGATAAAAAGGAACTTGAAATGGTCTTTCTCGCTCTGGTTCCCGCACTCTCAAAACTAACAGTGACAAACTACTCAGTAAAAAAAAGAACCAAAAGATGGGAGCAGTATAATCTACCATTGTTTCAAAGCCTCTGCGCGTTACAGTTCCCAACACCACTAAAAAAAGTGTGCTGACAGCTTGCACGAGCAAAGCATTTGTCAGAGTATTTGAAGGGCTTTTCCCACCTCCCATGAAGGAAAATATGGCAAAATCTTGTCCCAGCGCGTAGTTGGTACGAGCACCTGTAAAAATTGTGGCGTTGATGGCACTTAAGCTGGCAATGGCAATGAGAAAGCTGATAAACACGGCACCAGGTTTGCCAAAAGCCCGATACATCAAGTCTGCGGCTACAGCTTTTGATAACGCCATCCCTTCTAGCCCCAATCCAAGAATGTAAGCTAGGTTGATAAGTAAGTAAATGACTGTAATAATGCTAAGGCTCCAGAGAAGCGATCGCACCATGTTCTGTTTCACGTTTCGTAACTCTGCGGAAATGTAAGCGGCTTCGTTCCAACCACCGTAAGACAGCAACACAAAAACCATTGCCAAACCAAAATTTCCTTGTGATGATGGCGGAGTAGACATTGCAGGCGGTGCAGTAACAATCAAACCAGTGAGAACAACAAGCAGTAAACCGATGACTTGAGCAACACTCAACCAATTTTGTGCTGATTTACCTTGTTGGATACCAAGAATATTCACAGCAGTGAAGACGATAATAACACCCGCAGCATAAATAGATGGCGAATAATCGCCCAGCCTCCACAACTGTGATGCATAATCCCCAAACACAAATGCCAAAAGAGCGATGGAACCAGTTTGAACAACCGCTAATCGCGCCCAAGCAAATAAAAACGCCCAGTTTTTACCAAAAGCACGCATGAGGTAATAATAATTACCACCACTATGAGGGTAAGTTATCGCCAGATCGGCGTAACATAAAGCCCCAACTAATGACATGACACCACCTAGCAGCCAAACCAACATCACCATGACAGGGCTTGGGATATTGCCAGCAACAAGAGATGGTGTCTCAAAAATGCCTGCACCGATAACAATGCCAACAATCAGAGCGATTGCATCTCTTAAAGAAAGCATTTTTTTAGGAGATGCTTTGCCTGCAATTGCAAGATTAGGTAAAGGATAGTTCCGATGTTTGCTCACGTTGACATTATCCCAGTTGTTAGTATAAATACCAACTATTATTGTTAGAAGTGAGGACAATTTGAACTACCCGCCCAAGGAAGATAACTTTTTTATTTCCCTATAAAATAAAATTGTCTTAGAAATTGTAACCAACTCCTAATAGCAGCCCTACATCAGTATCGTCTCCAAAATACACAGATTTAAGGAATTGGGATAACTTAACGTGATGAACCACAACCCAAACAGCGCATACAAACCAAAAAAGCTGCTAAAACTGAAACAGTTTCAACAAGCAATTGAATTGACAAGGGGGATAGAGCAAATCCCCAAACTAGACAAATAACTCCAGCTACCAAGGCTGCTATGCGGTTAATCTCATCTTTAGTACTTAAACCTAAGAAAAAAATCCCTAAACCAATTATTAGTAAGACTATGCCAGTCATAAGTATACTTGTTACCTGTGTATGCAAATTTTAGAGTAGTCGTACCCAAGAAGCAAACAATTCTCAACTTTCATGAGGAGCGATTTCATCCCAATCATATGCCGTGTAACGAGCAAGGGCTACTACGTAAGGGTTCCATTGGCGGCGCAGAGAAATGTACAAAGAGACACCAGCCTCGAAATCATCTGCTGTCTCTATTCCTTCAGCTTTCATTCGTTCTACCGCATGATAGTAGCGCTTGCGCCATGTTTGCTCTAGAGAGTCATTATTTTTTAAACGATTTTTTGGCAAAAATAAGCTAGATAACTCAACAAGCAATTGTAAACCGCCACCCCACAATTCTTCTACAGCTGTAGAATGCGTAACTGAACGATATTTTTTGGTATTCAATGCACTTTTAATTAAAGTGGCTGTATCCATTGCCAAAAGTAGCACGCGTGGCAAGGCATAATAGCATTGGCGAAACCGGAAATAGAGCAATGCTGGGTAAGAATGTTGTGATTCTAGCAAGTCTATTAAGTCCCTTGCCATGTTAGAAATATCTTGTCGTATGCCACTCAGTTCACCACTAGCACCAAGTCTCGCTAGCATTTCTGCTGCATCTGCCGTAGCAGCACTGCGGTGGTATAAACTCAAAGCAAACGTGTGGCGTCTTGTAATTGCACTGTACACTGAGAGTAAGTAAGTAATCGTTAAAGTAAAAACAGAAAAGCCAAGAGCTGCTTCCAATATCATCAGCAGTCGTTGGAAGTCTGTTTCTGGCGTCAAGTCCCCTGTTCCCAGTGTTGTTAGTGAAAAGCCACTGTAGTAAAGCGCTGATATAAAATCAGTTTTTGTCTGCCCATCACTCGATTGTATAGACCAACCCAACTCAGTCCAAACAATTAGGGCAAACCCATAAAGCAGCAAGCCCAACCATACTACAACAGTTGCAATCATCAATATAGGACCGCTA
Organism: Scytonema sp. UIC 10036; assembly: GCF_009725235.1. The sequence goes on from NZ_WJFC01000012.1 coordinate 98,652, forward strand.
TGAGTGAGCACTCTTTCGTCTTTAAAGGGCATTATACGTGCAATTAACCGGAAGAGCCACCACATTCCTTTTCCAAGTTGCAAACTGAGTACGCTGCTACCAAGGCGAGGGAACAAGACAGTTAGGTAAATATCCAAAAGCGATAAAACTATCAGTCCTACACCTACCAATTGCACTAACAATTTCATTCGTTAATACCAATTTTCGATAAATGATAAATTTTCTACAGTGTTGTTCATCAACTAAGTACTAACAAGCACTGTATGCACTTGGCTAAAATTTTTACTTCTTTAGCCTTCAAAGCTGTTATTATAGTAGCCTATCTCATATCTTGCACCGTCATCTTATTACTAAAATCAAAAGCCAAAAAGCTTATTCTTTCGTAGGATGGGCACTGCCCACCAGCCCTTATTGAGAAGGTGCAAGATGCCAGGGCGCATTCGCGCCACGCACACGGTTCAGGGCTGGCTCCCCAACCTACGTAATTTCGTATTTTTATGCAAAACCTACGCAGTATTGGAAGTTGTGCTGTAGTAAAAATTCTAGCTAAAATCTAAGTAGATTAATGACTTTAGATAGAGGGTATTTTTGAGATTCTCCCTAGAATAATTTATAGGCATATCCATAATAAAAAGGTGCGATGAATTTTCAAGGAGCGGTATCGGCAGCGTGGACAAAGGTGCAAGGGATGATTAATAGTTCTATCATCATGCTGCCTAATATTGTATTAGCCTTAATCGTTTTTGTTTTATTTTGCTTCCTGGCTAGGACGGTTCGGTTTTTAGTCAGACGCGTTACCCGAAGGTATCGGAATGCAAGGAATCTGGGGCTTGTTCTGGGACGTGTATCTCAGGGGGCTATTATCTTAGTGGGTCTCTTCGTAGCTTTATCGATTGTCATTCCAACATTTCAGGCAGGAGATTTAGTTCAACTTTTAGGGATTAGTGGGGTAGCGATTGGTTTTGCTTTCCGTGATATCTTGCAAAACTTTTTGGCTGGTATCTTAATACTTTTGACAGAACCGTTCCAAATCCATGACCAAATTGTTTTTAAAGACTTTGAGGGAACAGTAGAAAGTATTCAGACACGGGCCACAACTATCCGAACCTACGATGGTCGTCGCATCGTTATTCCCAATGCGGAACTGTTTACAAATTCAATCACTGTCAATACCGCCTTTGATAACCGTCGCTTGGAGTATGACGTTGGTATTGGTTACGGTGACAGCATTGAACGGGCAAAGGAATTGATACTCGAAGCAATGCATAGTGTGGATGTAGTCTTGAAAGATCCATCTCCTGACGTACTCGTCATGGAACTGGATGAAAGTACGGTAAATCTTCGTGCTCGGTGGTGGATTGCTCCACCCCGAAGAGCAGATAGTCTTGATTCACGGGATAAAGTTCTGACTGCTATCAAGAATAAGCTGACAGCCAACGGTATTGACTTACCCTTCCCCACCACACAAATATTGTTCCACGACCAAACTGAGGAAACAGATGGCGATCGCACTTGTCAACGTGAAGGATGGCCCGCAGGAAAAGGTCAAGTGCCAAAACCGCGTAGAATCAGCGATTCCTTGAAACTGCTTGCCCAAATGCGATCGCATGGCAATGGAAAGCAAGTCAATGACGGTGATACTGAAAAACTGTAGGTTGGCGGGGGAGTGCTTCATTTATCCACAATAGGAAGACCGTTAGTATCCACATCAAGCTCTTCACGTCGAACAGTTTCTTGCGCTTGAACTGTATCACGTTCTACAACTTTCTTGACTCGGACTTCTTCCCGCACAACAGCTTCTTTGCGAATATCAGGCGTTTCTTCGTAAATTTCCATCCGGGCTACTTCGCCGTCACGAAAAGCATCACTCGCATTGCTTGCTCGCGCATTTGTAGGATTTGTACGCTCAATCACGACTCGCTCTTTTTCAACGGGTACTGCAACACGAGCAGTGTCAGTTTCTAAATGTTTGCCAATTGTGACTTCCCCAGCCTTACGACGTTGCTTGTTAGCAATCAATCGTTCTTCATACAGTTTTAAGCTGCGATCATCTCGGTCATCAATATTGTATAATGATGGTTCTTCCTCGTAGTTGTAAGTACTGCGATCGTATGTATTTGCTTGAGTCATGCTAGGAGTAGCAGCCGAGCCACGATACACATCACGGACTTGCTCTTCATAGCCGTAATCAACCTTTTCTAGATTATCAAAACTAGGTAAGTTTTCTACTTGCTTTCTAGTCAAATTGCTGACCTTAATTCTTTTCTCAGTGTAACGAATATCAGCAAGACCAACGGGTAGTAAAACTTTTTTACCAAAAATCCATAAACCCGTGTCTACTACAAAATAGCGAAATTTTCCGGTTTTTTCATCCACTAAAATACTATCAATGGAGCCAGCTTTGTCATTGTTTTGGGCATAAACTTCAAAGCCATTTATGTCATATCTATCAGAGAAATCTGTGCGATAGTCGGAGTAGAATTCTTCTAATTTTACAAGTGTCATTTGATTTTCCTCTCAACCTTCTATCTTTTACATTCAATGTTAAATACTTTTAGCCAAAAAACTTCTTACTCTTGGATGATTAACAAGACAAAATAATATATACAACGATGACCGGAGAAATTAATAAAAACAATCCGAGCGCTTTGCCTAATAATTCTCAAAAAAATTCCCATACTCCCAGAAAATATATGGGAATATGGGTGTTGTGGAGGATATCAACTGTTACAACAAAAGTGAAGAATTAACTCACTTTTTGCTCCAGAGGAAATCAAGTTGTCCTGCTATGCTTTTTAGCATAAGAGATAAATGTGAAGAAAATGTGACAGCGCATTCGCGCCACGCTTCGCTATCAGGGCTGGCTCCCCAACTTACGTAATATATCAATGCCTTTAGGAAGATTATATTTTTGGCAATCCATATTAATCTTAATATTTGTATACCAAATGTCAGGAATGTTCAGGAATCGACTATTTGCTGTCCGGATTGCTGAGGTAAGAGTTTCTAGATTATGAGTCGCTTTCGCAGTCGCTTTCGCGTTGCTACCTTCATCTCTACCATTGTCTTGGCGGTTGTATTAGCATGGTTCCCAAGGAGTGAAATGCTGGTGCAAGCGCAAGGGCGGCCAACATCTGTTCTCACATTGGATGGTCGTCGGTTATTTGAAGTCAGTGAAACGAAAGAATTTAGTGCTGAAAATCGTGCTAATGAAGCCAATGTGATTTTAAGACAGGCAGTCCGTTCCTCTGAACCAGTCAAGATGGAGATTGTAGAAAGCAATCAGTTACCAGTGATTCGGGTTAATGGTCGTCACTTGCTAACAGTAACCCAAGAAGATACTCCTACAGGCAGAAGTAAACAAGAACAGGCTCAAATTTGGGTACAACAAATTAGTGAGGCAGTTTCGCAAGGTCAAGAAGAACGAAGATTGAGTTATCTTTGGAGAGCGCTATTATTTGCAAGTTTATCCGTATTGGGTGCGATCGCACTCCACAAACTTTTGGGTTTCATATGGTGCCATTGGTTGCAACGGCTTGTTCCAAAGGCGGCTAACAATCCAGAGACTGGGGCGCAACCCAAAGGAATAGAATTATTTTTGAAATTGACACTCTCGTTAGTGCGTATTGGACTGTGGTTGGGGACGATTATTTACATTACAGACTTATTTCCCTTAACAAGATACTGGAGTCAGCGCATTGCAAGTATTCTCCAGATGAGTTTAACCTCACCAGCTATTTCTCTAGGGGAAAATTCCTATTCAGTTATCAATATCATCATCCTAATTTCTCTATTCTTTGGATTGGTGGCTGTTGCTGGCGCAGTGACGAATTTGTTGCGATCGCGTATATTACGCATAACCAGCGCCAGCCGAGGTGTTCAAGAATCTATAGCAGTTCTCATCAACTACAGTCTCATTTTTATTGGTACATTTGTTTTATTGCAACTCTGGGGCTTAGACATCAGTTCTTTAGCAATAGTAGCCAGTGTTTTAGGTGTGGCAATTGGGTTTGGGTTGCAGGGAATTGCTAGGGAGTTAGTCAGTGGCTTAGTCATTACCTTTGAGCGATCTATCCAAATTGGGGACTTTGTGCAAATTGGGGATTTTATGGGAACAGTGGAGCGATTAACTGCCCGCAGCACTCACATCCGTACTTTAGAAGACATATCCGTGATTGTGCCAAATTCAAAGTTGTTAGATACAGAAGTAGTCAATTGGACTCATCGCAGTCCCGTGTCTCGACTAGTATTGTCCGTGCGTATAGCTTATGGCTCCAATTTAAACAATGTGCGTTCTGCATTGCTAGAAGCCGCAAGAGGTCATTCTGATGTTCTCAAACAACCACCACCAAAAGTTTGGTTTAAAGGCTTTGGGGAAGATGCTTTAGATTTTCAGCTGTTAGTTTGGATTTCACAACCTCGAAAGCAGTTTCAAATTAAGAGCGATCTCTACTTTCAAATTGAAGAAAACCTGCAACATCATCATATTCGGGTTCCCTTCCCCCAACGTTCTCTCCATTTGCAGTCAGGAAATCTTCCTTTGCAACTGTCACCCAATTTAGAAAATTCCTTGTCTAAACTTTCTGAAGTTTTGTCTGCTTGGTTGAAAAGTCAGTCAAAGAGCGATCGCTTGAACGGTTCAGCGAAAAAGAACCAAAATGGCGATCGCCATCACTCACATTCTGAATAGTGTTGCAACGTCTGTAGCAATACTGCAAGGACTCTCGAATTTTTGTAATATTTGCGGATTTTTAAGCTTAACCTACGCAGTATTGATATCTGTGGGGCGGGTTTTATTCCTCAACCCAGTTTCGAGAAATTTAAATTTTAATACTTTCGATAGATGTTTTTTTAGAAAAATGTTGATTTTGAAAAATCAAAATCTCAGATTCAGTGATAATTGTTAGCTTGATTAAGCAATCCTCTCAAAAGAAGAAGTATTTTTTGCCAGACATCTTTACAGAACTAGCGATCGAGACTATATAATTGTAGGGAAATATTAAAGCAAGTTTGTACTTTTCAGTCGTGAGCAGTTATTGTGCTGACAAAATTTATTATTGCAACCTAAAAGCTGGCAATTGTTGTCCACCGTAGGAATGCTGCATTTGATTTGCAACTTCAACGTGCAGCACGGCGTGGTACATTTATACGTACCAGTATCTTCTTTTAAATCTACAAGATATGCCCGGTTCTAAGGTTTTAGCGGAGGTACTTACCGGACATTAGCAGCAGATGATGCTAGAAAAGTATGCTTGCCAACAGATTTTCGAGAGACACCAGCTGCGAACAGTTAAATTTCAGATAGCCATACATAAATCGCCGTCGGCTTTCTTGGACAACACTTACAGATTCAAACCTTTTGACAAAGACTTTATCCAACAATATTTAAGGGTGATATTTATGACCTCCATAACCTTAACAAATGTTATTTCTTTAACAAGATGGTTGCGGTTAAAAGAAATCTTGGTGATTGGACTGGTGGGAGGAATACCTCCAATACCAGGTAGATTTTTACGTAATGTACTTTACCGCAGCTTATTGGTACGGATGGGCAAATCTGTGCGAATTGAGCGATTTAGCGAATTTCTTGGTTCGCACCAAATTGAATTGGGCGATAGAGTACATATTGGTCAAAGCTGCTTTCTAGATGCATCTAGAGATGGCAACAAGATTTCTTTAGGTGACCACGTTTGGCTTCATGACAATGTTCGTCTGACTGGAGATGGCATTAATGCTAGAATCTTGCTTAGAGAAAAAGTTATGCTCGAGCGTGGCAGTGATATTAAAGCTCACGATAATGGCTTGGTGGAAATTGGTAGACGCACTTATGTCGGTCCGTATTGCTGTTTTGCGGGTCCAGGTCCTATTAAGATTGGCGAAGACTGCATGATTGCATCTCATGCAGGAATTTATGCAAACAATCATAATTTTGCAGACTTAACCCTTCCAATGAAGTCACAAGGAGTCACTTGTTACGGAATTACAATCGAAGATGATTGCTGGTTGGGTACTGGAGTTAAAATTTTAGATGGGGTGAGGATTGGTCGCGGTAGTATCATTGGTGCTGGCGCAGTTGTTACCAAAGATATCCCGCCATACTCAATTGCAGTTGGAGTACCTGCTAGGGTCATGGCTCAAAGAGATGGCAACAAAAATTAACGTTTATTTGAGTCGTGAGCTGTCGCTTACTGCTGATTACGGTGTCGCTGCTGGCGCTGTACCTTGCTGCGCTTGAACTACTTTAATAGTGTCCAAGCTAGCTATGACTCTTTGTGAGAGTTCATCAGGTAAAGCTAGATACCCTAATTCTTCAGCATATTTACCGCCTTCATTGGATAACGCCCAACGGACAACATGCTTGATTGCTTCTGCTTTAGCAGGATTGTCATAGGTAACTGAATTGGTTGTCCTCGATTGGCTGGAAATTTTTGGCGTTCTTCCGCAGTCAGTGGTGCATCAGTCGCTCCAAAATCTACGGTTTGAGCCAAGAACTGATTTATCCCCGCACCACTCCCAATAGATTGATAGCTAATTTGAACATTAGGATTTTGCCGATTGTATTCTGCAAACCATCGCTGATACAAAGGAGCCGGAAACGAAGCACCCGCACCACTAATAGAGATCGTGTCACCTGTAGCTGCGCCCGGTGCTGGTGTAGTCCCTGGAGATGTGGCGGTTGGGGTTTGGGTTGGTGGTTGGCAAGAAGCCAGTCCAACTGCTAGTGCAGTGAAAGCAGTTACAACTGTCTTATGAGTCGAATTAAAACCAAAAAACTTTAAGGGCATAGTTATTTTTCTCCAAAATTTAAAAATTGATAATTAACTGTGTGATATCTTAGGCAATACTTTGGAGTTATCGTCCTCCTTGTCTCCCTTGTTTGGATCTCAAATAGGATTGCTATAGTTGTGACTGCGATCGTATTAGCAACTGCATTAAATCAACTTGTTCTACAACTGCAAAAGTTGCATATTAAGCGTTCTCTAGCAGTTTTTTTGAGTCTTTTTATTTTATTAGCATTTCTGGTTGGCTTTTTCTGGCTGATAGTACCGCCTTTTACCGCACAATTTCAAGAACTTCTAGCACTTGTACCTTCAGGAATCTCCAGAATTCAAGCTTGGGTGAATTATTGGGAACAACGTCTGATAGGATGGTTCCCAAACTTACCAGATATCAATGGTTTAATTCAACAAATTCCTCCTTTAATTACTCAAGCTCTAGGCAGTTCTATTGCTCTCTTCACTCTTTCTATTAATGCTATTTTAGAGTTTTTATTAGTTCTCGTTTTAACACTTATGCTGTTAGTTAATCCTTTGCCTTATCGTAATTCGTTTATACGTCTGTTTCCCTCGTTTTACCGTCATAGAGTTGATGAAATTCTGACAAGGTGTGCTAGTGGTTTGGCAAGTTGGACGGGTGGTGCTTTAATAGAAATGGTTTTTATTGCTGGTTTAAGTGGAATAGGTTTGTGGATTTTGCAAGTACCTCTTGCTTTAGCGCATGCTGTCTTGGCAGGTTTACTTAACTTTATTCCGAATATTGGCCCAACTTTAAGTGTCGTTTTTCCAATGGTTATTGCGCTGCTTGATGAACCCTGGAAAGCAGTTGCTGTTTTGATTTTATATATTATTATTCAGAACATCGAAAGTTATTGGCTAACTCCTACCATAATGGCAAAACAGGTAGCATTGCTACCTGCTGTTACTCTAACATCTCAAATCCTATTTACCACTTTTTTTGGGGCATTGGGGTTGTTAATGGCAATACCCTTAGCTGTCGTTGCTAAAACTTGGATAGAAGAAGTCTTATTTCAAGATGTTTTAGATAAATGGAATAATGCTTCTTCTCGTTAACTCTTTACCGGGGAAAATGAACAACAATCAGAGAAATATCTCTATGACTGCGGGCGATCGCTTCTGGTTTAATTCCCACACTTGGCAACCCCAGTGTATCAGAATGAGTGCCAGCAGTTAATACCAGCAGATCGTCTTTTTCTACAACCCTGGAAATTTTATGAACAAAGTTTCCTCGCACTCGCTGAATTGAGACTTCTGAATTCAAACCCATGTCTTCCAAATTAAGAGATATATGCCGAGTCCGAGGCAAAATATGTACAAGTTGTAGCGATGCTTTCAGTTCTACTGCCAAAGTTTGTGCAAGTGATACTGAATGTTGAAAGACAGGAGATGATATTTCAATTTCACTAAAAGCTAAAAAGACTCGTTTTGTACTTTTAATAGGATGAGAAAACCGAGCGATAATGACTGGCATAACTGTATGATTAACAACATTATCAATTACGCTGCCAAAAAAGTTTTCTCTATATGTAGAAAAGCCTTTCCAGCCACAAACAATAACATCAGCATTGCGTTCGCGAGCAGTCCGTAAAATTCCCTTATCAACTGAGTCATCAACTCTACCAATTGGTTCAACTGCTGTCACAGCAGCATGAGCAGCAGTTTCAGCTACAGCTAGTAATTGGTTTTGTTGCGCCTTGGTACCTGCTAACCTTGGCTCTTGATTGTCAAGAATAATATGCAAAGGTAGTAAAGTTCCTCCAGTTTTTTTAACCAGAATAAGAGCCAATTGAAGTAAATTATTTTCAGTATCAGGATTGGCAACAGGTACTAAAATGCGTAAACTTTGATTTGAAGCAAAGGGATTGTGCGATCGCTGTTTTCCACGAGAAGTTGAGGTTGTGTCATCTAACTTGACACCTTGACCCCAACGTGCTGTTATGGAAGGCGAAGCAATACAGGTGACTAAAATCATGGCAATAATGCCATTAACAGTCATTTGATCTACCAGTTTAATCTGGAAAGCTACAGTAATAGCTGCCAATGTTGATGCAGCTTGAGCCACTGAAAGACCAAACATAACCATGATGCTGGGAAATTTGAAACCGAAAAACTTACCCGGTGCCCATGCAGCCAAAAATTTACTAATAACTTCCGTAACTATCATCACCCCTGCAACTAGCAAAGAGCGAGGTTCGCTCACCAGAATAGTAGGATTGATAAGCATTCCTACTGAAATGAGAAAAAATGGGACGAATAAGGTGTTGCCAATAAACTGGATGCGATTCATTAATGGACTTAATTGCGGAATGAGTTGAGTAATAGCTATTCCAGCTAAAAAAGCTCCAATAATTGGCTCAATTTCAATCAATTCTGCTGCGTAGGAAACGACAAATAAAGTCGCCAAAACAAATGTAAATTCGGCTCCTTCATCATGACCGAAACAGCGAAAAAACCATCGTCCTATTCTAGGAACTCCCCAGAGAGTAGCAAAAGTGTAGATGCTTAAAGATGGAATCAGAAATAACCAAAAACTGAGAGTTAGGCTGCCTTGATTTGCTTTAACAACAATTGCCAGAACTAAAAGCGCCAATACGTTTGTAATTAAAGTTCCTCCCAAAGTCGCAGTTATCGCCTGACTTCGCATAATTCCCAGTTTACTCACAACTGGTAATGCCAAAAGTGTATGCGAAGCAAAACAAGATGCAACCAAGATAGAGGCTAGAAATGAATAGCCTAAAAGCAGCATTGCTACTGTACCGAAAATCATGGGAAGGATAAAAGTAGCCAGTCCAAAGACAACTGCTTTATCAGCATTGTACTTGAGGTCATCAAGGCTGGTTTCCAGCCCTGCCATAAACATCAAAAAGAGCAATCCGACTGTTCCCAGCAAAATAATTGTTTTATCCCTTTCTAAAAGGTGCAATCCATAGGGACCGACAGCCATTCCTGCTAAAATTAACCCAACAACTCCAGGAAGTTTAAACCGCTCAAATAAGAGTGGGGCAATCAACATAATTGCCATAATTATGAGGAAAACAGGAACTGGAGCAGTTATCGGAGCCTTAAAAAACACCGAAAAAGTCAAAGGTTCCCTGAGTACTTGATACCAGTTTTCCAGATGCATTCCAAAATATGCCATACGATTTTTGTTCGCTCGGGGCTAAAGGTGCTGGTTACCTGTACTAGTTTATAACCAGATAAAATTTTTTCTGGGCATAAAAATAAATTGGTTCTAACCTCATTGTTTATCTTGCGTCACTTTCTAATCACATTTATCTCTTAAATTCTATTTAGCTAATTTATATTGGTTCTCCAGTTGTTAATTTGTTCTACCCGGTAATTGTATGGAAGCAAACAATATGACAGCATTAGTCACACGTCAAGTACAAGAACAACAATGGCACAATCTACTTGAGCGGGAAGTCGCTCGACATTTAGACACAAATCTAGAAACAGGTTTAACTTCTGTTGAGGTGACAAAACGCCAGGAGCATTTTGGTGCTAACGAACTCAAGGGCAAACCAGGAAAAAGCCCTTTCGTCAGATTTCTCTTGCAATTTCATCAACCGCTGTTATATATTTTGCTGGTTGCAGGTGCAATTAAGGCGTTACTGGGGCAGTGGGTGAATGCTGGAGTGATTTGGGGTGTGACGCTGATTAATGCCATTATTGGTTATGTGCAAGAATCTAAAGCAGAAAGTGCGATCGCAGCTTTAGCCTCCTCTGTACAAACAAACGCAACCATCCTCCGCAATGGTGAAAAGGTACAAGTTCCCTCCACCGAACTCGTCCCAGGGGATATCGTACTTCTTGCGTCTGGAGATAAAGTTCCTGCCGATGTACGTCTCATACAAGCACGAAATTTACAACTCAACGAATCTGCCCTCACCGGCGAGTCCATTGCCGTTGAAAAAGATACGGAAACTCTCCGCCCCGACACACCCCTAGCAGAACGTACAAACATGGCTTATGCTGGTAGCTTTGTCACGTTTGGTATTGGTAGAGGTATTGTTGTTGCTACTGGAGAAGCAACGGAAACCGGGCGCATCTCTCAGTTAATGGAACAAGGAACCAGCTTGAAAACTCCATTAACTCGCAAATTTGATAAATTTAGTAAAACCTTGCTGTACGTCATTTTAGGAATAGCAGCACTCGTATTTGCAGTTGGATTGGGATACGGCTACTCTTGGGTAGAGATGTTTGAAGCGGCTGTTGCTTTTGCAGTGAGTGCTATTCCAGAAGGATTGCCAGCTGTGGTGACAGTTACCCTAGCCATAGGTGTTTCCCGCATGGCACGGCGTCATGCTATTGTTCGCAAGTTACCAGCAGTAGAAACCCTGGGTGGTGCTACTGTTATTTGTTCGGATAAAACCGGGACTTTAACAGAAAACCAAATGACAGTACAAGCTATCTATGCGGGAGGCAAAAACTATATAGTGACTGGTACAGGTTATTCTCCCATAGGACAAATTTTACTGGATGAAAATCCAATCAATTGGAAAAATTCCCCCGCTCTTAAAGAATGCCTAATAGCTGGGCTGTTGTGTAATAATTCTCACTTAGAAAAAAAAGATGACCAATGGCAGGTTTTTGGCGATCCGACAGAAGGAGCATTAGTTGCTGTTGCGAGTAAAGTTGGGCTCACTCGCACCGACATCGAACAGAAAATGCCCAGGCTTGATGTGATTCCATTTGAGTCTGAATTTCAGTACATGGTAACTTTACACGAGAGAGGGACTGAAGAAAACCCCACACAAAGAACTATTTATATTAAAGGTTCGGTAGAAGCTATTCTCAATCGCTGCCCGCAAATGTTGGACTCACAAGGAAATTTAACCTCCTTGCAGGCAGAAATGGTGCATCAAGAAGTTGATGCCATGGCACATCAAGGTTTACGAGTGCTGGCTTTTGCAAAGAAATACGTGTCAGCGTCTCATGAGAGAGTAGAGCATACCGACATCAAACAGGATTTGATTTTTCTGGGTTTGCAAGGAATGATCGATCCACCCAGAACAGAAGCAGTAAGGGCAGTGCAAGCTTGTCAAGAAGCTGGCATTAAAGTCAAAATGATTACCGGAGATCATGCTGTGACTGCAGCCGCAATTGCCTCTCGCATGAGGTTTAACAACAATGGTAAAGTTCTTGCCTTTACAGGAAGTCAACTTGCCCAAATGGACACACACGAACTTGCTACAGCAGTGGAAGATGGGGTGGTGTTTGCTCGTGTTGCACCAGAACAAAAACTCCGTATTGTGGAAGCACTGCAGTCTAAAGGTGAAATCGTCGCCATGACGGGAGATGGTGTCAATGATGCACCAGCCCTCAGACAAGCAGATATTGGGATTGCAATGGGGGGTGCTGGTACTGAAGTTGCTAAAGAAGCCTCAGACATGATTTTAACAGATGATAACTTTGCGTCGATAGAAGCAGCTGTTGAGGAAGGGCGAACAGTTTACCAAAATTTACTCAAAGCGATCGCATTCATCCTACCAGTGAACGGTGGCGAATCGATGACGATTTTAATTAGCGTACTGCTAGCCAGAGAGTTACCCATTTTGTCTTTACAAGTTCTGTGGTTAAACATGGTGAATTCTATAGCCATGACTGTACCATTAGCTTTTGAACCAAAATCCGAGGGGGTTATGAAACAACCACCACGCAACCCCAATCAATCGTTGCTCTCTAAAAGCTTAGTACGACGTATCCTGATAATTTCTGTCTTTAATTGGATTTTAATTTTTGGTATGTTTGAATGGATAGAACAAACCACAGGAAATCTTGCTTTAGCTCGTACCATGGCAATTCAAGCTTTAGTTGCGGGCAGAATATTTTATCTTTTAAGCATTAGTCAATTAGGAATTGGCATTCTCAATAATCTTCGTGGTATCAGACAAAAGATAGGAGATACACGAGCAATTGTTACAGGAATCGTTTGTACCATAGTTTTGCAAATTATTTTTAGCCAGTGGAGTTTGATGAACAATTTATTTTCCACTGCACCATTAAACTTAAATCAATGGTTGCTTTGTTTGTTGGGAGGATTACCAATGATTGCAGTTGCAGCGATCGTGAATCGTATAACATCTTCGAGTATTTGAACGGAAAACTTGCACTATAGGTAGGGAATTTTAATTATAAAAGTTGTCCCTTCTCCCGGCGATGATATACACTCCAAACTGCCACCATGCTTTTCTGTTACTATCTGGTAACTTATTGATAAACCCAATCCGGTACCTTTTCCAACTTGTTTAGTCGTAAAAAACGGATTGAAAATTTTGCTTTTGACATCATTATTTATCCCAATTCCGTTATCAGTAATGCGAATAACGGCTTGTTTGCTACGATCTACCTCCGTACCAATCCAAATTGTTGGTTTATACTTTAGATTGTGATTGTTTGTCATTTGCAAACTGATACTTTTTTCTGATAAAGCATCAATGGCGTTAGTCAGCAAATGCAGAAAAACTTGATTTATTTGACTGGCATCACAGCTAATTTTAGGTAAAATTTCGTAATCTTTAATAACCTCAATACCTTGTAGTTTTTGCTGTAAAATCATTAGGGTATTTTTTATGCCCTCATGAAGATCGACCTCTTTAACGGCTGATTCATCTAGTCGTGAAAAATTACGCAAAGATTTAACGATATCTCGAATACGTTCTGCTCCTATCTTCATAGAAGAAAGCAATTTTGGCATATCATCTTTAATAAAATCCATATCACAGTCATCAATTTTTTCCAAAATTTCTCTACTGGGATTCGGATAGTCTTTTTGGTAAGAACTAAGTAAGTCTAGTAAGGAATCAGTATATTCAGATAAATAAGTTAAATTGACATAAATAAAGTTGATAGGATTATTAATTTCATGGGCTATACCTGCCACTAACTGTCCTAATGAAGACATTTTTTCATGGTGTATGAGTTGAGCTTGCGTGCGTTGTAATTCTCCTAAAATAGTTTGTAACTGTTGGTTCTTATCCTCTAATTGTTGTGTTCTTTCTTTAACGCGTGTTTCTAGTGTTGCATAGAAACAACTATTTTCTATAGAAATAGCAGCTTGTGCTGATAAAATATGCAAAACTTCTAACCTATCTTTAGTAAAAGCGTGAGTGGTGAGATTATTTTCTAAGTATAAAATTCCTGTAAGTCTTCCTTGATAAATAATTGGTGATACAAGAATCGATTTTGGTCGATAAGTGACAATATAAGGATCGTGATTGAAATTGTCGTCAAGAGTGGCATCATCTAAGACTAGAGGTTTTTGAGTTCTCTCTACATAATGAATTACAGATACAGGTAGTACTTGATGTTCTGCAATCAGAAGAGATTGTAATGTTGTAATATTTCCTTCCTCTATGAGTGAAGCTTCAATAACTAATCGATCGTTATCTTTGGCAATGAAAAATACTTTCTGTGCGCCAGCATTTTCTTTAACTAAACACATAAGCTTTTCTAGCAAGCTGTCCAAAACAATTTCGCTACTGAGTGCTTGAGACGCTTTAACTACTGTTAAAATATCAAGAGATAAACTTTTTGTAGAAGTAGATAATTTATTAGAAAGACTGGTATGAGATAATACTCGTTGTGATATGGGAGTTAATATGTCAGGATACCGCTCCTCTAAGTTTGTAGCTTTCGCTATTGCTCCCCAACGAATGTAGCTGTAGTGAGCTTCATGTATATATGCTTTAGCTATTTTTTCTTTGCCTAACTCTAAATAAAATAAAGAAGCTAGTTCGTTAGCAATAGCAACTTCTTGAATGTATCCTTGAGATTGAGCAAGAGTAATAGCACGGTCATAATAATCCATTGCTTGGTAGTTTTCCCCCCTACATCGATATATTTCTGCTTCTACCAAATAAAATTTATGTAAATAATTCATAGGTGCTAGTTCTGCCCATTTTTGCATTTTTTCTTGATTGGCTTGTACTTGACTAAGTATATGCTTTTGTTCTGATTCTAGTTGAGAATTATAGATAACGAGTTGTATGAGAGAATCATAAAAATAAAAGATAGGAACAACAACTTGTGCCATCGCACTACTTAAATAAGTAGCTGCTATATTCGCATGAGTACTGGCGCGATCGTACTGACCGAAGAGATAGCAAAGAATAAGTTTATATAAATGAAAAAAGTAAATCCCTAATACATCGTTTATAGCTTGATACTGTGCAAGAGATTGCTCTTCATTGTAAACCTCACCAACTAAATGACAAGCATCTTGAGAACGATCCATTAAGTTTAAAATAACTTGATAGAGCATATATTGATGACTTAACGGTTGTTCTTGTTTGGTTAAGCGAATAGCATAAATATCATTTTCTATTTTATGCTTTAAACTATTTAATTCCTCTCCTTGCCAGTATAAAGCGCGGCATTCAAACTGATAAGACCATGCTGTATATTCTAAATCTCCACTTTCCAGGCTATACTTAGCTCCTAATCTAGAAAAATGAAGCATCTCTCTTAAATGAGTTTTCCAATGAAAAAGAAAATTGCTAGCATAAAATAAGACTTTACCATGGATACCTTGATTGATATTTGATGCTAAATTAAGTGCTATTGTTCCAAATTCATAGCCTAATTCATAATTATTAAGCAAACCGCATTGAATAAGCCCATAAGCTGCATAAGCAATAGCAGATGAAGAACAGTTTCCGTGAAGTAAAGATAATTTTATTCGCAACAAGTTGATTAACAGCATCAGTTTGGGAGAGACTGAATAAGCTGCAGTGGAGATTGTATCTAAAATTTCCATAGCTGCTATGGAATTTAGATCGGTCATTGTAGGTAAATTCAGTAAACTTTGAAGATTATATCTGGGAATCAAGGATTCTGTTTCTGTCAGTACCTGATTCACGAACTCATCAGTTAGCTCTTCAGGAAAATCTATCTCTAGTTTCTTGAGAGTTTGCAATCCAATTTCTAACGATTCTTGTAGTTTTTTTTGAGCTATAGCTGTAAGAATTCTTAAATTATAAACTTTAATTGTATCTAGTAAACAATTTGCTTTTTGAATAACAATATTTGCTAAGTGATGCATCTGTTCAAAATCACCGCATAGATACGCAGCTTCTGCTGCTTCTTCATATAAATCTAAAGTTGTTTCATAGTGAGTTAACCATGATGTCGTTCTTAAAAGTTTAATTCCTACCATAAGATAATTGAGAGCAGGTTCGTAAGCCGTTGCTTTTTTTGCTTTACGACCAGCAATTAAATTTAATTCTATGAGTTTATCTTTTTCAATTTCTTGTAAAAGTTCGATGCTTTTATTAAAATGATTAACAATGTCAAAAATATTTACATTTCTTTCTTCATTTAGTGTATTTTCAAGCAGTAATCTACCTATTATGATATGATTTTCTTTCTTTTGGTTATCTGGAATCAATGAATATGCTGCTTGCTGCACTCTATCATGCAGAAATTTATAACTAATATCCTTGCTATCAAATGAAATGTTTTCTTCTGCTTGGAATAATAGCGGTATACGATACGCTTCATTCATTGGTAATATCAGCCCAGCTTCGAGTGCTGCATCAATTTCAACCGCTGTATCATAGACTGACTTTTTATTCAAAGCTGATAGTAAATTGAGAGTAAATTTATCTCCAATACATGCAGCTAATTGTAATAATTTTTGTGTAATTCCTGGTAGAATATTAAGACGATTGGCTACTAAGTCAACTACACTTTTATCAAGTATACCAGTCATTATAATTTTTTCAATATCCCACTGCCACTGTTGTTTGTTAAAATCAAATACAAGGAGTAATTCTTGATACATGACTTTGAGCAATTGGGTAATAAAAAAAGGATTCCCGTTAGTTTTTTTAAAAATAATTTCAGCTAGTGGAATGGTTCGTTGAATATCATCATTTAGTGTGTCTCCGATAAATTGGATTACATTATCTAACTCTAATGATTGCAACACAATATCATTTATATCTATGCTAGTTTCCTTGATTTCTTCAATAATACTGAGGAGAGGATGGCCTTTGCTAACCTCGTTGTCACGGTATGCCCCAATCAACAATAAGTATTTGCTTTCAACATGACACATCAATAGATGTATCAACTTTAATGTAGCTAAATCTGCCCATTGTAAATCGTCTAAAAAGATGACTAATGGGTGTTCTTGACAACAAAATACTTTTAGAAATTGTTGAAAGACTCGATGAAATCGATTTTGTGATTCATTAAGTCCAAGTTGGGGTACTTCTGGTTGTTTACCAATAATGAGTTCAACTTTTGGAATGACATCAATAATGACTTGTCCGTTGCTACTCACAGCTTGGAGTATCCGACTGCGCCACACCTCTAGTTTTTCTGCTGATTCCGTTAACAGTTGGCGCATGAGAGAAGAAAAAGCTTGCACTAAGGCTACATAGGGTATGTCGCGCTTGAATTGATCGAACTTACCACTAATAAAATAGCCCCTGGCTTTGGTAATTGGCTTATTAATTTCATTGATAACAGAAGTTTTCCCAACACCTGAGTAACCAGATACTAATACCAACTCGCTTTTCCCACTACTCACTCTATCAAAAGATGACAGCAGCTTTTCAACTTGGGTTTCTCGTCCATATAACTTTTGGGGAATCAGTAGTTGAGAAAGAATATCTAGGCGACCTGGTGTAAAATCAGCGATATTGCCTGTAGTGTTCAGCTGCTCTAAACATTGCTGCAAATCAGCTAATAATCCTTTGGCACTTTGGTATCGATCTTCTGCATTTTTTGCCATTAACTTGTGGACAATAGCAGCGACAGTGCTGGGGACATTTGGCACAAGCTGTTGAATTGGTGTTGGTTGCTTGGCAATATGGGCGTGTACCAATTCTAAAGGTTCATCGTTGGTAAAGGGTAATTGCCCGGTTAGCATTTCATAGAGTGTGAGTCCCAATGAGTAGAAGTCGCTACGGTAGTCCAGGTTACGATTCATCCGTCCTGTTTGTTCTGGCGACATATATGCCAGTGTTCCTTCTAGTTGGTTGGGGTTGATAAGTTGTGGTGTTTCCTTGCTTAACCGTGAGGCGATGCTGAAATCAGTGAGTTTAATAATTGAGGTAGACGCTTGAGTGCAGAAGGGATCTATCTTCTGCCTCATTCCTCCTGCTGTTGCAATGATGATGTTGGCTGGTTTAACGTCTTTGTGAATAATGTGGTTGTCATGAATATAGGCGAGGGCACTGGCGATCGCAACTGCAACTTGAAGAGTCAGTTGCACAGAAGGTTTGTGGGCTTCGAGATACTGTTTGAGACTAATGCCGCCGAAATCTTCAAAAACCAGTGCCAATCGTTTATCGTAAGATTCTAAAGTTAAAACTTTGACGATGTTAGGATGGTCCAGTTTAGCTGAGATCGAGTATTCGTGTTTGAAACGGGCAATTGCTTCTAAACAGAAGTAATCGTCTAGTAAAACTTTGAGGATGACGGGGGTATGAGTGGCAACTACAGTACCACCGTAGATATTAGTATTGGCTCCAGAGTGAATAACTTCTAGAGTGTTGTAACCCGGAATTTGGAAATTGTGGAAATGTGCCACTGCCTTGGTTTTAGACTAAAATTACCTCTAAGTCTAGGATTCCCATTAATTGCCTGTATTAACAAAACCGAGTCTAGTTTTTTTGAGAAGCAGAACTACTTGAGTTCGGCACCTAGCCAAAGATACATTCTGGATCGTACTGTTGCTTCACTGTTACCCAAGTATCATAACGGTTGCCATAATGCTGTTTCCAATTAAAATCCGATTTGCCAAGCCACCCAGAAAGGTAGCGCTTTCCACCTGCATTTAAGAGCATTTGATTAACTTTTTCTAAGACATCAAGACTGTTGGTATCATGAGTTGCAACACCCACGGGAAGAATAGCAAAACAAAAGATATCATCTTCTGGTGGCATCATAAATAAATAAGGTAAGTTATCAGATGCAACCATTATGGCTCTGTGCCCATCACCCAAACTTAGGGGTAACATATCGAGAATTTCGGGCATGATTTCTGCCAAAGTTTTAGCACTCATAAAACAATCTATCCAGGGATGAGTTTGGTTCCATGCACCAGTTTCCCGCATCATATCAAAGCGGGGTTGGTAGCGAAAAACATGACTTGCGGTTTCTTCATCTTCAGTATGAATAAGCTTGCAATAATTCAAGCCCTTTAGTATGTCAGTTAAACAAGGCTCTATTATACTATACTCTACGCCAATTTGCAATCCATAAAGCCAATGAGTAAAGAAGCGCTTACCACTCGGAGTATTACGGATACCTTTAGCAGAAGACCAGCAAAAGCCTTCAAGATGATCTATCTGGTTGCTTTTACCCAACAACACTTGGTCATGCATCCAAGCATCAAGAGAGTCATAAAGCAGATGGAAAGTACGAATATATTGTTTTATTGTGCGTAACTCTAAGGTGGTGCTGACGATAATACCACATCTTCCCAATCCACCTAAGACTGCATCATATAATTCGGGTTTTTGTGTACGACTGCATTTGATATACTCACTATTCCCCGTGATGATGTCTATATCAACCACATTAGCAATCACCGGACCATAAGTTTTGGAGGTACTGCCAATACCCCCAGTGGAGAGTAGCCCTCCTACTGTTTGTTCAAGGTTGAGGGGTAGAACACGGGGAAGCATCCCGTGGCTAATAGTTGTAGCAACTATATCTTGCCATTTTGCACCTGCTTCACAAGCGATCGTCTTCGCTGTCGTATCCAATTCATAGACTTGGTTGAGTTGTGTTACCTCAAGTGTAAAGCCTTCTTGAGCAACAGACTGTCCGCTTTGAGTGTAACCTTTGCCACGGGTTTTGAGTTGTAAATGGTGGTCATTGGCGAACTGTACCACCGTTCTGAGTTCTTCTACACTGCAAGGTTGGATAATGCCGCAGGTATTACCTCTGACAAGGTTGCCAAAATCGGTGCAAGCACTAGATATACTGCTGCAATCTAGAATTACATTCACCCCTGAGTCGATACTATTTTGGATTTTAGATTTTAGATTTTGGATTGAGAAAGTCATATTTAGACTTGATTTGAACTAACTATCTGTCGCACTCTTTGTTCAAACTGGTATTATTTGTTTTTCAACAATTTTGACTGTACTAGCGGCGTTTGATAACTGCCCAAAATGCTGGTGGTGTTGCATATTTTCCATCAGGTAGTTTGTGAATACTTTGGAATAAGTCTTCACCCTGACTTAGAATTTCAAAATCAGGGAAATACACGGCAACGTCTTCTTCTGTTACAATACCCGGTCTAATACCGTGTTCCATGACCAGTGAGAGTTCATACGGTAGCTGTCCGTACAATTCAAAGAGTGAGTTGAAGAAGTCAATGCAGCCAGCACCTAGTTCAATAAGGTACATGGTTCCTTGTTGACCGAGAAGTATGCGTAGCGATTGAGCAAGCATTTCACGCTTTTCTATGGGAATATGGTGGAACCCCGTTCGCATATAAATGTTGGCATCACCGATTTCAGAATGCAGTTGTTTTGCTTGCAAGACATCTAAACCGTCCAGAATGCGATACGAAATATTGGCACCTACAAATAACCTGAAAAAATCTACTCATAACTGGTATATTCAGTAGCTTGTCAGTGCCGGAGGCGAGCCGTATCGGTGAAACCCCCTTTGTAACGTAACAAAAGCTTCAAGCTGTTTCTACACTTGT
>NZ_WJFC01000013.1 GCF_009725235.1 Scytonema sp. UIC 10036
TCATGAGGTACACCCCCCTTTCATCCCCCCTTGGTAAGGGGGGACAGAGGGGGGTAATTTTTGTACCTCACCAGGTTGAAATTTGCTGTAGTAATAATCAACGAAAGTTATATGAATACCATGACTATTCTCATTTTTATCAGAAAAATGGGTTTAAAACCCCGCACTTTAGGTCGGTGAGTGTCAAAAAGCCTTGTTGCGGGAAGCATCCCAATGAGTGCAAGTTGCCCTCAGAATAGAATTCTGGGGCTATACAAACGCTTGTCCGCAAGGCAAGGACTTTATATTCAGTCCACGTAGGTGGATGCCTAAGCCAGGAAGTCACCCTCCTGGCTTAGGCATCCAGTTAGTACTGTCGTTGATTGCCTACCTACTAGAGCATTGGGTTTACTTATCATTTGACGATCCCGATCTTCCCGACTGGGGAGAAGCGGCTCAAGCTGCACTTGAATTTATCTTTCCACAAATACTTGTGTCTCTACTTTTACTTGATATCAAACGTTTAGCTCCCCTTGCACGTAGTCATGGTTTTGACATCCATCTTTCCAGGTGCAATAGGAATGAAGCTAATAACAGTCAAAATTACCATTCCTACCAAAAATTGACCGATGGGAGTGCGAACTCGAAGCAAACTGTTCTTCCCAAGAAGTAAACCCAATACTGCGTAGGTTTTGCATAAAAACACGCAATTACGTAGGTTGGGGAGCCAGCCCTGAAGGAGGGTTTCCCTCCGTAGGGGACTGGCGTTTGAGGAACGAAACCCAACATTTATCGGCATTTGTTGGGTTTCGCTTGTGCTCAACCCAACCTACAATTCTCTCAGCCCTTGCAGTATTGGGGCTTCTCCGACGAGCGGAGGTTTTTAGGTGAATTTTGTGCCTATAATGTGCCTAATACTGTAAAATCCTGGTCAGCTTTTTATTAAGGTAGCAATATTGAATTTTTCAATGGAGATTAAACATGGTAGTAATGTCAGCCCCCCCAGAAACTAGAACTGTACTTGAAAATATTAGCTGGCGGACATTTAAGGCTATGCTAGCTGAAATGAGCAACCAACGCAATACTAAGCTCGCTTACGACAATGGGGTGTTAGAAATCATGTCGCCAATGATGCCACACGAGAATTCCAACCGCTTAATTGATGGGTTCATTCTCGTGCTGTGCGAAGAATTCGGCAAAGAAGTTAAAAGTGCTGGATCTTTGACGTTAACGCGAGATGACCTAGAACGAGGTGGTGAGCCGGATAGTAGCTACTACATTCAGAATGAATCTTTGGTTCGGGACAAAGAGAATATAGACTTGGCGACAGATCCACCGCCAGATTTAGTACTAGAAGTTGAGTATTCTAGACCTCAAGTAGACAAGCTAAGGCTTTATGCTTCGATGGGGATTCCAGAATTCTGGCGATTTAATGGAAAAGTGCTAAAAATATACGTACTCACATCTGGGAAATACTCAGAAGTACAAACGAGTCCAACTTTCGCCCCTGTATCAGTAAAAGAAATCCCTCGGTTCATCCAGGAAAGTCGGAAAAATGGGCAGATAGCAACAACTCGTGCTTTTCGCAATTGGGTTAGGCAGCAAATTGAACACTATTGAATTTTCAAAAGGGAGGATAGAGGACCAACCACAATATTGTTAAATTTTACATTGCGAAATTTTGATTTACCCCCACATCATTTTTGGGCAAGTTTGTAAATCAATAAAGTTAACAAAGCAATGAAAGTTTACAACGTGTCCCAAAATAGAGCATTGACCTATCTCGGCAGATACCTTTTTGGAAACAGGCAAACTCTCACCCGTTAAAGGGGAAATGATGGTGCGATTCGTTGCCGCGTCTCGGTCTGGACGAAAGCCGAGTAAACGTAGTATATCTACTCATACCCAGCTTTTCCTAGATTTAAATTAACGGTGACCGCACACTGGAGGTATGTGGAGTCCTCACTGGAGTATCAGAGGTGTATCCCTCAGTAAAGTAGTAATTATAGCGTTTATTGTTGGAGCTTACTGCATTCACCACATATCCCAGAACCTTCTGACCGGATTTTTCCAAAAGCTCTTGAGCAAAGATGGCACTAGCAGAATCAACTATCCCCGGTCGAACAACAAACAAGACACCATCAGCCATGTGACCTAAAGTAGCCGCATCAGCCGCAACAGTTAATGCCGGAGCATCAATAATGACAAAATCATAGGTAGCAGCAAAACTTTCAATCAACCCAGCCATTCGTTTAGAGTCAAGGAGAGCTCCTGGAGAAGGAGGTACAACTCCAGATGTGAGAACATCTAAATTATTCCAAACTTTTTTGATAGCTGTTCTGGTTTCAGCTTGTCCCACAATTGTATTGCTTAAACCTTCACTATTACACAGTTCCCAAATTTGATGTTGAACTGGGCGGTGTAAATCTGCATCTATCAGTAAGACTTTGCTCTCCATCTGAGCCATTGCAGTCGCTAAATTGGCAGCTATTGTTGATTTCCCCTCTCTAGGCACAGAACTTGTAACAACTATCACTCTTACTTCTTTGTCAGCGCTGATAAACCTCAAATTAGCCCTGAGCATTCGATAAGCTTCACTAAGGGCAGAACGTGGAGTATCTCTAACCACAAGTTGATAGAGAGAGAATTCAGAGTTGCGATCGCTGCAAATGGATTTTTTGGGCTTATCAACGGAGGGAATAATCCCTAATAAAGTCACTCCCAATAATTCTTTAACTTCATCAACAGTCTTAATTGATTTATCTTGTGCTTCCAAAATATATATACTCGCCAAAGCCGCTAAATTAGCAATTAAGCCTGCACTTAGGTACAAAAGCATAGGAGAAGAAGTTGGCTCTTCTGGAACTTGGGCAGCAGATATAATGCGGGCGTTACCTATGTTCTGATTCTCGGCAATGCGAATTTCTTGGAACTTTTGTAATAATAGTGAATAGGTAGATTGGGCGGCTTCTAGTTGACGTTCTAACTCCCGTTGTTGTTGTTCTAATCTTGGCAATACCTCTAACCTCTTTCTATAGTCATATTGTAACCTGGTTAGAGCTGAGATTTGATTAGTTAAACCCAAACGAGTGGAATCTAATTCAACGAGTCTAGCAGTAAGTGTTTGTTGCAGTTCTCCAAGTTGCAGGTTGTTACTCAATTTTAATTGTGAAGTACCTGCAACATTTTGAACACGCCTTTTTAGTATTTCTCTAAACGCTGCTAGATTACTTTTTAAATTAATGATTGTGGGATGAGTATCAAGCAAAGTAGCTCTTTTAGTAGCAAGTTCAGTTTCTAGCCGTTGAATTTCTTTGAGAATATCTTGTACACCAGGAGACTGAGTGAGGGAAGTCTCAGCAACTGCCTGTTGGGAGTTCATCTTCAATTGGTTGCGGAGCGCTTGAGATTGAGCAGTGAGATCGGCAATTCTAGATTGAGAGTCACCAATTTGCTTTTGTAAATCAGCCATCCTTGCCACTGCACTAGTCGCTTCCTCTGGCAAGACAACAATCTGGTTTTTTTCTTTAAACTTGCGTAATTCAGCTTCTGCTTGCCGCACAACTAATTCGGCTTTTGGTAAATGTTTCTCGATAAATTTGCGAGCAGATCCTACTTCCATTCTATGAAAAAAGATGTTTTGGTCTAAATAGACTTGCATCAGGGTATTAACAACATCTGCACATATTTTAGGATTAGTATCTTTATAAGAAATTTGTAGAACATCGCTTCCCTTAACTTCTTTAATCACCAAACGTTTAACAAAATCCTTCGGTTTTAGGGGTTGCTCTTCATTGTCTTTGAGGTTGAGTAGGTTAATAGTCTTTTGTACAACAGGAACAGAACTTATAATTTCTGCTTCTGTATTTAGAAGATGACTTCTATCACCTGCCAATGGTTCTAACTTACCTATTTCAGTTCCTACCCCCGTTAGGGAAGAGATCGTGTTGTTTTGTAACGACAGTTTTCCTTCTGCTTCATAAGAGGGCTTTCTCAGCGAGAATGCCAGCAATGATATTAAGAAAACAAAAACAAAAAATCCCAAAGCAGGCAATCCATGACGCTTAAGCAATTGCCAATATTTATCAAGATTTACAACAGTTACTTGTGTGTCCATAATCAATTTTAAATGTAAATTTTGTCATCATTGATGGAAAGATACAATTGATGTTTTTATTTGTTATTTGTCATTTGTTCGTCAGCGATCTACCAATAAGCAATGACTAACGATCGACGATCGAAAAAGTGCGGTTTTTACTCTTGCTGTCATAAACTGTAGAAATGGCATCGCTCGCTCGTTCTAAGTCTTGGATTGTGAGATTAGAACCAGAAGGCAAGCAAAGACCACGTGTGAATAAATCTTCAGCAACTGCACCCCCAATAGATTCATAACCTGCAAATACTGGCTGCAAGTGTAGCGGTTTCCATACAGGACGAGTTTCAATTTGCTGTTCGGTAAGCGCTACACGGATTTGCTCTCGATCTGTACCAAATAATTCAGGATTAATTGTTAAACAAGTCAACCACCGGGTAGCATATCCAAAACTAGCTTCTGGCATAAACTCTAATCCTGGTAAGTTTTTTAAAGTCTGCTGATAGATCTCAAAATTGCGTCGTCTAGCTGCAACTCGCTCACTCAAAACTCTCAACTGACCGCGACCAATACCAGCTAAAATATTGCTAAGGCGATAGTTATAGCCAATTTCAGAGTGTTGGTAATGAGGAGCAGGATCGCGTGCTTGTGCTGCTAAAAAACGGGCTTTGTTCACCAGTTTTTCATCGTTAGAAACTAACATCCCGCCACCAGAGGTAGTGATGATTTTATTCCCGTTAAAAGAGTAAATACCAATACGCCCGAATGTACCAACCATTCGCCCTTTATAAGTAGCGCCTAAAGCTTCAGCTGCATCTTCAATTAAAGGAATCTCATACTCATTACAAATTTTTAAAATTGCTTCGATATCCGCACTTTGACCGTACAAATGCACCAGTACAACAGCTTTAGGTAATTTGCCTTTTCGTGCGCGGTCAGTTAGGGATTCACAAAGCAAGTCTGGATTCATGTTCCATGAAACGCGATCGCTATCAATAAAAACTGGTTTTGCTCCTAAATAAACAATCGGGTTAGCAGTTGCACTAAATGTTAAAGTAGAACAAAAAACATCATCCCCATACTTAACGCCAACTAATTGCAAAGCTAAGTGAATAGCTGCTGTACCAGAATTGAGAGCTGCTGCGTGATTGGCACCAGTCACTTGACAAAATTCTTGCTCGAAAGCGTCTATATGAGGACCAACAGGGGCGATCCAGTTAGTGTCAAAAGCTTCTTTGACAAATTCTAGTTCGCGATCGCTCATGTGAGGTGTTGAGAGGAGAATCGGTTTATTCATGATTATGTTTGACCTCTCTGAACTAAACCAAGATTAGTACTTCTACTGTTAGCAAATTATCCATTGATTTTCTTTGATTTCAACAAAAGTCTTTCAATTCATATAAAGACCTTATTTTGAAGTGAGCATCATGATTTTCTTCTGCAATTATATTTCCATATTCACCATCTTTACGGCAAATACGCAACGTGAGCCAGCCTAGGTTTTTTGCAGCTACAAAATCTTTGTAAGGATGATCTCCAATATACATATACTCAACTCCTTCACATCCTGTAAATTCCATCATTTTTTTGTAAGGCACTGGGCTGGGCTTCCAATTCTTATAACCATAGACATCACAGTAAACAATTTCATTGAAACTCGATTCAATTCTCAATGCTTTCACTTTATTCTGTTGAGTTTTTAGAAAACCATTGGTAATGAGACCAAGCTGTTTCTCAACTTTGAAGTAATCAATCGCCCACTGTGCATCTTGATATAGACAAATTGTAGGTTTGTGTCCCCGATAAACTTGAACAAGCTCTTGAATCAGAGAAGGTTCATACTTAATCTCTAGAGCATCAAGAGTTAAATCAAAAATCTTATCTCGTCTACCCTCTTCAAACAATTTCCAAGCAACATCAAAGAAATTAAAAATCGCATATTTAGATTGTACCCAATCATTGACAGCTTGAAACCCACTCAAGACAAATTCATGTTCGGGAAAAAGAGTATCATCCAAGTCAAACACTAACACTTTAGTATTATTCATAACCCGAATCTTTATACTGAAAGTGAACGATAGACAGGAAAAAATTCTGTTTTCAGGAGTTGGTTTACCTGTAGATTCAACAGTTTTGCTCGTAAATTGACGAGATACATATATGTCTTCTCATCCGTAATTAAGCGAATGAGAGGAAAGTTATATCGTTGTCGAGAGAATCCAGCCTTGAAATGATGAAGACTGTCTTTTGCTCCTCCAACTCCACCGCCAAGATGAAAAATTTCATTACCTCGTTCTTTTGCCCAGTATCGAACATGGTCAAACATAAGAGTACTAGGAGAGAATTTCAAAAACTCGCTTCTTGTTCCTCCAAGGTGATACTGGACAATCCCACAGCATTCAGTAAACAAACCTGCACAAACCACTTGACTATCGAGTTCAACAGTACACAGATGAAGATGCTGTTTTAATGCTTCTACAAAATCTAAAAAATATTCACGACTAAAATAGTAAGCTGGCGATGCTCCAACACGAGCCATTGTTTCTACATAGATATCTATAAAGTCAAGGAGATATTGATTTAAAGGAGCAATCTTTGCTACAAAACCATAGCGTTTAGATTTGTTAATTTTAGTACGGTGCTCTGGTCTAGTTTGATGCCAAATTTCAGATTCAGTCAATTTCAGATCGATTGCAATGGTTTCAGAGTGAATTTTGTAAGCTGGTAAACGATAAATTTCATCAAAGCGATTGTTTAATATTGGGTGCAATCGTAAGAATGCTGAACAAATCCTCCTATCCTTAAATTTTTGTGTTACCTGAAGCATTGCATAATGGATAAACTCGAAATTTTCGACCCCTGCTTCATTCAATAAAATTCCAGGATAGCCATAGGGCGACAAAACATCAAAAATTTCTGAAGCCTTTAAATCTTCAGGAAAGGCATCATCACATTGACGTAACAAATAAGGGAAAAAGAAAATTTTTTCATCATCTTGAATGAGCATTGCCTCTGCAACAGCCTTCATTCGTTTAGCTTCTAAAGCTAGATATTCGGGTAAATGATAAAAATCGTGGCGTAAATTCTGAAGAATCTTTGACCACAAGGGATCGAATACATCAAGAACTTGTATATTCATACTTTTGTTAATAGTTAGTGGTTAGCGGTTCCAAATTTACTGCTGATGAATTGTTTTGTCTAACTAACTTATTAAAACTGGCTCAAAATTTGACCTCGGCACTGGTATTCTCCTTGCTGAGCAGCATTCTTAACCTCTATAGGAAAATACATTTCCTCCCAAAACCGCAAGCAAATGCCCTCTTTGACCTCGGGCGGGCATATCTCTTCTCCTAAAATAAAGTGACGAATTGTGAGTTCGGGTTCGTTTAATCCAAAATGAGCTCGCACACAAGTTGCACTACTAAATCTTGGATTAATCTCAAAAACCTTAAACCCAGTCGAAGTAAGCCGCATTTGAACATTGACTGCACCAATTAAACCCATAGCTTTAGCAGCCTGTATTGCAATGTCACACGCATCAGTATTCCTATCACTTTCCATGCGATAGCTAAGTCCACCAGAAAGACTACGCTTGAGTGCTAAAGCTCCACCCGGTTTTCCATCACTTTGGATAAATACTCCGACCGTGTATTCTCGATCGTCTGGTAACAAGTGTTCCTGTACAACAAGATCGGATATGTAATGGCTAAAAAAAGCAAGCTCTGCTTCTGTATGAACGAGCACCAAACCCTTTCCACCTGAACTTCGTCTTGGTTTAACGATATAAGGGTAATTGTGATTAGAACAAAAATCTTTTAACTGAGCTCGACTTGTAGGAAGCACAGTATCAGGTACGGGTACACCAAAGACCTTCAGAACCTCAATTGTTAACCATTTATCTAGAGCTTTTAAAGTTGTATTCGGGATGAGGGGTAAAGTCGTGTGTGTACGTTCTTCAAATTCAGCCTTGCGTTCAGCCAGCATGGCTAATTCCCCTTCCCATCCAGAAAATAGAATATCTGCTCCTTCTATTTTGCTGATTTTTACTAAAGCTTCAAAGTAAGCATCTGGATTCTGGCGAGCAGAGGGCATTAAGTGTGCTCGATCGACACGAAATAATCCTTGAGCAAGTGGCTCAGAATCAACTCCAATAATCCTTATTGGCAAATTACAAACTCGCAAAGATTTAATAATGCTAACACCAACAGGTGCTCCTACTCCTGTCACAACTACAGTAATTGGCTTCATCCCAAAATAACTCCTTATCAATCAAAATTTATACTCGTACCATTAGGTGAGGATCATTGCTTTGCTTCCTTAATCGCTGCAATTTGCTGCTTTGACGCTTCAGGACATTCTGATGATCCTATATTTTCTTGCTTAAGAACTTTCAAGAATGTCATCACTAAAATTTTCAAATCTAGCCAAAGGGAATGATGATCGACGTACCAGATATCTAAAGTACATTTATCTAACCAAGAAAGCTGGTTACGACCATTCACCTGAGCCCAACCCGTAATGCCCGGTTTAACTGCATGGCGACGAGCTTGTTGTGGCGTGTAGTAATCTAAATATTCTACAAGGAGTGGGCGGGGACCTACAAAGCTCATATCGCCTTTAAGGACATTTAAAAGTTGAGGAAGTTCATCTAAGCTGGTGCGTCGGAGAAATTTACCCAAAGGCATTAATCGTTGTTCATCAGGTAATAAGTTGCCATCACAATCTCTCTCATTGGTCATTGTGCGAAATTTATAGAAGGTAAAAATACGACCATCTTTACCTGGACGGGGTTGGCAAAAGAAAATAGGACGCCCCATATTTTTATAGATGGCGGTCGCAGCAATCAGCATCACAGGAAAGAAAATTATTAAGACTATTACTGCTGCCACTCTATCTAATGTAGATTTAATCACCGTGTTATATTTTTTGGATTGAACACCCCGGAAATGTTGAGCCATAACAATTTTTCCTCTTTTTCTAATTATTCCTTAACGATTTGAGATTTAAACTCTTTAGCAATAGCTCCTCCCTTAATCACTAGATTATTATTTGTCAATGGAAAATCTCTGCGGACATAAACTGCATAAGTTATATCATTTCTTTTTATATTGCTATCTAATTTGAAAAAACAATCTTTAAAAACCAATGATTGATTTCTTTGAATTCCTTGACTGGGATGTTGCCACCAAACATCAGCAGCGCTAAAAAATTGATATGGTTGTTTAGTTTCTTTTCTAGTTACATAAAATTCGCAATCTTCAAATGTTACATCATGAGGAAACAAAATTCTGTTGATATAACTATCAGATGCTCCTACTTTAAACTTAGAATTTGTAAATTTCATCTTTGACTTTAAACTATAAATTACAAAGGGTGCATCATGAGAAATGATATTATTACCTATCACTCTTGAACCATCTGCAACTCCAATATCAAATCTTCCATTGAGTAAATTAAGGTTTTCAAGTTTAACATCTACTTTCAACGTATTTCCATAACCTCGTCCATCAACTTCTATATCAATTCCAGAAACATCAAATTTTCCTCTTGTAGTAAAATTACTAATTTCAACAAATGAATTCCCACCTGTTAGAACAAAACCTCCACGAAATATATCTGTTGCTTCACATTTATTAACTTTTAGAGATACGTTAGTGTAAACAGAGAGACCATCAGCAACTCCGTTTTTAAAAAAACAGTTTTCAATAAAAGCTCGTAGTTTGCCAGGATACTTTGGGTCAGCCGTTAAAAAAACTAATGCGGCTTGCTCTAACTCATAGTTTTTGTAATTTCCTTGATTTTTACTATTTCCATCAAAAATAAATCCTTTAATAATTAATGGTTTTGAATCTGTTTGACCTGCATATTCAGCTATAAAAGTTCTTGTCCATTTTCCCTGATGCTTGGGTCGCTTAATAGTTGCTCCATATCCCTCATATGCAATATTCTCTTTAAGTTTTACAGAAGTAACAATATATACGCCAGGAGGAAACACAATAGTGCCTCCTCCTCGGGCATATACTGTATCTATCGCTGTTTGTATCGCCTTAGTATCATTAGTAATTCCATTACCTTTAGCACCAAAATTTTTAACAGAAAACCTGTCGCTTCTGTCAACTTTGATGCTCATGCTGACTGGCTTGGTATCAAATTGTAAATCTTGTTGAGATGCAACTTTCTGTTCGTTAGCGATACTACATTGAATTGCTCCCATAGCTAGCAAACACAATGCAATCAAAAGTTTTATTTTTAGAAGATTGGTTTTATCCATTTTTTTTACTCAGGATCGTCATTTGTCATTGGTCATTGGTCATTGGTCATTTATCATTGGTCATTTATCATTGGTCATTTATCATTGGTCATTGGTCATTTGTAAGGGTTTTAGCGTATTTACATATCTTTATATAGTTCGGTTTTTTCCCACCTACTTACCTACCAGATTAAACTCAAGTTTTGTAATACGTATGACATCTCGCACCTTCTCAATAAATGGGCGTGGGCAGTGTCCACTTGGCCCTGTCAAGGTGATGTTTGAAAAACAAGTATTCCCTTGATTCCCTTCGCGTCTATGCCTCCTTCGTCGGCATAGAGCACGAAGATAAAATACCAAGAATTGGGTAGAATCTACCTAATTTTTAAGCCATCTTGACAGGGCTAGCAGTGTCCACTCTAGGTTATTTTTGAGATAAATCTCTTCACTTTTTAAAGGGAGTACATTTAACTTTCCCTGTTTCCTATTAAACATTTAAGACAGGTTCAGAAGCAAATAGCCCTTTAGCTTCTAAAATTTGTAAATACTCTTGATTTAAAGCATTCCAAATGGCTTCTTGACGGAAATCCTGTAAAACACGCCTGCGCCCTGAAACCCCATGTTGATAGCGTAATTCTGAATCAAGCAGATATTTGCGGATTGCTGTTGCCAATGCCCAAGTATCACGGGGTGGCACTAAGGTCCCTGTGACTTCGTTTTGAACTGCATCTATACAACCGGGAATAGACGTTGCTACTACTGGTAGTGTCATTGCTGCTGCTTCTAAAGCAACATTTGGGAATCCTTCGCGGTAAGTCGGCAAGGTTAATATATCCATAGCTGCATAAAGTGGTGGTGTATCATCAATCATTCCAGTCATGTGGATACGTGGGTCGTTGGTGAGTACTTCTTGTATATGTGCAGCTACTGGATCTTGAGGTTCAAAACAGCCAACAATCAGTAGATGGGCGTTGGAAAATTCTTGCTGTAAAATCTGCCATGCTTTTGCCAATTCTTCTATACCTTTATCCCGGACAATCCGACCTACAAATCCAACAACAATAGCATCGTTTGGGATGCCGTACTTTTCACGCGTTTGTTGACGGGTGCAGGGTTCTAAATTGGCAGGGTTAAATTTATTAGATGCATCGACACCATTGCTACTACCTCCTAAAAGGACTTTAATTTTCTCTGGCGGACACAGACCTTCCTTAATAGCAACTTCACGAAGTGAGTGACTGACACAAAAGACTTGGTGGGCAAATAGGCAAGAAAGCTTTTCACTCCATGTTAATAGTAAGCGTTTGTAACCTGTTGCAGTCATCATAGGTAACCCACGGATATGATAAATACGAACAGGAATTCCTGCTAATCTTGCACTAATCATACCTAGAAGTCCTCCTTTAGGAGTGTGAGCATGAACAATTTGGGGACGAATAGCCTGCAAATATTCCCAAATTTGCAATATAGCAGAAATGTCTTGTAACGGCGTAATACGTCGTTGCATATGTACTCCGTAAACAGGAATTTGTTGGCGCTCGCCAAATTGAATTAACAATTTTCCAGGAGAAGATAAGGCATGAACTTCATATCCTTGAGCTTTTATGTAACCAATCTGCCCTTTAAAAAAGTTGAATGTTTCTGGAACAGTTGTAATATGTAATAGTTTGATTTTTGATTGCATTGCTGTTTGCCTTTCCTAGGTACGTAGATTTTTTTAGCATCGGTAATAAGACAGATACCATTTAACAAAATGCTCTATTCCTACCTCAATTGGGGTACTGGGTTTAAAACCTATATCTTGAACTAAATCATCGACATCTGCATAAGTGACTGGCACATCACCAAGTTGTAATGGCAGCAATTTTTTTTCTGCTTTTTTACCCAAACAATTTTCCAGGGCTTCGATAAAAGCCATTAACTCAACTGGATGATTGTTACCAATATTATAAATTTTGTAGGGAGCATAACTTGTACTGGGATCTGGTGCATTGCCTGTCCACAAGGGATTTGGTTCGGGAATTCGATCTACAACTCGAACGACACTCTCTATAATGTCATTAATATAGGTAAAATCCCGCTTCATCTTGCCATAGTTAAAAACATCAATGGCTCGATCTTCTAAAATTGCTTTTGTAAATATAAATAGTGCCATATCTGGGCGGCCCCAAGGACCATAAACTGTAAAAAAACGCAGCCCAGTTGTTGGCAAGCTATACAAACTGCTGTACGTATGTGCTATAAGTTCATTTGCTTTCTTAGTAGCAGCGTATAGACTAATTGGATGGTCTACATTGTCACGAGCAGAAAATGGAATTTTAGTATTTGCACCATAAACAGAGCTTGAAGAAGCAAAAACTAAATGTTGAACATTAGTATGATGGCAACCCTCCAAAATATTAATGAAACCAACAATGTTACTATCCGCATAAATATGGGGATTTGTTAAAGAATAGCGCACTCCAGCTTGTGCCGCTAAATTTACGACTTTATCAAAGTTGTGTTTAGCAAACAGCTTGGTTATACCTTCACGGTCTGCTATATCCATCTGATAAAACTCAAAGTTTGATTTTTCTTGGAGTTGGACTAACCTGTCTTTTTTGAGATTAACATTGTAGTAATCGTTGAGATTATCGAGTCCAATAACTTCATCTCCTCTCTCTAGTAAGCGTTGACTGAGGTGAAAACCTATAAATCCAGCAGCACCTGTAACTAGTATTTTTGTCATAAATTTGCCTCTTATAAACTCCAGTAGTTTAAGTAAGACGGTACAGTAGTGTAATCGAAAACAGATTTTACATCCATCAAAACTCCACCAGGGCGAATACGAGAAAACAACTCTTCAGGAGGTATATCTAGGTAAGCTTTATGGCTAACAGCAAGTACCATTGCGTCTAAGTTGTTGATTTCGTCCCAATCTGTGATGTCAAGATTGTATTCATGCTGTGCTTGCGCTTTATCCGCTAAGGGATCGTGTACAAGAGGTTTTATACCGAATTGTTGTAACTCTGTAATAATATCTGGTACACGACTATTACGCAGGTCTCGTACATTTTCTTTAAATGTCAGTCCCAAAATTCCTATTTTTGCGGTTTTTATATTGATACTGGCTTGCACCAAGAGTTTTACTAGGCGTTCTCCCAAGTATTTACCCATGCTATCGTTGATTCGTCGCCCAGCTAAAATCACTTGAGGGTAATATCCTACCTGTTGTGCTTTTGCAGTCAAATAGTATGGATCGACTCCGATGCAGTGACCACCTACAAGACCAGGTGTGAAAGCTAAAAAATTCCATTTGGTACCAGCAGCTGCTAAAACATCACAGGTGCGGATACTTAAGCGATCGCAAATAAGTGCAAGCTCATTCATTAATGCAACATTAAGATCGCGCTGAGTATTTTCAAGAACTTTAGCTGTTTCAGCAACTTTAATCGAAGGAGCTCGATAAACACCAGCCTCAACAATTGCTGAGTAAACATGAGCAACTTTTTCTAAAGTTTCTGAATCTTCTCCAGAAACAACTTTAACGATTTTTTCTAGGGTATGAGTTTTATCGCCGGGATTAATTCGTTCTGGTGAATAACCTAACTTAAAATCCACTCCTTGTCGCAAATCGGATACCCGTGATAGTACTGATCCACAGATCTCTTCCGTAACTCCTGGATAGACTGTTGATTCATAGACCACTATATCTCCTGGTTTCAAAACTTTACCTACAGTCTCAGAAGCTTTCGTTATGGCGGTTAAATCTGGAAAACAGTTATTATCTATTGGAGTTGGGACAGCAATAATAAAAAAGTTGCTATCTACTAAATCAAAAATTTCTGAAGTTATTTTCAAAGTAGTATTGTTTAATTCTTCAACAGATACCTCACCCGTGGTATCAATTCCTTGCTTTAATGCCGCAACTTTTTTGCTATCAATGTCGAAACCAACTGTATTGGGAAATTTTTTGGCAATTGCTAATGCAACAGGTAACCCAACGTAACCTAAACCGACAACTGTAATATTCATCATTGTATTTTCTCAATCCTTTTTTTAATTAACTTTTTTTATACCGACTTACTGAACCAAGCTTGAAACATCAATATTGTCCACAAATGGTGTTGCCAGTTGCGGCTACCTGCTGTATGCTCCGCCCACTTCTGACGAATTGGAGAGGGATAGAAAAATCCTTGCTGGCGTAAACGACTCTCATCTAATAAATCTTCTGCCCAATCGCGTAATGGACCGCGCAACCATATATCTATGGGCATAGAAAAGCCCATTTTGGGACGCTCAATCAATTCTTGAGGAACGTATTTATACAAAATTTGACGTAATAACCACTTTCCCTGACCGTTACGAATTTTCATTAATAGCGGTAAGCGCCAAGCAAATTCTACAACACGGCGATCTAACAGTGGTATGCGACTTTCTAGACTTACACCCATGCACGCGCGATCGACTTTAACCAAGATATCATCTGGTAAATAAGTTATTGTATCTAAGAACATCATGCGTTGAGTGTAGTCTAATAACTCTGCCCAAGACTGGCGATTACTCAAAGTCGTCACAGGTTCTGAACTATTGATAACCACCGCCAGAGGATCTTGCCATTGAGAAACTAAACCAGTAAACATTGCGTCTGGATTGGGAACTGCCAAAACTCTGGCTAGTTTGTGTATGTATTCGCCAGCATTGGAGTATTTGAGCTTGTTTGGTAAAAGGAAACTGAAGTTTGTAAAAACATCATTCCAGTTATTAGGTGATAAACTTGTCAAACCATTTGCAGCAATCCGGCGCAGGGTTTTGGGCATCCAGCCTATTGTCTGCCAAATGCTACGACCCCAAAAATAGCGGTTGTATCCTCCAAAGATTTCATCTCCACCATCCCCAGAAAGACTAACAGTGACATACTGTCTGCTTAATTGAGCAACTAAAAAGGTAGGAATTTGAGAGGAGTCAGAAAAAGGCTCATCGTATAGAGTTGGTAGTCGAGGAATAACATCAAGAGCATCTTGTGGAGTCAGGTAAAGTTCTGTGTGGTTTGTACCTAAATGCTTTGCTACTACTTTAGCATATTCTGCTTCATTGTATGTCTTTTCATAAAAACCGATAGTGAAGGTTTTAACTGGTTGATTGCTTTGAGCTTGCATCAAGGCTACAACTGTAGAAGAATCAATTCCGCCTGAAAGGAAAGCACCTAAAGGAACATCAGCAATCATCTGAGATCTAACAGCTTCCAGCAAAAGGCTTTCCATTTGTTCGATGGCTTCTTGTTCTGAGCCTGTAAAGGGTTCAGCAACACCTAACTCTGCTACTTCTTTAAGAGACCAATACGGTACTGGTTTGGGATGAGCCTCTAAACCATCCCATGTGAGGGTACATCCAGGAGGTAACTTATAAATATTTTGGTAAATGGAATAGGGTGTAGGAACGTAGCTATAGCGCAGAAATAATGCCAAAGCATCACGATTGATTTCGGGATGAAAATCAGGATATGCTTGAAGGGCTTTTAGCTCGGAAGCAAAGAGAAAAGTATTATTAATCCAACCATAGTATAGTGGTTTTTCACCCACGCGATCGCGACCCAAGTGCAACAGTTGCTCTTTACAATCCCATAAGGCAAATGCAAACATACCAATGAAGCGCCTAATTGCCCCATCTACTCCCCACTGGCTAAAGCTTGCCAACATAATTTCGGTATCAGAATGACCTCGAAAACAGTGACCTAATTTTTCTAGAGTATACCTTAATTCTATAAAGTTATAAATTTCGCCATTAAACACAATGACATAGCGACCATCCGCAGACACCATAGGCTGGTGTCCTTCCGAAGATATGTCAATAATAGCAAGTCGTCGATGTCCAAGAGCTAAACCTTTTGTAGCATTTACCCACGTACCACTGCTATCTGGTCCTCGATGATAGAGAGCATGGGACATATTTTGCACTGTAGCTTCCATCTCTTCTTTGGACATTTGTTGGGTAGTATTAAAAATACCTACAATTCCACACATATGATAATCCTCTCACTTTTTTTGTAATTTTTTCACGAGCCAAAATTGCCTAGTTACTTTTCTTATAAATGAGGATTGAAACTTGTCATCAAAATAGGATGAAAAGTCTTTGATGATTTTTGACTCAAAGTCATTATGACTTGTAAATAAAACCAGAAAACTGGATGTCGCAACACATAGTGAAATGTACTAAATCCAGCTAACGAAATCACAGCGACGAACAAGAATATGTATTTTTGCTGCCATGCATTCCAAGCTATCCAAGTTAATAAGCTTATGTAAGCTATAAGCCCAATGATTCCAGTACTTGCTCCCCAATCTATAAAAGTATTGTGAGCTTCAAAGTTTAAAAATGGACCGACTTCACCTGAATGAGCACCAGGTCCAAGACCAAATAATGGAGAGTGTAGTATTGCAGCTATTCCATGTTTCCATAGTATTACGCGCTCACTTGCTTGAGGATCTTTATCGTACAAATTAGCTGAAGATGAAGCATTTACTAGGTAAATAATGTTTATAATTATAAGAGATGTTGTTACAAAAAAGATTCCGGAAATCTTTTGATAAATATTTTTTTTGAAAGTTTTTAGATTTCTATTAAATAAATAAATAAATAATTTAAGTATTGCTAAATAAATTAAAGTCCCAAAGCCTGCTATCCATGCTACTAAAAGAGCATCAGAACCTGTTGCTATTCCCAAAACAAAACAAATAGTAATTAATAATAAATACCATATTCTTAAAATATTATTTTCTTGACTTAATAAATGTAAAATTAAAAAAGGAACTAGGCTTAATAATAAAGCTAATTGATTTGGATTTTCCGCCCAGCCAGTAAATCTAACACCACCATACCAAAGGGTTATAGGTAGTTTTAAAGGAAATAAAAAGACTATAAATAAAAAAGATAGCGAAAAGGAAAGGAAATAAAGAATTATTTTCTCTGTTTCGGCATAAAAATGTTTTGATAATGAAAGACCAATAGATATAAGAAGCATCAAGAAAAATGCTAAAAAATCGCGCTCTACCCCTGATGCTTTTAATCCCGTAAATTCAGCTATTAACAAACCTAAGCTTAAAGAAGTAAATGCAAACAACCAAAACCAAAAGTTTATTCTCACAATACTTGTCATAAAGTGATACTTAGAAATTAATATTCTCCTTAATAAAAATATTAGCCACATCAATATCATAACTTCACCAACTCCAATTGGCAAACCTGTTAGCCTTGCTTGAGTGGCATTTGTCAATGCGATCGCAATTCCAATCCAGATACTCTCTAGTGTTTTCATTTTCCTGAAATTCTACAATTTAATATCAAATTTCTAAAAATCCAAAATAACTGATAATGAGATCTTCGGTAGTTGTTATGCTCAACCATTAATTAATCAGGGAACAGGGAACAGGAGAAACGCCTAAAAACTCCGTAAACCTTATATAGTAAAGATTTTAAGGCACGATTCATCACGCTTCAATAAGAACTCAAATCTTTGTAAGCGCAAGCATTATAAAAAAATGTGCTTCCAATCAATGCTAAAATCATGTTCTCTTCCCTTCTTCCCAACTCCTGTGCCTACACTGTTAAGAGTTCCCCGTTCCCTGTTCTCTCTTCAGTACTTGTTAGGTTAGTATAACAAGTACTGAAAGAACCTAATAATGTTCCTGAATAGTTAACTTTAATTGTAATAACTTACCTAATGAAGCGTGTAAATTTCGTGCTGTACAAATTAAGACTCGCCTGTAATATTTTGCTAAAGCCCATAAAGAAATAATTCGCCATTCTAAATATGTAATCCTTCTAGATTGAAATAAAATTTGATGAATTTTTTGTTCGGCTGCTTTTCCATTTAAAAGATCTTGTGTCTGTCCTCCCTGACCAAAGAAAGCCTTAAAGTAATAAGTTATAGGAAAACTAAGAACGCAAGCTCGACCTCCTGCTAGTATAATATCCAACCATAATAAATAATCTTGAGAGTATTTAAAAGAAGGATTCAAACGCTGCTCAATATCCCGCTTTATCATCACAGAAGAACCACTAAAACGATTAGAAAATAAAATTTCATTTCTACCTATATTATTAATTTTGATACTAGATGGTATTGGAGCATAGTTTAATTGAGCTTTTGATTGATGAACAATAGCACGATGTCCAGATAAGACAATTTCACGGTTGTTAACCATCCAAGAATATTGAATGGCAATCTTTTCTGGATGCCATGCATCATCAGCATCAAGGAAAGCAATGTAGTCATGGGATGCCAAATCCCAACCTGTATTACGAGCAACAGCAACACCAGAGTTCTCTTTTAATCCAACAATCTTAATCCATTCCTTACCAAAATCATGTTGTAGCTGCTGTAAAGTTTGTAGAGTATCATCGCCACTACCATCATCAACAAGAATGACTTCAGCAGGAAGAAGAGTTTGTTTAGCCACAGAATCCACCGCTCTATAAATGGTCTTGCAACATTGGTAACATGGAATAATTACGCTCACAGAAGCAGTCATAAATTCCTCTTAAATAAATACTAAATTTTTCAAAATTAACAGAGTTTACTTTTTCCAATCTCCTTATAAAAATGTAGTTAACCGATGACTATGCATGAAAAAATCATGGGTTAAGGGGATGGAATACGTGCGGATAAAAAGTAAAGAAAACCGCTATTCACAGTTATTTACATAAATCTTGAGACAAAACATTTTGGAGTTCATAAAACGTCTTATTTTTAGAAAATTCAGTCCGATAAATTTGTTCTAACCGCTTCACTGAAGCTTCAATATTGAAAGGGCTAACTTCTACAATTTTTAAAGCTTCATTTTGTTGGATTTTAGGTATTTGATTCTGCCAAGATAAAACTGCATCTACCCAGTTTGAAATTGGTTGTGATAGAGATAGTCTCTTCAAAAGAGGCTTGACCACATCTGCCTCTTCTGGAATCACATTGGAAAAGATACAAGGTAGTCCTGCGGCTTGGGCTTCGATTAATACCAAGCCCAATCCTTCACAGAGGGAGGGAAAGAGAAATACATCCATAGCACCTCGCATCAATCTGGGGACATCAGATCGGCTCCCAGCAAATATCACTCGGTTAGCAATACCCAAAGCGATCGCTTGCTGTTTAATTTTGGGTTGAAGAACACCTTCACCTAGTAACAACAGGTATGCCTGAGGTACAAGTCTTACAACGTCTGCAAAAATTTTTAGTAGAAACTCATGGTTCTTTTGTATATCAAAGCGCCCGACATGACCGACAACAAAGGCATCTGCTGGTAAGTTGAGTTCAGAACGAACCTGCATTGGATCGACAGGTTTCTCGAAAGGAATCAGATTAATGCCATAGTAAAGATGCTGCCATCGGGGATCGGTTTTCCAGTTAACACCAAATAAATCTGCACCTGCAATTTTGCTGCATGCTATACCAATGGTAGCACAACGGGCAATCAAAAATTTCATTACCGATCGATATAAATATCGAGACCAGTATCTGTTAGCTTCCAGTGCTGAGCTATCTAAATGGCTGTGGGCAATACGTATAGGTACACCTGCCTGCTTTGCTAAATACAGAACGTAGCCGTTGAAGTGATGAACATGACTGTGGATAATATCATAAGGACCATATTCACGCAAAATCCGCTGAAAATTGAGAGCATACAACCAAGGTTGTGATGGTGCAAGGCAGGGAATAATTTGACCGCCCAGAGAGAGAATTTCTTCATCGTAAGCACAAGCTTCGCTGCTGTGTGTCAGGAAATCCATTTGAAATTGCTGGCGGTCAATATGGCATAGAATGTGCATCAACCAGGTTTCGACACCAGCCCGATTCATTCCACCAACAACATGAAGAATACGTATTGTCATGACTTTAACTCACTTTATGATTTGGTATATTGATGTTTTTTGAGTTTGTATAACGCATAAGTAATGACCCCCGCACTCATGACAACTTGGACAATTGCCGCAAGCAAGAGCGCGATCGCTGCTCCTAAAAGTCCCATAGTCGGGATCAACCAGAAACAAGCCATAGCTGAGATAGTTGTCACTAAAGTAAATATCGGAATTTGAATGCGAAAGTATTTAGCTGCCGTCATTCCATAACCGAGGAGCGAGGATACATAACTGATTGCTGTAGCAAGCATTAACCAAACAAACAAATCTGTATATTTGGCATATTCAGGTTGATAGAGAAGGGCAAGAATTTGTCTACCAACGACCAGAGATATTAGAACGCCCGTTCCACCTAATAATGCACCTATTAAGAGTAGCTTGAAAATCAGAGACCGAAAAGCGGCGCTATCTCCGGCTGCATAATATTTAGCCAATCTTGGATTAGCTGACTCTCCCAGAGCATTAACCACTATACTCCCTGCTACCATTAAGTAGGCTATGGCAGCAAAAAAGCCTAGTTCCCTCTCTCCCAAGTAGCGCTCAACAAAATAACGAGGAATGTTGCTGTTTAGTGAAATCACCATCATTACAACACCTAGAGGCAAGGAGAGCCATATAAGTTCCTCCTGGGTTTTTAAATTCCAACGAGGTCTTAGTACCACTGGCAAATAACGAGATCCAGATATCTCACCTTGCAGTATTGTTGGTGACCCGTTAAGCATCAATGCGCCACTGCGGATATCGTAGGTAATTAGGACTATCGCCCAAGCAACAACCAAACCAAATATTCCCCATAAAAGATTACCAGTTGTGTAAATTCCAAGACTCAGGAGTAACAATGATAAAGTTCCTTTAATTATCATTGACATAGCAATGCGATCCATGCGTTCGTGCTGCTGGATTAAACCATAAAATATGTCACTAATAGACTCAAAGGCTTTTGCCAAACCTATTAACAGGATAATGAATAATGTCTTCCAACGATATCCTACTGCAAAAGTTATTAACACAATTAATAAAAGCGCGAATCCTGTAGATATGAGCCTCAAAGCCAAGTAATCCCCAAAGAGATATTGACGTTTAGCATCTGTTGCCTGTAGGGATCGCAGTTGGAGATTTGTTAACGCGATCGTAGGTGCAGTAATTGCCAATCCTAAAGTAAACTGTCCTACCATCTCTGCGCTACCAAGTTTAGCCATCACTACCAACAACCCCCACTGGCAAGCTGCATAGACAACATTACCAATGAAAGTCCAAGAAAAGTTGCGACGTAGTGTGAGTGGCTTAGTCTGTTCCATTACCTTGTCACCTCCTAATTTTAACAAGCTCCTTGTTCGCGTTTCATCGACTCTTTACAATTTATTATATTCATGTTTCTTACACATTTTTTGATTGTATTTTTTTCAGCTTATTAACAGTATCTAGTGGATTAAAACTTTCATGTTTTAACAGATACTCTGCTCCTTTTTTTAGTAAATATTCGTC
This sequence comes from Scytonema sp. UIC 10036, assembly GCF_009725235.1. The sequence goes on from NZ_WJFC01000013.1 coordinate 21,696, forward strand.
TTTGTATCCGGGTACTATCTGCTCTAACAAAAATAAAATAGTATTTACCTCATTTTTAGCTGCTGCTTTAAATAACGCTTCTACAACGAGTTCTAAATGTTCTGGAATCATGCAACTTGCATTTTTTACCAATAAAAGTTTTTCGTGTTCGGTTAATTCATACTCCTCTCCAGGAATCAACAACTCCTCAAATAGCTTTTCTCCTGGTCGCAACCCTGTAAATACAATGTCAATGTCTTTATTGACTTCATATACCGAAAGGCGAATCAGTTCTTTTGCTAAATCAACAATTTTTACAGGTTCACCCATATTCAACATTAACACTTCCCCACTGTGGGCAATAATTGTAGCTTGTAAAACCAGTTGAACCGCCTCAGGAATGGTCATAAAATAACGACAGATATCGGGATGGGTAACAGTAACAGGACCTCCTGCAGCAATTTGTTTTTTGAAAGTAGGAACTACACTACCCCGACTGCCTAAAACATTACCAAAACGTACAGCAACATAAGGTTTTCCACTCTCTCTTGCAGCTTTTAGCACTAACATTTCTGCAACTCTTTTACTCGCCCCCATGACATTGGTTGGATTAACTGCTTTGTCTGTGGAAATCATCACAAAATTTTTCACATCATATTGCTGTGCTAAGTCCAATAAATTTTTCGTACCAATCACATTGTTAGTAATTGCTTCTGTTGGATTTAATTCCATCAAAGGAACGTGTTTATGAGCTGCAGCATGAAAAATGACGTCTGGACGGTATTTTTCAAAAGCATATTTGAGCCTTTTATAAGAGCGGATATCACTAATGAACTCAAAAATACAAGGTATAGAATTCTGTACTTTACCATCATTTTTCTTGACTTGCACAAGTTGTTGCAATTCTTGTTGAATGTTAAATACAGAATTTTCTCCGTGTCCTAAAAGTATCATTTTTGCTGGGCAGCAATGAAAAATTTGACGGCATAATTCGCTACCAATCGATCCACCTGCGCCTGCAATCAGTACTTTCTTTCCTTTCAGAAAATTAGAAACTTTTTCAATCTCTATTTGTATGGGTTCGCGTCTGAGTAAATCCTCAATCCTGATATCTCGAATACTGTCTAGCCTGACGCGACCATTAAGAATTTCATGTATGCCTGGTAAAGTGCTTGTTTGAATTCCAGTTACTTTGCAAATATCAACTATTTCCCGAATCACTCGTCCTGCAACTGTCGGCATTGCAATAATAACTTTCTGGATTTGCAGAGATTTCACAACATCAGGGATTTGGTTGCGATCGGCAACTACAGGTATCCCACGAATACGGGTATGTAATTTTTGAGGATCGTCGTCAATGAAAGCCACTGGATAAAAACCTAGTTGGGGATTTCTTTGCATTTCTTGTACTAGGGAAAGCCCTGCATTACCAGCACCAACCACTAACACCCGTTCTTGGGAGTTAAATAATGCATATTCCTGTTGCATTCTTTCCACAACCCTCACACTAAAACGTAGTGCTCCGATGAAAATACATGAAAGCAAACCATCAATATACGGAAGTGAAGGTGGTAATTTGTCTACAGGAATATAAGGCACATATTGAATAAGGTTAAATAACAAGGTTTCAATAACCACAGTAGCTGTCATTAGCGTAACTATATATATCACTTCCTCAACACTGGCATACCGCCAGTAATGTTTATAAAAACCAAAGCTCCAAAGTACACCTAATTTAATTATCAAAAACAGTATCGTGTCTTTTACTAAATCGGGTATATATTGTGCCAAGACAAGATGACCATCTAAACGCAAGAACAGAGCTAACAATGGTGTTATCAAAAACATTATCACATCAAAAATCAAAAAATGGCAGTTTCTTAGCTTCAGTAATTGACACAAAAAAATGTTAATCATTTTTTGCATTAACTGGCGAGAAAGTTTTAAAAAAATATTCTTTTGTTTCAGAAGTTTATACATTACTTTTTTCAACCAATCTGTAAAATTTAAGTTTTGACTAAGAACGAAACTGCTACAATAATCTACTAGTTTTATGAAAACTATGCTCTTTTTAACTTGAAAACTAAATCATTTACACTTTGCGTTGCTGTTGAACTAGAGTTTAAATCGCTTGTTTTTCCAGAACCTGACATGGTTTCTGGTGTGTATCCTGCAACTATTTGTTGTAGTAACAATTTGATAGCAGAGGCATCATTTTCATCTGCGGCTTTACACAAAGCTTCCACAGTAGCAGTCAAATTTTTAGGAATAATGCGACTGGCATTTTTGACAACAAATAATTTCTCATGTTGAGTTGGTTCATACTCTTCTCCAGGAATAAACAGCTCCTCAATTAACTTTTCTCCTGGTCTCAATCCCGTAAATAGAATTTCAATATCCCTGTTGACCTCATATCCTGACAAGCGAATTAATTCCTTTGCCAGATCCACAATTTTCATAGGTTCACCCATATTCATCATTAACACTTCTCCACCACGACCAAGTACACTAGCTTGCAAAACCAGTTGAACAGCCTCTGGAATAGTCATAAAGTAACGACGCATTTCAGGATGAGTAACAGTGACCGGACCACCTGCTGCAATTTGTTTCTTAAATGTAGGAATAACACTACCACGACTGCCCAAGACATTACCAAAACGCACGGCGACATAGGGTTTGCCACTTTCTTTTGCCGTTTGCAGCACAAGCATCTCAGCAACCCTTTTACTCGCCCCCATAATATTGGTGGGATTCACTACTTTATCTGTAGAAACCATGACAAAATGTTTAACGTTGTATTCCAAAGCTAGGTCTAGTAAATTTTTGGTTCCCAGTACATTGTTAGTGATTGCTTCTGGTGAATTTAATTCCATAAGTGGTACATGCTTGTGAGCAGCAGCATGAAAAATCACATCAGGTGGTAATTGCTCAAAAACCTGTTTTAACCTCTCCCAACAGCGAATATCAATGATATAAGTAGTAAGATAAGGAATTTCTCTTTGTTCTACACCATTTTTCTTTAGAAGTTGGACAAATTGTTCGAGTTCTTGTTGGATATTGAACACAGAATTTTCACCATGTCCTATCAGTATCATTTGAGCAGGTCTAGATCTAAAAATTTGACGGCATAATTCACTACCAATTGACCCACCTGCACCCGTAATCACTACTTTCTTGCCTTTCAGAAATTCCGAGACTTGCAAAATATCTGTCTCAATAGGTTCGCGTCTGAGCAAATCCTCAATTCTCACATCCCGAATACTGTCTACGCGCACGCGACCATTGAGAATTTCATGTATCCCAGGCAAAGTGCTAAATTGGATTCCTGCAGTTTTGCAGATATGAACCAGCTCGCGAATTGTTTGTCCTGCAGCAGTTGGCATAGCAACGATCGCTTTCTGGATGTTCAGAGATTTCACAATATTGGGAATTTTGTGGCGATCGCCTACAACAGGAATACCGCGAATACGCGCATACAATTTCTGCGGATTATCGTCAATAAAGGCTATAGGATAAAAACCTAATTGAGGATTTCTTTGCATTTCTTGTACCAAAGAAACTCCTGCACTACCAGCACCAATAATTAAGACCCTCTGTTGTGGGCTAAATGTATTCTCTGGTTGAACCCTTTTCAAAACTCTGACACTAAAACGCAATGCTCCTATAAATATGTATGAAAGCAATCCATCTATAAATGGTAGTGAACGTGGCAAATTGTTAACACCAAAATTAGATATATGGTGAATACTATAAAAGAGTATCGATTGAACAATAATAACCACTACCATCATCACGGAGAGAAAACAGAGTTCTTCAATGCTTGCGTAGCGCCAATAGCGTTTGTAAACACCAAAAAGCCAAAAGAGACTCAGTTTAACTGTTAAAAACAGTATCGTTATCCTGACTAAATCTAAAACATACGGTGCAATAACAAGATGACCATCAAAACGCAGGAGCAGTGCTAGTAAAGGAGTGATGGAGAAAATAACAAGATCGCAAATGAATAAATGATGGTTTCTCAGATTGAGCAAGCTGCTTAGTAAAGATTTTAATGATTGCCAAACACGCCATTGAGAAGACATAAAAAGTATTAGTGAGTTTTTTTGAGGATGTGATAAGTAAATGAAAAATTACAGACAAGGTAGAATTTTTAAATCACTTTTTTCTGCAAAATTCAATTTAAGGGGGAGCAGCCCAATTTGGAAAAATACGCCAGCGATGGAAATCGCGTCTATACAAGCGCTCGTCCCCAAGACAAGGACTTCTTAATTAAGTCCGCATGGACTTTGTTTGCATAGCCCCAGAATTCTATTCTGAGGGCAATCGGCAAATTCGAGATGCTCCTATTTAAGGAAACAAGAACAGAGATTTTTATTTGAGGAATAAACTTGTATTTTATTGGTTAAGAGTAGTTTTTCATGTCTATAAATCACTAGTTCTTGTGATAAAATTATCCGCATCCATATTCTAACCGCAACCGTGCTCTCTGGAGTTTACGGTCGATGGCTTTCATCCCACAAATGTGGTCTATGAAACTCAAAATTCAGGAACTCAAAAAAGAGTCTTTTGGTCTTAGTTTTAAATACTGACTCAGTATTTTATTCCTAGACTTTTAGCTTCAAGCTCTGGGTGCAAAATGTAAAAATGTCATGGCATAAAGCACCTCTAATTCGACTACTGCTCGTTAATAGGAGTATGAAAACATACTCGCACGGCTGTGAACTGTTAGTTACAGCTATATCTTCAAAATGTTATTTAGACTGAACGACTAGAATGACTTTAATTTCTACAGTACGGGCAAAAGTTGAGATCCTTGTGAGGAAAAGATAAAAAAATATTAAGGCGATTTGCAAGGAGGGACAAACAATCCTATAAAAATTACTATGAGCTTTAAATTGAATGGCGCTAAGAAAACGCCATAACCCTGTCCCATGGTTGTGGTGTTTTCTTATCACTATTCAGGGATCAAAATCACGACAAACCACTTTTGCAAACTTAATTAGCGCTCTTTTATAACTCTCAAGAGAGCATAAAAGAGCGCTAACCAATCGTGGGTTCAATAGACTACCCCTATCAAGGTGAGCGTTTGTACTAACAGTCCTAGCAAAGCGTACAGGTGTAGAGTGCGATCGCTTTTAGCCCTGATGGAAAGTATCTAGTTTCTGCGAGCAGTGATAATACAGTTCGCCTTTGGACTGTGAAAACTGAAGAATTGGCTAAAAGACTGAGGGAGAAACTTTTTTGTGATTTGACCGATTTAACAGAGAAAGAACGGCAACAGTTTCTACCGTTCTTCCATCACTGATTTAACTGAATTCGCACTTATTGAGGAATCAGCACTGTATCAATCACATGGATAATGCCGTTATCAGCAGTAATATCTGGTGTTATAACTGTTGAATCATTGACTTTCACACCATTTGATGCATCAATTTTTAAAGTCGAACCTTCAACTGTGGGGGCCGAGTCCAGGTTGACCACGTCAGCAGCTGTGACCGTTCCAGCAACAACATGATACGTCAGGATCTTCGTTAGTTGGGGAATGTCCTGAAGTAATGATTCAACTGTACCCGAAGGCAGCTTAGCAAATGCATCATCTGTTGGCGCAAAGACGGTGAAAGGGCCAGGTCCTTTAAGGGTGTCTACTAAACCTGCAGCTTGAACAGCAGCCACCAAGGTGTTGAAAGAACCCGCACTTATTGCAGTATCCACTATGTCTGCCATATCTGAACCAAACTCCATAGGTAACGTCATTAAGTAGTGTAAACGAAATTGGTTGTTATTTGAGCCGGAAATTTTGGGAGAAAAAACAGCCCATGAATCCACTGCGACAGGGAGACGTATTGCTCATCCGGTAAAGGAGTTCAGTTCTTTTGAAATACCAGCCCTTGCAACACCATCAGCGATCGCTCCGTCACCATCACAGACTGACTGCCTTGGTAAACAAGACTTTCCTCAACAAAGTAAGGTTCTGTCGTATCAATAACAACCTTCCATTCTCTATCCTTTAGCCCTATGGGTAGGGAAAACTCTATATTTTCCTTTTCTGCATTGAAGAACATAAGAAAGCTGTCATGACAAACATCAGATGTGATTCCTTCACCGTTCAAGAACATACTTATGGCACAAACACCGTCTTGCCACTGTTCTTCACTAATTTCACTCCCATCTGGATTCAACCAATCAATGTTACCCTCCTCGGAACCTTGTTTTAACCAATTGTGCTGCCGAAACACCACATGTTGCCAGCGAAACTGAAGTAACTGGCGCGTAAATTGCAACCATTCTTTTTGTTTTTCAGTTAACTTCCAATCGTACCACGAAAATTTTACATTATCTTGATTGTATGCATTGTTATTTCCCAGTTGGGTTCGCCCCATTTCGTCTCCTCCTAACAGCATAGGAACGCCTTGAGACAGCATTAAAGTCGTCAGAAAATTGCGTTTTTGCCTCTCTCGTAGTTGTAGGACTTCTGGATCGTCCGTTTCTCCTTCAACCCCACAATTCCAAGAATGATTGTTATTGCTTCCATCTTTATCGCCTTCCCCGTTCGCTTCGTTGTGTTTCTCGTTGTAACTAACTAAATCATTGAGTGTAAACCCATCGTGGCAGGTGATATAGTTAATACTGGCATCAGAAAGTTTTCCTTGATGTTTGTATAAGTCAGGGCTCCCCATAAAGCGATCGCTCAACTCTTGTTTATTTTTCTGTTCGCCACGCCAGAAGTCCCGCATTGTATCGCGATACTTACTATTCCACTCTGACCATAAAATAGGAAAGTTTCCGATTTGGTCGCCACCCTCTCCTGCATCGCAAGCTTCAGCAGTCAATTTCACTTGCGAAAGGACGGGATCTTGATGGATGATGTCAAAAAAAGCAGCCCCCCTATCGTATTGGATTTTAGTGATTTTCTCACAAAAGCTTTCAGATTGGCTTTGGTTGTTATCTTGAGACATGGTTAACTGGATTTGATACTCTGAGAGGAAGCACTCTCGCGCAAGCGTTGGAGCCTCATCAAAGCGAAAACCATCTACGTGCATCTCTGTAACCCAATAACGCAAGCTATCTAAAATCATCTTAAGGACTTGAGGATGGCTGACATTCAGAGAATTTCCACAGCCCGTAAAATCTAAATATTCACTCTTGTTATTTTCGTTCAAGCGGTAGTAAACTGCATTATCAATACCGCGCCAAGATAAAGTCGGTTCTGACGGGTTTCCTTCTCCCGTGTGATTATAAACCACATCTAAAATGACTTCGATGCCAGCAGCATGAAGGCTTTTCACCATTTCTTTAAACTCAATGACTTGTTGCCCTAAGATTCCACTAGCACTGTAACCGGAATAGGGAGCAAAATAACCAAGCGTTCTGTAGCCCCAGTAGTCGCGGAGTCCTTGTTCGGCTAAAAACTGGGGATAAGGAAAAATGTGATGAACGGGTAGAAGTTCCACAGCTGTAATGCCGAGGGATTTGAGATGAGCGATCGCAACGGGATGAGCCAGCCCTGCATAAGTTCCTCGTAAGTGTTCGGGAATATCTGGATGAAGCTTGGTGAAACCCTTGACATGAGTTTCATAAATAATGGTTTCAGACCAAGGAATTTGCAGGAGCCTGTCTCCTTCCCAATCAAATGTATCATCAATAACAATTGCCTTGGGAATTAAATGAGCATCATCTAAGCCCAGATAGTACAATGACGGAGATGGATCTTTTGTTGAATCTTTTAGGGAATAGTTAAAAATTTCTTGTCCGTAGATAACATCACCAGCGATCGCCTTTGCATAAGGATCGAGCAACAGTTTAGCCGGATTAAAGCGGTGTCCTTTTTCAGGTTCATAAGGTCCCCAGACTCGGAATCCATATTTCTGTCCTGGTTCGACTCCTGGTACGTAGCCTTGCCAGATATGGTTTTGCACCTTAATTAAAGGCAAACGAGTTTCCTGCTCCTGTTCATTAAACAAACAAAGCTCAACATCTGTGGCATTTTCCGAAAACAAAGCAAAATTTGTCCCTTGACCATCCCAGCTAGCACCGAGAGGGTAGGGTTTTCCAGTCCAGATTGTCATACTACTAATAGTATTGATATATGGCAAAGTTAAACTGAAGGATATCATACCCTCAGTTATGAGTTATTCATCTCGAATGATGAATAACCTATAATTCGGATCGCACAACAACTAACCTTGTTGTTCAGCAGCAGCAATTTCTAAGAGAGTCTTAAGTACCGAATCAGGGTTGAGACTGATAGAATCTATACCCTGTTCGACTAGGAAGCGGGCAAATTCTGGATAGTCACTTGGTGCTTGACCGCAAATCCCAATCTTGCGTCCGTGTTGTTTGACTGTGTAAATTGCCTTTGCGATCGTTCGCTTGACTGCTTCGTCACGTTCATCAAATAAATGCGCCACTAACTCCGAATCCCGATCCAAGCCCAGCGTCAACTGAGTCAGGTCGTTTGAGCCAATAGAAAATCCATCAAAGACTTCACTAAACTCATCTGCTAGTTGTACGTTACTAGGCAATTCACACATCACGTAGACTTGTAATCCGTTTTCTCCTTGCACCAAACCATTTTTTGCCATTTCTGCAATGACACGGCGACCTTCTTGAGGAGTACGGCAGAAAGGAACCATCAAAATGACGTTGGTTAAGCCCATTTCATCGCGGACTCGCTTCATCGCCAGACATTCCAGGGCAAAGCCTTCGCGGTAACGCTCATCATAGTAGCGAGAAGCACCACGCCAACCAATCATCGGGTTTTCTTCTTTTGGTTCAAATTGTTTGCCACCTAACAGATTAGCGTACTCGTTACTCTTGAAATCACTGAGACGGACAATCGCGGGTTTGGGATAAAAAGCTGCTGCAATAGTTGCTATTCCCTGTGCCAGTTTATCAATGAAGAATTGGGTTTTGTCTTCATATTGAGTTGTTAGCTCAGCGATTTTGTATTTGGCAAGTTCATCTTCTAATTCATGAAAATGGATCAATGCTAACGGATGTGCTTTAATATGGTTGGCAATAATAAACTCCATGCGCGCTAACCCGACTCCATCATTAGGTATAGCAGTTAAGCCAAATGCCTCTTCAGGATTGCCCACATTCATCATGATTTTAGTGCGGGTATGGGGTAAAGTTTTCAAGGGGATTTTTTGCACTTCATAGCGCAACAAACCTTGGTAAACTCTTCCAGTTTCACCTTCAGCACAAGAAACGGTAATTTCTTGCCCAGTTTTGAGGACAGTCGTGGCATTTCCACAACCCACAATTGCTGGAATTCCCATTTCTCTGGCAATAATTGCAGCGTGACACGTGCGTCCACCAGAGTTGGTGACAATTGCACTTGCTTTCTTCATAATTGGTTCCCAATCTGGATCTGTACGGTTGGTCACCAAGACTTCTCCAAGCTGAAACTCGTTGATGTGATGCACATCTAGAATGACTCTGGCTTTACCTTGCCCAATCATCTCACCTACACTCCGCCCCGCAATCAGCACTTCACCTTTTTCTTGAAGGCGATAGCTGTGCAAAATATTTTTTTCTTTCTGGGATTGCACTGTTTCTGGACGTGCTTGCACGATAAACAATTCACTGGTGATGCCATCTTTTGCCCATTCAATATCCATTGGTGTGTAAACACCACGCACTTGTGAGTAGTGTTCTTCAATGAGGCAAGCCCAGTATGCTAGTTGTAAAATTTCGTTATCTTGGAGGGCAAATGAAGAGCGATCGCTGGCTGCTACCGGAATATTTTTAGTTAATTTTGAGCCACCCAAGTCATAAACCATTTTGATTTCTTTTGTGCCCAAGCGCTTGTCCAGAATCGGTCGATACCCTTGTATGAGAGTGGGTTTAAAGACTAAGTATTCGTCGGGATTGACAGCCCCTTGGACAACGTTTTCACCTAATCCGTAAGCCGCAGTCATCAGTACAGCATCTTTAAAACCTGTTTCCGTATCGATAGAGAACATCACCCCAGATGCTGCCAAGTCAGAACGCACCATTTTTTGCACACCGACCGAAAGAGCAATGTTGAAGTGGTCGAAGCCCTTGATTTGACGATAAGAAATAGCACGGTCTGTAAAAATTGATGCAAAGCATTTGTGACAGGCGTCAAGAACAGCTTGCAGTCCATGGACATTAAGATAAGTTTCTTGCTGTCCGGCAAAGCTAGCATCTGGTAAATCTTCAGCAGTAGCACTGGAGCGAACTGCGACATCAGTGTCAGTCCCGTACTGTTGACAGAGATTCTCGTAAGCTTGGGCGATCGCCTGTTCTAATTCTTGAGGAAACGGGGTTCTTAGCATTAAGGATCTTGCCTGTTTACCTCGTTCGTGCAGATTATTCACATCCTCAACATCTAAAGAAGCAAAAATCTGTCTGAGTTGCGCTTCTAGACCCGCAGCTTCAATAAAGTAGCGATATGCGTAAGCGGTTGTAGCAAATCCTGTCGGAACTTTCACGCCTTTAGGTCTTAGTTGTTGTATCATTTCTCCCAAAGAAGCGTTTTTACCTCCTACCAGAGAAATATCTGCAATTCCTACTTTTTCCAAAGGCAGTACGAGAGCTTGGTCTAGTTTACCAAAGCGTTCGGTGTTTCGATTGACCACTGTGTCTTGCATAGTAAGCTACCTTAATGAAGTGGGACAATTTACAACCTGTTTGCACTCAATGAGCTTGTGTTTATTTGACACCTTATTATTCAGGCTTTAGCTCTACCTTAAACTTATGGAAAGACTTTGAGGAAATTGTGAAGATGACAGTTGTTAAGGATAGTTAACACTCATCAGCCTCTCTTCCTAGAAACTAGTACATGAAGGCAGAAGTACGCTCGCTACTAGGGTAGAAGGCGCAAAAGTCTTGAACGTAAGCTTTTTGTTTGTTATTAATGGTTGCCTTATTTATGCTGTGCTGTACTAGCGCATTTTCAAGAATTTACAATAAAGTAACATACAGAAATAAGAAAAGGACGTAATAGCATTTACTACGCCCTAGGAAATCACACAACTGTAAAAACATGAAAAACCCGTAGGATGGTAATTACAGGCATTATTATTTATGAGAAATATTGCTTGAGATACAGCGCTTTGCATCTGAATGAGGTACACCCCCCTTTCATCCCCCCTTTCATCCCCCCTTGCTAAGGGGGGACAGAGGGGGGTAATTTTTGTACCTCACCAAGTTGAAATCTGCTGTATGAAACAAAATTGGTTACAAGAAGTTTATATAATAAACCTATAAATTTGCAGCACTTGCACATTTAGGTCAAAAAGTACCGAGTACGGAAATCTCTTACATTCAACACTTAAGTTTTGTCAGCATAGTAGGTTGAGCAAACTCTTGGAGAAACTCAACAAATATCGTAAATGTTGGGTTTCGTTCCTCAACCCAACCTACCAACCTATGTGTTTTCGTATTTTTAAGCTTAACCGACAAGCTTTTGAATCTAATTATTTAGTTTATCGATCTGTTGCTGTAGCTTTTGCACAAAGTCAGATGATGAGTTGGGCAGTAATTGTACAATACTTTGACCAAGGAATTGCACTGAATCTCTTTCAACTAAACAGAGTAAGTCTCGTTGTTGCCAATATCCAATTTCATCAAAAACATTATCTAAAATTCCTAGACATTGAGATCGCTCTAACATTTCAACAACTAAAGTATGAGCCAGAACAAAATTAGCGATCCCTCCATATTCTGGTAGAGATGCAAATTGTGTTTTGCAATGTCCTGTTGCCATCCAGTTTTTATAATGAGAATAGTATCCTAGAAAAATAACTAAACCTTCGCATCCTGGTCTAGGAAGTGTCTCAAATCCAATTATATGAGTAGGGGATATAGATTCACCTGTAGCAAAATTATGGTGAATGGCTTGAAGAGTAAGGAGTGAAGATTTTCCATTTTCAGAACTGAAAACACAGTCTTTTCCTTCTAGCTCAATGACATTATCATCTACCCATGTAAAGGGAAGCAGTTGTGCATGGTGATGTAATGAATCTAAAATAGAGCGGATTTCATTAATAGGTCGATTACCTGCGTTAAATTGGTAGTGAATACTGTATCCCATAACTTCAATCCAACCACAATACAGCAAACTGCGCCTAGCAAATACTTACTACACGAGGCTCTGCCTCGTAGACTGCATTCCCAGCCTCAGGCTGGGAAGGAGAGAATTACCAGTCACTGATTACTAAATATCATAGCCGAATAAATTTGGATCGACTTCGCCTAACTGTAGATCGGCTAAACCATACTCAGCCCATCGCCTATCGACCATTGCTGCGGTTTCTGGATCTGATTCGAGGGAATCACCCCACTCATGTTCCGTTTCTGGAGGAATTTTTGTGGTTGCATCAATTCCCATCCTTCCACCCAAACCAATTTTCTCACTGGCAAAATCCAATGTATCAAAAGGCGTGTTAGGCAAAATAAAGACATCTCGCCCGGGATCGACTTTGGAACTAATTGCCCATACTACTTGACGCGGATCTCTAATATTGATTGTCTTATCTACTACAATCACAAACTTGGTATATGTAAACTGTGGTAAAGCACTCCAAAATGCCAAAGCTGCACGTCTTGCTTGTCCCGGATATGCTTTATCAATGGATATAATTGCTGCTTTGTAACTCAATGCTTCCATGGGTAGGAAGAAGTCCACAATTTCTGAGACTTGCTGCCGCAAAATGGGTGTATAAATGCGATTGAGAGCGATCGCCATCATAGCTTCTTCTTTTGGTGGACGTCCGCTAAATGTGGTTAAGTAAACTGGTTCAATGCGGTGAGTTATGCAGTGGAAGCGAATCAGTGGTGAATCTTCCACGCCCCCGTAATAACCCATGTGATCCCCAAAGGGACCGTCTGGCAAAACTTCCCCTGGTGTAATTGTCCCTTCCAAAACAAATTCTGAATCGGCGGGGACTTCCAAATCTACTGTCTTACACTTTGCCAACTGCACGCCGGAACCACCATAAAGCCCCGCAAACAACCATTCTGATAAATCCACGGGTATTGGTGTCGCAGCTGCCATAATAATTAGGGGGTCTACACCTAATGCGATCGCAATTTCTAATTTTTTCCCACGTTCTGCTGCCTTGCGTAAATGCCTTGCTCCGCCTCGCACTGACAACCAGTGAACGGTCATCGTATTTTTAGATTGTAGCTGCAAGCGATACACACCGACATTCGGTGTTCCGGTTTCACAATCTCTTGTTATCACAAGTCCCAGAGTAATAATTTTACCTGCATCTCCGGGATAAGGGCGTATCAAAGGTAACTTATTTAAATCTAACTCATCCCCTTGAATAACTACTTGCTGACAGGCAGGGAAAAAGTCGCGTCCTGGTTTTGCTTTCAACACATCAAACAGAACCTTGCCAAACTCCACAGCTTGAGCAATCTTTTTAGGTGGTTTGGGTTGCTGTAGCATTGCCAATTTCTTCCCCAGTGCCTCCAACTCCAGAGGATGCTGCATATTCATTGCCCAGCATATCCGTTCCACTGTTCCCAACAAGTTGACTGCTACAGGGAACGAAGCTCCTTTAACGTTTTCAAACAGAAGCCCCGGTCCCCCTTTTTGCAGCATTCGGTTAGCAATTTCGGCTATTTCCAAGTCTGGATCGACTGGGGCTGAAATTCGCTTTAATTGCCCTTTTTCTTCCAAAAGTTTGATGAATCCCCGTAAGTCTCGTGCCATTGTTTAAGAAGTATGAAGCGTTTCTTATATTATCAGCCCTCCTTCCCTTGTTCGTCGTAGGTTGCCCCCATGAGAGCAAAAGCTCCTGATATCTTAACTAAAAATTAATTTTTTCTTTAACATTTCTTTACTAGAAACCTAAAAAATTTCATGTATCTTAGGTAAGAATATGCATATTTTTTACCAGTAGGCACTTCCAGAATTGAGTATGACCGGAATATACGATACTTTCCTGGCAGGAGGTATGGTCATGTGGCCTCTTCTGTTTTTATCTATCGTGACTTTAGCTTGTGCGCTGGAAAGGACGTGGTTTTGGTGTAAGTTGACGCTTCGGGAGCGTCGATTGGTAATGGAAGTGCTGGCAGCAGCCGAGATAAGCTTAGAAGAAGCAGAAGCGATCGCACGAAAAGCAAAGGATTTACCAATTGCTCGCTTTTTAGTGGAGCCATTAAAACTGAGGAATCCGACACCCGAAACTTTTCACTTAGCGATAAAAGCCGCTTGCGATAAAGAATGCTCGGAAATGCGTAGAGGTAATCGGCTGCTAGAAAGTACCATCGCGATCGCGCCTCTACTAGGTATTTTAGGTACGGCAAGTGGTCTGATGGCTGCTTTTGGATACATCAAGACAGGAAAAAATACAAATGATTTCTCTGCTGTAACAGCTGGTATAGCAGAGGCACTTATAACCTCTACAACTGGAATTGCCCTAGCAATCGTTGCTTTTGTAATTTTCCGAATTTTTGTAATTTTGCAATTGCAGCAAATAGACTTTTTTTCTAAAGTGGGTCATGAATTAGAACTCATTTACTTACAACGTTGGAACAATGTCCAGTTAACAATTCACAACGAACAGTTAACAGTGAATAGCGATCGCTCAGTAGATGATAACTGAATGGTCATTCGTCAATTGTCATTGGTTATTGGTCATTGGTCAAGGGCTGCTGATTTTAAACAGAAATTTAAAAATATTTAATTTATAGTTAAAAATTTCTTATACTTTTCTTAACCATTATCATTGTAGCTTATTTGCTGTGTTGTCCAAAAACAAATAATCATTAATAACCTGGCAATATGAAATTATCGGCTACCGTTATGAATCGTGTAGTTGCTGCTTCAGCTGTCACGGCTGTTGTTGCTGTCGGCTCTTCTTTTACAGCAACTGCCCAAGCACAAACTATCAATGGTGCAGGCGCAACTTTTCCGGCTCCTTTATACGAACGTTATGCTCGTGAAATTAAGAAAAAGTATCCAAAGCTAAGTGTTAACTATCAAGGTGTTGGTAGTGGTGCGGGTATTCGTCAATTCATTGCTGGAACTGTTGACTTTGGTGCTAGTGATGCGGCAATGACAGACGCAGAGATAGGTAAGGTCAGCAGAGGAGCTATCCTAGTACCTACTGCAGGTGGTGCTGTTGCAGTTGTTTACAATCTTCCTGGTGTCAACAATCTAAAATTGTCCCGCAAGACTTTACCAAGTATTTTCTCCGGTCAAATCACTAACTGGAATGACCCTCAAATTAAAGCGGATAATCCTGGTGTAACTCTTCCAAATCAGCCAATCAGACCTGTTGTTCGTGCTGATAGTAGCGGTACTACCTTTATCTTCACCAATCATTTAAGTACAATCAGTCCTTATTTTAAGGGCAGAGTGAGTGCTGGAACTGCTCCAAAATGGACAATCAGCAATGTTCTTAAAGGCAAAGGAAACCCAGGTGTTGCTAACCTCGTTTCACGCACTCCAGGAGCCATTGGTTATGTTGAGTACGCTTTTGCTACAGCAAACAAACTGAACTCAGCACAAGTACAGAATAAAGCAGGACAATATGTAGCTCCTTCTTTAGAGTCAGCAAACCAAGCTTTGTCAACTGTCAGTTTCCCTGACAACTACCGAGTTTTTGTTGGAGATCCTGCACAAGGTTACCCCATTGTCGGTCTCACCTGGCTGTTGGTTTATAGAAACTACCCGGACGCCACCAAAGGATCTGCTGTAAAAAACTTTGTGAATTGGGCATTAACTGACGGTCAACAAATCAATGACGACCTCAACTATACCCGAATTCCAGCGTCTACAGCACAAAAGGTAATACAAACAGTAAACAGTGCTATTAAATAGTGTTAGTTGTTAGTTGTTAGTTGTTAGTTGTTAGTTGCTTGAACTACTAACTACTAACTACTAACCACTAACAACCAACAATTTTTTTACTTGGGTGGGCTGCTTGCTCACCTATATGTCATGACGAGAATTTAATCTTCTAATTAGTAATGGCTAAATCCTCAGAACCAGCTAATAACAATCATCGAAACTTAATAGATGACAGTACAGACATTACAGCGACTAGCGGTCAAAACTTCTTAATTGATAAGGGGTTTACTTGGCTGGTTTATGTATTTGCTGCCCTGACAGTTGCTGTATTGTTTTGGATGAGTTGGATAGTTTTTCAACAAGCTTTCCCAGCTATTCAAAAGTTTGGCTTGGGGTTCTTGTGGAGTCAGGAATGGGATACGGGCAATTTGCTTTTTGGTGCATTGCCTTATATTTACGGTACTGTCGTCAGCAGTGCGATCGCTATGTTAATAGCCGTACCTATTGGACTAGCGGTAGCCTTAGTCACGAGTGAAAACTTTATTCCTCCTTCAGCAAGAACAACCATAGCTTTTATTGTGGAGCTAATCGCTGCTATTCCCAGTGTCATCATTGGTTTGTGGGCTGTATATATATTTATTCCGGTGCTTATACCCCTACAAACCTGGTTTTCCACTACTTTTGCATGGCTACCACTGTTTAATACACCAGGACCGGCTGGATTCAACCTACTCACAGCAGGGATCATCCTGGCAATTATGATTTTGCCTACAATGGCAGCTATTAGTCGTGATGTGTTGCTTGTGGTTCCAAAAGAATTACGAAGTGGATCGATGGCTTTGGGTTCTACTCGTTGGGAAACCATTTTTCGAGTGATACTACCGGCTGGATTTTCTGGAATTGTGGGTGCAGCAATGCTTGCTTTAGGGAGAGCATTGGGGGAAACAATGGCTGTGACTATGGTGATTGGGAACTCGGCTCAAATTAGTGCATCACTACTCGATCCGAGCTACACGATCCCCTCGGTACTAGCCAACGAGTTTGCTGAAGCGCAAGACCCACTACACCTTGGAGCTTTAACATATTTGGGCTTGATTTTGTTCGCCGTAACCTTAGCTGTCAATATTTGTGCTTTAGCAGTTGTACAGTTTGTTGGTGGCAAAAATAAGTAATACCATTTTGGAGTTTAGATTTTAGATTTTAGATTGAGTGTGCGTTGCTGAGTTGTAATCTTACTCAACTATCTGTCAGATTCTTTTTTTCAAACTGGTGTAAGAAACTTAGAACAAAATACTACGAATGCTACAAAAATCCTCCTATCAGTACTAGGCTCAGCAAAATATGTCTAAAGAGAGACATATAATGAGCCAAGGAGTTTGAAGATAAAAGGCGTAATGAGATATGACCGGTCATCAAGAGTCTGAAATAAATAAATCCGTGGCAGCAGAAATATATAGCCCTCTACCACCAATAAGGCTAGTATTTAACTATGGAATGACTGTAATAGCATTCTTACTCTCAGCTTTAGCTTTGATTCCTTTGGTGTCACTGTTATGGGAAATTGTTGGGCGGGGTTTGAAAAGTCTAAAACCATCCATGTTTGTGACACCAGTCATTTACGATGGTTTTGGCAATGCAATTGTTGGGACTCTAACTATGGTGTCAATAGCTGCCCTATTTAGTGTGCCTACCGGGATCATGACGGGTATATATCTGTCAGAAATAGGCAAAGGAACTCAAATTGGACGCGTTGTTCGCTTTGTGGCTTCCGTTCTCACAGGAGTTCCCTCTATTGTGGTGGGGATCTTTGCCTTTGGTGTCATTGTATTAGTGACGAAGCAATTTAGTGCGATCGCAGGTGGTTTTGCATTGGCAGTACTGATGCTGCCAGTGGTTGTACTAACCACAGAAGAGGCTTTAAAGCTTGTTCCCACCTCTATGCGTCTCGGCTCGGCTGCCTTGGGAGGAACTCGCTTCCAAACCATATTTCGTGTCGTTATAACTGCTGCACTCCCGGCTATTACTACAGGGGTTTTACTAGCTGTCGCCCGTGCTGCTGGTGAAACAGCTCCTTTAATTTTTACATCCTTGTTTAGTTTAGATTGGTCAACCGATCTAAATAGTCCAACAGCGTCACTATCAGTGTTAATTTTTAATTTGTACAACGACCCTACACCAGAAAAAACAGCTCTAGTCTGGACAACTTCTCTGGTTTTAGTTGGGATGATTCTGATAATTAGCATTCTTTCTCGATTCTTTACGAGGAAGAGAAACGCTTAAGCGAACTCCAAATGTGGTGTGTGTGATTTTTTGTGTAGTACCTAAACCGTATGAATAAGTTAACCCCAGCCATTAAAGTTAGGAATCTCAGCTTCTACTACGGCACCTCCAAGGCATTGGAAGGGGTCTCAATGGATATCTATGAGAACCAAGTCACTGCAATCATTGGTCCAAGTGGTTGTGGTAAATCAACGTTTATTAAATGTCTTAACCGTATCAGCGAGTTAGAAGGACCTGTAAAAGTGGATGGTTCTGTAGAATTTTACAATCAAAATATTTATGCTTCCCGTGTCAACTTAAACCGTCTGCGCCGCCAAATAGGTATGGTGTTTCAAAAACCAAACCTTTTCCCCATGAGCATTTACGATAACGTGGTCTACGGTATCAAAATTGCAGGTTGGCGTCCAAGAGCAGAATTAGATGAAATTGTCGAATCAGCCCTTAGAGGAGCAGCCATTTGGGATGAGGTAAAAGATAAATTGCATAAATCCGCGTTGGGGCTTTCAGGGGGTCAGCAACAACGATTGTGTATTGCTCGTGCTTTAGCTGTAAAACCAAAAGTTTTGTTGATGGATGAGCCTTGTTCGGCACTCGATCCCATTGCCACAATGAAAATTGAGGAACTCATTCACAGTTTGCGCGACGAACTCACAATTGCGATCGTGACTCACAATATGCAACAAGCAGCGCGTGTTTCTGATTACACTGCTTTCTTCAGTACTGATGAAAGTCGAATTGGTCAAATGGTGGAATTTGGAGAAACGACTCAAATATTTAGTAATGCCCTTGATGCTCGAACCCGTGACTATACCTCCGGTCGTTTTGGTTAAGGTGCTTCTCTTTAAATAAAGATTGGTACAAATACCGTACACGTAACAGGTCACTTTATACTTTGGCAAAGTGGCATGTTAACTCTACTTTAAAGTTTTTGGTCACAAACCTTAGCCTCAGTACAAATAATTTTTCTTCAGACCAAGTACATTTGTATTATACGGTCTTTTTTAGTGCCCACTTACTTAATTGACAATAACAAGTACTGAAAACCCATGATTTTTTTATAAGTTTATCTTAACCTAGAGCCATTTGACATTAGCTCTCACTTTTTTGAATTAAAATTTTTACAAAAGTATAAATTACTGAGGTGCTAAGTCGGATGAGTCGCAAAGTCAGCAAAGTATTTCAGCAATCTGGGGTGATTCCCTATAGAGTAAAAAATGGAAACATTGAAGTTTTGTTGATTACGAGCCGCAACAGTCAAAATTGGGGAATTCCTAAAGGTGGTGTTGCAAATGGAATGAGTCCAGCCGCTTCAGCCGCAAAAGAGGCATGGGAAGAAGCTGGGGTTGTAGGGCAAGTAGATACTCATAAACTTAACACTTACAAATATCGTAAAAAAGGCAAGACATACAAGGTTCAGGTGTTTTTGTTACCAGTCGAGACAGTATTAGAAGATTATCCAGAAGTAGGTCAAAGACAGAGGCAGTGGATAGATGTAACCCAAGCTGTTAAGCGGGTTAAGAAAGGTTCAGTCAAACGGATTCTTAAAGGTTTTCTCCAAACACAATCAACTTCTTTTGTGCATCTTAAAGCTAGCTCGATTCTAAAAACCTCAATTAGGTATTTTGATAAAAATGAAGTTAAACTCAGCAAATCAATCATTCACTTGACTGAGTTTAAATCTACTTAATCGTTGACTTCAATCTTCAGAAAACCATAGCAATGGCTAACACTAAAGTTGATTGCACTCATCTAGCAGAGTATTGAGTTCGGCAGCAACTTTCCAGGGATTTCGACCTTTGAAAGGGGCAGCGATGACTGCTTCATCAAGATTTTTTCCAGTTTTTTTGCTGGCGGCGATCGCTGAAGAGTTCGAGAATCCTCGTCCAGCCACAAGCCAAGCCGCTAAAACGTGCCCGGTGTGCCCAACTCCACCGGAGCAACAGGTTCTTGCGTACACAACGTGCGATGAAAGAAACACGGGCGTGAAACCGTGTTTCTTCAGAAGAGAGCCAATTTCAACCAAACTTACCACTAACGTACTCTTTAGTATCTTTCTGTTTGGGATCTTGGAAAATGGCTTCTGTGCTGTCATACTCTACAAGGTAACCAGTACGATTGCCGTTGTCTGTTGTTTGAACGTTAAAAAAGGCAGTCATATCGGACACTCGTAAAGCTTGTTGCATATTGTGAGTCACAATAATGATTGTGTAATGCTGTTTGAGTTCGTGCAGCAAGTTTTCAACCCGTATGGTGGAGATGGGGTCAAGTGCGGAGCAAGGTTCATCCATGAGAATGACTTCTGGCTGCACTGCGAGGGCACGCGCAATACACAAGCGCTGTTGTTGTCCTCCAGACAAGGATAAGCCACTTTGGCGTAGTTTATCTTTGACTTCATCCCACAAAGCCGCTTGTCGGAGCGATCGCTCTACCAATTCATCCATATTCCCTTTGAAGCCATTGAGCCTCGGACCAAAGGCAATATTGTCATAAATTGACTTTGGAAATGGGTTTGGTCTTTGAAACACCATTCCAATTCTACGACGTACTAGAACAGGGTCGATGTGAGGTGCATACAAATTTTCCTTCTGGTAATAAACTTTTCCTTCAGTACGGAACCCCGCAATTGAGTCGTTGAGGCGGTTATAACATCGCAGCAAGGTACTTTTTCCACAACCAGAAGGACCAATGAAGGCAGTGACTCGATTTTGAGGAATCTCAAGCCAAATCTTACTTAACGCTAAAAATTTGCCGTAATAGACGTTGAGATCCTCTGTACGTAAAACAATTTTCGTTTGATTTTCAGTCTTTGTCTTAGTTGCCATAAATTTTAGAGATTTACATTATGTGTCGTTAAACTTTCCGTTGGTTCTACTGATTCTTTGTGTGTGATTTATCTAAGTGCGCGACTCGTTGCCACGCGAGCGATGATGCTAGTCAGTAGAACCAAAAGCACCAAAATCAGAGACGCTGCCCAAGCAAGTGATTGCCAATTTTTAAAGGGAGAAATAGCGAAGTTATAAACCAACACAGCCAGAGAAGCTGTCGGTCCGAATACATCACGGGGCCAGTACTGAGAGAAGAGAGCCGTAAACAACAAAGGTGCAGTTTCTCCAGCCGCACGGGCGATCGCCAAAGTTGCACCCGTGACAATTGCTGGTAGTGCAGCTGGCACAACAACGAGTGCAACTGTCTGAAAGTTCGTGGCACCTAATCCCACAGCCGCAGTTCGTAAATCTTGTGACACCAATTGCAAAGCTTCATCAGCTGTTCGCACAATAATTGGCAACATCAAAATAGACAAAGCAAATCCCCCTGCCACCGCAGAGAATCCACCCATCCTAGCTACGACAATACCGTAAGCAAAAACACCTGCAATGATTGAGGGGACTCCACTCAGAACGTTAGTCGCAAAGCGAATCCAACGCGATAGCTGACCAGAACTAAATTCAGTTAAATAGATGGCTGCCAAAACTCCAAAGGGAATGCTAATCAGACCACCGATTCCTACCATAAATAATGTTCCCACGATCGCATTCCCAATACCCCCTTTTTGGAGCAATGGTGGCGGTGGCAATTCGGTAAACAAGCTGGGTTTGAGACTGCTAGCGCCTTGAATGATGACGTAAGAAAGCACTGCTATCAAAGGTAAAAGCGCGAGAAAACTGCAGAGAAATGCGACAACTGTCATCACCGTGCTAAATAGAGTCCTCGAAGACATGGGAGAACGAGCTAGGCTGCCGATATAGCTGGCAGACGGCTTGTTTGGAACAGGAGAATTCATGAGTTATTCAAGTCAAATCCTATATTCGCTTTACTTGCACAACGATTAACTCTGCCAGAATGTTTACCAGCAGAGTCAAAACAAACAGAACTAATGCGGCATACATCAGAGCACTGACTTGCAAACCACTGGCTTCCGCAAATTGATTTGCCAACAGAGAAGAAATCGTATTGGCTGGTGCAAACACAGAAACATTAATGACGTTTGCGTTGCCAATGAGCATCGTGACAGCCATTGTTTCTCCCATCGCCCGACCCAGCCCCAGCATCACAGCACTCACAATGCCTGAAAAAGCCGCCGGAAGCAGAACTTTGAAAATCGTTTCCCACCGGGTGGCACCTAGTCCCATAGCAGCTTGGCGCAAACTAGAGGGCACAGAGATCAGTGCATCGCGGGAGATAGCTGTAATGATTGGCAAAGTCATAATTGCCAAGATGACACCTGCACTTAACATCCCAGGGCCTGTGGGAGGAGTGCTAAAAATAGGTACAAAACCCAAGTTAGCGTTCGCCCATTTTCCAAATCCTGATAACAGAGGAACTAAAACGAAAACTCCCCAGATTCCATAGACAACACTAGGAATCGCTGCCAGTAGTTCTACTAGGAAAACTAGTATCAGTCTAACTGAGGATGGCAGCAAATTTTCGCTCAGTAACACCGCCGTGCCAACGCCGATGGGTACGGCTATGAGCAAACCAATCAAAGCGCTGACCAAAGTGCCGTAAATTTGCGGTAGCACTCCATACTCACTCCTAACTGGGTTCCAAGCGCTTGTAACCAAAAAGCTAGCTCCAAACTTTTGGAGTGCGGGTATCGCCTCAATGGCAACCTGTATGGCGATCCACAGCAAAATAACTGCAACTGCTAGTGCAAACATCCGAGTCAGCCAAATAAAACCTCCATCCAAAGACTTTTCCACGTGAAAGCGAGGTTTAATTTGAGATTGAAGATTGTCGATTTGTGTATTCATGAATGACTTCACCCTTGAGCTGGGAAAAAACTTGGGAGTAAACTACATATGTCAATTTTCTTCAGAAGGACTGCCTGAACTTCAGCAAGTCCCGAGCTCGATCCCTCCCTTCAAAGCGCTTGATTTATCTGGACGCTGTTTTAGTTTGGGCTACACTTGTGCTCAAAATTCCGATTCTTTCTCTATAAATGAATTCAGGGACTTATAGCAATTAATTCTCTTGCACTGCTGAACTTTTGAACTACTTTTCGGTCAATCTTAACTTTTTACTTTTACTGAGTGCTATTTGCTAGCACTGGCAACAGAATGATTGACATCTATAGCAATTTTATAATCAGGGCTGATGGCATCGGCAGCAGCAGCAACTTTTTTAAGTACGCTTTCAGGTAGAGAAACATAAGCTTGGAACCAAGACTGATATAATGGTGAGGGGAAAGAGGCACCAGCACCAGTTAATGATATATTGCGTATGTTTTTTCCAGAGGCAGTAGCAGTGGTTTCTTTAGTAGAACCAGAAGGGGAATCGCTAGGAGTCAGACCGTTTTGTGCTTCCTCTCTACCGCTGCATGCAGCTAAGCTCATTGTTAGTGCTACAACTGAAAATGCTTTTGTAAATCTAAAATTATTTATTACAGGATAACGAAAAAGCATGGACGTGTAATATTAGGGATTTTCACACTGCGCTTGTTACTTACACACGCATAGTAAGGAACAGGTGACAGCGATTTTCTGGTAGATGCACTACGCAGCAGGAAGTTAGACACTACAGTTGTACAGCAGCATATGTCTAAACAAATGAAAACTACTGTAAGTAGTGGGACTTATTTAAAAATTTGGCGGAAAATAGAGTCCTTTTTCAATAGGTTTAGGCGGCGCAATAAATCAGCCAGACCAAAAGCTATCTCAGTCACTGTTTCAATATAGAATGAAAACGCAGTTTTTCAGCAGTTTTTGCTGGATTCTAAAGATATAATGCCTACAATTTTGTCATCTTTGCTAGAAGCATTGGCTCCAAGACGCAAAAAAAGCTCGGCGTCTTGGCGTGAGGCTAAAAAATCATTCATACGCACGCTTCAGTAACGCTAAAGAAAAACTGAGTAAGGATAGCCAAGCTGTTTCAGACATTGCATATTTTCAGTTGGACACTGTCAAGTTAGTACAAGAAATGACCGAATTTTTAGTAGTCTAAGATTAAGTTTAGATTAAGAAGAGATTAAAATCAACGATTTAGTTCTCAATGAAAATCTGCCGAAAAACAAATGCTGTTAACAAATAAGTTACATTTATACTATATAAAAGTTACAAAGGCTCGGACTTATTCGGAACAAAAAACAAGATTTGAAGAATTTTCTCGCATTTCACCAAACGATCTCCATACGCGATTGAAACTAGAGCGCTGATACAGTAGTCAAAAAGAGGGCAAAAAACCCGTAGCTACGCTCACGGGAGTTCAGTAGGGGTCTTATCGCCTTAAAATCCACAAAAGTGCATTGGCAATTGAAGTGAGTTTTAAGCTGGCTCTAGTCGTATTCTTCAGTCAACTTTTCTAACAAAGCGATCGCCAAACTAGTACAATATAGAGTCGTGAGAGGTTATTTTCTGGGTGTGAACCGTTCTTTTAGTGAAAAATCGTTCTAGTCATTTTCAGACTAATAGCTTCAATCGCCTCCTCCAAACCCTCAATATTTCTCAAGGTGCTCATTCCTCTTTCATTAGCACAATGTGTAATCATTTTTTCTACAGTAACCTCTTCTTTAAAGGTTGACATAGGTAATTTCAACAGACTGTAGGAAGATTGAGGATTTTGTTTAAGTGCTTGTTATTTGACAATTGGGTTAAATTTTCCTAAATTTTTAAGTATTTTTCCATAGAAAATGATTCTCTCACTGCATACTCATTTAGAAAAAATACTGAATCTTAATCAAAACATTTATTGTTCTTAACCTACAGGCGTTTGGATGGAAATGTATAGAAAGCTTAACTCAGACTTCCGTGCATTTTATTAGGTTAAATGCACGAAATGTATCCTTAGAGACTTTCTACGGAAACCGCTGGCTCGACCTTCACGATCTAATTTTAATTCTTATAAAGAAATTAGAGGGTTCAAAAGAGCCTAAAGCATGAAGGAATAAAGATGAAGCAAGAAGCAGTATCAAGTCTAAAAAATGAAATACTTTATCCTTCAAACTTCATCCTTTATCGTTCAAAAAAGCCATTGTCCTTTGCTATGGATAAGCGGAACATCCATAGCTCAGGACATTGTGTGTCTATCAAAATAGGAAAAAATTATGGCAGACGTAACACTCAAGGGATTTGCAGTTCTAAGCGCAGATACATTTGCCGAAGGTCCTCAATCTGGCAGATTTCTTACAAGCACCAATGGAAGAACAATTCCATTCCCAGGTCAACCAGTTCAGGGCTTTAGTGGTGTACAGTTTGCCGACCAAAACACCTTTTGGTTTTTAACAGACAATGGTTTTGGTGCAAAAAATAATAGCGCTGATTACCTATTACGAATTTATCGCCTTGACCCCAGCTTTCAAGGTATAGAAGGGGGTGATGGTAGTGTTAAGGTATTGAACTACATCCAACTATCTGACCCAGATAACCAAGTCCCCTTTAACATTGTTAATGAAGGTACGAGCGATCGCTTGTTAACAGGTGCAGATTTTGATGTAGAATCTTTTGTCCTAGCAAAAGACGGCACACTTTGGGTCGGTGACGAGTTCGGTCCTTACTTGCTGCATTTTGACAGCACGGGTAAATTGCTTGAGGCTCCTATCCCCACACCTAACAGTAGCGTTATTAAACTCAACACCCTCAACGGTCAAGCCCCTCTGGTTGTGGGACACCGAGGTGCAAGCGGTGAATTGCCAGAACACACTCTCGAAGCTTACAAGCTAGCGATCGAGCGAGGCGCAGATTTCATTGAACCAGACTTGGTTTCTACCAAAGATGGAGTGCTAATCGCCCGTCACGAACCCAATTTGATTGCGACAACTGATGTCCTAACTCGTTCTGAGTTTGCCGATCGTAGAAAAACTAAAGTTATTGATGGAGTGACTGAGGACGGTTTTTGGGCGGAAGATTTTACCCTCGCAGAAATCAAAACTCTACGGGCAATTATGCCTCAAAGCTACCGCCCGCAAGTCTTTAACGGAGTGTTTGAAATTCCTACCCTAGAAGAAGTCATCAATTTGGTTAAAGAGGTAGAAGCACAAACAGGGAAGAAAATTGGTATTTATCCTGAAACCAAACATCCCACCTACCATGACTCTATTGGGCTGTCTTTAGAAGAACCCCTGTTGGCAACTTTAGAAAAAACAGGGTTTACTGACCCCAGTCGGATTTTTATCCAATCCTTTGAAACCAGCAACCTCAAAGAACTGAATCAGAAAACAAATATTCCTTTGGTTCAGTTGTTAGATGCTACTGATGTTAGAGATGATGGTTCGTTGATTGAAACCAAACCTTATGATTTCGTTGTCAACGGCGATTCCCGTACTTATGCAGACCTGCGGACTCCAGAAGGCTTGAAAGAAATTGCTACTTATGCTGATGGCATTGGTCCGTGGAAGCGGATGATTGTCTCAGTGAAGACAGTGGATCGCAATGGAGATGGCAATCCAGATGACCTCAACAATGATGGTGTCATCAATGATGCTGATAAAGTGACCACTCCACCAACAACCTTGGTACAAGATGCCCATGCAGCAGGGTTACAAGTACATCCTTATACCTTCCGTGATGAAGGACGTTTTCTAGCATCAGATTACAACGGCAACCCACAACTGGAGTACAGACAGTTTTACCAGCTTGGCGTTGATGCTCTCTTCAGTGATTTTCCCGGTACTGCTGACTTGGTTCGCGACCAAATCACTGCAACTTTTGTACGTTCTCCTGACAACCCTGATGTTCTACAAAGGGCTGAATTTGATACATTAACAGGTAGCGCTCCTATTGTTATCGGTCATAGAGGAGCTAGCGGATCTCGTCCAGAGCATACTTTGGAAGCTTATAAATTAGCGATCGCATTAGGTGCTGATTTTATCGAACCCGATCTAGTTGCTACCAAAGATGGAGTGTTAATTGCCCGTCACGAAAACGCTCTTGCCATTCTGAACGCAGATGGTACGATCAACACTTCCGACACCAGTACCGACATTTACCTACGTCCTGATTTTGCCGATCGCTTAACCACTAAAGTCATTGATGGTCGTACTATCCGGGGCTGGTTCTCAGAAGACCTAACTCTGGCAGAAATTAAAACTCTCAATGCCATTGAACGCTTACCCGATTTACGAGGAACCAAGTATAACAATGATGGTTTAAAGGTTCCTACCCTAGCAGAAGTCATTGATTTGGTGCAGCAGGTTGAAAGAGAAACCGGACGTAAGATTGGCATTTATCCTGAAACCAAGCATCCCACCTATTTTGCCACTGAAGGCAAGCGCATCGACGGTAGCCCCATCAATACCAACTTGGGTAAAGAATTAGTTGATACCTTAGTTGCCAAAGGCTTTACCGATCCAACACGGATCTTCATCCAATCTTTTGAAGTGGGCAATCTACAGGAACTAAATAATGTACTGTTGCCCAATGCAGGAATTGACGTACCACTCGTTCAATTATATGGTGGTGCAACAGAGAAGCCTTATGACTTTGTAGTCAGTGGCGACTCTCGTACCTACGGGGACTTAGCAACCCCAACAGGGCTAGATTTTGTTAATGACTACGCAGCTGGTATCGGTCCCAACAAACGTTTAATTGTTCCGGCGCAAACAGTTGACCGCAATGGCGATGGTCAACCAGATGACCTGAACGGCGATCGTACAATTACAGATGCGGATAGAGTTTTGGGCAATCCAACAACTTTAGTTCGAGATGCTCACACTGCCGGATTGTTGGTGCATCCTTACACCTTCCGCAATGAAAGCGTTTTCCTAGCATCTGATTATAACGGCGATCCACTACAGGAGTACAAGCAGTTCATCGAGTTGGGAGTTGATGGTTTCTTCACGGACTTCCCCGGAACAGGAGATACGGTACGAGATCTCTATGTAGGCGAACCTATAGTTTCTAACCTTGGTGGTTCTAGAGGATTTGAGGGTTTAGCAATTAACCCCAGTAAAACGACTCTTTACCCATTACTTGAAGGAACTGTGGTGGGCGATCCGGTAGGTTCGTTGAGAATCTATAAATACGATCTGCTATCGAACAAGTATGATGGTATTGCTGGTTACTATCGTTTGGAGAACCCAAACAACGCTATTGGTGATTTCGCCGTTGTTAACGAAAATGAATATCTTGTCATCGAACGTGATAACGGTCAAGGTGCAACCGCACAGTTCAAGAAGATTTTCAAAGTTGACCTTTCTCAGAAAGATGCCAATGGCTTTGTTGCCAAAGAGGAAATTGCCAACCTGCTGAACGTTCAAGATCCACAAGACTTGAATAAAGATGGTAGCAACTTATTTACTTTCCCCTTCGTGACTATCGAAGATGTGTTGGTGCTGGATAGTAAGACTATCTTAGTTGCCAATGATAACAACTACCCTGGTGGTGGTGGGCGCTCCTCTGCTCCTGACAACAACGAAATTATTGTGCTTGAGTTAGGAACAACACTCAATCTCGATCCGCGTGTGGGACTTGCTGGCCTGCAGTATGGTTTAGGTAACGATAATCTAGCCATCGCTAATACCGATAGCTTGCTTGCTTAGATGTAGTACTCTCTCGTTCCCAGCCTTTGGCTGGGAACGAGGTGAGGGGTCAGACCCTTCATTTGCCAGTCATATTCTTAAGGAAGTCGGGAATCTAACCTGCTTTGTGTCTAAACTACGAGAAATACAATTAAAATACTTTAGAAGAGCTAAGTTTCTTGTTATACCGTTAGTGGGTATAAATTTATACTTTTAACTTACATAAAATTCCTAAACAGGGTGCTTGCTGCTCTATAGTTTTCTTGATATATTTGAAATTTAACTGTTTATGACTCCAATTTTACAAGTAGGTTCGCAAATTATTACAAAAACTAATATAATTCCTCTACTAAAGCAGTACGGGATATTACCGCAGTTAGTACAAGAAATCGTCGTAGAATCAGCAGTCTCTAATATTACCCTATCACAAGAAGAAGTAGCTCAGATTTACAAGCAGTTTTACCAACAGCAACAGCTGAATTCCGATGCGGATCTCGAAGCTTGGTTGCAAGCCCGTGGAATAGACCGCAAACAACTTGATTATCAAGTCACCCGTAACGTCAAACTCGAAAGCTTCAAGAAAGCGACTTGGGGAGATAAATTGCAATCTTACTTTGTCCAACGCAAAGCAAAGTTAGATAGAGTTGTTTATTCCCTGATACGGGTTAAAGACATTTGCATTGCCCAAGAATTGTACTTCCGAATTCAAGAAGGAGAACAATCGTTTAGCGAACTAGCTCGCGAATATTCAGATGGTCCGGAAGCCCAAACAGGGGGTATACTGGGTCCTGTGGAGTTAGGAGTTCCCCATCCAGTCTTAGCTAAAATGCTGTCATCCGTTCAACCCGGTCAACTTTTGCCACCGACGCCTTTAGGTGATTGGATCGTAATACTGCGGCTTGAAAAGTTTTTACCAGCACAATTAGATGAAGCAACAAAGCAGCGTCTCCTGAATGAATTATATGAGAATTGGTTGCAAACTCAGTTAAAAGAGTGTATGCAGAATATTAAAGATGATTTCCCAGATATTCAAGATGAACACAAGGGAATTAAGAGTCTTGACAGTGCTTCCCGTGTGGTTAATGCGGATGCAAATAATTTAAGCTAGGGCAAAGGCATCTGTCTCCTTAGTAGTCGAAGTCGTTAGTACTAATTGGCGACAGATTTTTGATGCGGCTTTGTAGGGGAAAAATTTTTTAATGATAGAACCGCAGAGGCGCAGAGAACGCAGAGGAAAAGAGCGAGCTTTTTAACCTTTTTTTTACCTATTCTTAATAAAAGTTGCGTGAAAACCTAGTATATTTACTATTAAAATAGTTTAAAAATTAACATTTATTGAGAGCCGAAACGGTGTTTGATGTACTCAGTAGAACGACTAGCGATCGCACAGCTTATTAGAAATTTTACTGGGCGGTCAGATCCCTGACTTCTTTAATATCAAATCCGTTTGTATCGGAATTATTTCTCTTTTCTCCTTCTCTGCGCTCTGGTGCGCCCTCTGCGGTTTTTTAATCATTCAGATGCTACCGGATTTGATATAAGAAGTCGGGGATCTAACCCCCTAACCTTATATTTAAAAATATATAAACTTTTATTTAATTTTGTTAAAGCTATTTTCTATACATTATTTTTACTAGAAGAGCAGTTCCTCAGCCAGTCGATCTGGTTTGTGCTTGGTAACAAAAAGTTCAAGAGTCCATAAAATAAGGGAATTCAATGACTACTCCAATTAAACTCACACCAATTGGTACTTATGCTACGGGTATTTTTGACGAAGGAGCTGCTGAGATTCCAGCTTACGATCGCGATTCACAACGTCTTTTTGTGGTGAATGCTGATAGTGTAACAGTGGATGTCTTGGATTTGAGCAATCCGAGCAATCCTACTAAACTGTTTTCAATTGATGCGGAGGCTTTTGGTGGTTCTGCTAATAGCGTTGCTGTAAAGAATGGTATTGTCGCGATAGCTGTTGAAAGCGACAATACCCAAGAACCCGGAAAAGCTGTTTTTGTAGACGTTAACGGTAACTTTTTGAATGCCGTCAGTGTCGGGGCATTACCTGATATGTTGACTTTTACCCCTGACGGTAAAAAGGTGTTGGTTGCTAATGAAGGGGAACCCAATGATGACTATACTGTCGATCCAGAAGGTTCTGTCAGTATTATCGACATTTCTTGTGGAGTCGAAAATCTCACTCAAGATAATGTGACGACGGCTGATTTTCAAGCATTCAACAGCAAACTCCAAGAGTTGAGAAGTGCGGGTGTTCGCATCTTCGGACCTAATGCTTCAGTGGCTCAAGATTTAGAGCCTGAATATATAGCGGTTTCTCCAGATTCCAAAACGGCTTGGGTGACGCTGCAAGAAAATAATGCTCTAGCAGTTGTAGATATAGAAACGGGTGCTGTTACTGACATTCTACCTCTTGGCTTTAAAGACCATAACGCTTCTCCCTCACTTCAAACCTTCTTTTTTGATGAAGCAAGCTTACCCGTTATTGGTACAACTGAAAGCAAAGGCGACATTAAATTAAGTGGGTTTTCCGGGCTTTATTTTGAGGGCATAAATCCGGAGACTGGTAATCTTCAGTTTTTGACTCATCTCGATCGCGGTCCCGATGATGGGGAAGATAGGAATGGTAACCGTATTTTCCTATTGCCAAATCTGCAACCTCAACTTGTACGTTTTGAATTAGATAAAAATGCGGGTACCCTAGAAGTTACAGAGCGTATCTTTTTGAAAACACAAGACGGAACTCCTCTGACTGGGCTTCCTAACTTAAGAGGTTTAGATCCCGATACACCTGCAGATCCAAATGGCAATTTGTTGGGGTTCGATCCGCTAGGTGCAGATTTAGAAGGAGTTGTTCGCGCACCAGATGGGACTTATTGGGCTGCAGATGAGTACCGTCCTGCTATTTACCACTTCCAAGCTGATGGAACACTGATTGAACGATATGTACCGCAGGGATTGCCATCTGAAGTAGGAACACCCGCCTTACCAGAAGTTTACAATTTGCGACAACCAAATCGGGGGTTTGAAGCGATCGCATTCCAAGATGGCAAAGTTTATGCCTTCCTTCAGTCCCCGTTAAACAATCCCAGCGCCAGACAAACTGCGACAACTCGCATACTAGAGTTCGATCCGGTTACGAAAACAACCGTAGGTGAGTATCTTTACATTCAAGATGATATAGGTAGAGGCAGTGATAAGATTGGGGATGCTGTTGCTCTCGATAAAACTGGGGAATTTTTAGTTATTGAGAGGGATTCTGGCTTTGGTGATGACTCTATTAAAAACGTTTATCGCATTAATTTAGCTAACGCAACCAACTTACAAAAACTATCTGATTCCGTTCTGGCAAGTGGTGAAACTATTGACAGCTTAACTCCAGCGCAACTTGCACAAAAAGGCATTACTCCCGCTAGCAAGGAACTCTATGCAGATTTGGCAGAGTTAGGATATGGCTTCACTGATAAACCAGAAGGTTTGGCACTTGTCAATCCTACAACCATCGCCGTACTCAATGACAACGACTTTGGTTTAACAGATGTTCCCATTGGCTTGGGACTCGTCAGTTTGAACAATGCTCTTGATGCAAGCGATCGCGATGGAGCAATTAACATCCGCAATTGGCCCATCAACGGCATATATCAACCTGATGCTATAGCCCCATTTGAAATTCACGGTCAGACCTATCTCATCACTGCCAATGAAGGAGACGCCCGTGATTATGATGCTTTTAGCGAACAAAAACGGGTAAAAGACCTCAAACTCGATCCAACAGCCTTCCCGAACGCAAAAGCTTTACAAGCAGATGATGCCTTGGGACGTTTGTACGTTACCAGTACTTTGGGGGATACAGATGGCGATGGAGATTATGACGAACTCTACAGCTTTGGGGGTCGGTCTTTCTCCATTTGGGACAGTCAGGGAAAACTTGTTTACGACAGTGGAGATGAATTTGAGCAGATCGCAGCGCAACTTTTCCCCCAAGAGTTTAATTCCAACAATACCAGCAACGGCACCTTTGATAACCGCAGCGATGACAAAGGACCGGAACCAGAAGGAGTTGTTACAGGAGTTGTAGGGGATAATACTTACGCTTTCATCGGTCTAGAGCGGATTGGTGGTGTTATGGTTTATGACATCTCCAAACCAACCAGTCCCAACTTTATTCAATACATCAACCCCCGTGACTTCAGCGTTCAATTTGACGTTGATGAAGATGGAGATCCCGATCCCACAACAGAACAAGTCATAGCAGCTGGCGATCTCGGACCCGAAGGATTAGTTTTTGTCTCTGCTAACAACAGCCCCAATGGGAAGCCTTTGTTAGTGGTAGCAAATGAGGTGAGTGGTTCTACAACTATCTTTGAGATTGACACTCTCCAGCCACACGCAGTTTCCTCAAACTCTGTTTTCCCTTCTCAGCCAGGGTATGTTGTGAACCAAGGCGGTATTTCACCTTCAGTGGATAGTTTTTCTTTAGGGCAGTTATATACTAATCCATTACAGTTAAATACAGGAATTGGTTCTGAGAGTGAGTTGGCGATCGCGAGTGTAATTGATAACGAAATTCCACTTGCTTAGGTAACTGTGGTGCGATCGCATTTTCTTCTAGGTGCGATCGTGCCACATAAATCCATTTTCTAGGCATAAAGCCACCCAATAACCTACATTTTGTCTAAGTACTGTTGTATAAGATTCCATAGTTTTCTATCAAGCACACATTCTTGATTAATTAAACTTGAGCCTCCACACCATATTATCCATATATTTTTAGGCAGTAAAAATCAAACATGAAAGCTTAATCTCTCACTAAATTAATCGCCATTCACGGGCATCAACAAATTGAGACAAATGGCTAACATTAGTTGTAGCAATTATCACTTCATTTCCTTCAGATGCCACCAATCTTGCCTGAGCCGCTAAAATTACATCTCCATCAAGTGCCTTGGGATCTGCTGTTGGTTTTCCAGAACGTCGCGCCTCTGCCCATAACTCAGCTGCTAAAAGCATCACTTGTGTTGTTATGGGAAGATATGCAAGAGTAACTTTGAGTTCGTCAAGTCGTTGGATACCAGCTAGTTTGTTAACCCGGAGCAATTCGCGTCTAACTTCATAATCAGCAATTTCAGGCAACATTACTGTGTATTCTCTCAAGCCAAGAGAATTAAACCACAGTTTACACTCCTGATATACAGGAGATATAGCTTTAGGAGTTGTCACCATTCCTAAAGGACCAGAATCTAGCAATACTATTCTGCTCATGGAATGTTTATATTGATACAGGGTGTTCTTCTAGTGCTTTACGCAGAACTTCCGCCGTTTCAGTTTGTTCCTGTTCGTCTCCTTCTTCTTGCCATTTTCTCAGCAGTTCGCTTAAAGCTTGCTGTCGTGCCGCTTTCAGTACTGGGTCAGGGTTTTTTATCTCATCCATAGCTTTAGCCCAAGCGTCTGATGATGCTGGCTTTTTAGTCAAACTTTCACCATATAAACGAATTATCTGAAGTAAGTTTGTCCAGTATTCCCTAGGAATTTTTTCAATCTCAAGTACTAGCGAGTCCATTGATTGTTGGCTATGGTTACTACCTAAATTATCCTCAGACATAATTACCTCTTTTATCTAAATTTTACTCTAATCTAACAATTTACAGATTCCACAGAATTTGTCACCTGAGTGCTTCCAACAAACACAGTCGCACCACTGCCGAGACTGGAATTTACACAAGTATTAACAATCGCCCTTGCAAATTCTTCAATGGTTGGTAATGAACCAACTTGTTTGCAACGTTCATTAATAAGTCCACGGTTGGAGCGTTCCATTAGCTTGGGAGTGATAGTGCCTTCGATTAAATCACCACTGACAACTACAAGACTAATTCCTCTGTCCGCAAGCTGTGCAATGCGGTTACGGAGAGCCTGCTCACCAGCATATTTACTTGCTGCAACAGGTTCATACAACTTATACACTGGCTGTTGTCCATAGAAGTGAGCTAGGTGACTGGTTACAAAAAGAATTCGCCCACCGGGCTGCATTAATGGCGCTACCAAATCAACCAACCGCTCCTGTGCCGTTAGATTAAGAAGCATTGCGTAGTCACTATGAGCCAACTATTCCCCCACAAGTTACCTATGGTCTTACCGAACGTGGAAAAGAACTAACCAAAGCGCTGGCTCCTTTATATAAATTCGCACTTCGTTGGAATGCACCAGGTTTACCGCAACAGCATCCATACCACAAGCATTGATACCATTATTGGTCGCTCTGAGATACTACTAAATAAAGTATCTAACAGATTTTTAGACAATTTCAACTGAAAATAAACTCTTTGCCCATTAATTTCTCTTTCTCCGTCTATCATATTGCCTGAAAATTTTAAGCGATCGCACTGTATACTAGCGAGATAGTTTATTTATCATAGGGACATCGCCTCTCAGAGGCATCCATAACTATATTAGGAGGCTTCCGTGTCCCAAACACCTGTAAAAATGACTGTTGAGGAGTATCTAACCTATAATGACGGTACAGACAAGCGTTACGAACTGGAAAACGGGGTGTTAATAGAAATGCCTCCTGGTACTGGTAAACATGAAGCAATTATCACTTTTCTCGTCGTTCGCTTCTTTTTAGAAAAGGAACGTTTGGGACTAACATTAGAACCACGTTCCAATGGTGTCGAGGTCATGACTAACACACAAATTAGGCGACCTGATGTATTGGTAATGACTCAACAACAAGCTACTTCCATTGAAAATAAATCGGCTGTTCTGAAAACGGCACCACCACTTATTGTTGAAGTTGTCTCTCCTGAATCTATTGAGCGGGACTACGATACTAAAAAATTAGAGTACGCAGCCTTTGGTGTTAATGAATATTGGATTGTTGACCCGTTAGAAGACAAAGTAACAGTCTGTTCGCTAGCTGGTTCAGTTTACAATCAAGCAGTATTTACTGGAAATCAAGCAGTTGTATCACTTACGTTCCCGCAACTCAATGCAACCGCTCAAAAAATACTGGCACCGTCACTTTAAATATACAGCGCTTTGCAATCCTTCCCAACAGAGCACATGTCTCACCTTTTCAAACCCTAGTTTCCGAGCAACTCGTTGTAATTCGCTGGCTGTCTTCTGGCATTGGCAATTACCAGCTCGACATCATTAGGGAGAGAACGCCCTTGTTCTTCGTATTCTTCCTTAATCATTTCAAAAACACAAACCAGTTCAGCACGAGCTTCATCTGGGGTCTGTCCCCAAGCATGACAGCCAGGAATTGCTGGGAGATAGGTGACAACAGTACCATTATCATCAGGACAGATAACAATAGTATAGTTTTGTAGAGACTTCATAATACCTAATAGCTGTTAAAAGACAACTTTTACTTTAAAAGATTTTCAATTTCTTCATCTGTAAAACCAAACTGCCTAAAAATTCTTAAAACATAGGCAGGAGACATCTCTCTTGCCCCCATATCTATTGGAACAACTCTCCTTTGACCTTCAATCTCACGCGTAAATAGACAATGATCACCTTTCCCTTGTCTTAAAAAGAAACAACCTCCTTCTTCTAAAATTTTGATTAATTCTCGTGGTTTGAGGGCTGGAACATTTCTAGGCATAAACTTTTCTTAATTCATAAAAATCTGAATTTTGCTCTTTGCCCTCTATCATTAAAAACTCATGAAGTTCTTCTATAGATATAGAAGCTTTGTAAATATTTTTATCACTCTCATAAACAGATTCAAAAGAATCAATAGCATCTTTTAACTTAGCGATCGCATCTTGTTGAGTATTGCCTTGTCCCACCAGTCCATTTTCTAGGCATAAAGCCACCCAGTAACCCGCATTTTGTCTAAGTACCGCTGTGTAAAATTCCATAATTTTCCATTACTCAAACATTCTTGATTAATTGAATCTTAGTCTCCATACAATATTATCCATATGTTTTTAGGCTGTTGGTCACGCAACCTACAACTCTTAACTTTTCTTACCTAGGCCAGACTTTAATAGCGATGTCTGCTAAATATTTAGCACGAGTTTTGATTGCCTCTTCATTCCATGTATCAACTTTTGTTTTTTGAAAATAATGATTCAAGGTTACATTACTGTTGCTCAAGAGAACTAACTTTTCTTCAAAAGGTTTGTTAGACAGTTCAGGGTTATATCCTGTTAATGTGAGATTACCCAGAGTGTGCAGCCACTTTTTATGAATAGAAGCATGGTTTGTCCCTAACATTGTTTTCCACTCTTTCGGTAATGTTTGGGGCATAATGTGTTCGACTGTTAACCCACTTGGATCGACCCTTTCCTTGGTAAGAAATGCCTCTAAACTTTCTAGAATAAGTTTAGCTCGATCGCTCAAGCTTTTAGTGTATAAATTACTCTCAATAATTCCTTTACGAAAGGCATCATCGTCAGGCCAAACTTTACTCTTGTCATATTTCTTCAAAACTTTACATAAACCATCAACTAGACGATTGGGATTTTCTTGTTCTACTTCTTTATACAAGTTGTTAAAAACTGTTCCTAAGCTTTTTGTAGAAACTCCCGCAAACAAGCGCCGGACAAAATAGGATTCCAAATATCTTAATATTGCTTCAAACTCGTCAATTGATAAGTGTTCTTCTTCATAATCATGGTAAATATTGAGAAGAAATATATGACAAGTTGTAAAATTTAACCTTTTCAATCTCTGGAACCAATGCCTTAGCTTAGGGTTGGTCTCTTCTTCTTCAAAATTTAGCCGCTTATAGTAATCAGCAAACTTTACAATATTTCGTAATTCTGCTTTGACGCTCTCTTCATTTTTTAACTTATCAAATCGTTTTTTTACTCCTCTGTAAACTTCTTTTTGATTAACGGCTTCACCATCTTTTCTGAGATAAAACCAAAAAGCATTTGTCAGTTCTTCTGCATAAGGCTTATCGCCAGACTTTACCTTAAATCTGTCTTGAAGAGTAGCCCATTCACTGTTATAAACTTCATCTCGCTCTGCTGGTGGCAACTTCATAAAAATATAGTTACGCACTAAGTCTGCCTGAGTGAGTTCTTCACCCTTATTATTTAAGCTTTCAAAAATAAGATAGGGGTTGTCGTCAGCACCAGAAGTAATATTAACTAAGACTAAACACTCTAGTATAATCGTTTTCAACTTGCTTAAGTCAAGAAGAACATCATCAAGG
The DNA here is from genome assembly GCF_009725235.1 of Scytonema sp. UIC 10036. The sequence goes on from NZ_WJFC01000013.1 coordinate 59,367, forward strand.
ATAGGTTGCTTGAGATGCTTATCAAAAAATTTATAGGCTTCATAGATTTGTCCTGGCGATGATTCTTTAGTTTTCCCTTTTGTTGCTTTACCATCAATTATGCTCTTATAAGCATCGCGATCGCCTTGAGTAGGCAATACTTTATAGAAATCATCACTCTTCTGATACTTGTTAATCAAGTAAAATTCATGTATCTGTTCTGACATTTGTTTATCAGATTTTTTAAGATGATTCCGTAGTACTGCTAAGAGAATGCTCAAGGTGGTGAGACGTTGCTGCCCATCTATGACTACGAAGGGAGTAATCCCCTCAGCTGTTCCTAATTCTGCTTGTGTAACTATAGGACCCAAAAAATAAGAGCCTTTGACTTCATCAGTATAAATACTTATTAAGTCATTCCATAAAATCTCCCAATTATCCTCTTTCCATGAATATGGTCTCTGGAAAAGAGGAATTTGAAATTGTTTGCCTCCTTCTAGCAAGTTGCGAAGAGTTGTTTCTGATGCTTTCATTACTTAATTTATATATGTATGTGTTTCCCTATACAATTATAGACAACATTGCAATATTTAAAAAAACTCATATTTAGGCTGTGCTCAACATCAGTATCCTAGGAATCCTAACTCTTTTATAAAGAATTGTAAGTATTGTTGCGTGGGCATTACCAGCATTTTCACTGCGAACAAATGAACTATTCAAATGGATTCAAAATAGGTCTACTTTTGACAGCTTTGAAGTCTTTCAAAAAACTAGGAAGGTATTGGGTATTCACTCTTTTTCAAGTTCTGCGAGTGATTCACTGAGGCTAAGAGGTGTTTCGGCTTGGACTGCCTTCATCGCAAAAATTAGTCCTTCATCTTCAATGGCTTCCAACAAACGTTGGTTGTCATTAAAATCAATGACCACTTTCTGAATGTTTCCTTCAGTGTCGGTGATTAATTCTTTAGCGAAAAGATATTTATCTGCTTTCATTGTTTGACTTTAGTAAGTTTATAGCGTTTCCTAGTGTGCTGAAACCCCAATTTATCTGCGTCCATCCGCGTTCGTCTGCGGTTAGTTATTTCTTCTGCATACCTTACGAAACTAGGAATTGCTATAGTACAACTGTAACCTTTTTTTCCAACTTCTTTCCTACCATAAATTACTGAACCTTCTTTTCTTCTTTCTTTGTGTTTTTATGGTGGGCATTGCCCACCCTACAAAAACTACTTCTTCCCTGCAGTAGGCATACCCAAAATATCCTCAATTCTAGGCATATCTTCCAACGGAATCACCCGTCCTTCATCCTCAAAACCAGCAATTTGATCGAAATTCAAATACCGATACAAATCATCAGCAAAAGGATGAATCTTACTTGCCACAATATCCAAATATTCCTGCACCGTCGGAATCCTTCCCAACAGCGCACAAACTGCAGCTAATTCCGCAGAACCGAGATAAACTCGTGCATCTTTACCCATGCGGTTATTGAAGTTACGGGTAGAAGTAGAAAACACCGTTACACCATCCGCAACTCGCGCCTGATTACCCATGCACAAACTGCAACCGGGCATTTCTGTCCGCGCACCTGCAGCACCAAAAATACCGTAAACACCTTCTTCTTTCAGTTGGTGTTCGTCCATGCGAGTCGGTGGAGAAACCCACAGGCGAGTTTTCACTGCACCTGCACCATCCAACACCTTAGCCATGGCACGATAATGACCGATATTCGTCATACAAGAACCAAGAAACACTTCTTGTACTGGGTCATTAGCCACTTCCGATAATAATTTTACATTATCGGGGTCGTTGGGCGCAGCTACAATGGGTTCTTTGATTTCGTTCAAATCAATTTCGATAATTTCCGCGTATTCTGCATCCACATCCGCTTGTAACAGTACCGGGTTTGCCAACCACTCTTCCATCTTGGCAACTCGCCGCATGAGAGTACGGGCATCTTGATAACCCCGTGCTACCATGTTCTTTAACAGAGCTACGTTGGAACGCAGATATTCTGAAATTGTCTCCACACTCAATTTGATTGTACAACCCGCACAAGAACGCTCGGCACTAGCATCAGTCAGTTCAAATGCTTGCTCAACCTTCAAATCTGGCAAGCGTTCCATCTCAAGAATTCGCCCAGCAAAGACATTTTTCTTGTTCTTCTTCTCTACTGTGAGCAAACCTTTCTGAATGGCTACGTAGGGAATGGCATTCACTATATCCCTGAGAGTAATACCAGGTTGTAACTCTCCTTTAAACCGTACCAATACGGATTCTGGCATATCTAAAGGCATCACACCCAATGCTGCAGCAAAGGCTACCAATCCAGAACCAGCAGGGAAGGAAATACCCAAGGGGAAGCGAGTGTGGGAGTCCCCACCAGTTCCTACAGTATCTGGTAACAGCATCCGGTTTAACCAAGAGTGAATGATACCATCGCCGGGATGTAAAGCGACACCCCCACGCGAGGCGAAGAAGTCGGGCAGTTCCTTTTGAGTTTTGATATCAACTGGTTTGGGATAAGCTGCTGTATGACAGAAACTCTGGAGCGTCAAGTCAGCAGAGAAACCGAGACAAGCAAGTTCTTTTAATTCATCGCGAGTCATCGGTCCTGTAGTATCCTGAGAACCAACAGTTGTAACAAGGGGTTCGCAAGATGTACCGGGACGAACTCCAGGTAAACCGCAAGCTTTACCTACCATTTTTTGTGCTAAGGTATAGCCTTTACCCGTGTCAGCAGGGTGCTTGGGACGGGTAAAGATGGTGCTGGGTTCTAAACCAAGAGCAAGTCTGGTTTTGTCGGTGAGGGTACGTCCGATCAGTAGGGGTATGCGTCCACCAGCACGGACTTCATCAAGAATTGTGTCGGGTTTGAGGGTGAAGGTGGAAATAACTTCGCCGTCTTCGTTGGTGATTTCTCCTCTATGGGGGTAGATAGTCATCACCATCCCGGTTTCCATCTTTGTGACATCACACTGGATGGGTAAAGCACCAGCATCTTCTGCAGTGTTAAAGAATATGGGCGCGATGGTACCACCTAAAATATACCCGCCCGATCGCTTGTTAGGTACGTAAGGAATATCATGCCCGATGTGCCACAGTACGGAGTTAATTGCGGACTTCCGCGAGGAACCAGTCCCTACCACGTCCCCGACATAAGCAATAGGAAAACCTTTTTTCTTTAATTCAGCAATGGTTTGCAGCGCTCCAGGAATTCTACTTTCCAACATTGCCAAGGCGTGTAGGGGAATATCGGGACGTGTGGTAGCCTGAGTTGCAGGAGATAAGTCATCAGTATTTGTCTCACCCGGTACTTTGAAGACAGTCACATTGATGAATTCAGGTAATGTCGGACGAGATGTAAACCATTCGGCTTCTGCCCAAGAGTCAATCACCTGTTTGGCAAAAGGATTGGTTTTGGATAATTCTAGAATATCGTGGAAGGCATCATACACCAAAAGGGTTTTGCTCAATGCCTCTGCTGCATAAGCGGCTATCGGTTCCTTCCCTTGCCCTTTCATCATTAGGGGTGTTTCAGAAGAATCCGATAGGGATGTGCTTGGAGTTTGCAACAGTTCAATTAACGCTTGGACGTTGTAACCACCTACCATCGTACCCAACCATTGCACTGCAGCAATAGGTGAAATTAAGGGGCTACTGACTTCCTTTTTCGCAATAGCTGTGAGAAAACCTGCCTTGACATACGCTGCAGGATCGACTCCAGGAGAAACGCGATCGCGCAGCAAATGCAGTAATGTATCTTCTTCACCCGCAGGAGGATTTTTCAGTAATTCACACAGTTCAGATGTTTGTTTTGCATCTAATGGTAAGGGGGGGATTCCGAGGGCTGCTCTTTCTGTAACGTGTCTGCGGTATGATTCTAACATTCTGCTCTCCAGATATTCAACTACACGGGTTAGGGGTCAGGAGTCTGGGGTCAGGCGGAATTCTCTAGTCCCTAACCCCATTACCCTAACCCCTCTTAAAAGGACTTATAATTATCACTGGATAGTGCGTTTCTTAGTCAAGCTCTTTTAAGATAACTCTTTTGTTTGCTTTTCTTAATTGGGTTTTTGCCTATTCATAGGATAAAATATTTGACTTGTCTATTGCCACAGCACCGATAATTATTTATGCCCACAACACACACAGTTGAAATTCTCCACCAAGGCAAAACTCATACTTTGCAAGTTGCCGACAATGAAACCATCCTATCAGTCGCTGATGCTGCTGGTTTAGACTTACCGAGTTCCTGTCATGCTGGAGTTTGCACGACTTGTGCTGCCCAAATTATTTCCGGAACTGTGGATCAAACTGATGGCATGGGCGTTAGTCCAGATCTTCAAAAACAGGGCTATGTATTGCTTTGTGTCGCCTATCCTCGCTCTGATTTGAAAATTGAAACTGAGAAAGAGGACACAGTATATCAGTTGCAATTTGGTAAATAATTAAAAAATGTGGTATTACGCGTCTGCATCTTCGGACAGACGTGAATATCCCCTCCGTACATCAGTTAGGAATAATACGATGACAGCTCATTTTATCACTGCAGAAATTGACTTACAAGAAACTCCCACCGAACTGCAAAAAGCTATTGAAGCAGAACTCAAAAAACAGGGAGAACCTCTCCGTTGGGCTATCACCTCGGTAGATGTAAAAAAGCAAACTTGCTCTGTTGAAGCTGTTGTAACTAGTGGTTAGTAGTTAGTGGTTATTGGTTAGTGGTTGGTGGTTAACTGCTAACAACTAACTACTCTACGGGCGCAAGGCAATGCACTCCCTACTAACAACTAACAACTAACAACTATCGTGAATTCATATACATCGATTTTAATTGTACCGACTGGCATTGGAGCATCCATTGGGGGCTATGCAGGAGATGCATTGCCAGTTGCAAAAGCTGTAGCTAGGGTTTGCGATCGCTTAATTACTCACCCAAATGTTCTCAATGGAGCGAACCTGTACTGGAATTTACCTAATGCTCTTTACGTAGAAGGTTACGGGCTTGACAAATTTGCGGCTGGAGAGTGGGGACTGCGCCCGGTGTATCAGAATCGAATAGGTTTGATTTTAGACCAGGGAATTGAACCAGAGTTACAGTTGCGGCACTTGCAAGCAGCAGATGCAGCAAGAGCTACACTGGGGTTATCTTTGACAGATTATGTCATAACTGATGCCCCCTTAGAAGTACAATTACAGACATCAGCATCGGGTGCAAGTTGGGGAACAATCGGTAACCCAGATAGCTTGTTACGAGCAGCATCCGTCTTAATTGAAAAAGCAGGGGCAGAAGCGATCGCAGTGGTTGCGCGTTTTCCAGATAACATAGATCGGGAAATCGAGCAAAAGTACCGCCAAGGGCAAGGCGTCGATCCCATAGCAGGTGCAGAAGCAGTCATCAGTCATTTAATCGTCAGAACTTTTCAGATCCCTTGCGCCCATGCCCCCGCTTTTTTACCTCCTCCCCTCGATGCCAATTTATCTCCCCGTTCTGCTGCTGAAGAATTGGGTTATACTTTCTTAACCTGCGTGCTTGTTGGTTTGAGCCGCGCACCCCAATTTCTAGTTGCGGAAAGTCACCAATTGACCGAATCTGATACCACAATAAATTTCAAGAGTGGAGCCAAAACAGGAGCCAAAACAGAAGATATATGGGTTAATCAAGTCGATGCGGCAATTGTACCCGCAACAGCCTGTGGTAGTAGCGCTTTACTCAGTTTAAGCAGCAGTCGGCGATGCCAAATCGTCACAGTGGAAGAAAATCAAACTCAGATACAAGTACGACCCCAACCCCTGGGGATCAAATCAATACAGGTAAATTCATATTTAGAGGCAATAGGTGTATTGGTCGCGCACCAAGCGGGGATCGATCCATCCACCCTCAATTCTGAAATATCCCGATTGCGATTATTACAATATGAAATATAAATGATGAATTGTTAAGCGTTCAAGACTAACATAAATAAGCATTCATAGTTTTTTTCATTTCCCTCCTTGAGGAGACTCCCGTGGCACAACAGCACAAGCACGAGCCAGAAATTCCATACCTGACACGCACCCAAGTGTTGGTGGCGATGGGAGTAACTGCAGTTATTTTGTGGATAGTCGCTAAACTGTGGTTGCGCTTTGGCAATATTACTTTAATGTCCTGGCGTTGGCAACAAACGGAATTAATGCTAGGACTTTTTTTGGGTCTATCTATCACCACTTTAAGTGGCGTAGTCTATCGCCTTTGGACTCCCTACCGCAGAAGTGCAAACTATTACTTAGAAATGGTATTGAAGCCCCTAGCTTTGCCAGACATCATTTGGCTGGGGCTACTACCTGGTTTGAGTGAAGAATTGTTATTTCGCGGTGTTATGGTACCAGCCTTAGGATTCAATCATTTAGCTGTCATCATATCTAGCCTATGCTTTGGTGTCTTACACCTCAGTGGTCCTCAACAATGGCCTTACGTAGTTTGGGCAACTGTTGTCGGATTGTTACTAGGATACAGCGCCCTTTTGACTGGTAATTTACTGGTGCCAATTATTGCTCATGTGATTACCAACATGATTTCTAGCTTGTTATGGAAGGTTGGACAATCGGCACTCAAGGTATAGCAGAACACAACATCTGCGGCCCTCTAGGATAGGAACATAGATTTGTCAGCACCCCGCACTAAAGTGACGGGGCTTCATGCCTCAGAATTTTAGTGAGAGAGTGCAGCAAGAGCGATCGCATCTGGTAAAATGCGATGCTCTTGTACTTGAATCCTAGCGTGAAGAGTTTCTGGTGTATCACCGGGCAACACGGGTACAGCAGCTTGCATTATAATGGGACCGCTATCCATTTCTAAACAAATGAGATGCACTGTACAACCAGCAATCTTCACTCCAGCCGCAAGTGCGGCTTCAACAGCACGCGCTCCCTTAAAACTAGGCAACAAGCTGGGATGAATATTAAGAATTCTATTGGGGAAAGCATCTATTAAAACAGAAGTTGCCAGTCGCATCCAACCTGCCATAACCACCCATTCCACACCATATTGCTGCAAAGTTTGCACGATTTGCCCATCTAAATCTTGACGGCGTTTGTAGTCGCGGTGATTGAGAAGTACTGCAGGTACGCCCCTCTTTACTGCTCGTACTGCAGCATAAGCATCGGGATTGTTATAAATTAAGACTTGAATTTTAGCAGATAAGCGCCCATCGTCAATTGCTTGAGCAATGGCTTCAAAATTACTGCCATTTCCCGAAGCCATAATTCCCAGTTTTAAAGTACTATCTATTGATTTGTAACTGGAAATGTTTGGAGAAATCAAGCTAACATCTAGTGTGTCGGTTATAGAATTTTGACTCATAAAACCTGCAGAGCGGCTAATTTGCTCTACATTATCTTACATGAAGTTAGTTGTTAGTTGTTAGTTGTTAGTTGTTAGTTGTTATTAGACTACTAACCACTAACTACTAACCACTATCTACTAACCATTTCTCTTACCGATTCTCTTGTCTGTTCCAGAGTACTTAAGGTATTTAAAGATAGAAACCCAAAACCAACTTTAGAAGCAATATCTAGCAGAGTATAAGAAATATATCTCCAAGTGCAGATTTCAACAAATCTCAACTATATATTTAAATACAAGTCAAACACACCTAATGATAAATTATATAGCAGTCCTAAATGATTTACAAACACCTCTTCCTTGTCTTCCTTGTCCTCCTTGTCCTCCTTGTCCTCATTGTCTTCCTTGTCTCCCTTGTTTGGATCTCAAATAGGATTGCTATATTTACAATCTACACTTCTCGACGCGAGAGAAGAAAGACTTCCATGCACGCTCCGTAATACTCCTGGTACGTGCGAGACTCCATACAGCACTGCACGGGAGATGTCCAGAGGGTGCTTTAAGGTCAAAAGTTAAGAGTGAAATATCTTCTAGCCACTTTTCCTTATTTCTCCATCCTATGCGATCGCCAAACTTCTCGTAATCTTGACCAACGCTTTCCCAGATGAGCTTTTGCACGCTAAAGCCAAAGCGGCGATCGCTATATTTTACCCAAAGTTGGTCAACAATGCGTAAGTCTGTGCAGGGAAAGTTTTCGATAAACTCAACATTTAGCCAGCCTTCTTCTCCACCAGATGCTTTAAGCATGACAGCAAGAGTTTCTTCATCTGCTTGTTTCCACTGTCCTTCTTTCAAGAAATCTCGGAGTTTATTGTAGTCTATACCTTTTTCAGAGCTAAGGTCATCATCTAAACCTTCCGTTACAATGGTACTTCGAGTTTCAGTAACTTCATTTGTCTGTGGGTTAAAATCCTGTTCATTAGCACTAGGGGAATCTACAATCTGTTTTTTATCCAACAGCTTAGGAGTCAGTTCCTCTGCAAACCCTTGTATCTGAATTAGCGTACAACCAAGTTCATGAGCAAATTCAATGGATTCTCCAGCACCCAAAGCATCATAAAAACCAACCGCAAACTCAATAGCTACTTTATCCCCAACTGCTGGGCTCATTCCAATAACATAATCAATATGTTGCGCTATTGCCTTAGCCTGAATCTCGGAATAACAAGCATTAAGGACTACACATTTAACGCGGTTGGCAAATAGCTTAAACAGTCTAGCGAGAGCCAAAGCATCTACCAGTTTTGCCTGTCCTGACTCATCCTCAAAAATCAGACCATCTTGTCCTGCTCCATGACCGGAGAAATGAACGATATTTGGTTTAAAATCCAAAATAGAGCGATGGATATCTCTAGGACGTACTGCTAACTCTGACTTGATTTCAAATCGCTCGCGTTGCCTTGCCCTTTGTAAACCTTGTTCGATTTCACGTACTTCCTCGTCCAGACGTAACTGACTAGTACCTTTCGGATTTGCTGCCAAAATCAAAATTTTCTGCTGCTCAGTACTTGGTTCTGGCAAAGAAACAGGAGCCTTTGGCTTTTCTTCGGGAACAGTGTGAGGTTCTGGTGACAGTAATTCTCGGGCAATAGCTTGCAATTCTGAATTCCCAGGGTTTTCTTTGCGTGCAGCCCGAATTAAGTCAACAACCCATCCCTCAGCTTCCGCTCTTTGTATCAATTGGAAGACAACGGTTTGTAAATTAGTATCTTGAGTAATTTGATTGAGTTTTTTGTTTAGCTCGAAATCTAACAATTGTTCTAGTGACGAGCGATCGGGAAAAGCACTGATTAAAGCATCTCTTAATCTTTTACGTTGCTGACCAGTTAAGTTCATATTTTTAATCAAATTAGTTAAATCTAAGAGCTAGAGTCAATTGAGAATGTTGTTGCTAACTTCTTGTTCATTGCTGAAAATGTACAAACTATTATTCCAGATAAGCGTTATCTATTCCAGCAATTAAACTTAACAATTGCTGTGCTGCTTAGTTTTGGATACATCCGCTCCCTCTTGTCCACCATTACCAGTATTGCTAAGTGTACCTCAAACCGTTGTATCTCTCAAACCTATTGAGTATCAAATACATCTTGTCAGTTCAGTAAATTCAATCCCCTCAGATTTCTTACCCCCTTTCCGCCATAAGATTACCGATCTTCTTCTCCTCTTTCCTCTGTGTCCTCTGCGCCTGGTGCGGTTCATTAAATTAAGTATTCTTCTAGCACCGAAGGGAGTAACATAAAATATATTCCCAAGTGAAGATTTTCATAAAGCCCAATTACACATTTTAATACAAATTAAACACTCTCAAAAGATAGATTATGTTTATTAATTACATCTCTTTAATGTTAATAAATCTTGTAGCAGGGCTGTTTCTACTAGCTAGTTACCTTTACTATGGTTTAGACCATGCCAATCAGAAACGTTGGATTCCCGGCTTTGGGATAACAGGAGCGATACCCGTCCAAAAGCTGAACTCTATGCGTTTAATCTACGAGATAGGATTCCTCCGTTTTCTTTGCCTTTGCGTTCCGAAAATGCAGAACCCTTGGTTGATTTACAAAAACTAGTGCATGAAATTTACGAGCAAGGCGGGTACGATCTCAGACTAGATTACAATCGCGAACCAACACCTGCTTTATCGCAAACTGATGCTGCTTGGGTTAATGAAGTATTGCGGAAGCAAGGATTAAGGTCTAAATTCCCAGGGGAGTGAAACAGTAAAAGTTGTACCAACTTCTAGTTGACTTTCCACATTGATACTACCACTATGTAATTCCACACATTTTTTCACAACTGCTAACCCCAATCCCGTTCCCGGTACATCACCCACATTTTGACCTCTTTGAAAAGCTTGGTATAATTGTTTTCTATCTTCTTGACCAATTCCAATTCCTTGGTCTTTAATTTGAAAAATTGCTCTTTCGGTATCCTTTGTCAAAGTGAAGTATATTTTACTATTTTGAGGTGAGTATTTAATAGCATTATCAAGTAGATTGGTGATAATTGAACGGAGAATTTTTTCATCCATACAAGCTATTTTTTCCAAACATTGATGAATAAAAATGATATCTTGTTGGGTTCCCGTACTAAACTGAATGTCTTCAACTATTGAGTAACAAAAATCCTCTAAATTTAGAGAATGAGGTTTAAACTCTAATTTTCCTGCTTCGGCTCTTGTTAGAGTAAGAATATCTGTTAAAAGTTGTTTCATAGTTTTTGCAGAAGATTGAATGCGTTGCAAATTTTTCCGCTTTTTCTCTTCCGACCATTCTTGAGAATTTTCTAAAACTTGAGTTGAAATCAAAATAGTGCTTAAGGGAGTGCGAAATTCATGAGACACCATTGAAAAAAAGCGAGTCTTTAATTCCTGTAATTCTAGTTCTTTTTCTAAATTCCGCCGTATTTCTTCTGCTTCCCTTGCTTGTTTTTCTATAGTGATATCCCGTGCTAGTACTAACCTTGCACGTCTTCCTCTAAAAATCAGTTCGTGAGAGATGACTTCAACATCAATCAACGTATTATCTTGCTTTTTATGCCTCTCGATCGCCGTTTGCTTTATTGTTGAAGAGAGTTGCTCGATTCTCTTCATAACACTAGATACATCTTCTGGTGGCAAAATATTCTTAACCGTCATGGATAAGAAGTCAGCTTGAGAATAACCATACTGCTTAACAGCAACTTCATTGACCGCTAAAAACTTTAAAGTTTCTAGATCGTATACCCATAAAGGATGGGGATTGACTTCAAATAATTTCCGGTATCGTTTTTTGCTTTCTCTTAAAACATGTTCTAACTGCTGTCGTTTGGTAATTTGCTCCTGAAGGAGTGAATAGACGGCATACAATAGACTAAAGCTAAAGCAGGAACCTGCGATCGTTATTAAAGTTGTAAATTGAAAACGTTGTTCTGATTCTGCTCTCCGTTGCTGTAATAGTAGTTGCTCTTCGTTTTCTATCTGAGTAATAATCAGCCAAATTTCATCATGGAGCATCAGCCCTTTATCTGTCAAAGCTATTTGAGTCTTTGTATCGGATTTATTTTGTTTGTATAATTTAATTGAAGTCTTAATTAAATTAACTCTTTCAGTTATTAAGGGTTCAATCAGATTAAGTTTTTGACGTTGATTTTGATTATTGTTGGTTGCATTTTGAGCTTCGATTAATTCAGTATTAATACTTTGAATAGCAGTATCGTAAGTTTCTAAATAAGATTCTTTGCCTGTAATAATATAACCACGTCTTGCTCTTTCCGCATCTCGCAGTGTAGTTAATATATCTCTAACTTTTTGTAAAACCTCGTAGGAAGCCTCGACTTGTTTTTGACTAGTAAAAATTTTTGTATTGTTTTGATACGAAATAGTATTTACAACAGCGAGAATCACCACTGCGAGGGCAAACCCACCAGTCAAAATTTTTCTTTCTAAAAACCACTTCATGTGCAACACTGCAATCTCTCTCTAAAATTTATATGATGATTGATAGCACTTTCTGATTTTTGAATTAGGATTTTTTCAAGATTTCTTTGTAGTGGATATGCGAATTTTGCTTGTTGAAGATAATGGGCGTTTAGCAGAAGCCTTATGTGAAGCGTTAACAGATCAGCTTTATGTCGTGGATTTAGTGAAAGATGGGGAGTCTGCTTGGAAACAGGTAAAGATTATAGCTTACGACCTCATTTTGCTGGATATTATGCTTCCCGTACTAGACGGTATTAGTCTCTGTCAGCGCTTGCGGCATCATGGTTATAATTTGCCAATACTCATGCTCACAGCCTGTGATACCAGAACCGATAAAATCAACGGTTTAGATGCTGGTGCGGATGACTACGTTGTCAAACCCTTCGATTTGCAAGAATTATTAGCCCGCATTCGTGCTTTATTACGACGCGGAAGTTTTGCCCCTACACCCACTCTAGTTTGGGGTAGTTTGCATCTCAATCCCAGTACCTACGAAGTGACATATTTGAATGCCCCTTTACAGTTAACACCCAAAGAATTTAGTCTTCTAGAACTGTTACTCAGGAACGGACGTAGAGTTCTCAGCCGTGCGGTCATTTTGGAAAATCTATGGAACAGTGAAAATCCTCCAGAAGAAGATACAGTCAAAGCGCACATCAAAGCTTTACGTCAGAAACTAAGATCTGTTGCAGCCCCGGACGATTTTATTGAGACAATTCACGGATTGGGATATCGGATGAAGCAGGTTTCGTAACTGTTATTTGTCATTGGTTATTTGTCATTGGTCATTTGTCATTGGTCATTTGTCATTGGTCATTTGTCATTGGTCATTTGTCATTGGTCATTTGTCATTGGTCAAGTGTCATTAATCTAATGACACTTGACACTTGACCAATGACAGCCCCGACTAGTTAACTTTAATTTGCGACGACTTACTTATCAAGTTTTTGTAACCTTTATCAGGATATTTTGACATAAAAAAGAGATAACTTACCTATTTTAAGGTCTTCCCGAAATTTTCCCGAAATTTTCTCCAATTTTTTTAGATTCTATACCCAGCTTGTCTCCGTTTGCGGTGTAATCTCAGAGATGCAGTAATTAATAATTAAGTGTCTCCTGTGGAGATATTTACACACCCAGAGGTCATACCATGAGAAACTTTGCTGAAAAACAGGAATTTATTCTCAGACAAATTACGGATACGTGTTTTCATCGAAGGGACTTGAGTGGATGTAACTTAAGTGGAATTGACTTAAGAGCAGTTGATTTGAGTGGAATTCACTTGATAGGAACTGATTTACGTGGTGCAAACCTCAGTGGGGCAATCCTCACTGGTGCAAATTTAAGTGGTGCAAATTTGCAGGAAGCAAACTTGCAAGATGCTTATCTATACGAAGCTTCTTTATGCGAAGCTAATTTAAGCGATGCAAATTTGCAGCAAGCAAATTTGTGTGGGGCTTTCTTATGGAGAGTAAAATTATGTCGCAGTAACCTGTGGTCAGCGTCTTTGTGTGATGCAGATTTAAGTGAAGCCGACTTAAGTGAAGCTCGATTAATTGAAGCATCACTGATCGAAGCCAATATGGTTAGGGCAAATCTTTCAGGGGCAAATCTTTCAGGGGCAATTTTGCTAGAAGCAAATTTAAATCAAGCCAATTTAACGGGTGCAGACCTTACGTGGGCAAATTTAATAGAGGCAAATTTAAGTGAGGCTAATCTTTGGGAAACAAATCTCACAAGTGCAAAGCTACACGGTACTATTATGCCTGATGGTACAATTCATTACCCACATTTATTCTTTTAGTTTATTTTAATATCGGGGTGCAAAGTTTCAGGGGCAAGAGGAGTACGTGACAAGGTAGACAAGGGGGACAAGGTAGAATTCGTTCCCCCTCCTTCTCTATTTACTGGTTACAGGTCACTGCTCACTGCTCACCGATCAAAACTCCCTTTGTGAAAAGCTAAAAATAGCTATTAGTAACAGCATAATGCTGTAAAGCAACCCGTATCCAGCATTTAGTAATAGCGTTATTGGATCGGGTAGCGCTCCAAATCCATAAACAGCATCATTTTTCAAATCTAATCGAGATAAATCTGGTAACACCAAATATAAAGCTTGTGTTATGCGTTCTATACCAGGGTTCTGACTCAAGCGACCAAGTTGCAGCAAATCTTGAGTAATATTACCTGCTAAGTATACTGCAAATGTTAATGCTGTCGCCAGAATAGAACTAGTAAACACACCTAGGGTAACTGCGATCGCTGCCATTAAGGATAACTGAAAAAATAGAAAAATGGTACTTACAAGAACGCTGACCATTGGATAGGAAATATTACCCATTTGTAAAAATATAAAGTAAATCACTGTCATGGCAGCAATCAATACGGCTAGCACCATAAGCAAGCCTAAATATTTCCCCGTAATAAATTCACTTCGGCTGACAGGCTTGGCAATTAGTACTAAAACAGTGCGTTTTTCAATTTCTTTGTTAATCAATCCCGTACCAACAAATATGGCAACAATCAGACCAAGGACGCTCATCGCCGCCAAACCAAAGTCCAAAAACATTTTGTCCTCTGTGGCTGCGGCAAAATCAGGCAGTAGACGGATGGCAATTCCCAGTACTATAGTATAGAAGCACACAATATAAAGAATGCGATCGCGCACTACTTCTCGAAATACATTAGTTGCTAGTACGGAAACTCTATTAAAATTCATAAAAATTTAGTTAGTGGTTAGTGGTTAGTGGTTGGTGGTTAGTGGTTAGTAGTTGGTGGTTGGTGGTTAGTGGTTAGTGGTTAGTAGTTGGTGGTTAGTGGTTAGTAGTTGGTGGTTGGTGGTTAGTAGCAACTAACAACTAACAACTAACAACTAACCACTAACAACTAACCACCAACTAACAACTAACAACTAACAACTAACCACTAACCACTAACCCTTCGTTACTCTTGAGGTGGAGGTGAATCTGCAAAGAATGATGTTTTGCCTTCACAATTCACTTCTGCCAACGTATTTTTTTCATCAGGGTTATTAGCAACTCTGCTTCTAGTGTTCCCGATTTTTGCTACGGGTTCTATTTGACAGGTCTTTGTTAGATAATACCCACGAGAGGTGGAACTAGGTCCCATCCAAATACTAAGTAAGTCGAGTTTGTAGCCTGACTTGAGATTTGTTACACGCGGTTCCACAACCCATAAAGCTTTCTCGTCATATTGTGCCAAGTTGGTTTCAATGACTTGTCTACCGAGTCTACTCACGTTCTGTCTGGAATTTAGAAGCCATTGTTCTACCTGAGACCAAGGTTGTTCGTTTAATTGCTGTTCTATTTGAGGTGCAAGCTTATCTAAAATAACAACGCCATTTCTCGGAATTCTATCTGGGGGTTCGATTCTACTTACAAAAGCACTGCCTTGATAAGTATCTACCTCTAAACTGGGGTACTCATTCAACCAGTTTTCTGCCACAAAGTAAAATTGCAACCAGCAACTGATGACCGCACAGCTACCAAGTAAAATTATCATCTTTTGGCGGTCTTCTATTTTGGGAATCAGAGTTTTGGCTTCTGTACCAGTTCCTTCGAAAAATTCTGGGATTGCAGTAATGATGGCTGAAATTGTCGGCCAAAGCACTATTGTTCTAGTTGTCAATATAGTTTCGTCATGACCGAAAGCAAAAACGCTGACTAAAAACCCGGTTATCACAGCCCCCACGGGCATATTAGTTCCAGGAATAAGTATTGGGCTATCCGTTGTATACCAAGCAGTCCCCAGAATTAAAAATATCCAGCCACAAAAGGCAATAGCATCTTTTACAAAGCCTGTACACATGGATGACATGAACCAAGAAAAAATACTCAGATAGATTAATGTCTGCCAGGAATATGCTTTTGGCGGAATGACTATTTTCTTTATTCGTTCATAAATATCTCCAACAACATTGAATACACCAAATAAATCTCTAACTATCTGCATACTTTTTTTCCTCCCCTATTTCCTTAGAGATCGAATGAACGAATAAATAAAACAGCAACTATAAAACTGTAGCTGAGTGCGTTTGCTATGAGTATACTAGTGACTACACTTGTATTCTGCAATTTATGTTTATAGACACGACGCAAATTTTTGTCTGGAGTAGGTTCTGCTGGTGGAGCTTTTCCAAATTCTGCTAGTGACAAAAGTAAAACTCTTAACAAAATATATTTGACTAAGAAAGTCCCAAAGAAAATAATAAACGCTGTTAAGACAATCAAAGATTGGACATTAGCTGATTGCAAGCGATCGAAGAAAATGTAGTTAATAAGTTCTGATTTTACCCGTATCGGTAGTACTGGCTCAGAAAAGAAGAATACGACCCAACCAATGACATTAGAAAAAAGATTGATTGCAATGGCATAGAAAACACTGCTTTTTCTATCAAATTTTAATCTTGAATTTAAAATGAAGGATTCTATAGGGATAGCAACCAGTAAAAATAAGAAATTGAACAGAATTGCGCCAAAAGGGAAAATCCTGGGAAGTGGAAATTCGGGAAGTTCAAACATACAAGAGTGATAGGTAAGGTGTAATCTCAGAAAGTATAGCGTCTATACTGAATTACGATCGAGGTAATTATTTTACTCTTCTTTTACCATCTTTTTGTCCCAATTCGTCTTTGTTGCTTTTCTTTATATATCTCGATATTCTGCAACACTTGAGCTTCCATATAAAATTAGGCGAAACCTTGTGTAATATAGAAGACTGCTACGTTACAGCTTTTTACGAGATGACAAGAAACGGCATCGGTATCCGGACAGCACAATTGCGTTCCTCACGACTAACTGGTCAGATTCATGTTTATGACGGCGCGGGAAAGGGCAAGTCACAAGCTGCACTGGGAGTCGTTTTACGCTCTATTGGCTTGGGAATTCATGCACGAAACAATTCTAACCGTGTTTTATTACTACAGTTTCTTAAGGGTCCAGAACGAGATTATGATGAAGATGGGGCTATTGCAGCATTGCAAAGCGGATTTCCCCACCTAATCGATCAAGTCCGTACTGGCAGAGCAGAATTTTTTGGTCCAGATGAAATTACGGCTTACGATCGCGCTGAAGCAGCACGGGGTTGGGATGTGGCTAAGGGTGCCATTGCCTCGGGTTTGTATTCAGTTGTTGTTTTAGACGAAATTAATCCAGTCCTGGATTTAGGTTTGCTTCCTGTTGATGAAGTTGTTCGGACGTTAAAATCTAAGCCCCAAGAATTAGAAATCATTGCGACTGGACGTGCTGCACCACAACAGTTACTCGATATTGCGGATTTGCACTCGGAGATGAAACCTCAAGTTCATCCTACAGCCAAATTGCAGGGAATACAAGGTATTGAAATTTACACTGGTGCTGGGAAAGGAAAGTCTACTAGTGCCTTGGGGAAAGCTTTAAAAGCCATTGGTAGAGGAATCAACCATCCAGGTTCTACCCGTGTATTAATTATGCAGTGGCTCAAAGGCGGTACTGGCTACACGGAGGATGCTGCCATCGCAGCTTTACAAAAGTCATATCCAGAAGTTGTGGATCATCAACGCTGTGGTCGAGATGCCATTGTTTGGCGTAACTCACGCCAACAATTAGATTACATAGAAGCGGAACGTGGTTGGGAAATTGCCAAGACTGCTATTGCGTCTGGTTTGTACAAAACCATTATTCTTGACGAGCTCAATCCTACCGTAGATTTAGAACTATTACCCATTGAACCAATTGTTCAAGCTTTACTCCGCAAGCCACGCGATACTGAGGTCATTATCACCGGCCGCTGTCAACATCAGCCAGCATACTTTGATTTGGCAAGTACACACTCAGAGGTTTATTGCCACAAGCATTATGCCAACCAAGGTGTCGAACTCAAGCGAGGGGTAGATTTTTAATTAATGGCTAATGGCTAATAGCTAATGGCTAATAGAAGACTGGCTGTTTTTTAATTCGTAATTAACCATTAGCTATTAGCACGTAGGTAGGGCTAAAGCCCACCAAATAAGGCTTTTGTGCGACAGAGCAACTATAGCAATCCTAAATCATTAGTGAGCATTATTGAAACGGGTTTTCAATCAATCCGCGATCGCTATGTTGCATCATGACGATTACTTACAATAAATGAGAGTTTCTATACATCGGCTAATATGGACAACAACACACTTGATTGGATAACAGGAGGAATTGCGATCGCAATTCTCGTAGGTGGTTTCCTGATGATGTTTACTACCATTTTCACTACAAAAAAAAGGAAAGATGACTGAAGGATGAAGAATTAACTTTCATCCTTCATCCTTCATCCTTTATCCTTTACAACCAGGGATTTGTTCTTGCAATTCTGATACCGGGTTGAAAATGATGGTGTAATTCCCGCCTGCAGTTAGCCTCCGCATAATTTGCAAATGCGCTTCCGCATCGTTGCGACGACGAAATCGAGCAACTATTTCATGCTGCATATTGGCTTGAAGTCGAACCAGACACCAAGGGCTTAATTTTTCTGCGTATGTCATAAAATTGTCGTGACTAGATTTTTAGACTGAAGCAAGTTTACGTGAGGATGTCTGAAAAAGACATTTCAAAATGGACTTGCTTTTTTTTACACTTTGCTTTATGTGGTGCTTAACTTAGGAAAACAAAGTTCGAGCAATAGTTCGGGTGGAAGTTCGTCAAAGTGCTCTAGTAAAAAATCCATCAGTGCAAGATGGCGTAGGTCAGAAGGTTTGGGACGGCGGTAGTTGGCACCATGAGAAAACCAGCGCTTCACAGTTGACGGCGATCGCGAGCAAATTTGAGCTAGCATTTCATAGCTAACTTGCCACTTAGCGTAAAAGCGAGAGGGAGTCATTCCGAGTTGGCAACAACTATAGAATTGGATTAAATCTAGCTCTTGCTGAGTCAGAGGGCGAGGATTCATAATTAAATTTCTTTGCAATTAAATGACTGTTGATACGGCTCAAGTTAGTCCAGATCCTCGACTGCTCAAAGAAGTCGGGGATCTTGCAGTTACTTGTGTGATACCAAAGCCATCTAAAGCTTGGAGATAGCCCCTGTACCCATTAGTTTGGCAACCAACAGGTTTTATCATTAAAAATTCTCCTGAAATAGGCAGGTCAGAAGCCAGTGCCAGCCGTAAAAGCTCAGCATTGGCTTTTGACTTTTCTAGGAAGGATTGATAGACATCAGCATAGCACAAATATTGTGTGTTTTTGTGTGTTTTTATGTATTTACCCTCAAAGCACGCAACAGCGCCTATGATGGGGACATGGCTAAAGTAACTGTGACTCTTTATATAGAAGAAGATGATAAGGAAGCTCTGCAAAAATTGGCGGAAGCAGAAGAGCGTTCTTTGTCTCAAATGGCGGTGTTAATTCTCAAACAAAGGCTCAAACCACCTCAAGACGAAGGCAAAATTCGTCAACTTAAAGTCCAGGGAAGGAATGAGGCGACATTAAAACAACCCGGAGTTTCAGATTCATCTGCTCAATACCGAACCAATGGCTCGGAACTTAAACCGAAGGGAAATGTGCGCTTAACAGCAGCTTACTTGCAACCCCACGAACTTCAAGAGTTAGCTCAAAGAATTGTAGAACTTGAAAATGCAGCAGATGGTAGCGAGCTAAAATTCAAAGTGCAAATAGAACTAGATGGTGGATTGCAGCTATCAGATGAAGCGATCGCTCAACTTAA
Source organism: Scytonema sp. UIC 10036 (assembly GCF_009725235.1). The sequence continues at coordinate 78,880 of NZ_WJFC01000013.1, forward strand.
AGAAATACTTCAAGAGATTAGCGAGGATTTTAAACTTTAATGGTTAGTTGTTAGTTGTTGGTTGTTAGTTGTTGGTTGTTAGTTGTTGGTTGTTAGTTGTTGGTTGTTAGTTGTTGGTTGTTAGTTGTTGGTTGTGAATTTTGTATCGTTAAATACTGAAGAACTTGCACGTAAAAATTCAATCTACTTCTTGTGAAATGGGCTAGGTGCTTGTCCAATAAAATGAGCGTTTCCTGATACACCAAATTCCGGGATAATTTATCTATTTCTTTGGAAACCACCAACTACCAACCACTATCCACTATCCACTATCCACTATCCACTATTCACCAACCACTATCCACCAACCACTAACATTTATCGGATCTTTCGTATAAGATAGAGGATAATTAATCCTTATAAAAAATTCAGGGATAATTTAGCATAAATTATTACGCAATCGCGTCCTTTTGGTGATGATCTGCTGTCTCAATCCTGATTGCCCAAGTCCCCTGAACAAGAGTGGAAGGACGTTTTGCCAAACGTGCAACACCCCACTGGTTCATTTGTTACGAAATCGCTTCCGCGTTACAGGTGTACTGTCTGATGAAGGAGGATTTGGTAGAACATATTTAGCAGAAGATATCGATAAGTTAGATGAACTGTGTGTTATCAAGCAACTTGCTCCCAAAGTCCAAGGAAATTGGGCGTTAAAGAAGGCGATGGAGTTGTTTCAAAAAGAGGCTGAAAGATTGCAAGAACTGGGAGAACATCCTCAAATTCCAACTCTGTTAGCTTACTTTGAACAAGATAACTACTTATATTTGGTTCAGCAATTTATAGACGGGCAAAACCTGTTAAAAGAGTTACAACAACGGAGAGCGTATAACTCTCAAGAAATTAAAGAAATTTTGTTAGATTTACTGCCCGTTCTGAAATTTATACATGAACGAGGAGTTATTCACCGAGATATAAAACCTCAAAATATTATCCGTCGTCGAACTTCTCAAGCAACAACAGGAAAAGTTTTTCATCATACTTCCACGAAGGTAAAGAAGGTTGAAAGTCTAGTTTTGATTGACTTTGGTTCTGCAAAGCAGTTCACGGCAAAAGTACAAATGAAAATGGGGACTTCCATTGGTTCGCAAGGCTATTCTCCTATTGAACAAATTAGAGATGGTGTTGCTTATCCGGCTAGCGATTTGTTTAGTTTGGGTGCAACTTGCTTTCATTTGCTGACTGGAATTTCTCCTTTTAAGTTATGGACTGAAGATGGATATGCTTGGGTAAAGAATTGGCGAGAATATGTCAAATGTCCAATGAGTCAGGATTTAGAGCGGGTTTTGGATAGACTGTTGCAAAAAGATATTCAACAGCGCTACCAATCTGCTGATGAAGCTATAGTAGATTTAACATTAAAGCAGCAAATACCACCACCTCTCCATCCCGCAGGTGTTCCTACTCCTTCTGTTGTTGTACCTCCCACTCAAGCACCATCAATACCCAAACCGTACATTTTTCTCAGAAATTCTCTCCTTGCAGGAACTGCTGTATTAGTGTTAAGTTCGGGAGAGTTTTGGTACAAGCAATTTCGCCGTCTTGAAATTAAAATATCTTCTAGTATCAGTCAGCCCGATCGCAGCATAGCGAATCGAGATACTACTGTCAAAACTCGTACTTCATCCCCTGATGGTCGTTTTTCTTTAGTCTCAACTGTAAGAGGATATTCCAACCCCATTTTATCTGTTGCTATTAGCCCAGATGGCAAAACGATTGCCAGTAACAGCGATAGTGGAATTAAACTATTAAGTTTAATAACAGGACAGGAAATTTCTACCTTACATGGTCACGCTGGGATAGTAAACTCCCTAAGTATTAGCTCAGATGGACAAACTCTTGCTAGTGGAAGTGAGGACAAAACTGTTAAGATTTGGAACCTAGCAACCGGTCAAGAAGTCCGTACACTTATAGAGCATTCCAACTCAGTTCATACCCTAGCCTTCAGTCATGATGGCAAAATTATTGCTGATGGCAGTGATGACAACACTATTAAACTGTGGAGTTTAGTAACAGGAGAAGAAATAAGTACGCTAGCGGGACATTCTAACTCGGTTCGGTCTGTCATTTTTAGTCCCGATGGTAGAACTCTAATTAGTGGTAGCTATGACAAAACAATAAAGTTATGGAATTTAGCAACAGGAGAGCAAATTCGTACTTTAGAAGGACATTTGGGTAAAGTGACTTCTCTTGCGATCGGACCAAATGGCAAAATCCTTGCAAGTGGAAGTTCTGACAAAACTATCAAGTTATGGAATCCGGACACGGGAGAGCAAATTCGTACTTTATTTGGTCATTCCGATACAGTAACCTCTATTGCGATTAGCCCGAATGGCAAACTCCTTGCTTCTAGCAGTTTGGATAGAACTATCAAACTATGGAATTTAGAGACGGGACAGCAAATTCGCGTTCTGCTAGGTCACTCTGATAGTGTCCGTGCTACCGCCTTTAGTTCAGATGGAAAAACTCTTGTCAGTGGGAGTGACGATCGCACTATTAAGATTTGGCGAGTTTCTCGTTAACTTTTTGACTCCGTAACTCATACTGATATAGACCTGTGTTAAGAAATCCGGAATTCTACTGGCTTAATCGGTAACTACATTTATTCCCAAGCAGGTAAGATGCCTCTGATTTTACATCGGAGCAATATAAAAGCAGCGTAACGTGGAATTTGCAATGTCTGTAACCATGACTGACACAAAAATTAAAGTTATTACGGGTGCGGCGATCGCGCTTTTGGGATTTGCAGGAATGTGGTACTGGCCATCACCTCCTGCAGCAACCAGGGCATCATCCCAACGAAGTCAAGCTCAAACAAAACCCATACCAAAATTTGCTGAAGCTTTTACCCTTAAAGGTCACACCAATTCGATTTTGGCTGTTGCTGTTAGTCCTGACGGACGCACTCTTGCTAGCGTCAGTGCGGACAAAACTATCAAATTATGGAACTTAAAGACTGGAGCAGCGATTGGCATCCTCAAAGGTCATTCCGATTGGGTTAACTCTGTCACCTTTAGCCCTGATGGCAAAATGCTTGTCAGTGGAAGCGCTGACAAGACCGTTAAACTTTGGAGCGTAAGCAATCTGAAGGAGGTACGTACTCTCAAAGGACATTTAGCTGCAGTACAGTCTATTGCTATTAGCCCGGATGGCTTAACTATCGCCAGTGGAAGCTGGGATCAGAGTATTAACTTGTGGAACTCAACCACTGGAGACAAAGTCCGCACTCTTAAAGGCAATTGCGATGTTGTCAACTCTGTTGCTTTTAGCCCAGACGGTAAAGTTCTGGCTAGTGGTAATTATTTTGACAATACCATAAATTTGTGGGACACGTCAACAGGAAAAGAACTCTATACTCTTTCGGGACATTCTGATGCTGTTTCTTCCCTTGCATTCAGTCCCGATCGTCAAAAACTTGTCAGTGGAAGTTGGGATCAAACTATCAAGATTTGGGATCTCAACATAAGAAGAGAAATACATACTCTCATTGGACACACTAATAAAGTTTGGTCTGTAGCTGTCAGCCCTGATGGCAGTACTCTTGCTAGCAGTAGCTGGGACAAAACAATCAAAGTTTGGAATTTAGCTACAGGACAAGGCATAAATACCCTCACAGGGCATACTGACAGAGTTTGGTCTGTTGCTTTTAGTCCCGATGGCAAGACTCTTGCTAGTGGAAGTTTCGATCGAACCGTTAAAATATGGCAGGTGGTGCAGTGAAAAGGAATTGGCGATGCGTGGATTTTGGATTTTGGATTTTGGATTTTAGATTGGGGACTAGGGATTATTTCGTCCCCCTTGTCCCCCTGGTCACTGGTCACTGGTCACTGGTCACTGGTCACTGATTCCTAAAACACCGTCAACCGATAAGTCCCACGTTCTTGTGGATTTGCTGAAATAACAACTACGTAGTACGTACCATCTTCAGGTAACTTGGCTCGATCGATGAATGCACTGTACCTTCCATCCTTGTTATCGTCTGTGGCGACAATTTGCCCTTGGGAATTTAACAAGACTATGTAAGGAGAAAACTGTTCAAAGACACTGTCAGCACGGATGCTCACAAGTTGGTCTTTTTTACCCTGAAACTTAGATACATTATAAGGACTGCCACTTTTTCTTTGAATTGAGCTATTCTGAGTTAATTCATCGGAGCGATCGAGACTGTAACTTGCTCTGTCATTCCTAAGAGCTAAACTGTAACGCCCCGTATCTTCGGGCTTGCGGCTGGTAACGGCGATCGTGTAGGTACCTGTTCTTGGTAATCGGACAAAAATAAATGCGTCTTTGACTCCTTGAGGATTCACCGCTTCACTACCTCTAGTCAAAAGCACATTATTATTTGGATCGAGTAAAAACATGAAGGGGTCTAGATTCAAGTTGTTTGTACGACGCCGATCTGCACTACCGCTTAGCCTAATTTGAACAAGTTGGTTTTCTCTACCTTGAAACTGGTAGAAGCGATAATATCTACCCTGCGATTGATAATCTCCTGGAGCCAAAACACCAAATGCGATATCGACAAAGTTAATTTCTTGAAAATTAGGTGTTTTGGACAAGGAAGTAGGTGAAGAAGCTGTTGTCGTTGGCGTGGGGTTTCCTTGACGCGAAGGTTTAGGACTTCCTTGACGCGTTGGTGTGGAACTTTCTTGGCGCGAGGGCGTCGAGTTTCCTTGGGGCGTCGCCGTGGAACTTCCTTGGGGCGTTGGTGTTGAGCGATCGCCTTCAGGGCTGGGTACTGGAATAGCAACACCTGTGCCAGATGTAGTAGACGTTGTGTTAGTGTTAGAGGGTTGCGTTGATGTGGTTGAGACAGCTGGTTTTGAAGCCCTGCTAGTTTCAGAAGGATTAGATTTTGGGGTGGAATTTACAGAGCCGGAAGATACATCTGGGGGTAGAGGCGATTCAATAGTTTCTTTTGGCTGTCGGGGCACCGGTTGTTGAGCTACAGGAATTTGCTCAATACCTTTTTCTACGGCTACTGGTTGTCTCTCATCGGCGGGTTTAGCAATTAAAAAGGGTTTTGAGTGTAGGGCATTTGCTAAAACCTTGATAGGAAAGGCATAATTTGTTATCAACAAACTACCACTCATGCAACCAATTAAAACCAACTTTAATTGATTTGCACATTGTTTGTTGCTTTTTTCTACCATTTTTAGGCTACTCCTGTTGATTGAAACATTGTACTCAGGGTAGATTGACACCGTACTATATTTCACCAACAAAATACTCTAGTTAATCTGCTGATTTACTGATATAGATTACTGTTGCTTGATACCTAAAAAAAACTTACAAACATAACTTCTATAAATCTTTACACTAGCAATGCTTTTGTTTATCTATATTAAAGAAGCTGTAGTATCTTTCTTAACACGTAAAGATGTTAACATCAAAATGTGGAAAAATAATGTAGAGACGTGCCACGGCAGGTCTTTACAAAAATTGTAGACAACGCACAATGAATTTCTAGAGATGTCTAATATCAATCTTCGATATTTTTTCCTCAAAGCTAAACCGTCCACTTATGGATTCCCAGTATGCTTTGCTGCCTGAATCCCGACTGTCTGAGTCCCCTAAATCCTGATGATAGCGTGCTGTGCTCTAGCTGCAGTACACCATTGATACCGCTGTTGAGAAATCGTTATCGTGTCATTAAAGTATTGTCTGATGAAGGTGGATTTGGCAGAACTTATCTGGCTGAAGACGTAGATAAGTTGAAAGAATTGTGCGTAGTCAAGCAGTTTGCGCCCAAAATTCAAGGAACAAGTGCTCTAAAAAAAGCAGTTCAGCTATTTCAAGAAGAAGCGCAGCGATTGCAGCAACTTGGAGAACACAATCAAATTCCCCATCTTTTGGCTTATTTCGAGGAAAATAATTATCTATTTTTAGTACAGCAATATATCGATGGTCAGAATTTATTCAAAGAATTGCAACAAGTGGGAACTTATAGTGAAAGTAACATTCGTGAACTTTTACTAGATTTATTACCCGTGCTCCAGTTTATCCACAAACAAGGAGTTATCCATCGAGATATTAAGCCGCAAAATATTATTCGCCGCTATGGCGATGGGCGATTGGTGCTGATTGATTTTGGAGCCTCAAAGCAGTTATCGGTCACAGTACAAACAAAAATCGGGACAACCATTGGTTCCCACGGTTACACCCCAATCGAACAGATGGAAGATGGAAAAGCTTACCCATCAAGCGATTTGTTTAGCTTGGGTGCAACTTGCTTCCATTTACTGACAGGGATTTCTCCGTCTAAACTTTGGCTGCAACACGGCTTTAGTTGGGTTAATGATTGGCAGCGATATTTAAAAAAACCAGGTGGCAAAGAAGCAACTCTGAGTCCCAAGTTAAGGAAGATTCTCGACAAACTTTTGAAAGTAGAATTTCAACAGCGATATCAAGAAGCAGAGGAAGTCCTCAAAGATTTATCACAGCTTTCACCCCCACCACCTTCAACCCTACTGACTGCCAACTCATCACAATCTCAGTTGCTTTCTTTACCGCAATCGGCTCTCAAGCTAAGATACTCATTGTTTACAGGTGCCAGTATCGTTTTATTGGGCTTGTTAGGAGTTACTTTATATCTCTTTTACCCATCCCCAGTCACTCATTCTTCTGGAGTCACTCAGTCTTCTGGAGTCACTCAGTCTTCTGATGTCACTCAGTCTTCTGATGTCACTCAGCCAAGCGACACAACCATTCAAAGTTCTAACTCCCCAGAGACGCTTAGGGGTCACTCCAGTGATGTTAACTCTGTAACCTTTTCTCCAGATGGGCAATCGCTTGCTAGTGCTAGTGACGATCGCACAATTAAAATCTGGAACTTAGCTACCCGACAGACAATCTATACTCTCAAAGGTCATTCCCAATGGATTTGGGCTGTTGCCTTTAGCCCAGATGGTAAAACTCTTGCCAGTGGCAGTGCAGACAGTACTATCAAACTGTGGAATTTAGAAACAGGACAAGAAATGGGCATTCTTAAAGGGCATCCTGGGGGAGTTTCTTCAGTTGCCTTTAGCCCAGATGGCAGAACTCTTGCCAGTGGAGGTTTAGATAAAACTGTAAAATTGTGGGATTTGACAACGGGAAAAGAAATTTACACGCTCAAAGGGCATTCAAGGGCAACTGCTTCTGTGAGCTTCAGTCCCGATGGCATGACTCTTGCCAGTGGGAGCTGGGATAAGACAATTAAACTGTGGAATACATTAACAGGTAAAGAAGTTAGTACTTTCAAGGGACATACTGACTACGTTCTCTCCGTTGCCTTTAGTCCAGATGGTGTCACTCTTGCCAGTGGTAGTAAGGATAAAACAATTAAACTTTGGAACGTAGCAACAGGCACAGTCACCCATACATTGAGAAAACATTCTGACAAAGTAAATTCTGTTGCTTTTCTGCCAAATGCAGGTTACGACAAAAACTTGAACGACGCAATCCTTGTAAGTGGTAGCAATGACAATACAATTAAACTGTGGAATTCTGTAAGTGGAGAAAAAATTGAGGCTTTAAAGAAGGATTCTGGTTATATTTACTCTGTTACTATCAGCCCAGATGGACAAACTATTGCTAGTGGTGGTAGTGCTGACAACATTATCAAAGTTTGGCGATCGCCATTGTGAAGACATTGGTAGGGGGGTTGAATCAGTTAACCGCCAATCTTGAGAAAACTATATAATTCTATGGAAGCAACAATAAATTCTGTAGAAAATGAAAAAATATTGAAGTATTGGAAAAGTCGTAAAGCTCAAAGGTTCCTTTAAAGTTCCCATAGTAGGAAAAATCTTAAACTGATGAGAGAATTGCACGAGATATCTTTACAAGATATTTCAACTAAATCTGGCAAATCAATTGCTAAATATAGCGATAAATGGGATACAATCTAGTTACGAATTAGGCAAGAAAAACCAGGAGGTGATAAGCGTGGCAGGGGTGGCAAAGTTAGCTAAAACAGAGCCAACTAAAACCTATACAGACCAAATAGATTTTTGGCACTGGGGAGAGTTATTTGCTATCTCCAATCTGATTGACTCTGCCCGCCATCACTGTCTGGAAATGATTCTGGCTGAAAAAAGCCAACTTGATTGCAATAAGGAATTACAACTCTTATTTAAGATCAACAAGCGATACAGTAACTCTATCTACACTGAAGTTCAGGGAATTGTCACCAATGTCAACAAAAACAGGCTCGATCGCATTAAAACATTAGAAGGTCAAATTAAGTCGCTCAAGTCCGATATCAAAAAGCGTTCTAAACAAATAAAAGATTTCGCCAAACAAGAAAACAAGCGGTCTAGTAAAACCTCTAAAGCCAACAAAGGATTTAAAACTAGCAAAACCAAAATCAAAAAAGCTTGTAGTGTTTACGCCAAGCAGCGTCAAACAACGCAACTCCAAGACGCTAAATTTGGTTTGCATCAAAAGAAACGGCGATTGCATCTACTCCAGTCACAGCTATCGCATTTGAAGTCAACTCAACCAAAGTACGAGTTACCAGATGTTGCTAACAGCTTTGTGTTGGTTGGCAGCAAGGACGAGTCATCAGGCAACCAGTTAGCGCAATTTGACTACATTGAAAAGACGGATAGCTTTGTGCTTTCTATTCGCACTCCCTACGCGCTAGAAGAAAGACTGGGTGGTGATTACATTCGCATTGATGGGTTAAACTTCAAGCATGGCTTCCACGAAATCGTTGAATCCATCTCAGAGCGTTGTTACAAAGTAAAAACCAAAGACGGAACCGAAAAATGGGCAATTGGTTACAACGCCATTACGCTCCGATTTTACTGGAAAGATGATTGCTGGTACATTGCAGCCACTACAGATATCACCTTGCCAGAGATTACGTCTGAATACTTATCTGGCTATGTTGGAGTTGACTTAAACGCCGATTCTGTTGGCTGGGCGGTATGCGATGCCCAAGGCAACTTGCTTGAATATGGCGACTACAAGTTGGATTTGCATTCCAAAACTTCCAATCAAAGAGAAGCTATCCTCTGCGATGCAGCCACTTTTGTCGTATCCAAGGCAAAACAATACAACTTCCCCATCGCGTCAGAACAGTTAGACTTCTGGGCGAAAAAGAAGCAACTTAAGGAGAAAGGCAAGAACTATGCTCGGATGCTATCATCATTCGCCTATTCACAATGGCATGAAGCTCTAGATAATGCGTGTCAAAAGCATGGTATCTACCACAAAAAAGTCAATCCCGCTTATAGCAGCTTGGTTGGTTTGACAAAATTCATGTCCATGTATGGCATGAATTCGGCATCATCTGCTGCCTTCGTTATTGCCCGTCGTGGCAGAAGATTTTCTGAACGTCTTCCCAAAAACCATTCCCTACTCCCTTCCAAGTCCGCCTATACCGATAAGGTAAAGCACGTTTGGTCGCATTGGAGTAAGGTAGCTAGGAGCGTCAAAGACACTCCCAGACACAAATATTTTACATCCCGCTTTAACAGAGCGCGAAAGGTTACGCTCAATTGTCAACCTACTTATTCTATAGGTGGGTCTGGACTTCTGAGCAATCCAATACAGTTGGAGCTTTTCGAGGTTGGTGCAATTCCAACGGGAAATGATACAGTCACCGTTGCTGTATCTAGATCTAGAAAGTCGCGTAAGCGTAGTCAATCTACGTGTACTCAGATTTCTCTAGATTTTAATTAGCGGTTCAGATGCTACATTTTACAAATCTATTTTAAAAAAGAAAGCGCGATCGCGGAATTGGACAGATAAACTCGCTTATTGCTTGTAAAGTTATGTAAATAATTAGTGAGTTTTGCGTAAAATCGCACTGTTAAAGCTGATTCATACTAGGCGTTAACTTAATTTTCGTTGATTTCCACTAATCGTAGTTTATTCAAAAAAGAGTGCAACTGCTGCAACACACTTGGAGGTGCAATGTCTGGGATAACTAGTCGTTGGAGCTGGTTATTAGGTATTGCCATCGGCGGTTCAACAGTCATAGGTGCAAATTGTGCTCCTGCCCAAATTATCCCCGATAGCACCTTACCAAATAATTCCATAGTCACACCAGATGGTAGTACCATCAATATTACTGGAGGAACTCAAGTAGGAGGCAATCTGTTCCACAGCTTTCAGGAGTTTTCTGTCCCAAATAGTGGTACGGCAATATTTAAAAATACTACGGACATTCAAAACATCATTAGTCGGGTAACGGGTGCGTCAGTTTCTAACATTGAGGGTTTAATTAAAGCCAACGGTACTGCCAACCTGTTTCTAATTAATCCGAATGGGATTATTTTTGGTCAGAATGCTAGCTTAGATGTTGGTGGTTCGTTTGTGGCAAGTACAGCGACTGCACTCCAATTTGATTTTCTCGGATTTTTTAGCGCTACCGTTCGAAATATCCCTTCACCTTTGTTAACCATTAATCCTTCTGCGTTGTTTTTTAATCAGATTAATCAAAACGCATCTATTCAAAATTACTCAGTAGCACCCGCCCGAAGAGATCCAGCAGGCTTAAACGCATTTGGTTTACGAGTACCAGATGGTAAGAGCTTACTGCTGGTGGGCGGTAACGTTAGTATGGATGGGGGACGATTAAATGCTTATGGTGGACGAGTTGAGTTGGGCGGAGTCGGGGGAACAGGTACAGTTGGACTGAATTTTAATGGCAATAACCTAAGTTTAAGTTTTCCTCAAGGAGTACAACGAGCAGATGTATCACTCATCAATCGCGCTCAAGTAAATGTTCGTACAGACAATGGTGGCAGTATTGCAATCAACGCTCGGAATTTGGAGCTTTTAGGAGGAAGCAGCCTGCGGGCAGGAATAGGATTTGGGTTGGGTTCGACTGATAGTAAGGCGGGAAACATTGAGGTGAATGCAACAGGAGCAGTCAATCTCAAGGATGGCAGCCTGATTTCTAACGCCATGCTAGGGGCATCTGGAACGGGAGGAGATATTAATATCACTGCTAACTCATTTACGCTTTCAAATGTAGCGACTGTGCTAACTAGCACCTTTGGAAAGGGAAATGCTGGACATGTAACGCTTCAAGCTCAAGATAGGGTTGCATTCATCAATGGTTCTTACATAGGTACCAGTAGTTTGGGACGGGGAAATGCAGGTAACGTGACAATTTCAACTGAAGGTGCGATCGTTTTCGATGCTCTGGATAGTGTTAAGCCTAATATTACGGGTATATTTAGCAATGCATCGGGTGATGTCGGTGATGCAGGTAATATTTACATCAAGGCTGGGTCAGTTTCTTTAGTCAACGGAGCGGGTATAAGAACTCAAAACACAGGAAAGCTCGGTAATGCAGGCAATGTGATTATTCAGGCCCGTAGTAGCGTTTCTTTTGATGGAGTAAGTATAGATAAAAGCAGTAGCAGTGGCATTGACAGTTTTCTGGGAGCTAATACTGTAGGTAGGGGAGGAAACATTAGTATTACCTCAGGGTCGCTTTCACTGGTGAATGGTGCTGAAATAGCCAGTAGCACTTTTGGGCAGGGTGATGCAGGAAATATCACAATTGATGCGAGCAATACGGTTTCTCTTACTGGTAATGTTACTATCTTCAGCACGGTGGAACGAGGAGGTGTTGGTAAGGGAGGTAATATAGACATCAATGCTGCAACATTATTACTCATTGATGGCGCTCAACTGCAAACTCTGACTCGTGGAGCATCTAATACCCAGCCAGCAGGAAGGGGAGACGCAGGCAATGTCAATATTAAAGTCAGGGACGCTATTGATATTGCTGGCGAGAAAAACGGTTTGGTCAGTGGGATTGGCAGCTTGGTGCAAAGGGGGTCAGAAGGCAATGGGGGTAACATAACTATTGATTCTGGCTCCTTCTCGTTACGAGATGGCGCTCAACTTACTGCCGCAACATTAGGACAAGGGAGTGCAGGCACAATTAAAGTTAATGCTACTGATTTTGTCAACATTTTTGGCAAAAGTTCTAACTTTAACAGTAGCTTGTTCGTTAACTCCCAAAGTACGACGGGTATTGCTGGAGATATTATTGTTACCTCACCCAGAGTTATCCTAAACAACGGTGGCAGACTCAACGCTGAATCTACACTGGGTAATGGTGGCAACATCCACTTACAAACCGATTTACTCTTTCTAGCTCGTGGTGCTCAAATCTCTACCACCGCAGGCAGAGACCAAGCGGGTGGTAATGGTGGCAATATCAGCATCAATGCTCCTAATGGTTTTATCGTTAGCAGAGCAAGGGAAAATAACGACATCACTGCGAATGCGTTTAGTGGCAGTGGAGGGAGAGTCACGATTAACGCTGCTGGCATTTTTGGTATGACAGTGCGTACTCGTGAAGACTTGCTGAGGCTGCTAGGAACGAACTTAGACCCTCAACAGCTACCAACAAATGATATCACAGCAATTTCCCAGACAAGTCCTACTGCAAATGGTCAGATAAGTGTCAATACACCCGATGTTGACCCCAGCAGGGGATTAGTGGAACTGCCTACAAATTTGATTGAGGCAACACAACAAATTTCCACTGCCTGCAATCCTGGTAGTAGACAGAGAAGGAGTTCATTTACCGAAATAGGACGTGGTGGATTACCTCCCAGTCCTCTTGAAACTTTGACATCTGACGCCATGCAGGTTGGTTGGATCTCTCTCGATTCAAACATTGACAACGGGAAGAATTCATTTCCTGTCACAAATACAACAACACGCGCATCAGAACGCATAGTTGAAGCTACTGGTTGGGTGAAAAATGCCAAAGGTGAAATAGTCCTCACAACTGATACATCCACCACACCCCATAGTTCCTGGCAGGAATTTGTATCTTGCCGTGCTTCTTAAACGTCAGTCAAAGGACATAGAATTTGCAATGAGTGTTATGGGAGATTTCCACTCCAAAAATACCAATTTTGTAGGTGAGTCATCTTTACTCTCTGCGCCACGTCAGTCGCCTCAACTTTGGAAACCAAAGCACGGCGCTGGCTCCTCTGCGTACTCTGCACCTCATAATTCTTTACAATCATCTTCACAGGTTTTTCATTTTTTCCACATATTCTAAAAAACAACGCAGTAAGAATTGAAACAAATAAAAACTAACTGCAAGTGATTTTACTGATTTTTGTAGAAATCTCAAGGACAGATAGCAAATAAAATTATGATAAACTCCTTAATACACAACCCAAACCAAGAACTCTACCAAAGCTATCTCAAGCTGATTAATGCATTGCTAAGCTGTTCTAACCATAAAAAAACAGAGATTTTAAAACTCAACCAACATTTGATAGATACTGACCTGGTAGAAATAGTACTTGAGTTGATACAGACAACACAACAAAGCGCGTCTATCCTGTCTGTGGATCTTGCTCCAGAAATCTCTGCTCCCCTCATGAAACTGGTTCGTCAGTTAATAGGTATATATGCTGAGACTCCCTTACAAGGTGTATCAGCAGAATTTGCCATTGGAAATATTTACTTAGAAACCAAGCAGTTTTGTAAGGCAAAAGAGTCTTACGAGCAAGCTTTGGAAATTTTTAGAAAGCAAGGCGATCGCATAGGAGAAGCGAATGCACTTGCACTGATAGGAGACACTTTATATCACCAAGATAATTTTGCTGAAGCACTAAAGTTTTACACACCTGCTCGCACCATACTGTTAGAAACAGACGCAAAACGTAGCGAAGCAATGCTACTTCAACAAATGATATCCTCGTGTTATTTCATGAGCCAATATGCTCAAGCTGTAGAATTAAGTGAGAGACGTTTGGCGATCGCACGAGAGCTTCGCTTGCGTTCTATGGAAGCTCATACTCTCTATGACCTAGCAATTTATTATGAAGCTATAGGCTGCATAACAGAAGCAGGAGATTGCCACTGGAAGTGTTGGGAAATTGCTCAAGAAATAGGTGCTACCAAGTTAGAAGTCCAAAGCCTAAAAGGTTTGGGAGACTTTTATCTGAACGAAAATTTGATTGAAGAAGCAATGGACATTTACGCAGAATGCATCGACATGGCAGTTCAAATGGGTTACCTCCAAGTAGAAGCAAGTTGTTTGCAATCCTTATCAAAAGCGTACCTTTGCTTGGGAGATGAAGAAACAGCAAGAGAGTACAATCAACAGAGTTTAGAAACCAAACAAGCTCTTGGTATCTCCTTAGTCGAACAAATGCTTTAAAACTTTCAAAATGATGGCACAATCGCAAACAGAAAAAGTTTACTCAAAATTTCAAGCCCCCCCTTGCAAAGAGCTAAGACACAAAACATTTCTTCGCGTCTTAGCGCCTTTGCGTGAGGCATAACAATATTACCACATTGTTAATCTGTATCTACCGTTTTCTTGTGGTACAGCTGAAATCACCACCACATAGTAAGTACCATCCTCAGGTAACTTTGCTCTATCAATAAGAGCACTGTACTTGCGATCTTTGTCTAGATCCGACGCAACAACTTGCCCTTTAGAATTCATCAAGACCACGTAAGGAACAAACTCTTCATAAACACTCTCTACACGTATACTGACGCGTTGATCTCTCTTTCCTTGAAACTTAGAAACATCATAAGAGTTTCTATTTTTTTTCAAAGTTAAACTTTCATCTAATTTGGCTGCTTCATCTAAAAGATAACCGGACGTGTCGTTTCTCAGAGCCAAACTATAGCGCCCTATATCCTTAGCATCTCGACTTGTGACAGCGATCGTATACTTACCCGCTACAGGCAAACGTGCGAATATATACGCATCCTTGTTTTTTTGTGTAGTTCCCCTACTAACAAGCACGTTATTATCGGGATCGAGTAAAAGGACAAATGGCTCTAAAGCCAAGTTATTGGTGCGACGGTTATCTGCACTACCTGTTAACCTAATTTGAATATGTTGGTTTTCTTGCCCATCAAACTGATAAAAATGATAACGCCTGCCTTTGTATTGATAATCGCCAGGAGCTAAAATACCGAGTGCAAAGTCTACAAAATTAATCTCTTTAAAAGTTATTCCATCTAATGAATTAATTAGCGAATTATTAGTTCTTTGTCCATTGGGCCGTCTTGAACTGACAGCAGCAGTACGCTCAACTCTTGGCTGAGGATTTGGAGTCGAAATAGTCGTCGTATTATCACTGGGAGTACGTCCTCCTTGTTGTTGAGTCGTATTTTGTACAGGAGCAGTCGCCGTGCTGGTACTTGGAGTCGTTTCTGCTTGTGGCTTGGGTTTGGGTGCAGGCGCTGTAGCTGTATGATACCTGCGGCTTGGGTTTGGTGGGCGGCGCTGCATGTATTGGTTACTCTCTGCGTTGGGTTGGGTGCAGGCGCTGTAGCTGTATTGGTACTTGGAGTCGTTTCTGCTTGTGGCTTGGGTTTTGGGTGCAGGCGCTGTAGCTGTATTGGTACTTGGATCGTTTTGCTTGTGGCTTTGGGTTTGGGTGCAGGGCTGTAGGTTTGGGGACTTGCGGCTTGGGTTTGGGTTGCAGGAGCAGTCGCCGTGCTGGTACCTGGAGTCGTTTCTGCTTGTGGCTTGGTTGGGAGCGCGGGTTGGCTACGTTATGCACTTGGATTTCTAATTTGCGAAGGTTTTGGTGCTAGATGGAGATTCATAGTTGGTTTGGAGTGGTTGGACTCGCAGGTATTTGGGAGTCTCTACTTGCTCAATAAGTTTGCCTAACCGCTTCTTGTTCTCTTTCGTCTGGTAGTTTAGCAATTGTGTGAGATTAGTTTGCCGAGGCAGTTCTGAAAGCTTCTACAGCCATAATGTAGCCTACATCAGAAGCCACTATTAGCAGTTTCTACTTTTGCGATCTGCAAGTCAACTTAGAATGAACTTGCGTCTGTTTATTATACTTGTTTTCGCTTTGTCCTGACATAATCGAACTCCTAGAGAATAGAGGTTTGTAATTCCCTTACAATAAGAAATATTTATGAATAATTTTTTATGAATAAACAAATTTAATTTTATTATGAAATTCTGATTTCAAAAATCTCCAACATCATAATTGATATGTATAAATTTTATCAAAAAATCTTTTGGATTGTCAAAAGTAGATAATTAGATAAAAAACTAGAAATTAGCTAGAAATTGAGAAAAGCTAGAGATTTCCTCTTGAAACCAATTATAATTGCTTAAATATAGTTAAAAATTTTACTTCTGAGTCCCTTATGATAACACTAGAAGTGTTTTACAACTGTATTATTCGCGATCGCAATTTCTGTAAATGTTTTAGACATTTCAACGAGTTGGCTAATTTCCGCTGACCTGTACTGATAGAAATAAATTTTTGATACTTCTTTTAACATTGATTGTATAAATTTAGATGAATCTGCCGCCTAAAAAATATTCTTAGATATTGCTTATGAGTCAATAGTGTATAAATTGAAGATAGCAAAATTACAAGACATGACATAATATATACTAACTCCCATGTCTTCTTTTCAGTATGCTTTACTGCCTCAATCCCAATTGTCCACATCCTGAAAATAACGATGGCAATCGATATTGCCAAAGTTGTCAGACACCATTGATACCGCAGTTGAGAAATCGTTATCGAATTATTAAAGTCTTATCTACTGAAGGTGGATTTAGTCAAACTTTTTTAGCAGAAGATGTAGACAAACTAGTTGACCTCTCCCCACAGCTAAAGCTGGGGGATTCACTAAGATTTTCTGCCGTATTTCTTAGTTTTCCGACTGTCACCAGAATGGTATTGTTCTAAATTAAACAAAGTTAACTGAACGCCAATCTGGTCATAGGCATGGTTCCTAGTCTCAACCCTTACGGATTGATAACTACTAGGCGTAACTTTCCCACCGTCCGCAGGTAGGGTCTTCTTACGAAGTTTGGCGGGACGGAAACCGACACCGCCAACTTCGCGCTTTTGATTTTTTGGGAAGACCAATCCAGTACGCGATGCGATCGTTCTACTCGCTTTGGTGTCAGCGTGGGCTGTATATCCGCATGCAGTACAAATAAATTTTTCACCATCGCGATTACTTTTATCAGTGTGTCCGCAAGCGGGGCATTCTTGGCTTGAATGTTTTGGATTTACGATAATGACTGGTTTACCAGCTTTTAGTGCAAGCCAAGCAATTTTATTGAACAAATCACCCCAACCGCAGTCAAGAATTATCTTGTTTAATCCAGTTTTACGACTGGCACCATTTTTTTTATAACCACCCTTACCATCATGTTTGGGTTTAGCACGTTTAACCATATTTTTAATTTTTAGGTCTTCACGTGCAACAGCATCAGCTTTTTTGACAGTAATACTAGCTACTTGCCAGTTATATCCGTCACGTTTCTGTTCTAATTTATGTTGAATACGAGATAATCTCTCAACAGCTTTTCTTCTATTTTTTGAGCCTTTTACTTTTCGGCTTATAGCACGCTGGCGCATTCTCAAACGTCGCGCAGTTCTTTTATTAGTTGTAGGTCTAATATTTTCTGCAAAGCTACCATCAGTAAATGCTAATAGCTTATTAACACCGATATCAATACCTACTACTGATTTAACATCTTCAAGTGGTTTAACTTCGGGCAATTCTCCCGGCATCTCAACCAATATGGAAATAAACCAATAACCACCTTTGCGTTTTACCGTACAGGTTCTAGTATCAATAACTTGGCTAAAATCACGGCTATTATGAAACTTTACATTACCAATACCAGGAAGATAAATAATTCCATAATTATCTTTGATTTCCACCAGTTTAATGCGTCCTGGCTTATATTCAAACGAATTTAAAATTCTTAGATAATTAGGAAAACCTCTGCCGTGTTTGAAAAAGTTATTGTAGGCAGTATCAAGTTTAGCTAAATTTCTTTGTAAAACGTCTGAGTCAATTTCTGCAAAGTTATTTCGCTCATGACGTAGTTGTGTCGTTACCTTGGATTGAATACCTGAGGCGCTATCCCAACTAACGATGCTTGGCTTAACTATTTCGCCTGTTTTGGGATTGACTTTTTCTTTTGATGTTTTTAATCCCATTGTTAATTCAACGGGAACTACCCCATGCTTAATTACTGGGCACGTTAGAGGACAACACGAACCATATTCAATCTTTGAAGAGATATCGCACCAACTACCCCAAGCATAAACAACAGGAGCATCAATATCTTGGTTATTTGTGCTATATCCAGTTTCTCTTTCACGAAGTGCGTAGTTACGGTGCTTGCGTAGCGTCACCAGCCACCTTGACATTTGTTGGGATTGGGTTTTTGTTGGCTTGAGCTTAAAGTTCCACCGAACTTGCACTTTATTATCACTTCCTTGATTAGTTTATCTATATTTATCTATTCTATAGATGTATTCCATCTAGTCAAGTAGTTGATTATGAATAAATATAAATCAAACAATAATATTGTTTATTCGTGCAAATATCACGTAGTTTGGACTCCAAAATATCGGCGTAGTGTATTAAAAGATGGCGTAGATTTACGGCTAAAAGAATTATTGGAACAAATAGCTAACGACATAAAAGTGGACATTATAGAGATGGAAATCATGCCTGACCATGTACATTTATTGATTGAAGTAGACCCACAATTTGGGGTACATAAAGCAATCAAACGATTTAAAGGGGCAACATCACGTTATCTGCGTGCAGAATTTCCTCATCTAAAATCAAGGTTACCAACGCCAGTGGACTAACTCATATTTCGTGTCAACCGTTGGAGGCGCACCGCTAGAAATTGTTAAGCTTTATATTCAGAACCAAAAAGAAACTTGACTCTGAATAAATTCAGCTACGGGCTTCCTCCCCATGCGTAAACGCAGGGGCTTCCGCCCTTTGATTTTTGGTGAAAGCACAAACGAAAATGACAACAATGAATCAACAAACCAATTGTCAGATAGCGATCACTCCCCTGAAAACCTTCGAGGTCATAGCAGTGATGTCAATGCTGTCACCTTCAGTCCCAGTGGATTAACCCTTGCTAGTGGTAGTGACGATAAAACTATATTACTATGGAATTTATTCAATAAACAGACCATAGCTGCCTTTTCAGGACATACGGGATATATTTATTCCATAGCCTTTGCTCCTGATGGTAAGACGCTTGCTAGTGGCAGTTCTGACAAAACCATCATAGTTTGGGATGTAGAAAGCAAACGACAACTAGCCATCCTTAAAGGGCATGAAGGCACTGTAACTTCCGTGGCTTTTGCTCCTGATGGCAACACTCTTGCCAGTGGAAGTTTGGATGGAACTGTTAGACTGTGGAATATAGCGACTCAGCAAGAAATTCATTCTCCTCTCAAAGGACACAGTCGCCCGGTGAGTTCTATCGCCTTTACTCCCGATGGCAAAACACTAATTAGTGGTAGCTACGATAACACCATTATCTTGTGGGATTTGGAAAGCCAACTGAAAACTGCGACCCTTAGCGGACACACAGATTCGGTGCTTTCTATCGCTGTCAGCCCTGATGGTACGACGCTTGCGAGTAGTGGTGGGGACATGACAATTCGATTGTGGAATTTAGCAACACAACTGGAAACCCACATTTTACTGGGGCATACCAAGAGGGTAAATTCCATTGCTTTCAGTTCCGATGGGCAAAAACTAGTCAGTGGCAGTCACGATAATACAGTCATAATATGGAATGTATTTACTGCTAGAGAAGAACATATCCTAAGGAAGGATCTTGGTAATATTTATTCTGTGGCTTTCAGTCCAGATGGACAAACTTTGGTCAGTGGTGGTAACGCTGAGAATATTCTCAAGATTTGGCGGGTTCCTCAATGATTTTCTGTCTTGAGCAACAAAGTATTGCTGTTCCTACAGATTCAGTACATTCAGTATATTTACCATTTTCTTGTAACCGAAATGCAAACACTCGCTTTCCCCCAACATCAATAACCCAATATTCGGAAATACCCAAATCTGCATAAATTTTTTTCTTCTCATCAAGATCTATTGCCAAGGTTGTATCAGAAATTTCACCAACTAAATTAGGTGTTTGCCATTGATGCAGATCGATACGACGTGGCTGCTCGCTTAAGAGAAATTGTAGTAGGGGTTGAGCGACAGCAAAACCCAACAAATGCCGATAAATGTTGGGTTTCGTTCCTCAACCCAACCTACACAATTGCGTGTTTTTAAGCAAAACCTACGCAGTATTGGGAGACAAGGGAGAAGATTCTAGTCCCCAATGCCCTCTTGCCCAATGCCCAATCACTTAATGTAATATCATAGATTGCAGCACAGTCACCTTGTTAGACGATGCTCTGCTGCCTAAACCCTGATTGCCCGAATCCTCTCAATCCTGATGGGATAAATTATTGCCAGAGTTGCGGCACGCTACTGGTACCACTTCTTCGAGGTCATTATCGCGTTACCAATGTCCTTTCGGATGAGGGCGGATTTGGTAAGACTTATTTAGCGGAAGATGTAGACAAACTTAACGAACGCTGTGTTGTTAAGCAATTGGCACCAAAAGTCCAGGGAACGTGGGCTATTAAGAAGGCGATTGAATCGTTTCAACAGGAAGCACAGCGCCTTCAAGAACTAGGTAAACACCAACAAATTCCTACGTTGCTAGCTTACTTTGAGGAGGAGCACTATCTCTATTTGGTACAAGAATTTATTGATGGACAAAATTTGAGTCGGGAGTTGCAACAAAGGGGAACCTATGGCGAAATAGCCATTCGCAAACTATTGCTCAATTTGCTGCCCGTTCTTCAGTTTATCCACGAATATGGGGTGATTCATCGGGATATTAAACCACAAAATATTATGCGGCGATCGCCCTTCTCTCAACCAAAATTTCAGAAGAAAAAGAATTTGTCATCCGTCTTAGGAACGATAGAAGGAGAACTTGTACTGATTGATTTTGGTGCTTCAAAACAACTCACCGAAACTGTAAAGACAAAACCGGGAACAACCATTGGTACTCGTGGTTACAGCCCTCTAGAACAAATGCAAGATGGAGAAGCCCATCCTGCAAGCGATTTATTTAGTTTAGGTGCTACTTGTTTTCACTTAATGACTGGGGTGTCACCTGCTATTTTATGGACAGAAAATGGTTACAGTTGGACGATCGCTTGGCGACAATATTTGAGAAGCCCAATTAGTAACGGTCTGGGTAAGGTGATCGATAAACTTTTGAAGAAAGAAATTAGAGAACGCTATCAATCAGCAAATGAAGTTTTACAAGATTTATCGTCTCATTTATCGGTGCCGCCACCATCCTCACGAGCATCCCTACTGCGAAGAAGTCTTTTAATCGGTACAAGCATTCTCTTTTTAGGGTTGGGAGGAATTTGGTATATGAAAGATTCACCACTTCTCAACCCTTTAGCAGAAAGTCCGTCTTCCCCACTCAAAACCCTTAACGGGCATTCTAACCTAGTCACGGCTGTCGCTGTCAGTGGCACTTCCAAGAGTGTAATCTTAGCCAGTAGCAGTTTTGACACAACAGTAAAACTATGGAATTTAGTCACTAAAACGGAAATCGCCACATTAGAGAGTTATGCTGGCTCAGTTCATTCCGTTGCCATCAGTCCTGATGGTCAAATTGTAGCAAGTGGCAATGGTGACAATACCATCAAACTGTGGAACCCATTCACTAAAAAAGAAATTCGTACCCTTTACGGTCATTCCAGTTCTGTCGAAGTTGTAACTATCAGTCCAGACAGCCAAATCCTAGCCAGTGGGAGTTTTGATGGTACTATAAAACTATGGGAACTAGCAACAGGAAAGGAAATTGCAACACTCAAAGAACATACCAGCTCGGTAAAATCCCTTGCTTTCACTTTCGACGGGGAAACTCTTGCTAGTGGAAGTGAAGATTATACCATAAAACTATGGAATCTTAAAAGCCAACAAGTCATCAGATCTCTCACAGGGCATTCCGAACCCGTTCGGTCTGTTGCAATAAGTCCCATCTCTCCCAATCTCGAATTCGGTGGAATTCTTGCTAGTAGCAGCGCTGATGACACCATCAAGCTATGGAACTTAAGTACTGGTGAAGAAATTTATACCTTTAAAGGTCATAGATATTCAGTAAATTCTCTAGCTTTTACTTCAGATGGCAAAATCCTAGCTAGCGGTAGCAGCGACAACACCATCAAACTATGGGATATAAAAACTAAAAGAGAAATTCGCACATATAAAAGTCTTTCTAAAGAAGTCACCTCTGTCGTCTTTAGCCCCGATAACAAAACTCTAATTGGCGGTAGTGCGGATGGAAGTGTTAATATTTGGCAGGTAAAATTGTAACCGCAGACGCACGCAGATGGACGCAGATAAAATACAAGAACATCTGCGTTTGTCTGCGTGCGTCTGCGGTTAATAATATTACTCTTTTTCCAAAGGACGAGCAAAACCTTGGTCTTTGTAAGCTTCAACTAATTCTGGCTTCAAACGAACTGCTTGGTTGAAATCCTCAATTGCTCCCTTATCATCTTTCCGGGCGTAACGCACAAAAGCACGGCTGATATAAAGTAAAGCATTTTTAGGATGGAGGCGGATTGCTTGGTTGTAATCAGCAAGCGCTCCTTCATAATCCTTCTGAGCATAACGGGCAAAACCTCGGTTATTATAAGCTAGGGCAAAATCTGGCTTATAGCGAATTGCTGCTGTGAAATCATCGATCGCACGCTCGTAATCTTTCTGAGTTCCCACTGACTCTTTTGGATTAATATATAACCCTGAGGGAACCGATGAGACTGCACCATTTTCTTCCCAAGCAACCCTCGCCAGCCCTCGGTTGTTGTAAGCTAAAGCAAAGTTTGGCTTGAGATGAAGCGCTTCATTATAGTCTGCGATCGCGCCTTTGTAGTCTTTTTGTTCTTGTCGGGCGTTACCCCGTAACGTGTAATACAGATACCCAAGTTGGGGAAACAGAGCGATCGCCTTATTGTAATCCCCCATTCCTCCTTGGTAATCTTTTAAAATAAACCGAGCATCTCCGCGATAGCTGTATAACCAAGCATTATCAGGCTGTAGGCTCAAAGCTTGATTCAAATCCTCAAACATTAAGCGCTGGTTTCCGACTCTAGCACGGACAATTCCCCGTCCTACATAAGCAGGAGCATAGTTGGGTTGCAAGCGTATGGCTTCGGTATAATTTGCACTAGCTGCCTCAAAATCTTTCTGTGCTGTTCTGACATCACCCAGCTTTTTGTAATAGATATAAGCTGATTCTGGAGCGAAGCCAATGGCTGTAGTGTAATCTTCAATAGCTCCCTGAAAATCTTGAAGATGATAGCGTGCAAGACCTCGTTTACTGTAGATAGAGGCAGAGTCAGGTTCAAGGCGCATAGCTTTGTTAAAATCTTCCATAAACGCCAACCGATTGCCCATTTGAGCGTAGACAACTCCTCGATCCACATAAGCATAGGCATTGTCAGGTTGAAGACTTATCGCTTTGTTTAAATCTGCAAGTGCTCCTTGATAATTTCCTTCTTGAGATCTAGCGACACCTTGTTGTCTGTATGCAAAGGGGTTATCGGGCTGAAGGTTCAAAGCGGTGTCGAAATCCTTAATTGCTTCTTGAGTATCTCCCATGTTTCTATGGATTTCACCGCGAAGAATATACTGCAAAGGTTGGGGATTAATTTTGATAGCTCGATCGCACGCTTTAATGGCTGGTACATAATTTCCCATTTCCGCCAAAACGCTACACAGCCCTCGATAAGCCATAAACTCATCCGGCTTGAGTTCAACTACTTTTTCTAGAGCTTTACTTGCTTCTTCGTATCGATTCAAAGCAAATAAGGAATCTCCCATCTCTCGCCATGCTGGATCGTATGTGGGATTGTATGAGGTAGCTTGATTGAAAGATACCAATGCTTCTTTGTATCTATTGAGCAAACGTTGCGCCCTTCCCTTCGCATACCAAGCTTGATAAAAGTTTGGCTTGATATGTATTGCTTTATCAAAAGCGTTTACTGCTTTTTCGTATTTTTGCGATCGCAGGAGTTTGTTACCATAACTGAGCCAATCAAATTCATCCGCTACCCTTCCTGGTGGTTCTAGATTAAAAGAAGATGTAATAATTTCATCTAATTGTGGAGCGCTCAATCGCGGTGGTAGAGAAGTCTGTATTTTAAAGCTAATGTGTTTTTTGTCCTGTTGTACTAATGCTAGAAACGTGCGGATGCGTACACCCAAACTGTATCCCAATTGGATTTCTCGTTCCTCACCTGTTTTCTGTTTAATTACAGTTGGTTCTCCTTCTGCTGCTGTGTGAATACCAATGACTCGACCCAAGCTGTCCAACACGGGGCTACCACTCATGCCTTTGGTAGTTGAATTAGTATAAACTAGATCGTAGCCAAAAGCAAAAGAACGAGAATCCTTGACGCGATCGATTCCCCCTCCGTACAACAATCCCACGTTAAACTGGCGCTTTGGTTGTTCCACAGGCTGTGTTGATACAGGTGTCCCAGAGACAAAAACCAATCTGTCTTCATTCCCCAACTCGTAGTCTCCTAAAACACCTACTTGATAAGTGTTATTGCTAATAAACTGTACGAGAGCTAGATCTGTCCCTTCCCAAGTTTTCACTGTAGTCGTGTCCACAGAGTGTTGCTTTCCGTCGTGAGTAACAACTTTTAATTCGTTCTTACCACGCACCACATGACCTGCGGTAATAACGTAGTATATATTACCTTCTTTTGCCGCAATAACTCCCGATCCGTGACTATTTTCCCAAGCAATCTGCACCGTAATTTCTTTGGCAATATTGTCCACTAGACTTGTAGCAGGAGGTATGGGTTTAGTTGCTGCTCTGGTACCTGTTGGTTGATTTTGCAAAACCTCTGGTGGAATTACGGGTGGCTCTAGCCGAGCTATTGTATCAATAGGCACTGCCCAACTCGATTTTCTCATGCGATCGCGTAAAGCATCATTGGGCTGCGAACCATCTTCATAGATGTAAGGATCGCCCCATAGAGGTTGAGCGTGGATGCCATTGATACCAACAACTCTACCCGCACTATTGAGCATCGGTCCGCCACTCATACCCTTGTCAACTTCATTGGTATACCCAACTCGGTAACCGCCTTTCAAAGGACGCCCTAAAAGCAGAGAGACTCGTCCCGTTCTGAACACCAACTGTTTTACCGCCGACGAATGACTCTCAAAAGGAAAACCAGCAGAAAATACTTCATCTCCTTCCTTCAAAGTCAATGAATTGCCTATAGGAGCTACTATATAGTGTTTATTTGCACGAAACTGTAATAAAACCAAATCCTGATAATTGTAATCTATCCCTTTCACCAACTCAGCAGGATATTTTTCACCATCCGCTGTATAAATAAGATGAGCTTTTCCTTGGTCTACAACGTGCTGACTGGTTAAAACTGTATACAGATCCCCTTCTTTCTGAAGAATAATTCCAGAACCGCCTCTTTCTCCGGAGACAATGCCAACGGTGATGGATTGAGCAAGCTTTTGCAATTGACTTGAAGACAATTTAGAAGATTGTTGCAAGGCAAAAACTGCGGGGGCAGAAATACTTAGGTAGCAACCCTGTACTGACAGCATCAACAATGTACTTATCGAGATGCTGAAAGCCAGAAAACGATGATTGATTTGCTCGTATCCCATAAATCTAGCCTCATCTCTCATAAAAATTTGGGGAAATAGGGTTTTATTTACGACTTCCCTATTTCCTACTTGGGAACTACGCAAAAATATTAAGAAACAAAAATACTTTATTCAACATCAGTGGGTTTTTCCCGTAACATCTGATTGACATCAACATAGACATGGGGAGACGACACACCCCCCGATTGCACGATTGGACCACTAGCTGTATATCCCATTTGTCTGAGGTTTTCAATGACTCGACTGGCATTGTCCTCTGGTCTTAGGGTAAGAAGTAAGTGGCTACAGGTATCGCCATATCGGCTAGCAGCACACAAAACTTGTTGACCATTCATCGATCCAATGGTGAGATAATTAAGCACACCATCTTGAGAAGCATTTTGAAACCGAGCGGAAACTAACTCACAACGAGCTTTAGCAGAATAAGCATGACTCCAAGTTCTCTTCCAACTAATGAGTGCAACTTTCTTCCCTGTGACAGTTCTGGCATACGTGGTTGGGACGCCATCTTTACTGGGCGCACAAAAATATGTTGTCGTTTGAGCTTGGATAGGTCGAGCCATTGTTGCAATGCTACTGAGTGCTATGGCACTAGCAGCTAGCATATTGGCAAACATTTTCGCTTTCATAGTGATACTATGCTTCCTGTGTGTTTAGAAGTGTTGTTAACTACGTTATGTACACAGATAAATCCTGAGTTCAAATGGGAATAAAAATCTTGTTAGATCGTATTATACTGCATCCCCATTTTAATACTTTATTCAAGAAAAAAGACACTTGTGCTTTTAAATACCTGGAATTCAAGGGAAAACAGTAATATCTACAGCAGATTACAGTTTTACTCTACGTACAGTAACAACAGTTTGTCAACCAGTTTTTTAAATGCTCGGGATTAATCAAATGGAGCGCAGTTGCAATTAAAACATCAACTATTTTGGCGGTGGTTGGAAAAAATGGACGTAAAAAAGCTTTGAATATTTGCACGCTTGGGGAGCGATGGCAGTATCTCTATGAATGATTTAGAGTTCAAGCAGGGCGATACGGCTGAAGTCCGTAGCGTGCCTTATCGCAATTCTTGTTTGGCTATAAAAAAAGTGGGCTTATCCCACCTGAAAAGCTTATTAATTCACAAGAGCAACAAGAGAACGGTCATCATGAATCCTTTTTTTTAGGGTTTGTACAACTTGAGGTCGTTGCCCGGTCTTGCGAGGACAGGGGGCAACTCCCTCTCTTGTTGACATATCGTAAACGTTTTGTTTACGCAAGAATAATGATACTTTACTAGTTGACGGTTTGTAAACACTTTGTCAACATAGAAAAGATGAATCCTAAAACTTACAGCTATGGCAACAAAAATTGTTAGTTTTCGTATGGATGACTCCGAACTGGCAGCTTTAGAAGCACTGAAGCTACCTGAAGACGGTTCTATCCATGCAACCGCTGCAAGATTGTTAAAGGAACTCTTAGTACATTCTGGCGCAATGCCCAATCCAGCAGTTGAGGAAGTGTCAACGCTAATTGACCAAAAAGTGAATCAGAAACTAGCAGAGTTCCGGACAGAAATCCAAGCCCAATTTGAAGCGATAGAAAGAAAGTTAAAAGCGTCATAGCAGCACAAGGAGTGAGAGGGCTAAATGCTTGCTTAATTTCTCAGTGCTCCTCTAACCAAAATAACTGTAATATCCACACCCGAAGCAATTGCTTCTGGAATATTACCCTGAATAGCGTGCTGTAGCAACCCTTCACGAGAAGCACCTAAAACAACAACATCATAATGTTCCTTTTTGACTAACCTAATAACTCCTTCAGAGACGGATTCGGCTTTTACTGGAGTAGCAATTACGGTACTTGCTAATTTGCGCCGCCTGATAAGTTGGCGAGTTGCTTCTTCTAAAACTGTCATATCAGGTGCTTCTTCTGTTGGCTTAAACACCCGTGTCAGGCGAATTTTGGGATCGTTCCCCAATGTGACTAAAGCAGGTAGCAATTTAATTGCCATCCATGCATTAGGACCACCTGCCATTGGTACTAACCAACGATTAAAGGAAGTGGGGAGTTGTACAGACGCGCCATGGGGCGTCTGTACGGATAATTGATGGTCATTAACAGTTGGCTGTTGAGATGTTCCTAACTTGACCACCATAACTTCGCAGGTTGCTTGGCGAACTATAGTATCTACAACATTGCCAAAAATACGACCTGGGGTGGAAGTGTTACCCTTCCACCCCATTAGTATTAGGTCGATGTGTCTTTCTTTAATTGTCTCTAGAATTGCGTGAGCTATATCGTGAGCAACCCGAATTTGGGTATGTATGGGAATTTTACGTTTTTTCCCCATAGCTTCTGCTAAGCGTAGAAGGCGTCGGCTTTTTGTTGTCTTTACGGATGTTTCGGCGGTAGAAGTGTGACGGGAAACCAGCATGACTTGTACGCATTCTATTTCGTAATGGCGATCGCTGGCGATAGCTGCTGCCATTTCCAAAAGCGTCCCGGCGGTTTCTGGATTGGCCATTGGGACGAGTAACCTACCTCTACCAGTACTGGGCGAGCGCGTTTGATACACAACATAAGAAGGTTCCAATCGCGGTCCTGAGTGCTTGTTGTCGGCATTGAGATGGTTTGCTTCTGCCCGAATAATGTCGGCACGGGTAATGATACCAATCAGTCTGTGCCCTTCAACGACTGGCAAACGACTAATTTGGTAGCGATCGAGTAAGTACAGGACATTACTGAGGTTATGAAGGGGAGTCACCGTCAACGGCTCGGCTGTCATAATATCCCTTAAAGGAGAATCCTTCGGCTTATCGCGCATTTTCAGCAAATCACTTTGAGTAATAATGCCTACTAGCTTGCTGTCTTCCACCACTGGAAAACCTCGATGGTGAGAACGGGAGAAAATCTCTGCCACTTCCTCTAGAGTCATTTCTGCCTCAAGAGTTTCTACCCGTTGTTGCATTACATCTTTTGCTGTCAGCTTTGTTAAAACTTCCTCAACAGGGGCTGGTTTTTGAATGTTGATACCATTAAGCTGTAAAAGTCTGTCATACAACGATCCAGGCAATATTTTTTCAGCCACTAGGTAGGAAGTTACCGAACCAATCATCAACGGCAGAACTAAATTAAAATCTGTTGTCATCTCAAACACAATCACAATTGCTGTGATTGGTACTTTAGAGACAGCACTAAAAAATGCTCCCATTCCCGCTAGTGCGTAAGTTGTAGCGTCACCTCTTGCCAAAAGATATGACTGACAAACACCAATGATGTAGCCCAAACAAGAACCTAAGATTAGACTCGGAGCAAACAATCCTCCCGGCGCGCCCGAACCAAATGCCACTAAAGTCAGGATGAATTGAGCCACAAAAGCCAGCACCGCTATGAGAGGATCGGCTCCTCCTGTAATCACAAACTCCCGCAATCCAGTATTATTCCGGAAAGGAACGGGTAGCATCGCCACTACCAAACCTGATATCAAACCAGCTAAAGCGACTTTCAGAGATAAACTGATACGCAGTTTACGGTATACTCCGATACTGGCAATTAGCCCCCGATTAAACAAACCAGCAAACAATCCTGCTAAAATGCCTAAAAGCAAGTAAAAAGGTATCTCTGGCAAAGAAAAACTGCTAGAAGATTTAGCCAACTCCAGGCTAAGTTCCAAACTTCGACCACCCAATAACCGCGAGACAACCCCACCAATAAACGAGGCAATAATAGCTGTTCCTAAAGTCAGTCCCGATAAATCTTGAAGTAATTCCTCTACGATAAACAACACCCCGGCAATTGGAGCATTAAAAGCTGCTGCCAATCCCGCACCAGCACCAGCTGCTATCATTTGTCGTCGATGATCCGGAGAAGTTGGAACCCAGCGACTCATCCCAGCAGCTAAAGCCGCCCCAACATGAACGGTAGGACCTTGTCTTCCGAGAGTTAAACCCGACCCTAAAGCAATGGTTGCACCGATCAGTTTCACAGCAGCAACACGCCACGATAATCTTACTGGTACGTTAGCAAGAGACGCTTTCACTTGAGGAATACCGCCTCCAGATGCTTCAGGTGCCAATCTTTCGACTAGTAACCCAGCAAGATATCCAAAGGTCAGACCAATCGTAGGTAAAACGAACCATGCTGGAAGAATGTGGGAACTCTGAACTCGCCAAGTACCCAACCATCCCGATCCCACTTTGAAAAAGACTGCCGATAACGCTGCAACCAAACCAATAACTGACGCTTCTGCAATTGCTAAACCTCTTCTTGGTTGCCAAAATGCACGGAAGGATTTAGTAAGTAAAGGAGGCGACATAAAAATTTACATACAGGCAGGATTAGGAATATACCCATTTTCTACTAGCAAAGTCATTTCATCAAATGGGGGATTGGACAAAAGGGCATTGGGCAAAAGGGCATTGGGAGCTGACGCTGATTAAATCATAAATATAAAGTCCACTTAATAATGCGAACTAAATCATAAATTATAAGGTATACCTATACTGTAGAAAAAGTTGGAAAAGTAGGACGTTTTGATAGAACTACTCTTCTCTAATGAAAACCCTGCTATCTTAAATCTCAACGAATTCTATGTATCAAAACTAACAGGATATTCTTTAATAAAAGCACTATTGGCTGAAGCCACCTGGGCACCCAAACAACAGAGTTTTCGCGTTCAAGAAAAAATGCAAAAACACTCATTAATATGCACTCTGTATAAGAGTTACTATTGCAGTTGAATCATTTTTGCAATGAGATGATTTCCACCACTTGAGTAACTCAATGCGAATTCGACCCGAATCTTTAGGTTTTACGATACTCTTGGGCGCACTGACTGCACTGCCACCTCTGTCAATCGACATGGGACTACCAGCATTCCCGACAATTAGTGCGTCACTGGGGGCATCACCTGGTGCTGTTGGGCTAACACTGAGCCTGTTCATGGTTGGTTTTGCGATCGCGCAGCTCGCTTTCGGACCCCTGTCAGATCGTTATGGACGCAAACCAATCTTGCTTATAGGCTGTGGAATCTTCGCTCTAGCAGGTGCAGCGTGTGCTACTACACCATCAATCGGCACACTGATTGCTTGGCGCTTAGTTCAGGGTGCTGGTGCTGGCGCTGGTATGGTCATGACACTAGCGATTGTCCGGGATTTATTTGAAGGAGCAGCAGCACGAGCCCAACTCTCTTATGTCATGTTATTAAATCGCGCTAAAACGGAGTAAATCTTGGTCAATCGTAGTAAAACTGTATTCATAACCATCAGATTGATGAATTAGTTTAACGTGTCGTCGATCTAGAGAAATCCGATGACCGTTAATTAGCACTTCCACTCCTTTAGGAGTTGGAGTTTTAACTCTGGCACGATAAATTCCCCATCGAACGTGTTTGCGGTCTTTCAGTAAAGTGCAAACAACATAATCGCCTGCCGTAGCATGAGTATATTTTTGATTTTTGGCTACTAGCTTAACTTCTTTTTTACCAGTCATAGGATTTTTCTTGATACTAGCGATCGCTGGAAAACCTTTAGCATTCATTCTTTGTACAAGTCTAGTCCCATGTCCAGTACAGGTAGCCCGCAATGGTTGACAGATACGCAATTTAACTATTTCTGATGTTCCGACACAAGCACTATCAATCCAATGAAGTTTTGGCAATCCACTTTTAATCCGAATCATCTTGGTAGATGCACCATCACCACTCATTACAGGTAATCCGAATTGCTGTGCCATTTCAAATATTGCTTTACGAGTTGAATTTACAGTTGCTGCATCTGATAATGACTTTTTTTGGTGTGCTTTAATTTTTTGAAGAA
This sequence comes from Scytonema sp. UIC 10036, assembly GCF_009725235.1. Next base: position 110,229 of record NZ_WJFC01000013.1, read on the forward strand.
TTTCGCCTTTGTTTTTCAAAAATTGCTCTACTGGCTTATTTCCTTTTTTCTGGTTACATTTTTCGCAAGATAATGTGAGATTTGAGAATCGGTCACTACCTCCAAGTGAGCGGGGATTGATGTGTTCTATTTGTAGTGGCACATTTGTCTTTCCACAATACACACACTCTCTACCCCAATGTTCTAAGAGTACTTCACGTAGAGTGTAGCCGAATAACGTACCTTGCTGATATTCAATACCTTCTATGTTTGGTGTCTCCATTTTTTGCAGATCGAATTTAACGGACTCAATTGCAATGGATTTAATCGGTGTCACTTTAAGTAATCGTTTAATCCAAGTTTCGGTGGTTAACAACCGATGTCTTAAAGATGGTGGTAACCAACCTTGTGGCTTTTTGCGCTCGAATCTCTTTTTCCGATAGCGAAGTCTTCTAGATCTTCTTGAACGACGAACACCTGCTCTAGTCAGCATTTCCATTTTAATGGCTAGTCCACGATGTTCTAATTCCATCGCCCAAATCACTTCGTTCTTATTTAAGTCTACTAAGGAAAATCCAGTTATTTTAGAGCCTGGATCGATCCTCAGTTCTAAATATGGTTCTACGTTTTCATCTACCATACTCTCTAAAATTAAGGTAAATGGGAATAAATTCAGTTTTTTAGCTTTGCCTTGAGATTGTAAAATCCTCGCTCTAACTGGCGTTGTTGGTTTTAGTATTTTTCCATTTTTACTCAGAACGAATACAGAGTTGGTAATCATTTGATTAGCTCCCTATTGGGGTGTAGTTTGCCTCGACACTGCTTTTAAACTTCTCAAAAAGTTCGGTGTTACACTATGGCAAAGTAGCTATGTTCCTCCCTCGACGCTTGAGACTGGCAAATCTCATTAAGTCATCATTTAAAAGCGGACTAAAATCCTTGCGGATAACATAGAATAAACAGTTCTATGCTGAGTCTGGTGAAGTCAGTTAACCGAATTACTTCAATTAACTACGAATTCCTTCGTTTTGCCTACTTCTCAACCTCATAATGAGTGTAGCGCCAATGATAGCACCAACAATTGGTGGGTTGGTAATGGCGATCGCGAATTGGCGGGCGATTTATGGAACGCTGGCTGTGGGAGGGTTTTTACTCTTGCTGTCTGTTGCTCTTAGACTTGACGAGTCGCTGACTCACCGCGATCTAAATGCTATCGAGCCATCTCGGTTAATTAAAAATTACGGGCGTATTCTCAGCAATCCCATTTGTCTCGGCTATGCCCTTGTCAATGCCCTGTATTTTGGGTGTATGTTTGCCTACGTGGCAGGATCGCCACTGGTGATGCTCAATGTTTTTGGTGTCTCAACCACAACTTACGGTTGGCTATTTGCATCAACTGCTTTTGGCATTATGATAGGCTCATTCCTCAACGGACGCTTAAGTATCCGTGGTGTGTCGCATACAAAGTTGCTAACTATTGGGTTGTTGATTGCCACTGCCTCGGCTGTAACACTGGTGATTATTTCGGCGAGTAGTGTCGCGCAAGTGACTACACTCATGCCCCTACTCATACTCAATACCTTCTGTCGCGGGATCGTCTCACCGAACGCGATACACAGTGCCATCCAGCCAGTGCCAGAAAGTGCTGGAGTCGCCGCTGCTGTAGTGGGATTTCTGCAAATGCTGAGTGGCGCACTCGCAAGTGGACTGGTTGCTTTCCTTTATGATGGGCACACTGCGATCGCCATGTCCAGTGTCATGGCATTGTTTGCGATCGCGTCTTACGCCGCCTATGCCGGACTTGCACGCCCTGCTGAGCGTCGTCTCATCAGACAACAACAAATGACTCATGACTCATGACTCTTCAATTTTGTTTTCCCGTGCTCGAAAGTTCTTCTACTATTAAAGATGGTGTGTAACAAGAACCATTCCAGTCGGCGTCGCCGCCCAGCTTTACCAATTGTTTGAGAACTGTATAAACATTTCCTGCCACCATCGTATCCTTAATGCGTCCAATGACTTCACCATTTTGGACAAGGTAGCCCAAATCAACATTAATAGAAAAGTCTCCTGACATCTCAGCATTTCCACCTAGCATTTGATCCACAATCAATCCACGATCTAAATGTTGAATTAACTCTTGTAAGGTTCCAGAACCGGGTTGGATGAGAAAATTGAATAAACCAGGAGTGGGGTAGCTGTTTAACCCAGGACGAAAACTATTACCAGTAGACGCAATGCCTAATTGGCGACATGTTGTGCGATCGGTGTAAAAATGCTGTAAAATACCGTTTTCAATAAAGACTAAAGGCTGAGTTGGAGTTCCTTCATCATCAAACGGGCAGCTGTAGGGTCCGGCTTCGGGATCTTGGTAGAGGGTTAAACTTGGAGAAACCACTAATGTTCCAATACGTCCTCCCCAAGGGGAAGATTTATCCAAGACTCTTTTGCCGTTTAAAGCTGCTTGCACCGTACTCCAAAGCATATCTGCTGCTTTGGATGTGAATAGAACTGGAACGCGAGCATTTGGGGATGGAACATTTTCTTGTGCCCAAGCCAACCGTTGTAAAATTTGCTGGGCAACTTTTTCAGGCTGTAGGTAATTGCGTTCTGTTTCACCATCAGCAACGCTTAAGAAATCGTCACCGCGTACCCATTCTGCTTCTACGTAGCAACTGAGAGTTGTATCTGTGTAGTGACAATCTAAACCTCTAGTGTTGATGAGTCTGGTCGTTTCCACATCGCATTCCCAGTCACCAGTACAAATGACATCTGGGTACTCCTGGCGAATGAGCGCGATCGCTTCTTTACCCCATTCTACCAACTGGTCTACAGGCACATTTTTCCCCAAATCTGGGTAGAAAGGGCGATCGTTACCATTTAATTCTACTATTTCTTGTTGATTCAATTGACTGAGAGCTAAAGCACGTTCTACCAAGGCTTGTGGTTCCACCGGACCGTAAGCAACTGCTAAACCCGGACGTCCGTTTTGCCATAACCGCAGTGCTGTACCTTCTGATTGACTGGTTTGTAATTGCTTGAGGCGATTGGCTTCAAAAAACACGGGTTGAGACAGCGAGAATGACTGATATACCTCGGCTGCTTCTGCTCCTGATTTTACCGAAAGTTCAAGCAATTGCTCTGCTAGTGAATATTGAGGTAATTTTTGAGGCTCCATGTTTTTTGCTTTTGAAATGTTAAAAAGTTAGTTGTTAGTTGTTAGTTGTTAGTTGTTGGTTGTTAATAACCACTAACCACTATCTACTAACCACTAACCACTAACCATTAACCATTAATCAATTTACGGCAGATTGACCTCTTGTAAAAGCCAAAATCCAGCAAAAGATTCTTCTTGCGGATTGGACTGCACTGCTATAAAATGCACGCCGTTAGCTTTCTGTTTTGCTTCTTCAAAACTTTTGGCTTTTGCTAAAGTTTGGTCATTTTTGATATTCGCCAAAATCCAGCTTTCAGTGGCACCAGTTTCTAAGACTAATCTTGCTCCTTGGCTGTTATCGAATTTCAACCACGCCAACTCCAAACCAGACATCCAAGCTGCTAGGGGTAATGCTCTGGGTGAGAAAATCAAAATACCGGGAATGCTAGTTTCAGGGGAAACTTGCGCGAATTCTAGAGGAAATGCTTCTCTAAAACCAATTTCCCACTCGTGCATATCGGCAAAATCCGCCGCTTGTAAGTTGACAAAATCCCACTGCTGTCCTTCTAAAGCGTCTGGTAACCGTTGGGGTAAGGGATTATCCAAACGCACTGAAGGATTCGTTCCTGCTTGATACCCTGGTTCTTGGGGATAGACTTCTTCCATTCTCTGTTGCAGCCATTGGTTCAGCAGCAAAGTCCGGCGGCTTGGTTGTGCGAGAATCCCAAGGTCTTTGCAGGCTTTTGTAATCATATTGTTCATTTGGCGACGGAAAAAGCGGATTCTCCTTGGAGAAGCACCTGCTTTCTCAATGGCTTCTTCTATAGTCGTCCGCAACCATACTGAATTGACTTCAGTACTGGGGCAATACTTGGTAAAGCGAAAAACAGAATCTACTTTGGTCCGCGTATCTAACGGGCTTTCGCATACCAAGACTTCCCAAAGTTTTTTTTGATTTTCGTCCACTATTGGACGTGAGTAAAAATCTAGTTCCCAAATACTGCCCATGTTATGCCGTTGAGATTTGGCTACTTTTTTATAT
>NZ_WJFC01000014.1 GCF_009725235.1 Scytonema sp. UIC 10036
AGGGGGGAAACAGGAAATTTATTTTCCTCCCCTTTATAAGGGGAGGTTAGGAGGGGTAAAAATAATGTGCAACTTCATATTAAATTGGTATTAGAGAATATAGCAATACTAAATCATTTGTAAAATTTTCTCTCCTCTCTTTTCTCCGTGCTCTTTGCGACGCCAGGTGCTTCAACTCTGGGAACCAGAGCAACGCACTGGCTCGTCTTTGCGGTTCATAATTTTTACTTCTCAAATAGGACTGCTAGAATCATGAAAATTGCCTTCACGACTTCAGACCAAATTCATATTAATGCTCACTTCGGATGGGCCAATAAAATTGAAGTCTATGAAGTTTCACCAAATGGATATCAGTTTATAAAAACTCTGCGATTTGATGGCGATCTCAAAGAAGATGGCAATGAGGATAAATTAGTCCCAAAAATTGAAGCTCTGGCTGATTGCACGATTGTTTATGTATCCGCAATTGGAGGAAGTGCAGCGGCTCGGTTAATTAAAAAACGTATTACACCAATTAAGGCAAACTCCGAGGATGACAAAATTACTGATGTTCTAGAAAAGTTAGTCCAGACTTTGAAAGGAAGCCCTCCCCCTTGGTTGCGAAAAGCTTTGCAACAAAAATCACCAAGTTTTGATGAAAAGGAAGTCACTGTATGAGCCCCACTGAAGCTGTTAACGAAACTACTAGCAATGAAGCTTTGAATTCTCCCTTTCTCCGAGAGTTAGTCAGACAAATTCGCGCCCAGGATTCTTATGGATTTTACCGAAACTGGTCGGATGAATTGATAGTCAAACCTTATGTTGTCAGCAAAGAAGCTAAACGCAAAATTTCTGTAGAAGGCGACGTTGAACCCGTTACAAAAGCCAGAATTATGTCATTTTATCGGGCGATCGCAGCCCAAATTGAGCAAGAAACAGGCTTATTATCCCAGGTGGTTATAGATTTAAGCCATGAAGGTTTTGGCTGGGCGCTTGTTTTTTCCGGTCGTTTGTTGCTAGTGACAAGAACCTTACGAGATGCTCAACGTTTCGGTTTTGATTCCTTAGAAAAATTAGTAGCTGAGGGGGAAACTCTGATACAAAAAGGTATTGAATTAGCACAAAAATACACTGAAGTTGCCAAAGTGTAACAGATTTTCACCAACCATTGTACGGGCGCAAGGCATTGCGCCCCTACCAACCACTAACCACTAACGTATGATACAAACAGCAAAAACAGAACCTGTCAGTCAACACGCGATTGAAGACCTAAAACTGCAAATTAAGCGTCTCAATAGTAAAGCGGGTCAATTGAAGATGGATCTTCACGATTTAGCTGAGGGATTGCCACAAGATTACCAAAAACTGACAGCGTTAGCAGCCCAAACTTATGAAGTCTACCGTCAGTTAGATGAACTGAAGCGTCAGCTAAAAAAATGGGAGAAGCAGTCATGAAATGGGATGTGGAGCAATTCAATCAACTTGTCAATACAGAGGAGTATTTTGAGTTTTTTCAACTTTCTTACGATCGCCGAGTTGTCCTTGTGAACCGCCTGCATATTTTGAAACTGTTTTCGCGTTACATTCACGAGATTGATGCTCATAATTTAGAAGCAAGTCAGGCAGAAAAACTCGGTTTATACCGTATCGCCCTTCAACAAGCTTATGAAGTGTTTCTCAAATCAACACCTCTAGAACAAAAGCTGTTCAAGGTGTTTAAAGAGAAGCCTAAAAACATCGTCATGCTGACAGAAATTGCTACAAACTAGGAGGGATAAAGAGTGGTGAATCTCATGCCTACCGAATTAGAACGCTACCGCCGCCAAATTATGCTCCCTGGTTTTGGCGAAGAAGCACAGCAGCGACTCAAGTCAGCCACAGTCTTAGTTACAGGTGTAGGAGGATTAGGTGGTACAGCAGCGCTTTACCTGGCGGTAGCTGGTGTTGGGCGGCTCATTCTGGTTCGAGGCGGTGAGTTACGGCTCGATGACATGAATCGACAGATTCTCATGACCGACGATTGGGTAGGTAAGCCGCGAGTGTTTAAAGCGAAAGAAACGCTAGAGAATATTAACCCAGATGTTGAAATAGAAGCAATATTTGATTACGTCACGCCAGATAATGTAGATTTTTTAGTTAAATCTGCCGATGTGGCGATCGACTGCGCCCACAACTTTGTTGAGCGCGACTTATTGAATGCAGCCTGCGTGCGTTGGCGCAAGCCAATGGTAGAAGCCGCAATGGATGGGATGGAGGCTTACTTAGCGACAATTATCCCTGGTGTTACGCCTTGCTTGTCTTGCCTATTTCCCGAAAAACCAGAATGGGATCGGCGCGGCTTTGGAGTACTCGGTGCGGTTTCTGGAACCCTAGCGTGTCTGACAGCACTAGAAACAATTAAGCTCATCACTGGATTTAGTCAGCCACTCCTATCACAACTATTGACAATGGATTTGAATCAGCTGACATTTGCCAAACGCCATTCTTACCGCGATCGCAATTGTCCAGTTTGCGGTACTCCTTCTTCCCTACCTCTAAAGTTCGTAGTTGCGCTTTAGCGCATACATCCCAACTACCTTCCAGAAAATTACCTCTTTAAAAACCCTAGAAAACACAGAGATAGAGGATTTATTTCTCGCACATCCCTTAGCAAAATTTCTCTAATCACTAAGTACATTTTATGACTCTAACATTAACAGAAGCCGCAGAATTCCGGCTCCGCACCTTTCTTCTAGCCTCTAGCAAAGACGAAAATTCTGCTCTACAGGGTATCCGTGTCGCCGTCGAGGATGGCGGTTGCAATGGCTATCAGTATTCTTTAAAACTTACCAACACGCCACAGATAGATGACATAGTGATGCAACAAGGCAAGTTACAAATCTACATTGACTCGCAAAGCGCCCCATTACTAGAAGGAGTCGTCGTCGATTTTGTCGATGGCTTGTTGGAGAGCGGATTTAAGTTTAGCAATCCCAATGCTACTGATACCTGTGGCTGTGGGAAATCATTTCAAGCAGGTAGTTGTACTCCCGCAGGCATACCGTGTAGCTAATACCCTTTTCTCCCCCCACACCCTACACCCTTTATTTAGAAGGATACATCAATGACAACTTATCAAGTACGTTTAATCAATAAAAAGCGATCGCTCGACATTACCATTCCTGTTGACGAAAACACCACAATTTTAGATGCTGCAGAAGACCAAGAACTAGATTTACCCTTTTCCTGTCAATCTGGCTCTTGCTCTAGTTGCGTCGGCAAAATAGTTGAAGGTGAAGTCGATCAGTCCGAACAAGTATTTCTTGATGAGGAGCAAGTTGCGAAGGGATTTGTTCTCCTCTGTGTCACCTATCCCCGTTCTGACTGCACAATTCGCACTCACCAAGAAGCTTACTTAGTCTGAGTTATACTTTGCACGGGAATAAACTGAACTTTTGATTCAGCGCTGGATCTATTAGCTCTAAGTTCTTAGGGAATTCCCAGAAATAAATTATCCATCTTGTGGTACGGGCGTCCCCGCCCGTCCTCTAAATCTGTAATATCATCTTCGTTTAATAACTCATGAAATAATTTGTTTGTAGTTGCGCTTTAGCGCATGCAACGCCCAAACTTAGTGCAAGCGTTCATCCGAACATGATATAACAGCTCGTGTCGCCACAACAGATTTTTGGATACTTTTTTATTTGAAAGCCCCTTAGCTAAAAGCTGATAAAAATTCACTTTGGTAAATTGAGGAAAATGACGCTGTGGTAACATTCACTGGTTTAACTTTTGGCGGTCAAGTCTGGACACCCCAATTCGTCCAAGAAATTAATCAAGATAAATGCATTGGTTGTGGTAGATGCTTTAAGGCGTGCGGTCGGAACGTGCTAGTACTGCAAGCACTGAATGAAGACGGAGAGTTTGTAGAAGATGAGGAGGCTGAGGAAATCGAGCGTAAAGTCATGTCTATTATTCACCCAGAGCACTGTATTGGTTGTCAAGCTTGCGCTAGGGTATGTCCCAAAAATTGTTACACTCATAGCCCACTCGAACTCAATTAAATAGTGTTGAAGTGCTCATCCGACCATATTATTCTTGGTAGCGAATAACACGCTACCATTTCCATGTTGCTGTGGGACTCCTAATATCCCCTCAATTTGCGATCGCAATGAGTGGCAATCAGCATTCAGTTCTGAATTAACCGCTCAAAATTCTGCTGGTGAATTGTTACCACTTGCAGTAATGCTTCTGCTGTTGCTCTGAGTTCGGTGGTTGATTGTCTCAGATTTACGCTCACAACGACTTGGTTGTCCAACTGCTGCTCTAGGCACTCTCCTCTGTCCTGAGCCATGCTGCACTGTCTTTACTGCTAGTGGTTTCTAATTCACGATTTACATTTTATTCTGCTCTAAACGCATGATTTTTTAGGCTCTTGTACTTTTAGTATTAATAGATAGTAATTACGAACGATTCACTTTTTTGCTAAATTGTCAACACATAAGACCTAATTCTTTTGAAAAATTAATAAAAATGAAATATAAGCAAAAATAATAGGAAAATTATGCTTTTTTCTGTTAAAATCGCAGATTCCTCACAACTTCCTCAAATTTTGATTGGAAAATCAAAGTAGTGTGTTTAGTCATGTCAACGTGACAAGTAGCTAGATAAGAATAAAGTCCACATATAAACTTCCAAACAAGTTTTTTGATAGATTGTCTGTGTATTAAAAAAAATAACAGCGGAAAGTACCCATGAAGGTACTTTTTTTAACGCAGTAAAAAGTAGAGCATATTATTGATAGTTGTTTAAACTATTTCAGCACTACGAATAGAGAAGGATAGCAAATTTTCCAAAATTAACTGTAAGCCTATAACTTAATTAAATAGTAGGATAGCAAATGACAGAGATTTTATTAACCAATGATAATCCTGACACTCAAAACCTCTTAATAAAATGTTTGAAGACAGCAGGATTTGAGGTTTTCATTACAGAAGATGGTCTAGTTCGCGTTCATCTTACCGAGGAGAAATTATCTATCACTGAGGGAAGTAAAAACTCAAATACCCCTCAATCCATATTTCCCTCTATTCCACGACTGCACGAGGTTTTCAAGTTTATCGAATTGAATTATCATCAACCTATTAGCCTAAAAGAAGTAGCTCAAGCAGTCGGTTATTCCTCAGCTTATTTAACAGATTTAGTACGACGTCTTACTGGAAAAACGGTTAATGATTGGATTATTGAGCGTCGGATAGCCCAAGCCTGCAACTTACTATTGTCAACTAACGACTCTGTTAATCAGATTGCTTTACAAGTGGGCTATCAAAATATCAATCATTTCTACTGTCAGTTTCGCAATTACTATAAAACTACCCCCCATGCTTGGAGAGAAGCACAACTTTGCAAACTAGTTCAAAGCAAAAGGCTGCAACCATCAATACCTTTGCCAAAATAAGAGCCTACAAAAATTTTGACAAAATCTGGCAAAATAACCCATAGATAAGCGTTTAGCTGACAAACAGGCTGATAATCTCAAACCCTTTATAATACAGGCGATACGTTAAAAAAATCCTATGGGAAACCTTGCAGGAATTTTTAAGACTAATTGTTTTTGCCAAGCCTCAGAGAAAAAAGAGTGAATACATCCATTCACCCTCGTAAATTGGCAAAGGTATTGTCATGCGAAACCGGGTTTCTATTCCGGCTTATCCGAACCGTATTGGGAGTACAGAAATCGGGTTTCTTGACGTTGCTTAACTAAACCGTATTAAATCTTATACCTAAAAATACTTAATTTGCTCTTGTACTAATATCTAAAAATAATTAATTAGCAATCTCATTTTTTTAATCTACTCTTTGTATTAAGAGATGACTACACATCTAGCAAATAATCTATTATCAAAGGAATAACCAAAACCTCATGTCTACATATAACCCTGAATACTATCCTAACGTCTGCGAATTCACGGTTCCTATTAAACTAAAGATTCCCATCTTTATAGAGCCAGAACTGGTTATCAAACCCGTTGAGTCTGTGAGAGAGAAAGTACATATACATCTCGAACCAGAAATCTACCTTAGACCAGAAGTAACAGCAACTCCACCTGTTTGTGTTCCTCAAAATGGATATAGTCAACAAGCATTGCCTGTTGAATCAACTTTCCAATAGTTATAACTGCAATAAACAATTCACGCAATTTATTTTTAAACAAAAGGATGCAATTCATGTCTACATACAACTCTGAATACAACTGCGAATACTACCCTAACGCCTGTGAATTTACGGTTCCTATCAAATTAAACATTCCAATGTTTATTGAGGCTACACCAGTTATTAAGCCCGTTGAGCCTGTGAGGGAGAAACTAAATATTCATCTTGAGCCAGATATTTATCTTAAACCAGAAGTCAGGACAACTCCACCTGTTTGTGTTCCTCAAACTGGATATAGCAGACAGCAGTTACCTGCTTCACAAACTCTTCCATAGTCCTAAAATATTTATTGGGACACATAGTTGACAGAGTGCAATGTATAGGGCGCGATTTATAAGGGTACAATGCCGCTGCGCCCCTACATATATAACTTATTTTTTCCTTTGATACCATGCAAAAACGCAAACTGAATATTTCGATGATGTTAAAAGTGCCTATTGACCTCGAAATAGAAGTCGCAGGAGTACCACCAATAAACAATCAGCCAGTTGAAGATAACAAAGAAAATCAAAAACTTTTTAACTTCATCGGAGAATCTGAACCAGAAGCGATCGTTAATGGAGTAAGTCTAGCCGAGCTTGATGAAGATAGTCAAGTTCTAGTTAGTGAACTTATAGGTCAACTTGAGCAAAAAGGTAAGATTTTTTCTACATTGTCCCAAATTCAATACAAGCAAGAGAACTTAGGAAATGATGAACAGGAGATAGCAGAGAGGCAATATGAAGATGTAAATACTTTGTTATCCAAAGATGATTTTACAACTATTCAGCCACAAACTCAACTAGATAAGAAAAAAATGACAACGCGCATCTTGGACTCTTTCAACGATGGTTTTACTCTTCTCATAAATACTATGGGAACAGTTTTGTTTCTAGGTAAACTTGCTAACTATAGTTGGGAGTGAAGAAACTGAACAATGCTTTTATAGGAAGGGAAATCGCGATCGCGATTTCCGAACAGCCATATTTTGTAGTAAATTTGGATTTTAATACAGTAAAGTAAACAAGTAGTTGTTGAAGCTAAAAATGGTAAGTCTGTGAAAATTACGGTTCCTGTAGCAGGCTTTGTCATTTATGAGTAGCAAGTGAACGTATTTAGGTGTAAGAAAATTCTAATTAGAGAAGGGGGTAGAGGCGATTCCTATCAGGAGTTGTCTCTACCCCAATAGTACTTGGATAAGCAAAAATTAGAAACCCGGTAACTTCTGCGAAACCGGGTTTCTGGAGCTTTGACTATCAAAAACCTACGCAGTATTAGCCTCTACCCCATTTTCTTTACAAGAATTTTCAGGTAATTAGACCACAATTGTAGGGGCGCGGCGGCATTGCGCCCCTACGAAAAATAATTAATTAGCACTTCTATAACTACCGAAAAATAATTAATTATCAGATCCATTTTTTCTAGCTACTATCTTTAGTATGAAATAACCGAAAGGTTAGAAACAAACTAAATGTCAACAGCAAAAATTCAAAAATGCCAATACAACCTACATACCCAGGCGTTTATATAGAAGAAATTCCTAGTGGTGTACGCACGATTACAGGTGTATCCACTTCTATTACTGCTTTCATAGGACGTGCCAAGCGCGGTCCTGTTAACGAACCAATTACTATCAACAACTACGGCGATTTTGAACGCATTTTCGGAGGGCTGTGGTTAGACAGTTCTCTTGGCTATGCTGTGCGGGACTTTTACCTTAATGGTGGTAGTCAAGCGATTATCGTTCGATTGGTTCATAACGAAACTAACAATAATGAACCTAATACTAATGCTAGAAAAGCAAGCTTAAATGCTAGTGGACTTGAGCTAGAGGCTGCAAGTGAAGGAAACTGGGGTAATTTTTTGAAAGTTCGTATCGACGATGATGTCCCTAAGGATGACAAATCCAATCAAGATGGCTTGTTTAATCTCACCATCCTAGATGAAGCAATGAGTCAAATCGAAGTATTCCGTAACGTCTCAGTGAAAAAGGATCATCCTAGACGAGTGGATATAGTTTTGCTCAATGAATCCAACTTAGTGCGGGTGAAAGTGCAAGAAGAAACTCAAACTCCCGTATTACCACCTGAAAAACCAGCTCCTACCGACCAGGAGGTTAAAGCTAGTGGCGGAGATGATGGTGGCGAGTTAACTCAGAACGACTTCATAAACAACAAAGAAGCAAAGAAAGGTCTTTATGCTTTGGAAAAAGCTGACCTATTCAATCTCCTCTGTATTCCACCCTATAAAGATGGTAACAAGAATATAGATTATGACTCTCTAGTTGATGAAGCAGCTAGATATTGCGAAAAACGCCGAGCCTTTTTCATTATTGATCCACCCAGCAATTGGATTAATAAAGACAAAGCTAAAGAGGGTATTAAAAATTTTGGTACACCCACCAGTTATGCTGCTGTTTTCTTTCCTAGGGTTAAGCAACCAAATCCTCTGCGAAAGAACGCGATGGAAGAGTTTGCTCCCTGCGGTGCGATCGCTGGTGTGTTTGCTCGTACCGATGTTCAACGCGGAGTGTGGAAAGCGCCTGCGGGTACGGAAGCAACATTAGTGGGTGTCCCACAATTGAGTGTACCTCTGACAGATGCTGAAAACGGTGAGTTAAATCCTCTGGGTATTAACTGCTTGCGAACTTTACCAGCCGTTGGTCGTGTCATTTGGGGAGCGCGCACACGGCGAGGAGATGACCGTCTTACCGATGAGTGGAAGTATATTCCGGTTCGCCGTTTAGCTCTTTTCTTGGAAGAAAGTCTTTATCGCGGTACTCAATGGGCAGTTTTTGAGCCTAACGACGAGCCATTGTGGGCGCAGATTCGCCTAAATCTTGGGGCTTTTATGCATACGTTGTTCCGCCAAGGAGCTTTCCAAGGGCAAAAACCAGAAGACGCTTATTTTGTCAAGTGCGATAAGGAAACAACAACTCAGAATGATATAAATCTGGGTATTGTCAACATTGTGGTTGGTTTTGCTCCACTCAAACCCGCAGAATTCGTCATTATCAAGATTCAGCAAATAGCCGGACAAATAGCAGTATAAGGACAAAGGACAGAAATATATGCCTTCTATTTCAGGAACTCGTTTAGACTTTTACAAAAACTTCAAATTTAAAGTCAGAATGGACGGTCAGGTTGTGGCTGCGGTAAGTAAAGTCAGTGGTTTGAAGCGCACAACTGAAGTGATAGAACACCGCACAGGTGGTGACCCTAGTACTGTTTATAAGTCTCCAGGACAAAGCAAGTACGAGGCTATTACTCTAGAACGGGGTATTACTAAAGATTTGAAGTTTGAAGAATGGGCAAACAAAGTGTGGGCGCTTGGTGGTAGCCCAGAAGTTTCCTTGGCTGACTTCCGTAAAGATATCATCATTGAGGTTTACGATGAAGGCAATCAAAATAAAGTGACTTCTTATAATGTTTTCGGTTGCTGGGTTTCGGAATATCAAGCTTTACCTGACCTTGATGCTAGTGCTAATGCTGTTGCGATTGAGTACATAAAACTCGAAAACGAAGGTTGGGAGCGCGGCGCTTAAGGAAAAGATGTAAGGGCGCAAGCATGAGCGCCCCTACGACCAATGTATATGTATCATGCATTTTGTGGATTGGTATTAGATTATGCGATCGCTATCATCCTTAGAACTGTTCAATATTTGGGACTGGGGACATAACCAGCCATCTTGGTCTAGAGCTATCAAGCTACTAGCCACTGCTTGTCCTGATGTACCCCTAGAGACACTTACCCAGATTAGTATTGGTCAGCGCGATGCAATGCTGCTAACTTTACGGGAGTGGACTTTTGGTTCACAACTGGCAAGTCAAACAGCCTGTCCGAAGTGTGGTGAACCTCTAGAACTCAACTTTAATGTTGCAGATGTCCGTATTGTATCACCTCAACTTGAACCAGTAGAGAAATTTTCTCTCTCCCAAGGTGAGTATCAGGTGAGCTTTCGTCTTCCTAACACATCAGACTTGATGGCGATTTGCACTTCTACTTGCAAAGATGTTTTGTCCAACCCACAACAGCACAACGCTCTAACAACGAACCAACAGTTAAAAACGGCTCAACAAGTTTTGCTCGATCGCTGTATCTTATCCGTCACTCATAACAGTGAAAGTTTATCACTTAATAAATTACCACCCAATATAATTGATACAGTTATTGCAGAAATGGCTCAGGCTGACCCGCAAGCGAATGTACCAATAGATACTTCTTGCCCTGCTTGCGGTCACGAATGGCAATTAGTATTTGACATTGTGTCCTTCTTTTGGAGCGAAATTAACGCTTGGGGACTTCGCATTTTACGGGATGTGCATACCTTGGCTACTGCTTATGGCTGGCGCGAGGCTGACATTCTGACTATGAGTCCTAGACGACGGCAACTGTATTTAGATATGGTGGTGAGTAGATGAATAATTATCTTAACCAATTGGTGGCGAAAAACCTCAACTTGGTCGATACAGTTCAACCGTTTCTGCTGTCGATATTTGGTTTTTTACCAGGGTCTTCTATAGAATTGGGGAATGAGCAAAATTGGGGAATCAATCAAGAAATTGTCACAGGTGATAATCAAGATTCCGCCATAACAACTGGGTTGGAAACAAGTCCAGAGGCTCACATATTTAGAAACTCTGACATTGCACAGCCGTTAGACCTGCAAGCGATCGCTGCGCCAACGTCTTCGACAAACGCAAATCAATCACAAACATCGGACGATATAAACGATCCACCGTCAACTAGTTTAACCCCAAGACCTACTCACTACTGGGAACAACCCGATTCCCAGCAATCGCCACGATCTATGGCGATCGCCTCTGATAAATCTTTGTTGCTAAACACAGAAACACAGCCGTTAACGCTAGCACAAACGACGCAAACAAATACTCCCTTACCACATCAAACGGTCAAACAACTAACACAGCCTGCAAAACAATCATTGGGACAGGAACCAGTTAAAAGTCATCCTGGGGTTTCTCTTCCCCAATACCAACAGATGGTATCAAAAGGAAAATCACCAATGATACCAGAGTCAGAACTAGTAGTAACAGAACAGACATCTGATAAAATACTGCCTACTGTGGAGAAACTCCAATTAACTTCGACTGCTGATGTGGAAGCGATCGCTTCTTTATCATTCTTGTCAGTAAAATCACAGCATGCTTCTGTGCCTTTATTAACTCAGCAGCAGGGAACTGAAAGCGATCGCTTTGTTCCATCCTCACCATCATTAAAGGTAATGAGGGAGCAACCCGATTCCCCGCAGTCGCCACAACCGATGGCGATCGCGCCCGATGGATCTTTGTTGCTAAACACAGAAACACAGCCGTTAACGCTAGCACCAACGACGCAAACAAATACTCCCTTACCATATCAAACGGTCAAACAACTAACACAGCCTACAAAACAATCATTGGGACAGGAACCAGTTAAAAGTCATCCTGGCGTTTCTCTTCCCCAATACCAACAGATGGTATCAAAAGGAAAATTACCAATGATACCAGAGTCAGAACCAGTAGTAACAGAACAGACATCTGATAAAATACTGCCTAGTGTGGAGAAACCTCAATTAACTTCGACTGCTGATGTGGAAGCGATCGCTCCCTTATCATCGTTCTCAGTAAAATCACAGTCTATTTCTGTACCTTTATTAACTCAACAGCAGGGAACTGAAAGCGATCGCTTTGTTCCATCCTCACCATCATCAAAGGTAATGAGGGAGCAACCAGATTCCCAGCAGTTGCCACAACCGATGGCGATCGCCTCTGATAAATCTTTATTGCTAAACACAGAAACACAGCCGTTAACGCTAGCACAAACGACGCAAACAAATACTCCCTTACCACATCAAACGGTCAAACAACTAACACAGCCTGTAAAACAATCATTGGGACAGGAACCAGTTAAAAGTCATCTTGGCGTTTCTCTTCCCCAATACCAACAGATGGTATCAAAAGGAAAATTACCAATGATACCAGAGTCAGAACCAGTAGTAACAGAACAGACATCTGATAAAATACTGCCTAGTGTGGAGAAACCTCAATTAACTTCGACTGCTGATGTGGAAGCGATCGCTCCCTTATCATCGTTGCCAGTCAAATCACAGTCTGTTTCTGAGCCCTTATTAACTCAACAGCAAGAAACTCAAAACAATCGCTTTGTTCCACCCTCACCATCATTAAAGGTAATGAGGGAGCAACCCGATTCCCAGCAGTCGCCACAACCGATGGCGATCGCCCCCGATCAATCTTTATTCCTGAACACAGAAATACAGCCGTTAACACCAGCACCAACGACGGAAACCTCACATCCAGGGATCGAACAACTAACACAGCCTGCAAAACAATCATTAGGACAGCTACCAGTTAAAAGTTATCCTGCAGTTCCTGCTTTCCAGTCCCAACAGATGGTATCACTTGGAAAATTACCAACGATACCAGAGTCAGAACCAGCGGTAATAAAACGGACATCTGATAAAATACTGCCTACTGAACAGAGACTGCAATTAACGTCCTCTAGTCATGGAGAAGCGATCGCTCCTTTATTATCATCGGCAGTAAAATCACAGCCTGTTTCTGTGCCTTTATTAACTCAACAGCAAGAAACTCAAAACAATCGGTTTGTTTCATCCTCACCATCATCAAAGGTAATGAGGGAGCAACCAGATTCCCAGCAATCGCCACAACCTATGGCGATCGCTCCTGACAAATCTTTGTTCCTGAACACAGAAACACATCCGTTAACACCAGCAGCAACGACGGAAACAAATACTCCCTTCTCACATCAAGCAGTAGAACAACTAACACAGCCTGCAAAGCAATTATTGGGACAGCAAGCAGTTAAAATTCACCCTATTTCTCTTTTACAAGACCACTCCCCACAGCCCACACCCAATATTATTGAACCGAGAAATGATGATTCTCGTCCCGATTCTATCTTCATCTCAGCCAGCAGACAAGAACGACAACAGAGGGAATCATTCGCTCATTCAACAACACCTACTATTCAAGTTTCCATTGGTTCTATGGAAATTCGCACACCACTACCACCACCACGACCAAAGCCAAGACCAAAACCACCTGTGATGAGTTTAGATGAATACTTACGCCAACGTTCTAGGGGGAGGTGAGCAAGATGAGTAACGCATTATCTATTGCTGCTGTGACCACAACATTACGTTTCTTGTTACAGCGAAGATTTGACACCGAAGGTGGTGGGACTGTCGTGACAACAAAACCTTTGGATAAAGTACGAGATAACAGTATTAGTAACGGAAATCAGGTTAATCTATTTCTTTATCATACGCAAATTCACCCAGGTTGGCGCAACATGGATATGCCTGACCAAGTAAAGCCAGGTGAAACAGCACAGCCACTATTACCGTTAAACCTCTACTACTTACTCACTGCTTATTCTCAAAATGATGATTACCCAGAACCTACCAGTCATCGTTTGCTTGGTTTAGCAATGAGTGTTTTTCACGACCATTCTATACTGACTCCTGCTGATATTAAAGCTGCTTTGCCTACAACCACAGATTACGACCTCGACCAACAGCTTGAACAGGTGCGAATTGTTTACCAAGCGCTATCTGTGGAAGAGTCATTTAATCTGTGGACAACTTTTCAGTCTCCGTATCGGATCTCAGCAGCTTATGAGGTGTCGGTGGTGTTAATTGAAAGTGGACTGAGTACGAAAACTCCATTACCAGCTATTAGACGCCAAGCTGATGACAGTGGGGCGATTCTCCGGTCTGACCTGATGTCTTTTTTACCAATACTACAGTCAGTGCAGTTACCGAATCAGCAAGCTAGTGCCAGATTAGGAGATGTTCTCGTTCTCAATGGTGATAATTTAAACGGTGAAAGTTTAGTTATATTATTTACAAATACTCGTAGAGAAATTACTGTAGAATTACCATCCCCGACAGAGAGAACGGCGAAAGAAATTAGGGTACAATTGCCTGATGAAGCTGCTAACTGGGTAGCTGGTTTTTATACTGTAGCAGTGAGAGTCACCCGGACTGGGGAACAGACGCGGACTAGTAATGAGTTATCTTTTTCGCTAGCGCCAAAAATTTTGGATATCATACCACGTCAGGCACAGCGGGATGCTAATGGGGAGGTGTTGCTGACTGTGGTTTACAGTCCCCTGGTGCGACCAGAACAGCGGGTGGCTTTGTTATTAGGAGACAGAGAAATTGTAGCACCACCCCGAACGACTACCACAGATCGGCTAGAGTTTCGGATTACTGGGGTAAAACCAGGTGAGTATTTTGTGCGATCGCGCATTGATGGAGTAGATAGTTTGCTGGTGGATCGGACTGTGACACCGCCAGTCTTCGACCAGAACCAGAAGGTGACAATTGTATGAGCGAGATGAATAACTGGTTACAACAAAACCAAAAATACTTGGGTCAAGCGCTGGGTTGGTTGCGATCGCGTCTGCAGGAAATAGCAAAATTACCAGATGCAGAAATCCCAGAGGTAAAAGAATTTCCCACTGGCGAGGGGATGAATCCGCCACCAGCGCTGATTTTGTTAAGCCATAAATTAGGGCTATCGCGCTTTGAGCAACAGGTGCTACTATTATGTGTAGCTATGGAGTTAGATACTCGTATAGCTCGTCTGTGCGCCAAAGCGCAGGATAATGAGTACCAGCCTTACCCCACATTTGCCCTAGCTTTATCCCTATTCGACGAATCTGCTTGGAATGCCCTTTCTTGGGAAAGTCCCTTACGGTATTGGCGATTAATTGAAATTCACCAGTCGGGTGTGCAACCGCTGACTAGTAGTGCGTTGCGTGCTGATGAGAGAATTGTTCACTATATCAAAGGGTTAAATATTTTAGATGACCGCTTGGCATCATTATTAATGCCACTGTCAACTGAAGAATGGGAGGTAGAATTACCCCATTCCCAGCAGACTGTTGTGGAGTCAATTTTCCAACAACTGGCACATACTGGCAGAGGGCAACCTTTACCTGTGATACAGTTAGTGGGGGCAGATTCCCAGAGTAAACAACTCATAGCCCAGCAAGTAGTAGCCGCGATGGATAGATACATCTATCGGCTACCGGTGGAACTATTACCCAGCAACGCCAGTGAGTTAGAAACCCTTGCCCGTCTTTGGCAACGAGAAACTTTGTTATTACCCCTGGCTTTATATTTAGATGCCCAAGAGGTGGACGGGAAACAGCATCAGGAAGGAGAATTACCACCCCTGCATCGGTTTCTTCACCGCAGTGGCGGGCTAATTTTTCTGAGTACCCGTGAAGCACGGCAGAATTTAGGACTACCAACCATTGTTGTAGATATAGATAAACCTACAGCACAAGAACAACAAGCCCTCTGGGAGGCGGTGCTAGATTCTTCTTCACAGGAGTATGCGGGAATATTAGCCACTCAGTTTAATCTGAATGTAGTGGCAATTAGGCAAATTGCCGAGACTGCACAGGCGGAAAGCTCAAATTCAGCAATGAATAATCAGATAGAATTGCCTGGGAGTTTGCCCAGATCCAAAATCCAAAATCCAAAATCTAAAATCCAAAATCATTTATGGTCTGGTTGTCTCGCCAGTACCCGCCCACAGTTGGATTCCCTCGCCCAACGCCTCAACCCCAAAGCCACTTGGGATGATATTGTTCTCCCACCAGAAGAGACAAACTTATTGCAGCAAATAGCCGAACAAATCCGCCAGCGCAGTCAAGTTTATCAACATTGGGGATTTGATAAACGCATGAATCGGGGTATGGGTATCAGCGCCTTGTTTGCAGGGGAAAGCGGTACAGGGAAGACAATGGCTGCGGAAGTGATAGCCAATGATTTGCAACTCCATCTCTATCGGATTGACCTTTCGGCGGTGGTTAACAAATATATCGGCGAAACAGAGAAAAATCTGCGGCGATTGTTTGATGCGGCGGAAGATGGGGGGGCGATTTTGTTTTTTGATGAAGCGGATGCTTTATTTGGCAAACGTTCCGAGGTGAGAGACAGTCATGACCGTCACGCCAACATTGAGGTAAATTATCTATTGCAGAGAATGGAAGCGTATCGCGGTTTGGCAATTTTGGCAACTAATCTTAAGAGTTCTATAGACCAAGCCTTTATGCGCCGCTTGCGGTTTATTGTCAATTTTCCCTTTCCTGGCGTGGCTGAACGTCAGGTGATGTGGGAGAAGGTGTTTCCACCACAGACACCAAAAGAGGATTTAGATTATCAGCGCTTGGCGCGGTTGAATTTGACTGGTGCAAGTATCCACAATGTGGCGTTGAATGCAGCTTTTTTGGCAGCGCAAGGGGGTACACCTGTGACAATGGCGCAGGTGTTAGCAGCAGCGCGGAGTGAGTTTCGCAAATTGGATCGACCCGTGAATGAGGCAGATTTTCGGGTTTTAGTACCTACAGGAGTTAGGGGATGAATATCAACATTGATATAGAAAAGCTGGTTTTTGAGGGGATGGCTATGTCTCCCAGTCAGAGGCGGTTGTTGCAAGGGGCGGTGGAGGCGGAATTGGGGCGATTGCTGGCTACTGAGGGGATACCAGATAAGTGGAAAGGGGGTGGGGTAGTGCCTACGGGTGCTATTCAAATAAAGCCAGGAACGAATTTCACTCAGATAGGGCAGCAAATTGCACAAGGAATATATGGAGGAATGAAACCATGACTAGTAAAAGAATTGTACAAACTAATCAGCAGCAAAAAAGCGAAGCACCGAAGGCGAGTGGCATTTTACAGCGTTTAGCTGTGCGATCGGGTTTGGAGGCGGGGGTTCAATTTGAAGAACAAGAAGCATTGGCATTAAGTAATTCTGCTTTTTCCAACGACTTTAGCCAAGTGCCTATTAGCACGACTACATCACAGCAGATTATGGCAAAGCTTAGGATTAATCCAGTAGAGGATAAAAACGATGTAGTTCAGTGCTATCAAAACATTGATAAAGGTAAGCTTTCAGAAAATGCTGAGTTATTAGTTACTAATGCTCAAGAACTCTACGCAAGTGATGAACAATTTAAAAAGACAGATGATTTTAACAGAGTTAGCTTTCGCCAAGGTGAGGAATGGAAAGAGAATATTGGCGGAGAAAGCGTAAATAAAAATTTGAAAAAAGTCATACCTCAAGTGAATGACAAAGAACTATCAAACAGTATAAGCAATTATGGGAAGGATACAGAACCGACAGTTTTGATGAGCAAAATAGAACAGAGAGTAGAGAACCAGTTAAAAGCTCAATTTTTCGATGCAATAACCGATGGAATTCTTCGCCATTTGCCAGATGACTCGGACGCAGCTGCTGAAGCAATAACTGAGATTATTATAAAAAGGGGATCTAAATTTCAAAAAGACAAAGCGAAACAACGCTTGAAAAACTATCTAACCAGACAGACAGAACTTTTAGAGCGACCATTGCTGCCCTCCGATTGTGGAATCTTAGCTAAACTAATAACTGGGGTCAATGAAGAAAAAGAAGAAACCTCAGCAGTTAACCCAGGCACGTTGTATCGATACCAGCGCGACAGTAAAGATAACGGAAATACCGAATGGGATTACCACTATGCCGCCATTATTATGACGGATGGCACCGACCACGTAACTCTGGAAAACGCCGCTGCTAAGGTATCTGATATGTACTCAAAGCTGGAATACGACAGAACCTGGTATTTTGAAATGTATGGTCATGCCGAGGGTCAAACCTTTCAGGACAAGTATAAGGCTGATTTCAACAAGGGAGGAGAAGTGAAAAAATTTACTCCCTCTAATCAGTCGGAAAAAAGTGAGACAGCCCAAGCAAGTGGCATCTTACAGAAAAAGGAAATATCGGGAACATCCAGCGAGAGTATGAATACATTTGGGGTGGTTCAGGAAAACAAAACTGGACTTCCTGACAACCTGAAAGCCGGAATTGAAAATCTTTCTGGCATATCAATGGATGACGTAAAAGTCCACTACAACTCTTCTAAACCTACCCAGTTGCAAGCACTGGCGTACACGAAAGGAACAGAAATTTATGTGGCACCTGGGCAGGAAAAGCATCTGCCACATGAAGCATGGCATGTCGTGCAGCAAACGCAGGGACGTGTGAAACCGACGATGCAAATGAAGGGGGTACAGATTAATGATGATCAGGGATTGGAGAGGGAAGCAGACATGATGGGGGCGAAAGCAATGCCAATACCGCGTCCCACTCCCGCCGCGACCGGGGTGGCGGCTCAAGCGGTGAGGCGATCCTCTCCACCACAGCAGCAGTTATCACAACACCACGCCACAAAAGCCCCCTCTGCATCGACTAGCGATCTCGCGATCCAAGAGAAAGGCGACATCACACGAAGTAGTCAAGTCGCATCAAACAAGCATGTCCTTCAAGCTAAGTTCTTTAATGAAAGTAACACTTTGACCAAGGAGCAGGTGAGCAATTGGTATTTGAATTTGAGCGACTCTGGTGGGCCGACTATAATCCCAGAAGAATACAATCCGATCCTCGCCATCCTCGTGGATAGCGCAGATGAAATTCAGCTAAAGGACTTCAATAGCAAGGACGAGTTTGTAAAATATTTAAACGAAAGAGACAAGGACTACCGACCACGAACAAAAGAAAAAAGCAAGCTGATTCCAGGGACGCTAAGTATTGAGAAGCCTGGTTCTTTAGAGCATTGGAGCCTGGGAAGCAGCGAAACTCATGGGGTTCCCACGGATTTAGATGCGGCAAAAGCGACTGAGTTAACTCATGTAACCTACGACGCAGAAAAATTAAATCATACTTATATCTCGTCGAGTTATGGTAGCAATCCAGGAGAATTTGGATATGGATTCTATCTGACGACGGGTCATCAAATGCAGCCGCAGCAGGCTATTAGTAATCAATGGGGAGATCCGAAGACGAGAAAATTTCCCAAGGATATCGTTCGATTCAGAATTGCGAATACTACACTGGAGAAAATAGTTAGTAATAAAGAACACTTGGCTTTCTTAATTTATATGTTGCAGGCTAGTTCTGGATATCCGGAGGGAATGTCTGAAGATAGCGCTGTAGAGATCATGAATCAGATCAATATCCAAGGGAGAGTCTTAATATTTCCGGACGACAAGGAAAAGCGAATTAAGATCGACAAACAAACGTGGAGTACATGGACCCAATATACCGAACGTAACGCAGGTAACAGTCACCACTTTTTAGTTATAGGCCCTCAACGCCCAGATGCTTTGGCTAATATTCGTCAGATCGCAGTCCGAGGAGAGTATGGCGATCAATTCATAAATATGGCAAAGTGCTCCTATCAGAAATTACAATAGTGTGATCGCGTTCTCTGCGCAACTACAAACCAGTATTAATTTTTGTCTCTACACACGCGACTTCATGTTCTCATAAATATGCCCATGTATGAAGGTTAATGAGCGTGTGATGGGCTTTGTCCCGCCTGAGCGTAAAGCGCACGTTCTGCGAACAGCGATCGCCCTATTATTTGCAGGTTCAACCTAACTGAAGAACAATAAGATTCTGAACGCGATCGCTTGTATCTCCCCTCCTGTCCAATCGCGCTTAGTCTCCCGCCAAACAACATTATCAACAAATCCAACCCTAAGAAGCGATCGCCACGTTATTGTTAAGCCACTCCATAGCCCGTATATTCTCGCATTTGGGGAGCTTGAAATCCTAGAATAATATCATCTTTTGGAACTCCTTGCTCAACAAGTTCAACAGCCACTCTCATTTCCGTCATATTCTGCTCAATCCAAATTTTTCCCTCTTTAATATCTAAATGTAAAACAGAACCATAAACTCGCCTATGACCATCCCATCCCACATTCACCACCATGTAATGATCTTGTTTTGTATCAAAAACCGTGTAACAATCAATTTGACCATTTGCGATGGGAATAGCAGCATAAGCCGTTAACAGCGACTGAATGATATAGCGATAAGATTCTAGGGTATCCATTGTAAAATTACCTCTTGAATTGGGTCATAAACAATTTGTTTAATCTGATATCTCTCTACAGAAATTTGGGCAAATTCCCGCTTAAAAAAAGATTCATAAATATTTATAGGCACCGCCATATAGAGAATCCGATTTGGCTCGCTTATTTCTAAAGCCAGCCGATAATTCAAAAACTGTCCTAACGCAGCATGGTAATCTGTTAGGGGTGAATCACTCAAAAATGTTTTAATCTCAACTGCAATTTTTTCTTCACCTCTGTCTGCTGCTAACAGTTGTTCCGCACCTAAATCTAGACTAGTTAGGAGTGCGAAACTCAAAACCTTGACAGGAATTAAGATACACGAAATGCTCCCTTCCCGCTCCTACCCCACTACTGTTTTTTGTCGCCAGACATCGTATAGACGTTATAATAAAATCAACTTTTTGTTCAGGAGGTGCTTTGCCTGACAGAACCCATAGACGATGCAGCCATTACAGAACTTTACAAAGCTATCGGCAATATTGTTATCCGATTTCCTCTGCTTCACTGTCAAGAATGTGCTAGCACACTCAAAAGATGGCTAAAACAACGTGGAGTACCGGGAAAACTTTGGCGAATTTCTACCCGATACGACCATGAAGATTTTATACTCAGCGCTCGCCTCGAACAACTGTCTTTGCTTTGAAAGCATTACTGAAAATGGTGTTCACTATGGTGTTGAAGTTTATGGAAAAATCTTCGACAACCTTTCTAGACTTGGACTTTCACCAGAAAATTGGGTTGAAGATTTTACCTCCCTATCCAATGAATTTAAAACTGAAGTAATTGAAGAGTTTTAGAGATGCGATTTTATGGAGCTAAGAATGAGTACATTATTTGAACTACTAGAAAAAATTAAAAGCAAACCAGGGTTATACCTGGGAACTGCATCCATTACAAATCTGCGAATGTTTATACTTGGTTATCGCTTTGCGCGATCCGAAGCAGGTATTACTAATACTGAAGCCGAAAGTGACTTTTACAAAAACTTTCAACCCTGGTTGCAAAATCGCTTATCAATCCGTACTGTTAACGCGTGGGACAAAATTATTTTGCTCACCTGTATTGATGAGAAAGCAGGGTTTGATTATTTCTTTCAACTTTTGGATGAGTTTATTCAACGAGACAAAAGCCAAGATATAGATCCAATGTTAGCTGCACAACCCTCACAAAATACCGACAAAGTGCCCACACTACCCCACTAATTGCCTATTGACAAAAATTATCATATATGGGTGATGAATTGTAGGGTGGATACCCAACTATTGAAGATGCAATTGACACAGCTTTGGTGCTACTGGCTGACGAGACAACCAAGCATTGTTCAGAAGAAACCCCAGAATACCTAGCTTGGGTGGAACAAACACGCCTAAAGATTGAAGTTGGTGTGCAGGCAGCACAGCGAGGTGATGTTTTAGATGCAACTGTGGTATTAGCTCGATTACGCAATAAGGTGGAAGTGGCAGCAGCTTCAGCTACATGAGATACTAACTGTTAATCATACCATTTTGCCTACAGATAATTATTCAGAATATTTTGGTCTTTGCTCAGTAATATGTTGTTACTTAACAGAGCATTTGCAGTGATAATGCGGTCGAAAGGATCGCGAGTCCAAGTAATCGTTAAACTAATGCTGATAATATCATTAAAGTTTTTGTTACATATCTTTAAGCCAATCTGCTCAGATAGATCCGCAATAATCACATCTGGCTCATCGGTAATCCGTTTTATCTCATATAAATACTGTAGCTCTAATCGAACAATTGCCGAAATATAAACTTCATTGTCATTAATTAAAGTTTTAGCAATATCAGTTAATTTATCTATCAAACCAGAATATAGCCATACTACTACATGAGTATCAAGATAAATCAATATTAACCTCCTGCTCCCAACTGATATTAACTAAATCATCTGGATTTCCTTGAATAACATCAGGTTTAAAAGTCAAATTGTTAAGCTTATCTTTTTTATCTACAGGAACGATTTTTAACAACTTTCCATTTTTGCTGATTTCTAGTGGAATACCTGTTTCTAGTACCTCATCCAGTAACCGATCAATATTATTACTCAATTCTGTGAGTGTAACCTTCTTCATTGTGTTCCCTAAAAATTGACATTATTTCATGAGTGTAGATATCATAACTCAATTATAAAGTGCGATGTCTACGACGGGCTGCGCCTACGCTCAAGTAAGAGAATGATTTAGAACAGATGCCGAATTTCCAAGTACAATGTTTAAAGGAGTGCGATCGCATAACGCATAAACCAAACCCCAAACAAAGCGATTGTTGGGCTAGAAGTGCCGATCTCTCTCTCCATTCTCACCCAAAATGCGATCGCCTGATATTGTAGTGCGATCGTAGCAGCAAGCTTTGTTGTACCAAAGATTGTCATCATTTGGCTGAAATTCCAAGGCTTTGTCGTAAGCAGCCAGCGCTTCGGGATATCGTTTTAAGTAGTACAGCGCAAAACCTTTGTTGAACCAGGCGGAAACTCTATCCGGCTTTAACTCTAGGGCTTTGTCGTAAGCGGCGAGCGCTGAGGGATATCGTTTTAAGTCAAACAGCGCATTGCCTTTATTGTACCAGGCTGCTTCTCTATCCGGCTTTAATTCTAAGGCTTTGTCGTAGGCAGCGAGCGCTGAGGGATATCGTTCTAACTCAATCAGCGCATCGCCTTTATTTTACCAGGCTGCTTCTCTATCCGGCTTTAATTCTAGGGCTTTGTCCTAAGCGGCGAGCGCTGAGGGATAAAGTATGGAAGCGAATTAGAAATTAATGCTGATATTTCCACTTCTCGACAAAAACGACAAGAACGCAATTTATGGCAAAGACGATTTTGGGAACATCTGATACGTGATGATAGAGATTTTGCCAAACCGCAGCGATTATATTCATTACAATCCTGTGCGCCATCGGCTTTGTTCTGTTCCTGAAGATTGGAAATTTTCAACCATTCATCGGTTGATAGCTGGTGGTGTTTATCCGCCGAATTGGGGGATGGGGGAAATTCCAGAAAAGCCTGAAAGTATTTGGGATATATAGGCGGTGGTGGTGGGTTACGCTGGTGCTGTGGTGCGTTACACTGGCGCTAACGCACCCTACGATTATAGGCGGGGAGTGACAAAGGAGGGAAGGGTTTTACAAAGCGGCTACGCGCTGGCAAATTCGGTATATTGTCTAACATGAAGTGGATGAAATGCTAAAACAATTTCCTCTTTTGGAATCCCTTTGAGCAACAAATCTGTCGCTACCCCATTTTCTGTCCAATCTTCCTCAATCCAAATTTTCTCATCTTTTAAACGTATATAAATATCCTTGTAAATAGCGTGACTCCCCTTTTGATGGTCAAAATAAAAACCTAATTGTTCAATGACTCTAATAAAATCTTTAGCTTTAACACTGGGATAATTACTCATGCCTTGATACTTAAAGGCTTAACAATTAAATCTTCTTGAGGAATTGACTGATTATCAGCCTTTAAACTTTCAATATATAATTCAATAGCTTCTGTAATATTCTCAATGGCCTCTTCAAAAGTATCACCTTGAGAATGACAACCTTTGAGAACAGGACAAAAAGCGTGATAACCTCCATCTGATTCTTTTTCCAGAATTACTGTGTAATTGTAAATCTGTTTATTGTTGTCATTCATACATTTTCAACTTAAAGGCAATTTACCTACTTTTAGCTTAGACTTATTTCATAAAATGTGCGTAGGCGCAACCCGCAGCAGACATCGCTTTTTATTTCATTACGACGGCACAATTATAAAATTTTTACTATTATAACACAATTGGCTCGCTATCGCCACTAATATGTTTTGGTTTGGCTGTGGGATTGTTGCTGATGAACGCAGGCGCAGCCAGTCGCAGACATCGTATTTTTTGGAGAAGAGCGTAGAGGCTGGCGTACACTTGGATCAAACATTTGTGACTGAAAGCGGCGATCAAAAGAGCGATCGCCCATTGCCTTAAACAGAGTTAGAATTTTAGTGATTAATTCCCCAAAATACTAACCCTAATCTACTCCCATTATCAAAACTCATGAAACAAACACATTATCTAACCACAACCGTTCAAAAAGGCAACCGTCTTGAGATTACCCTTCCCAGTTTACCAGAAGGACAAACCATAGAAGTGATTTTAATCGTACCCAGTCAGTCAATGGATCGCCAAGCTTTTCGACAACTCCCAATAGAAGAATGTCGTCGCATTTTAACCGAACAAGCAGAAGCAATGATTGACTATTATCAAGAAGATAAAGAATGTATTGATTGGCTAAATTTTGAGAACGGTGAAATCTATGACTATCAATCCTAAAAGGGGTGAAATTTGGCTGATTAACTTAGATCCAACCATTGGCGCAGAAATCAAAAAACTCGAAGAGCGGTTGTCGTCAACTCAGATTATATTGGAAAACTTCCTCTTAAATTAGTTGTTCCAATTACCAATTGGCAATCATCTTTTAGCGATAATCTTTGGCATATTTATCTAACACCTACAAGAGAAAATGGATTAACCAAACTATCATCTGCTGACGTGTTACAGCTTTGAAGCGTTGACCTACAAAGATTTATTCGTCAACTAGGAGCTTTATCAACTTCCGATTTACAAGAAATAATAACAGCAATTGTGATTATTATTGAATGCGATCGGTAGTCAGGTTAATAAGCGTGCGATACACGAAGTGCGTCTAGCTTTGGGGTGTACGCCTCATCTTTCGTATAAGATACTTTTCCAAAAAACTATTGTGTTTGGGTTGTGGAATTTTTGGTCTTCACCGAGAGGAATGATGCGTAAAATAAAACACAACCATAAACTCGCCGATGACCAAAAGTCAAGCGATCGCCCATGTATGAAGGTTAATGAACGTGCGATGGGCTTCGCCCCGCCTGAGCGCAAAGCGCACACTCTGCGAACAGCGATTACCCTATTATTTGCTGGTTCAACTTCAGTCGCACGGCGATAGCTGATGCTGAATCAGTAAGTCAATGTAGGTTTGTTGACTAGAAGTAGGGGTCACTTCACTTCGCTCCGAATTCAAAAGTCAAAAGTCACGCATTCAAAATTAAGAACCATCAAAATGTGTTGAACCCAGAATTCCCGCAATTTCACCTTGCTAATTACATGCATCCCTAAAGTTAGAAATTTCTGCTAATTTTAGCATTGAAACACAGGATATTCCTGCACCTATTGCATATAATAATTAATTCCCCTGTAGCTGTACGCTCGAATCTTAAGTCACGGTTATTTTGACAAAGCTGAAAAAATTGCTCGTCAGTTAAGTCAACATTTAATTCGAGGGGAGCAGGTAAACTGACGGTATGAGTGTTCATATTATCTCTTGTGAGAGCAGCTATATATCATAACATAATTGACAATGGCAATTTAAAAAAACTAAGCGATCGCAAATTCAGTATATTGTCTGACATGAGGTGGATGAAATGCTAAAACAATCTCTTCCCGTGCAATACCTTTGTGCAACAAATCCGTCGCCACACCATCCTCTGTCCAATCTTCTTCAATCCAAATTTTGTCATCCAGCAAACGAATATGAATCATCACACTCTTAATCCGCTCATCTTTGTGCCAACCCATCAACAGCAAAAGGTACTGATCGTGTACCTCATCAAAGGCTAAAGCACTTTCAGTTGTAGAGCCAGATTTGTCATTCAATTGAAAATATTCTGTTAAAACTTCTTGGACAATTTGACGATGATACTTTAATCTATCCATTGCACAATTACCTCACTTTCTGCATCAACGATTAGCAATTTAACCTGATTGCGCTTGATAATCATTTGGGTTAATGGGCGGTGAAAATAACTTTTATACGTTCCTTGTGTAATCGCCAAATACAGTTGAAAATTTGATGCCGTCTCTAGTAAAATATCGCGATAAACAACATACTGACCCACAGCTTGCTCTAAATCATTAATAAACGAGCGACCTAAGAAGCTTTTGACTTCTACAAGTATTTTTTGCCCCTGTTTTTCTGCCGCAATCGATTTTTCAGCGGCAATATCCACATATAAGCGATCTCCACCATATTCCAAAGTATAATCTTCTGTTATAATCTCCCAGCCATCCTTGAGCAATGCGAATCTCACAGCATTATGGTAAATATCCTTAGCAGGCATTTGTATTTTTAACCTACATACCCCCTCAATTTTAACGCCATATTTCAAGTAAGCGCCTACTTTGTGGAGATTTGTAAACAGCAATCGCTCGTTGATCGGCTGCGGAACCCTCATCAGAAACATTCCTCATGAATTTCCTAATTCCCGATGATATCCTGAGTGCTAGTGAAATGGCCAAAGATGATATCCTGAGTGCTAGTGAAATGGCCAAAAAAGCTGCAACACTAATTAATCAGACTACGGTGGGAGCGATAAGAACCGTGAGGACGATGAAGCAATACGTATCTACATGGAGCGACTGCACAACGAACCGGGCGTAATCCGACAAACTGGAGGGCTGAATGAAGAAGACCTCAACCAACTAGAGCAACTTATCAAACAACGAGTGGGCGATAAGCCCAAGGCTTGACGCCGTCCATGGGTATCGCCTAATCAAGTTAGGTGCGGTATGTAGTTGGCACGGCTATCAAATCGTAAATGATGAGCTTATTTGGTGCATTATTCCGCTCCTACACCTAAAAATAATTAATCACTGCTTCTATATAAGACCGAAAAATAATTTATTAGCAATCCAATCAGCTTTGAATACGATCTGTATAAGGACAGGATGAAAGGCTTGCGCGTCAGCAAGCTTAACTTCTGTTATGCAAATAAGGTAGTGGCTCATTGTCAACTGCTGTAGAGACTTGGATTCATCTTTGTCTCTACACACTCAATTTGATGCTCTCATCAATCTCATTATTCTTCAATTCTCTCACCAAAAAACTGATGTCTGACTTTATTCTCACTACTGGCGACCCAGCCATATTCAACCCCACCTTTGGAAAAGCAATAGTTGTTGTATTCCCTGGTACATTGAGCGGTACTGGTAGAGCTACTGTGCAAGGCAGAACCATTTGTGTGGAAGGCGACGAGAAAAGAGTGATTGTTCCTGGTTGTCCTTACACAAGTCCGCCATTTGTCACTCCCGGCGCTGGAATACTTTTCATTCAATCCTTAAACGCCAATCAAAAAGCCACAAGAGTTAAATCTGGGGGAAAAGCGGTATTGCTCAAAGGCAGTACCTTCAATGCGAGATTTCAGGTAATGGTTCCTGCTATGCAACCATCATTACCAGTGCCGATACCAGACCCAGTTCCAGTATATACTGGCACGGGAACTTTTCTCACTACAAATATGAGAGTAAAAGGAACATGATAGAACGTGAATGGTGGACGGAAGATGGCGAACTATAGCAATCCTATTTGAGATCCAAATAAGGGAGACAAGGAAGACAAGGAGGACAAGGAAGACAAGGAAGAGGTGTTTGTAAATCATTTAGGACTGCTATATATACCTAAAAATAATTAATCAGCGCTTTGATTAATACCGAAAAATAATTTATTAGCTATTGATTCAGGAAAGGATACGATTTTTAGTAGGAAAAAACAAAATGGTTCGCGTTATTCAACATTATCACTATGCCTAGCTTTCCCCGTGCTCCACGCTTATTTAAAGGAGCTATTGTTCTGCTTGATTCTGTCAGCTTTTTCCCCAAAGGGATGGTGACACTACAATATAATCCTGAAACCCTCAGACGTACCTTGCAAGTACAGAGGACTGGATCTGACGGCGGCGATCACCTTGAAGCTTTGCGCCTCACTGCACCACCCATTGAAACAATTCAGTTAGAGGCGGAAATCGATGCTACAGATCAACTAGAGTTTCCTGTAAAAAATCCTGTCACAGTGGTAAACGGTATACATCCCCAACTAGCAGCTTTAGAAACTATTATTTATCCCAAAAGCCGCGAAATTCAGCAAAACAATGTGCTTGCCCGAAGTGGTAACTTAGAGATTGTGCCAATAGAAGCTGATTTAAGTGTATTTGTGTGGAGTGTAAACCGTGTTCTACCAGTACGCCTGACTGAATTCAGCATCACTGAAGAAGCATTTGACACCTTATTGAATCCCATTCGTGCCAAAGTTAGTTTGGGAATGCAAGTGTTAAGTACGAATGATTTGAGATTTGACCATAAGGGTAGTAGCTTGTTTAGTGTGCATCATAAACAAAAAGAAGTGTTTGCAAACATGAATTTGGGTTTGAATGCTCTAGGAGCGATCGCTTCGTTGTTATGATTTTGTTTATTATAGCAGTTTTTACAGAAATAACTCACACTGTTTGTAAGGTTGCAATGCCTTACACCCTGCATCAGATAAACCTAGTTTCACCTATAACATAAACAAGAGCAAAATGTTTTCTACTAACAGTCGTTATTATGGTATAAAAATGGCCACAATGCAAACAGCATCTAATCAAACTGTAGCTTACCTGCAACGCCGATTTCTCCCACCATCTGAGAAACTTGAAGTCCTTCAGGAACATACAGTGACTCAAGGCGATCGCCTGGACAATATCACAGCTCGTTATCTAGGCGATCCGGAACAATTCTGGCGTTTGTGTGATGCTAATAATGCCATGCACCCTGATGAATTGACTGCCCAAATTGGTCAAAAACTGCGTATTCCTCTTATTTAAACAGGTAGAATTTATGCCCGACAATGGTATACGCTTAGAACTTAGGATTGGTCGTCCTACCACACCAGTACCTGCTCCCTATGAGGTGGTAGATGCGCTGGTTGATTTAGAAGTCACTCAGCAAGACCGCGACCGTAGCGGCTTTCAAATGACCTTTAGTCTTGGCAAAGAACTCAGAAATTATTCAGATTATTGGTTGCTACGCGAAGGAATATTAAACCCTCCCAATCGAGTTATTATCACAGTTATTATTGGGGTCTTAGTCGGTACTAATCGCCCAATTCAACGTAAAATTTTAATTGATGGAGTTATTACTAACCATCAAGTTGTTCCTAGTAATCAACCAGGTGAATCAAGACTCATAGTCACTGGTGAAGACATTAGTTTGATGCTCGATCTAAAAGAAAAAAGCACGACTTATGAAAACCAATCTGACTCTAATATTGTTAAGCAGTTGTTACAAAACTATAGCGAATATTGGTCAACAACTGATGTGCAAAATAGCGAATATACACCCACAAAGGAAAAACTTATCACAACTCAGCAGGGAACTGACTTAGATTTTATTCAAAAACTAGCGCAACAAAATAGTTTTATTTTTGAAATTAAGCCTAGCAACATTCCTGGTAAAAATATTGCCTATTGGGGTGAGGACAAACGAAGCATAACTCCTTTTCAACCCGCACTATCAATGAATATGGGGGCGTTTACAAATGTAGATTCCTCCATTACATTCAACTTTAATGCTTTAAAACCGACTGAACCTCAAATGGAAATTGTTGATGACACCTCCGGACAGCAAATTCCCGTTCAGATTCCCACTTCACTAGGTCAACCCTTAGCTAGCGAGCCAGCAAAACCATTACGTCAAACCATACTACGCTGTAGCGATAAACTTGACCCAATTCCAGCAAAGCTTCGCGCTGAGTCAGAGCTGTCACGTTCGCGTGAAGATGCGGTAACTGCTAGCGGAGAAGTAGATACGGTGCGCTACGGTCATGTCTTGCAAGTGCGTCAATTGGTAGGAGTACGAGGTGTAGGTAAAAGTTATGGTGGCTACTATTACGTCAAACAAGTCACACACCGCATCAAGCGCGGGGAATATAAACAAAGCTTTACCCTCATTCGTGAGGGAAGAGGCGCAACAACTCAGAGAGTAGAAGTATGAACATACAAGAACATAGCGGTTGTGGAAGTACTAACAAACAAAGTTCTCCTTTTTATGGTAAATACCGTGGGGTTGTTAGTGATAACAAAGATCCGTGGAAAATAGGTCGATTGCGAGCTAAAGTCGAAGATGTGTATGGCGATCGAGAAAGCGGTTGGGCGCTGCCTAGTGTACCTTATGCAGGAAAAGGGGTTGGGTTGTTCTTAATTCCGCCTGTAGGCGCTTTAGTCTGGATTGAATTTGAAAATGGAGACCCAGATTATCCTATCTGGACGGGCTGTTTTTGGGCTGATGACAAGGTAGGAGCGGGTATATTACCAGCGACACCAGCGAGCCCAGAAATAAAAGTGCTGAAAACTGATATCGGTACGATTGAGATCAACGATACCCGTGGTCAAGAAAGTATCACTATTGCAGCTAAGATAGGTGGACAAACCATGCAGCTAGCGATAAATGCTTCCGAAATTAAAATCATCAATGGTCTCGCCTCTGATGTTGGAGCTGCTGCTATTAGGCTGAAAAACACTCCAGCAATTGAAATCAGTACCGGGCGGGGTGCAAGCGTAAACCTCGATGGAATGAAAGTTTCCATCAATGGCAACGCTTTGGAGGTGATGTAATGAACATTGATTTTCCACTTTCTTTTGACAAATGGGGTCGCACCGCTAGCACTAGCTATGAAAATCACATCCGCGACTTGATTGAGCAACTCTTATTTACCACTCCAGGGGAACGGGTTAACCGCCCTGATTTTGGCTGTGGCATATTGTCTTTAATATTTTCACCTAACAGAACAGAACTGGCAACAGCAATGCAAGTGACTATTGCAGCGGCTATTGAGCGCTGGTTAAGTGATTTGATTGACCTCAATACGCTGGAAGTTAAGAGTGAAGATTCGAGTCTTTATATAACAGTGCAGTATCGAGTGCAAAGCACTGGTGAGGAACAAACAGCAACTTTTAGGACGACAGTACCATGAACAATTCTTTGTATAGTCGCGATATGTCGCGTCTCTACACTTGTCAAAATGAACAGCGCCGCCACGAAGTCCGCAGACAGGGAAGAAACGGGCTAGATTATTTGGAAGTTGGTGAGGACTTGCGATCGCGTAGCGGCTCCTTTGGAGCATCGCTCTACGTCTACTTTCTGGGAACAATACCTGACAACCTAACAAAGGAGAACGTGCGGATTGAAGGGGGTCAGCGCATTCGCAATCTTCAAGTGACTAGTTTAGAGGTAGAATGCCCTGAAGACTCCGAGGCTTACTTAAAAGTCAATCTCAACCAATCGGGTGATTTCTCTACTTACACTTTGCGCTTAGTCGCATTAGATGAGCAAGGCAAACTGATACAACATCCTGATTTTGACTCGCGCTTCGCTCAATTGCAATTTAAATTCCGCAAGAGTGATTGTAGCAGTGAGTTAGATTGCCTGCAACAGGAAAGTTGCCCACCACCGCAACTGGTTGAACCGAATATTAACTACCTAGCAAAAGATTATGCTAGCTTTCGCCAGTTGATTTTAGACCGCTTGTCTCTGATTATGCCGGACTGGCAAGAACGTCATGTCCCCGATCTAGGCATTACTATAGTAGAACTTTTAGCCTATGTTGGCGATTATTTAAGTTATTATCAGGATGCTGTTGCTACAGAAGCTTATCTAGAAACTGCCCGTCAACGAATCTCTGTTCGTCGCCACGCTCGTCTCATTGATTATCCCATGCATGAAGGCTGTAATGCTCGGACTTGGTTGTGGATAGAGACAAATTTTGATGTTCGCCTTGAAGACAAGAAAAACTTTTACTTTATTACTGGTTATAAAAATGCCCCGCTCCTTGGCACTATTCTTAGGGCTAACGAAGACCTAAAAGATGTTCCTCCTAATAGTTATGAGGTGTTTGAGCCTCTAACTCCTGCACCTATCCAGCTTTATGTTACCCATAATCGGATATGTTTTTATACTTGGGGTGAAAGTTCCTGCTGTCTACCTTCTGGTTCTACAAGTGCTACGTTGGTGGATGGGTTTGTACCTTCCCAAGATGACCGTAGGGACGCAAATGCGGATATGGGTAGGGGCGCAAGCATGAGCGCCCCTACGGATACCCCAACACAACGGAAATTGCGGTTGAAGGTTGGTGATATTCTGGTTTTTGAAGAAATCAAAGGTCCAAAAACGGGTCATCCAGAGGATGCAGATGTTACCCATCGCCATGTTGTACGTCTTACCAGTGTCAAACCGAGTATAGACGAACTTTACAATCAGCCGATTCTAGAAATCGAATGGGCAAAGGAAGATGCGCTGCCTTTTACACTTTGCATCTCAGCAATTATACTGTCAGAGGGGAATGCAAATATGGGTGGTACGGGCGCAAGGCATTGCACCCCGACAATGTCTTGCGCTTTGGTTGAGGATATTAGTGTTGCTAGGGGCAATGTTATTTTAGTCGATTACGGTAGAACTATCTGTAATGAGGATTTGGGGACAGTCTCAGGAAAAGAAGTCAGGCACAAGTGTGAAGAGGAAGGGGAACTTGTAAAAATTGATGTTGTACCAGACCGTTTCTGTCCTATCTTACAAGAAACACCTTTAACTTTCAGTCAACCTCTTTCAAAGAAAACCTTTTCTCAAGCTCCTGCTTCTAGTTTATTAAACCAAGACCCTCGCCAAGCGTTACCTCACATTTATCTACACGGTAGGGTCGTAAATATCGGTATGGTTGCAATGGGTGGTACGGGCGCAATGGCTTGCGCCCCTACGGATGATGATAATCTGTGGGTTCCCCAACGCGATCTCATAGATAGCGAAGGTGAAGATAAACATTTTGTTGTTGAGATGGACAATGATGGACAAGCCCATTTACGCTTTGGAGATGGTGAGTTGGGAAGTCTTCCTGCAGTGGGAACTCACTTTTGGGCTACTTACCGAGTCGGTAACGGTCTATCCGCTAATGTCGCTGCTGGTGCAATTTCTTACATTGTCTTCCGTAATGTCAATTTTAATGCTCTCAGGCTAAAAGTACACCAGCCGTTACCTGCTATAGGTGGGACACCGCCTGAACCCCTATCTCAGGTGAAATTATTAGCGCCGCGCTTGTTGGAAGATAAGTTAGAGCGTGCGATCGCAGAAGATGATTACGCTCAACTGGTGATGCAAAATTTCTCTACCAAAGTGCAACGCGCAGCAGCAACATTCCGCTGGATGGGAAGTTGGTATGAGGTGTTGGTCATTGTCGATCCATTAAATCAAGACGACGTTGATGATACGCTACTTCAAGAGATAACAAATCATTTAAACCTTTACCGTTGCATAGGTCATGATGTGGTCGTCAAGCCAGCAACCCGCGTCCCACTGGACATTGCTATGGAGGTATATGTCAAATCTGACTATCTACGAGGTCATGTAAAACCAGCTTTAATCGATGCTTTTAGCAACCGTATTTTACCGGATGGACGGCGGGGATTTTTCCATCCAGACAATCTTACCTTTGGTAAAGGAATTGCACTCAGTCAACTTGTTGCGATCGCTCATGCTATCCCCAGTGTTGAAAGTGTCTCTATAACAAAGTTAGAACGTCTTTTTGAAGGTGCAAATGGAGAGATTGAAGCAGGATTTCTACCCATTGGTCCTTTAGAAATCGCCCGACTTGACAACAACCCTAACTTCCCCGAAAACGGTAAATTCTTTTTGGATATACGAGGTGGAAGATGAAATTAAGCTGTAACTGTGGCTGTCACTCAAACCAGAACTCAAACTGTGGCTGCTGTACGGGTGTAGATATTTTGACACCCATGAAGATAACAAACCTACCAGGTTCGTCTACTTTATCATACCGCGTGGGTACCCATGCCACCTTTTTGGAAACAATGAAAGCGCGTCTAGCTAACAACAGCTTTCCAGCGCTCAACAACCTGAAAACAAGAGATGCTAACGACTCCTCTATCGCCTTCTTAGATGCATGGGCAACAGTTGCTGACGTTCTGACATTTTATCAAGAACGCATCGCTAACGAAGGTTATTTACGCACCGCAGTTGAGCGTCAGTCCCTGGTGGAATTAGCACGTTTGGCAAAATACGCACCATCACCCGGTGTCAGCGCCAGTGTCTATTTAGCTTTTACCCTTGAAGACGGCTACAATATAGAGATTCCCGTTGGTACTCGCGCTCAAAGCACACCCACTTCTGAGGGACTCCCCCAATCATTTGAAACATCGGAAAAACTAGAAGCCCGTGCAGAGTTGAATATTCTTAAACCCAGGATGACTCAACCGCAGGGGATTACTCTAAATCCAGATAAGCCCAATCCAACGGACGCCTCAAAAATTGACAAGCTTTATTTAGAGGGTATAGGGGCGAACCTGCAAACGAACGATCTCCTTTTATTCATCTTTGGCAATAGTGACAAGCAGCAGATTTGGCGTCGGGTTCAGACGACTGAACTTCAAACTGCTGACAATCTAACCAAGATTATACTACAGCCCCCTGCGCCAGCGATACCACAACCTGACTCGCAAACCACGACTCAGACAGAACAAAGTGGCTCATCGCGAACCCCAACTAAGGCAGAAAAAATAGAACAAATCCTCAAACCACCATCACAGCAACCAGCCAATGCTTTACAATTGCAGCGTACAAACGAGCAAATCTTTGACCCTAAAAAGGTAGACATTACACCGTGGTTAATTAAAACTTTAAAGCCTGCTGTAGGTAGCGCAATTTATCAGATTTTAACAGGTAATGGGATTTGTTCCGAGTTACAGCAAATTCAGGCTTTAGGTATCAAAGCTGCTCCTTTTGGACATAACGCAGGACTAAATCTTGTTCTCAACGAAAGTGGGCAGTTTACTAATAGATTTGAAGAATGGCAAATTGCAGGTGTAGAAAATAATAAGCTACCAGCAGAGTTGCAAAAGGTTTTAGCATTAGATGCACAGTACGACCAAATGACACCAGGAAGTTGGGTTGCGATCGAGCGTGCTGATAAAAATGAATTGTGTATCTATCGTGTAGAAAAAGTTGAGAATATATCGAAAACAGATTACGGCCTAGTTGCTAGGGTAACACAACTGACTTTAGATAAACCTTGGTTACAAGAAGAGGATATATCTTTGGAGATAATGCGTAAAACTACGGTATATCTCAAGAGCGAAGTTCTCTCTTTATCAGAAAAACCTATCAAATTGGATGTATCCAATAAAACAGAAACATCTACCGAAAATGACATCCTCGACCAAATGGAAATTGAACTGGATAATCTTTACGAAGGTTTACATCCAGGTCGTTGGCTAATTATTTCTGGCGATCGCAATGATACATCCAATATAAACGGTGTCAAGGGTAGTGAAGTCGTTATGTTGGCTGGGGTCAGACAGGACGTAAATCCTAATTTACCTAATGATAAACCCCACACCTTCCTCAAATTTGCTCAACCTTTAGCCTATTCTTACAAACGTGACACTGTGACTATCTATGGCAATGTGGTAAAAGCCACTCATGGAGAGACGCGTACTGAAATCCTGGGTAGTGGTAATGCATCTGTAGCAAACCAACAATTTACCCTCTCTGGACGACCCCTCACTTATCTACCGGGGCTGACACCCACAGGTGTTACCAGTACCTTGGAGGTCTATGTTAACGATGTCCGTTGGTATGAAGCAGAAACTTTGAATCAGTTAAGCCCAACTGACCGTTGCTTTATGACTAAAACTGACAATGATGGCACTGTAACTATTATCTTCGGCGATGGGAAAAATGGGGTTAGGTTACCTACTGGTATTGAAAATGTTAAAGCAGTTTACCGCATTGGTATTGGCAAAGGGGGTAATGTTGGAGCAGAACAAATCAAGCAACTTGCGACACAACCTCTAGGTTTAAGAGGTGTCATTAATCCCTTACCAGCAACGGGTGGTGCAGACCCTGAAAGTCGCGAACAAATCCGCCGCAATGCATCTTTGGGGATGACATCCCTTAACCGTACTGTTTCCGTCAAGGATTATGCAGACTTTGCTCGCAACTTTGGTGGTATTGGTAAAGCAAGCGCTGTGTATCTTTCAGATGGGGTTCGTCAAGTTGTTCATCTCACCATCGCTGGCGCTGACGATATTCCTATTGATAAACACTCAGATTTATACCGTAATTTCCTCCAAGCACTACACAAATTTGGTAACCCCTATCAACCAATATGGGTAGATATACGCGAACTTATGCTGTTAATTATCAGTGCTCGTGTACGTATTTTATCCAGTTATCAATGGGAAACAGTAGAACCGAAAATCCGTGCTGCATTACTCGATACTTTCAGCTTTGACCGTTGGGAACTGGGTCAAGATGTAAGACTGAGTGAAGTCATTAGCACGATTCAACAAGTGGCTGGGGTAGATTACGTGGATGTGGATATCCTAGATTCCGTTTCGGAAACCGAAGCTAAACAACCAGACCTTTTAAAAATAAAACTTGAAAACCTAGCAAAGGTGGGTATGGGAATAAGTACAGCACAGCCAAAACAACGTATCGATGTTAACTTAGCTTTTGCTCATCCAATAGCTGGTAAACGCTATTCTCCTATCCACCCTGCTCAATTAGCTATTCTTAGCCCCCAAGTGGCGGACACGCTGATTCTTAAGGAATTGAAATGATGAACAAATCACCAGACCGTCTTTACGAACTCCTACCAGCGATTTACCGCATTCGCGATGCAGAACTTGGTTATCCCCTTCGGGATTTATTGCATGTCATTACAGAACAGGTAGACGTTGTTGAAGCTGACATCACTCAACTTTATGACAACTGGTTTATTGAAACTTGCCAAGATTGGGTAGTACCATATATTGGCGACCTCATTGACTACCAAAGCGTCCTTTACACTGGTAAATTGAGAAACGCAAGTACTCTTGAAGGACAACAGCACAACAAAATTTTAATTCCCCGACGGGAAGTTGCAAATACTATCCGCTACCGCCGACGCAAGGGTACCCTGGCGCTGATCGAATCCTTAGCTTATAAGATTGCTGGTTGGTCAGCACGAGTTGTAGAGTTCTATAAGTTCCTTAGCTATACGCAGAATATCAATCATTTGGGTTCCCTCAGTCAAACAACAGTGAATTTGTGTCAAATGGATGCACTGGGTAAATTGGATAGCCCATTTGATGAATTAGCACATATAGTAGATATACGTAGAATCCTTTCTCAATATGAGACCGGGAAATACAATATACCCAGTGTAGGGGTCTTCGTTTGTCGGCTCAAAACCTACTCTGTAACTAGGACACCAGCTTATTGCTTGGAGGAAGTGAGCCCTAATTGCTACACCTTCAGTATAACAGGCAACGATATTCCTCTCTACACTCACCCAGTACTCGAAGAAGATTCCAGCCAAAATCCTCGTGAGTGGAATTTACCCATTCCCATCAGCCGACGAGCTTTGCAGTCTCGCATGAGTGACTATTATGGCCCAATCTCAGAGCAATTTCTCAAAAGTTTAGAAATCTGGGTGGGAGATGGGTCACAAGTGCTACCAGTAGCGCCAGAGAAGATTATTGTTGCTGACCTGAGCGATTGGAATTACCAACCTCCTAGAGACCATGTCGCAGTTGACCCAGAACTCGGTCGTATGGTTTTTCCACGACGCCAATTACCTAAAAATGGAGTTTGGGTTTCTTACTATTATGGTTTTAGTGCTGACATCGGTGGTGGTGAATACAACAGACCATTGTTGAATCCTGAAGGAAATTTGCTGCTTGACGTAGAAGATGCGATCGATCCCGCAGGACTGATCGCGAAACTGAAAGAGAATTCTCCTTTATCCCAGTTTATGCGATCGCAATTCTCCCTCAATACCCAAAACCTGTTGAATAGTCACAATCCCGTTTACTCCCCCCAACTATCATTAATTAAGGCTGTCGTTGATGAACTTAACCTACTGCTTCTAGGCGAAAGTCTTTATGAGGAACACCGTTTTGCATCTATAAGGTTAACTGAGAGAACCAATTGGTTGGTTCAGCACAACCTGCAAGGTAAAGAACTGATTCGCCTCAATCGGTTGCTTTTACAAGAAGTCTTTCCCTACGAAATCAGAAAGCATAAAGACTATGCACTGTACCAAGTCAGTCAAAATATAAGAGAATGCCATCAAACTATTACTGAAGCAATTTTACAATGGCAGAGAGAGAAACCTCGTCGTGCTGTCATCGAAATTCTTGATAGCGGTGTCTATGTAGAACGGATTGACATTCACCTAGAAACTTCTCAAACCCTGCAATTACGTGCAGCCAATCGTCAACGTCCAGTCATTCGCATTCTAGACTGGAGGACTTCTTACGGAGATGCGTTAAATGTCACACTCAACTCAGGAAGTTCCTTCACCCTTGACGGCTTACTCATTACCGGGCGAGGAGTCCATATAGAAGGCGTAGGGGCGCAAGGCATTGCGCCCGTACAGACATCAAGACATGGGATGCAAAAACCACCATCAGTATTTATCCGTCACTGTACACTAGTACCAGGTTGGTCATTGCATTGGGATTGCGAACCTCGACACTCAAATGAACCAAGTTTAGAGCTATTCAACACAGACGCACATACAGTCATTGAACATAGTATCGTTGGCTCTATTGAAGTCAACCAGGATGAAGTTCAGACTGACCCCTCACCCATACACATCTACGATAGTATAATAGATGCTACCAATGTGGAACGGGAAGCCATTGGAGCAGTAGGTAGCTCCATAGCCCACGCTCGGTTAACCATTGCACGGAGTACTGTACTTGGTCAAATTAACGTACATAGTATAGACTTAGCAGAAAACAGTATTTTCAACGGAAAAATATTCGTCAGCCGTCAACAACAAGGTTGTATTCGTTTTTGTT
Source organism: Scytonema sp. UIC 10036 (assembly GCF_009725235.1). Next base: position 38,801 of record NZ_WJFC01000014.1, read on the forward strand.
ATGTGACTCCGAACTCACGCACGCCACATCGGTATAATTGTCAACCCGATTTAGTAGAACAGGCGATCGCAGAAGAAGCTGAACGACAACAAGAACGCGATCGGGTACAACCTCAGTTTAACAGCACACACTATGGCACACCCACATACTGTCAGTTAGCAGATAGTTGTGCGGAGGAAATTAAACACGGCGCTGATGATGAATCGGAGATGGGTGTTTTCCATCACCTGTATCAATACCAAAAAGCGGCTAATTTACGCAACCGTTTGGATGAGTATACACCAATTGGTATGCAAGTAGGCATTATTTACATTAACTAAAGAGGATAATATGCAAGGCGAATTTAGAGGGGATTTTACCCGTAACACCTACGATAAGAGCAAGCAGTTCTTACGAGTACTCATGCAGCAAGGACGAGTTCAACTCGATGCTGACTGGAACGAACAGGTATCTATTTTATTAGATCGCATACAAACCTTAGCGAAGGACATCATTGGACTGCATGGGGGTTCAGAAGATAATTGCGGCTTTGAGTTTATCGCTACTGAAGAACAGATTGATAACCTCAAAAATTTGAGCGATGGGGAAAAAGCAACATTAAAAGAACAATTGCGTTCCGAAGGTTTTCTCATTGGAAAAGGGAACTACTATGTAGAAGGTATACTGTGTGAAAATAACAACTACATACCCTTTGCCAAGCAACCAAACTTTACCCCTAATCTTAGTTTAGGTCCCCGTGAAATCAAAGAAAAAGCTATTAATTATCTTGCTTATCTAGACGTTTGGGAAAGGCACATCACTCACGTTGAAGATTATGATGAGTTAAAAGCAGGGATTCGTGAAGTTGCTTTAGGTGGTGTAGATACGGCAACTCGCTCAAAGCTAGTATGGCAAGTAATGCTGAAAAAACTTGACGATGATAACAATATAAAAATCATTGGGAATCAAGTTAAAAGGAACTATAATTTTTTCCGGAATTTGTTAGGTCAAGACCATTTGAAGCCAGGAAATGGAGTGTTGAGAGCCAGAACAACAAAACTCTTGACTCCTAGCTCAAAGGATTCTTGTATCATGCCTTTTCATTCCAAATATCGTGGAGCAGAAAATCAACTTTATAGAGTAGAGGTTTTTGATGTTTACCGCACTGGTAACAATTGTAAGGTTACATTTGTTTGGTCGCGGGATAATAGCTCAGTTGTTTTTCCTATTGTGGCATTTTCAAGTCTCACAGACTCAACCATAACGCTCACACTTGAATATCTAAAATGCGGCGATCGCTTCAGTTTATCGCTAGGAGATTGGGTAGAGATTGTATACGATAATTATGTACTTCATGATGTTCCTAGAAAACTGTTCAAAGTTGATAAAGTTGACCCGATAGAAAACCAAGTTACACTCTCGTTAGAAGTAAATTCTGAGAAAATAGACTCTCGGCTCCATTGTTGGAATGCAGTTGGCTCGGAACAGCGTCCTCTACTACGCCGATGGGATTCCCGTGAAATTTCTGTAGAACCACAGAACGGAAAAGATGAGTGGATTGCACTAAAAGATGGTGTTGAGGTTCAATTTTCAGAAGGCTTTTATCAGGTAGGTGACTATTGGCTGATTCCCGTCCGTACTGCCACAGGAGATGTAGAATGGCCTAAAATAAAAGATGGAGATAAACTAATACCAGATGCTCAAAAACCTCATGGAGTAGCTCATTATTATGCCCCACTGGCAATTATTTCAGTTGATTCAAATCAAGTAGAAGCTTATGATTGCCGACAGAAGGTGAGCAATCAGACTAAATTTGAATTGAATCGTGTTATTAACGCTAGTTGGCATCACGATCAAGTGTTTGAAGTCAGCAACTTAGGAGAACAGGGAGAGGGAGAAACCACAGCACCAGACCAAATCTTTGATGTTAAGTCACAAGATTTAAAAAATTTATTAACTCAATTAGGATTGGTGATTGAGTTCCAAAAAGCAGTACGAGTTGATAGTCTGCACCAGCGTAGTCTGTTACTTTCAGCACAAAAAATTACCCCAACAGGTGGCATAGAGTCTTATCTGTTACCAGTAAATATTGAACCAGTGGAAGTTAAAAAGAGGGAAATAAAGTCTATTCGTTGGTTCATTGGTAACGATATTGTCAGTAACGAATTTAATTTAATTACAGAAGTTGAGAGAGCGAATAATCAAGACTTTACTAATGCTGTTCGTTTGATTCTGCCTCAAGATTGGTCTACAAAAGAAGTTTTTACGAAACATACTTTCTCTCAGTTGAAAGTCATACTACATGGTGAGTTCATCTTGAATGAAGAAATTCTACTTATTATCCCAAATCTGAATGACACCAAGAAACTTAATGATGGTATAATTCCAGAGAATTTCCGCCAGCATTTGATGGAACAAGGTATTTCCATTTCCCACAAAGCTCTTCTTTTTAAAGAAAAGGATAACCTGAGATGGCGCTTAATTAATGGAGAAAAGATGTACGTTATTAGGCAAGAAAACAATCAACTAACTGTTAACACAGTTCATGCACTTGATGGAAACCATATCTGGCCCGGTGTACCCGAAATCCCTAGTGGAAATGGGTCAAGTGGTGATAACTGGATTAGTATTATTAATATCCTGCAACCACAATAATGTAAAGCCATTCACCAGATTTGGGCCAAATCCAAAACAAAACCAGGTAAAACATCCTCTCCCAATAAAGTTTGTGGACTTTGTAAAATTTCAACTTCTTGATGAGGACGATAAATTTCTAAGAGCTGCTGTTGGCGATTAATTAACCATCCCAGTCTTGCGCCATTATCTATATATTCCCTCATTTTGGCGCGTGTTTTTTCCTTCCCCTGTAGCTTTCCGCTCGAATCTCAAGTCACGGTTATTTTGACAAAGTTGAAAAAATTGCTCGTGGTTCACCACATAAGTTTTGATGGGCAGCCACCTCGTTCCCAGGCTCCGCCTGGGAATGCCTTAGTAGAGGCTCCGCCTCCCAAATGCGAGGCAGAGCCTCGCTGTCTGCATTCCCAGGTAGAACCTGGGAACGAGAGGAGGGGATCGGTTTACTTACCCATCGAAATTAATGTGGTGGATCACTCGTCAGTTAAGTCAATATTTAATTCGAGGGGAGTAGGTAAACTGACGGTATGAGTGTACAATTGAACTCTCTTGGCTTTGAAAAACTTCCAAGAAATAAATTTTGTTGATTACTTTTTTATTTGGAGCTAAAACAGAGTCAGAATATACAGCAGGGTAAATAGGACAATCCAGATGATGTCTACAAAGTGCCAGTAGATTTCTGCCATTTCAATGCCAGTGTGTTTAGTGGCAGAGTAATGACCGAAACGGCGCGATCGCCACAACACTCCTAGTATCAACAATAACCCTACAAATACGTGCAAACCATGAAAACCTGTCATCAAGTAAAAGCAGTTGGCAAACACGTTAGTTGTTAACCCATATCCCAGTGTCAGATACTCATAGACCTGACCTGCAAGGAAAATAGCTCCCATCAAAGCAGTGATACCATACCACAATCGCATTCCGGCGATATTGTTCTTCTTAATCGCTGTATCACCTAAGTGGATGACAAAACTGCTAGAAACCAGGATGACTGTATTAATGGTAGGTACAAGTAATTCTACTTCTGTCCCTTCAGGAGGCCAAACTGCGGTAGCACCGCGTAAAAATAGGTAAGTGGCAAAAAAACCACCAAACATCAAGGACTCGGAAACCAAAAAAGTTAGCAACCCAAACACTCGCAAGTCTGGATGTTCTTCATGGGAGGCTACTGAATCAAATGCTATTTCTGGCGTGTTAAAAGTTGAATCCTGCATAAGTTCCAATTTCTAAATGAAGGATAGATTATGCTTTCTCCATTCCCACCACACGATTACCAATGTTTTTTGTCTCTCGCCTCAGCGTCCTCTACGGTTTTTAGTTAGGTAATCTTTGGGTGGGACAGGAGTAAAAAAGTTGCCATGTATGCGCTTAAGCGCAACTACGAACCAACAGGGACGGCTATTTCGCTAACTTCATCGCTTTTACCGTATTCGTAGGGACCGTGAGTGACTACAGGGAGTACTGCCCAGTTTTCAATTGCGGGTGGAGAACTGGTTGTCCACTCTAAAGTCAGTGCATCCCAAGGGTTATCTGTTGCTTTGGGGCCATACAACCAACTCCAGACAGCGTTGATAAAGAATGGTATTACAGAGACTCCTAAAATAATTGCTCCAAAGGTACAAATATGATTGATACCAGCAAACTGAGGGTCATACATTGCAACTCGTCTCGGCATTCCCTGCAATCCCAGTTGGTGCATTGGTAGGAAGGTGAGGTGAGTGCCGATAAAGGTCAGGGCAAAGTGAACCCGTCCCCAAGTTTCATTGAACATACGTCCCGTCATCTTGGGAAACCAATGATAAATTCCGGCATAGATACCAAATACAGAACCGCCAAACAAGACGTAGTGGAAGTGACCAACTACATAATAGGTATCGTGAACGTGGAGATCGAAAGGAGCCGTACCCAATGTCACGCCGCTCAGTCCGCCAACGACAAACATTGACAGCAAGCCAATAGCAAACAACATGGCACTGGTGAAGCGGATTTTGCCACCCCAAAGTGTAGCTACCCAACCAAAAATTTTTACCCCCGTAGGAACGGCAACAATGAGGGTGGAGATAGTGAAGAACATCCGCATCCAAGCAGGTGTTCCACTGGTAAACATATGGTGTACCCAGACAAATAAACCGATAACGCAGATTGCTAAGCTGGAATAGGCGATCGCTTTATAGCCAAAAATCGGCTTGCGGGCGTGAACCGGAATCACCTCGGACATAATGCCGAAGATCGGTAATATCATTAAATAGACTGCGGGGTGGGAATAAAACCAGAACAAGTGTTGGTAAAGCACCACATTTCCCCCGGCATCAGGTTTAAAGAAAGAAGTGCCAAAGTTGATGTCAAATAACAACAGCACCAATCCGGCTGCGAGCACTGGGGTGGAAAGCAGGGCTAGGACTGAAGTTGCCAGGATTGCCCAACAGAATAGTGGTATTTGAGTCCACTTCATACTGGGAACTTTCAGCTTCAAAATCGTAACAACAAAGTTTAACGACCCCAAAATTGAGGAAGTCCCTACCAACACAATGCTGAGAATCCACATTGACTGGGCTGTATTTGCTGTAATTAAGCTCAAGGGCGGGTAAGCAGTCCAGCCACTTTGGGAACCGCCAAACAAGAAACTTGCTAGCAATAACGCTCCAGCCGGAGGATTGAGCCAAAAAGCGATCGCATTGAGTTTGGGAAACGCCATATCTCGCGCTCCAATCATCAATGGCACTAAGAAGTTGCCAAATCCGCCAATGGCAGATGGGACAATCCAAAGAAAAATCATGATTGTGCCGTGATTGGTCATGAAAGCATTATAGAGATTGGGGTCGAGGACATCTGAATCTGGCGTATATAATTCGATTCGGATGGCCATTGCCATCAATCCCCCAATCAGATAAAACACAAAGGCTGTAACCAGATATTGGATACCAATAACTTTGTGATCGATGTTAAAGGTGAAGTAGTCGTACCATTTCCAACTCTTGGGTAGTTCGTGATGGGTAACGACTTCTGTTGCTGGTGAAGTTTCTAACTGTGTCATACCAATTTTGGATTTTAGATTTTAGATTTTGGATTGAACAAGAATACCTATCCGAAGTTGGTATCATCGATGAAAACAGGCTAAGGATTGACTGCAACGGTTCGATCCATTTCTGGCTGCTGGGCTACGCGGTTTTCTTCCAGCCAGCGATCGAACTCTTCCGGCGTGTGGACGATTACAGAAGAACGCATACTGCCGTGATAGCCGCCACAAAGTTCGGTACAAACTATTGGGTATTCTCCGGTTTTTGTTGCGGTGAACCGTAACTGTGTGGCTTGACCGGGAATTGCATCTTGCTTCAACCGGAACTGTGGAACCCAAAACGAGTGGATCACATCATTTGCAGAAATGTTAAGCAGTACGTCTTGTCCGACTGGAACGTGCAATTCGCCAGCAATGATATTGCTATCGGGATAGTTGAACAGCCAAGCATACTGCATTCCGCTGACGTTCACGACTAGAGATGGTGCCTTGCCTTCGTTAGCAGGTATAGAACCAATACCAATTGGGCTGGAGTTGGGTTGTGCTGTTGACTGGTGGGCGATCCCATGATGGGCGATCGCATCAATTCCTCCCATTTCAGTGTAAACATCGACACTATATATCCCCAGTCCGATAACAATGATTCCTGGTATGATAGTCCACAAAACCTCTAGAGGAAAGTTGCCTTCAATTGGCAGCCCATCACCGTTATCTCCGCGACGACGGCGAAATTGAATGATAGAAATTAGAATTGCCCCTTGTACTACCAAGAACAAAGCAGTACCAATGGCGACCATAACGTTAAAGAAATTGTCTACTAAAGGCGCTTGTGCAGAAGCTTGCTCTGGCAGAAGAGAATGATGTTGCCCTACCCACACGCTGATAAGAGTAATTAAAATGCCAGCAATTAAGGTGAAGATCCCAAGGGGAATTTCTTTCATAAAATAATTTCCTCTGGATAAGTATTTCGCTCCCACAGTCTTTCCAACATTTCGACTTGTCTTTGCAGCACACTAGTACGATAAACAACATATCTGTCGTACAAAGCAATTCCCAAACCAAAACCAATAGGGGAAAAAAACATCAACCATAATGAAAGACAGATAACTGTATTGTCCTCATGAGTCGTTAATTGCTGGCTATCGTTAACTGCATACAGTAAATGTTGTGTCGTCATAAAATCGAGATGGTGCTTCCAAACCAAGCCGACGACTCCTATAGCTGGAGAAAGCACGACTAAGGTTAACAAACAAACTGTCAGAAAATTCAAGAGTTTAGGTTTCATCTTGGTACTAATGCGCTCTAGTAATATTTACTGCACGAACCTTCTTGTTAGCACTTTGTGTATCAACAGCGTTATATCAGTTACTTCATCTTTCAGTAGCACATATTTAAGCGTGTACTCAACTGTTAGAATCCTTAAAGGATAAGGACTGCAAAATTTTTTGCCTTTGGGGTACTAGTATTTTATTGACGTTGTTAGCACCAACAGCAATATAGTTCAGTTAAGTCAGTTGGCGAGAAAAAACCAAACTATGTAACGAAAAGTAAAATCTGTATATTTGGTTCTTAGTAGCGCTGTCTTCGCATGCATCGCCACTACAAACCAACAATCGTTATTTACGCCCACTTACTTAGCAACGATCAATTCCGATTGTTTTACCTCACCTCTCACCTCTTACCTCTGCGTACTCTGCACCTTAGCGGTTAAATAAATAACTTTTGAACCGCAGAGGACACAGAGAACGCAGAGAGTGAAGATGAGGAATTGCTGCCAGAAGCCAAATTTTATGAGTGACCTTGACAGGGCTAGACTAAGGGGGGTAATAATGTGATTAAAATCACAGCCAATCACTTTTCAAACATCCTCTTAAGGCGAAATACTTTGTATAATAATTTTGCCAGAAATATTAAGATTTCATTTAATAGTTCAAATTGAACAAAAGCCTCATAATTTTCCGGTTAAAAAAATTACTAAGAAAAATTTAGAAGAGTGCGGCTCTCAGCACAACGAGTAGGTCGGCGTGACAAAGCCAAACAATCTAAAGATAAGTTAATACAGGGGGTGCATTTACCAAGGTGATTGAGATATGGACGCTTGTTTAAGGGTATTTTGGACTTGCGATCGCGATAAAACTCTCTTATGTCTGAGAGATGCGAATGTACCGCAGAAAGTCAAAGATGGTATAACTGCACTAACTTTGATATGGTGAGGAATCAATGGAAGCTGAAGCTTGTAGGTATATACAGCTTTAGTTAGCATTTCAAAGGTGAAAATCACTCCTACACGACTATGCCTTACGCTATTACTCAGCGCTGTATTCAGTGTCATAACTGCCTTCCTGAGTGCCCTACAGGTGCCATTAAAATTATCGAAGGCGAATACTGGATTGACCCTAGTTTGTGTGATAATTGTCAACATTATGTTGCGCCGCAGTGTGTAGTTTTGTGTCCTGTCAATTCTCCAGTTCCTTGTCAAACCAAAAAGGGTAGATACAAGGTTGATGAGAGAAATGTTCCCATCCAGGAGCTTTTTCTTGACGGGAAAAGCCATCCTTTTGCTTCAGCGATTGTCATTTGGGAATTGTGTAACGTTTTAGCACAGCGACAATCTCTTCCCTGGAAAATAGATGCTTTTGGAAAGCTGCATTATCAAAGGCAAATTCATGGAGGTAAGGGAACGATCGCCTTCCAAGTTACAGACAGTGTAGGTTTGGAGCCGCCCGTTGCACTGAAAGGGGAAAAGGTTTTCTCTGCGATCGAGACATTTGATATGAGATCGGCTTGCGTACACTTGCTATATGCTGCTCATGTTACTAACCTAGATAAGCCTTGGGAAAAAGAGTTCATCATCAACGACCGACAAATTGAGGAATATCTGGGATTGGACAAGCGCACGGACTTGAGCAAACCTATTAAGTTAGCTCTCATTAAAGAACTTGCTCAACAACCCTGCCGATTTATAGCTTCTATTCATTTGCCTCCAAAAGGAAAGATCGAGGGGGTCTGCCTTGAAAAAAGTCGTATATGGCATTTATTGGACATTCAGCACCACTTTCAAGAAGATGAGATGGGCTGCAAACATCTGGTGGGTTTGACTTTCAAAATTAAAGCAGGTCGGTGGGCGCAGTATTTTCTCAATCGGCAAGGGTGCAAGGAGCGTACTGCTTTCTACCAATATGGTACTTTACCCAAAGCCTTACTAAGTGCGGTCATGAGTATTTGGCAGAAGCATGAGGGTGCAGCTCGGATGATGCTGTGGTTGTTATTTAAAACCAAAATGGGTAGAGAACAGCGGGTGACGATCCCCACTCTCATGAAAGTTGCTTATGGGGAGGAAAAATTTAGCCAAGTATCTTTGCAACCGGAGAATCGCCAACGTCTGCTAAAAATATTTGAAAGCGATTTAGAGGTACTCAATCATTATGGATTCAAACCTATATTCGATCCAGTGACCTATCCATTGGAAATTCAACCTTTATGGGCTAAGCTAGTTGATATTCCAGAAGACGGGGAAGCAGCTGTGGAATTCTGGATTGATGATGGCAGTCATGACACCCGATTGACCGATGCGGCTCCTCGTGGTAAGTGGAATCGATTGATGAATGCCCGCATCTTATATTTTGAAATGCCACCAGAGTGGAAAAAACAACTTGCAAAGTCTAAGAAGAAACAGAAAACAACTAACCGCAAAACACAGTTAAAACCGCAAATAACTCTCTCTACTGAATATATTTCTGAAGCAAGAAAAAAATTGGGGTTGAGCCAAAGAGACTTGGCACAACTAACAGGTAAAAGTCAGAGTTGGATTCGTGATATTGAAAATGGGCGTTTTCAAGCTAAGTTAGAAGACCAGATGTTATTGCTAAAAGCGCTGGGGATGAATTAGATTTTGAGATGACGAAGCGCAACAGCAAAATAGTTAGAGATGAAGCATGAAATACAAGCCTCACAACTAAGAAATAGCTTTGCTCCATCTAAGTTGGCATGATGTAGTAAAGCTGCTCTCAAGTCTGCGTAGCTCAAATCTGCCCCATTATTCGACCTTTGATTTATAACTCTAGCACTTTCTTATTATGGACATTTGAGAGCATTGCCTTCTAAGGTTGGGTTAACACTGCCATCAGTTCTGCGACGGACATGATACGTTCAGTGTACTTAACATTAGCTCCAGAAAAAATTAGACCGTGTTCTACGTCTCCAGATGCAGCTTTAGCTAGCGCTTGGAGAAGACAATAAGTTTTTCCAGTGTCTCGACACAAGCACGCTTCTAAGCAATTAGCTACACATCGCCGTTCTAATGCTGTTGATGAGCCAGCTATTGCCTGCTGTGCAAAGGGATTGCGTAAAGCACGACTGGGTTTTCCTACAGGGCTGGGCACAGTCACAATATCTTCTGGACAGGCTTTGAGATGGCACTCTTTATAACGTTGGTCAGCATCGCATTCTTCTGTGGTAATGAAGCGAGTACCGATTTGGACGCCATCTGCTCCAATTGCCAATATGCGATCGATATCGCTTCGATCCCAAATGCCTCCCGTAACAATCAACGGAATTATGACACCTAGCTTTTGTTCCAAATAGTCTCGCAGCTGAGAAATGAGAGACTCTGTCGAGAATTCTGGAGTGTTTACGTGTTCGCACTGCGTGAAATGCCCCCCAACCATCTGACAATTTTCGACAATCAAGGCATCGGGTAGTCGATTGTATTGACGTTGCCAACTTTCGCAGATGGTTTGGGCTGACAGCAAGTCGGAGATGCTTGGCACTAATGCCACATCGGGATAGTCTGCTGTGTACATCGGTAAAGTCAGAGGCACTCCAGCTCCAGTAATAATAAAATTGGCTCCATGAGCAGCAGCTGTCTGAGCCAACACGGGATAATCTTTGGTGGCAACAAGAATATTAACCCCGATCGCTCCATTTGGGCTAAGGGTGCGGGCTTTGGTCAGTTCATCTATCAAAGCAAGTCGATTGGCTTCAAAAAAGTTCCCTCGTTTGCGTTGACGAAAGTAGGGAGAATGCAACCCCAGTCCCAGCGAGGCGATCGCACCTACTCCACCTGCGTTGGCAACTGCTGCTGCAAGCTTTGCGCCAGATACCTGTACTGCCATTGCACCTTGAACAATGGGATAGCGGGCAACGTGTTTGCCAATCCGTAGGGGATGTAAGATAGAGGTCATTAAAATACATTTCCTTATAACTGTTGAGTCATTTTAGCACCTCAGTGTTCATTGTTGCTTTGGTATGGAGTATTGGGGTAGCTTTTTCGGTCTGTTATAACTAAGCCTTTAAAGTAGCGAGCGCTACATCGGCAAAAATTGATTCAAGAATTGAATGAGTTTTTCTACCTCATAGTACAAAAGTATTTCGCGATCGCGTATAACCTGCCAAACAACTTGTTCTTTTGTAGATATCACTTCTATGCAGATGGGAGAGGATTTGCTCTCAGTCTGAACAAGAAATCCCACTCTTTCCAAAGCGCGTTTTGTCCATAACGCTTCTACACCGTCACCCACCAAATCTACTGCACCCCGTACTGCTGTATTAAGATGAAACTCTCCAGAAGTAATATCAAATTCCACTCCTTCACTGCGGAAAGTTTCGGCAAATGCACCGCTCAAAACTAAATCTTCCGGTGCGCCAACGTGCAAAGTTCCATTGCTGGCTAATAACCAAATTTTGTCTGCTAAACGTAAAGCGAGATTGAGATCGTGGGTGGATAAGAGAATTGCTTGGTGATTTTTCCAAGCAATCTGGCGCAGCAATTGCATAATTTCCACACGTCTGGGTAAATCTAAAAATGCTGTTGGCTCATCAAGTAGCATGACAACAGGTGATTGTGCTAAAGCGCGTGCGATCGCAATTTTTTGTCTTTCTCCGTCACTAAGTTCGCTAACATGGCGTTGCGCTAAGTGTGTGGCACCGACAGATTTTATTGCCCAAGTGACAATTTCTTCATCTTGCGGTGTTAACTTTCCCCACCAATCCGTGTAGGGATAGCGTCCTAAAGTCACAAAGGTGTATGCTGATAGCATTCCTACATCTATCTTCTCAGTCAGCACCAAGCTGAGACGTTTTGCTAATTCTTGCGGTGGTAATTTATAAACATTTTCTCCTAACAGTTGCACTTCCCCTTGAAGAGGGGGTTGCATGCCAGCAAGCGTCCGTAGTAAGGTTGACTTACCCGCTCCATTGGGACCGAGCAAACAGACGAGTTCTCCAGCTTGGAGTGATAGGTCAATACTGGATGCAACTTTTCGTAAAGTTGTCTGGGATGTTTTGTAACCAATAGTCAGGTTGTGGGTTGTGAGAATTGCATCACTCATGTGGGAAAAGATTTTTGCGAATTGCGTTTTAAAATGACCCAGGTAACCACAGGAGTTCCTATTAAGGCAGTGATAGCATTTAATGGTAGAACAATTTGACTTCCCGGAAGTTGGGAAATCAAATCTGCAATTAATGCTAGAATAGCACCCATCATTGTAACTGCTGGAATTAATATGCGATGATCTGAAGTATTAAACAAACTGCGACATAAGTGGGGAATTGCGACACCCAAAAAGGCGATGGGACCGCAAAAAGCAGTGATTGCTCCTGCTAAGACAGAAGCACTAGTAATAATTAAAAATCTGGCTTTTTGTACTGTTAACCCCATACTGCGTGCATAAGATTCTCCAAGTAACAATGCATTGAGTGGTTTTGATAGCAAGAGCGCCATCAGCAAACCCAAAAGTATGACAGGAGCTAAAATAATCATTTGTGTCCAAGTTACCCCCGCAAAACTGCCAAAAGTCCAGATAAGATAAGTTTGAATGCGTTCTTGGGAACTAAAATTTAGTAAAATACTAACAATGGCACTAGTAGCGTAGCCAAATAATAAACCTAAAATCAACAGTGTCATTGTGTCGCGGACTCGGCGAGCAACCAGTAACATCATTCCTAAAACTGATGCTGCACCAAGACTGGCTGAGATGACTAAACCAAAGTCGCCAATTATGCCTAAATCTTTTAATAGTGTTGGTATACCTGTGGCGGTAGCTGTGAGGACAACTAATGCGACTCCTAAACTTGCTCCCGAACTAATTCCTAAGATGAATGGTCCGGCTAGAGGATTTCTAAATAAGGTTTGCATTTGCAAGCCACTGACTCCTAATGCTCCACCTGCAAGGATTGCAGTCAATGCTTTTGGTAAGCGAAATTTGAGAATGATGCTAGTCCATGTGGTTTTTTCTGGTTGTTGTCCTAGTAGGATTGTGATGACTTGATTGAGGGGGATTTGAACTGAACCTAGGGCTATATCGAGCAGGAAGGCGAGAATGAGGGTTAAAAGTAATGTGGAGAAGAGGAGTAGTGGTATGGGGAGATTTTTGGAGGTTTTTAAAAATGGCATTTTAATTATATAAACCGCAAAGGTGCGAAGTACGCAAAGAAAGAAGGTAAGAAGGAGAGTTTTGGAACTTAGGAAAGTTTACGATAGTATGTTAGCTTGTGAGCGGGAAGGATTTCCGGATGCAGAATTTTAATTATATCGGATAGGATGAGATGGGGGTTGCTAATGCCGCTTTCCCAGCAGTCATTGCCATTACTGGAGTTAAGACGAGCGTTGTTGTTATAAAGGTTTCCGTTTTTTACTGCTTTAAAAGTAGCATAGCGGTTATCGTCTGCCAGTAAGTCTTTTCGTGTTTTCCAATATTGGCTACCGTTTAACCAGTAATCAGCATTGGCACCACGTTCAAAGACTTCTTCAAAGGATAATGGTAGAGAACCTGATGATTTATTATCTTTCCACACATAGTTTGCGCCTGCATCAGCTAAATATTGGGCAACATAACTGTTACCTCCTGGCATATACCAAGTTCCTTTTGAGTTAAATCCTACGAATACGGTTGGACGATTTTTAACAGCTTTTGCTTTGGTGGAGATTGTTTGATATTGTTTTGCTACTTCGTTGAATATTTTTTCGGCTTTGGCTTCACGGTTAAAAAATAAGGCAGTAAACTTTAGCCATTCCGCTTGTCCTAATGGAGAGGATTCCATGTATTCGGCGTTAAGAGCCACTTTTAAACCTGCTTCTAGTAATTTGGGGTAACTATCAAATTCTGGATTACCGACTCCATACGTTGTCACTAAGTCGGGATTTAAATCTAATATTTTTTCTATATTGATATTAGCATTATTTCCTACTGAGGCAATTTGACTGGCTTTTATTTTCTGAACAACACTAGCAGTATTCACTTTACTGATGTCGCTGAATCCAAGAAGTTTATCTACAACTCCTAATTTATCCAAATGGGGTAAGTGAGTTGTTGACAGCGAGACCATTGTGTTTATTGGGATTTGAATAATTTGTGTTTCTTTATATTCTTCTGGTATTGGTGTACCGCATTGAACAAGAACATATTGAAATGTCACGTCAGCATTTCGCCAAGGATTTTTGATTGTAATAACTTTGTAATTATCGCGATATTCTACTACAAACCCCTTGGCATATTTCACACTCGCTTTTTCTGGAAAGTAATTGATTGTTGGTTTATAGTTTTGAACACATCCTTGGAGAACATTGGTATTGGAAGAGAAAATTGTGCCATCAGTCAATTGATTAGTATCACTTACTGTGTTTGACTTGTGACAAGCTATAATCAAAACAGCAATTAAGACTATCTGGCACAAGAGGATTAGGGTTTTAGATTTGAGAAATCTTGCACCTATCATGCATTTGATCCGGGTGGGTAAGAATGTTGGGTTAATTTATTTCCTTGAACTAAATGCTCGTTGACAATTTTTTCAGCAATATCTGGATTGACACGAGTATACCAAGTTCTATCCTCTGAGTAAAATACGACAGGACCAAGTTTACAAACTTCCAAACATCCAGAAGTTCTGACTTCCACTTCTAAACCTGCTTCATCAACTGCTGCTTTTAATGCATCATAAACAGGTTGCCATTTTTGCGAAGGAAGACAGCGACTAGAGGTACAAACCGATATGTAAGAATGTTTCAGGGGATTTTTGTGAAATGGTAGGGGTTTATTTCCTAATACATAAATATCCCGAAGCTCTTCATACAATTCTAATTTAGATAGATCGGGTTTACCTTCTGGTAATAAGTTTTCTCCCTCCACTAATGGATTGGGTAATAAGATTGTCATCAATTGCTCGCGATCTCCATTCCAAAATTGTATTCCCCAACTTCTAGGGTTTCCCTCTTCGTTAAACCGACGATAAAAAGCTGCACGGCTGACTTGGCGCTGTTTCCTTAATTCTACTGGTGTATTGCAATGGGGACCTCCTAAATTTGCCTCAATACACAGGTGCAAGTGCCAACCTTCTGCTGCGACTGTAAGATATCCATCATAGAGAATACAAAGTTTGGGAGGGGCATTAAATTCTAATTCTAAAACACTTCCTTGTACAATATGCCCTACTCCTACTTGATGCCAGTTTTGCTGAAACAGAGTATATAACAGTGATGAAAGCACATCAGTACTACAATCAAAATCTTCATATTCTATCTTTCCTCCAGTTGGTGAAGGTTCAGAGATAACACGATTTAATGGTTTGACCCAAGGATTGAATTCAGTCATAGGGATTTTGGATTTTGGATTTGAGATTTTGGATTCTTAGTTAAACAACTAACAACTAACAACTAACAACTAACCACTAACCTAAAAAGTCGAATTTATACCTACTTGAAAAACTCTACCTGCATCGGGAAATCCAGGAAATAACTGATATCTTTGATTAAAGATATTGTCTACGCTACCTGCGATTACTATTTTATCACTTAGAGGCACTCTTAGTTTAAAATCAAAAGTTGTATACCCTGGTAAAAATTCAGTGTTCGTATTATTGGTTGGATATGAACCTAGGGAATGCATAAGTATTCCTGCGTATAATCCTTGGGGTGTTTCATAGGAAACTCCGAAATTTAAACTATCTGCACCTGCAAATCTTAATTCATTGTCTTCCTCGTCAAGATTGACACTTTCTAAAATGCGAGGTTCATTGAGCGTGTAGTTCACAAAAGCGTATAGGTTTTTTGCCAGTTGTAGGTTCAAAACTGCTTCAATTCCCAAGGTGCGGACTAAACCAATATTCTCGTATGTAGCTACGGGAACAGCAAAGTTATAGGCAATTAGGTCTGATATTGTATTGTTAAAAAAGGTTAAACGCAATAGACCGAAGTTCCCAAGTTTCTGGTCAATTCCTATATCATAGCTGTTTCCTTTCTCTGGTTCTAAATTTGGATTACCTACAAAGGTGGAACCTCTAGCATACAAGTTAAAAAGGGTAGGTGCGCGAAAATTCCTGATGTAGTTGGCTCTTATGGTGGTAGAGTCTGTAAGTGCTAGTTTTGCGCCTACACTGGGAGATGTGAAGGAGCCATTCACTAAGCTGCTAAAATCTTGGCGTATGCCAAAATTCATACTGAAGCTTGGGGTAAAATTTATTTCATATCTAGCAAACAATGCTCCTTGATTAATACTATCGTCGTAACTAACTGTTTGTTGGTTGTTGAAATAGGTGAAGGTGCTGTTACGTGCTGATACACTGCGGTAATCAAAGCCATAAACCAATGCTTGATTTTTAGCAAAATTCCAACTGTGCTGTACTTGCATTCCGTAAGAATTTTGCTCGTTATCAAACCGATTTTGAACGTTCAGTGTTCCAGTACGATTATCAGAACGGGTGTTGAGAAAATCTGCGTAAAATTTCGCTGTCAGCAGGGAATCGTTTCCTCCTCCCAGTTTTGAAGCCCAGGTTAAGTCAGTGAGAACTTGATCTGTGTATTTCCGATTGTTGTCGGTTAAGGAGTTGAAATAACCTTGTCCAAAGACTGGGAAAGGGATAGGAACTCCTCCTGGAACTCCTTGATCTTTTGAAAGGTACAGAGTTGACAGAGTTAGGGTATTGCGATCGCCTATATTTCCTTCTAACTTAACATTAAAGTTATTGTATAGAGCTTCATTATTTTTTCTAGTGCCTTCAAAGTTCGCTTCTGGAATCGAATAAAGATAATTGTTATCAGCTTGGGTGCGATTGTACCCCACAACCCATCCAATATTGCCTACTTTCCTGCTATTTTGAATAGTCTGTTGATTAAGCCCATACGCACCAACTGTGACTTCCCCTCGTGTTGTGAGTGTCTCTGTTGGAGGGCGAGTGATGATGTTGATAACTCCTCCAATTGCGGAGGAACCATAAAGGGTAGAACCTCCTCCCGGTAAAACTTCTATTCTTTCAACAATGTTGCTAGTAATTTCTGAAAGGTCAAAACTACCGCTTCCAAGATTGTTAATTGGTCTCCCATCTAGCAAAATCAAAACTTGTTCCGAGTTGGAACCCCGGATAAATTGACCGCTTAATGCGTTCACCTCTGTCCCGACTGTACCATCAGGTAAGATTCCTGGAAGAAATCGCAGTGCTTCTCTGACAGTTTTCGCTCCCTGCGCTTCTATTTCTTCTCCTGTAATGACATAGACTGGACGAGTAGAATCTTTGACTGTTCCTTCTCTACGAAAGGGTGTAAATACAGGTTGATTCAATACCTTTCCTGTGACATTCAGTTCAATATCTGGTTCTTGTTCGTTAGTTGGCGCTGGTGTACTTTGGGTGATGGTTGTGTTATGAACTGGTTGCTTGTTTTGTTGTGCGAGCGCGCACTCGCTCTTACAAAACATCCCCCAAGTCACTCCAATAGACACAATAAGTTGAATTCTCCAACTGAGAACACACAAGGTATTCATTTCTCTCCTCACTGATTCAGCTTTTTTAGAAACCACTTTCTGTACTAAAGAGTTAAGCTCATCCCACCCTGAAGGAATGGGACGAGAGCAAGAAAGCAGGAATGGGGCATGAGGCATGGTAAATTACAGCAGTTTGCACCTAAATGAACTACACTGTTTGTCATAGCGCAGTGTTAAGAGCGCCCCTACAACTGTGGTCTATTGACTTGAAAATGACTGTAACTCAGCACCAATGCCTCTAGATTGGTATTTGGCCCAAACTTTTACTCAGATAAATCCCTGAGAGTGCATTGAGCGACGAACTATAGAAAAATTGAGGGTGCCGATGTGAAAGTCACCAATTGTGAGATGATAATTGTTACCATAGCAATGGGAGGAATTTTTGCCAAGATTCCTTTTTTGAGAGGTTCTGGTCTTTCTGCCCAAGGCAACAAGCCCTGGGGATGAGTATGATACTTACTAGCGCACTCCAACACACCTGCTATTGCTGAAAGAGGTAAATCTGGTGATAAATCACCAAAAAGATAAGTGTATTTATGACTTGCTGCAAAAGAAATAACACAAGAACGATTGCAAGCGCTCATACATTCTACAGGTTGAATTTCAAACTCTGAGTGCAATTCCCAATCAGAGAACGATTCCTGCAATCGCTGTAATAGTTTTTCACCACCACTTACGCCAACTCGCTTTCCACCTTGCCATACACTGGCGCAAGTGGTACAAACAAACATAATATGCTGTATTTTCATCTATACCTCGTAGATGAGCATCAATAAAAGTTAACCAATCGGTGGGCGTTCTGACTCAAAAGGAAAACCTTTATTACAGCTGCGGGACAGTGCCGGATTTGCACCGAACTTTCCCCGTTACCTCTAGTGGCTGGTCTCCACTAGAACCGAATTGTTTTTTACGATATCACATTTGTGTAGCTGCTCATCTTTAATTTTTGGGGGCGTTGGCACTTTGCCTAGAACTGAAACAAACCATTTCAGCCAATCGATCCCATTGCTCATCGGTTGTTCATTCAAATCGCTGCTCTATAAATATGCCCGATCTAGTGATGTTATACAACATTAGAGTTATCAGAACGTGTATGAAATGGTTCCTTGTACTGTGAATGGCGCATCAGGGTAAATAATGTTTCTACTTTGAGATGTCTCGTAATATTCAACGCCAAAGAGATTTCTGATATTGAGCGCAACCCGCCACGTATCGCGTTTGTAGAAGATGGTGGCATCTGTTCTGAAGTAGCTTGGCAATTCAAATGTGTTCAATGAATCCCCAGGTCTATCTCCAACAAAAAATAATCCAAGTCCTCCTCCAAAACCTTTCAAACCGCCATTCTGAATTTGGTAAGTTGTCCAAAGACTGGCAGTATGTTGAGCTGAGTTAGACAATCGATTACCAATGGGAATTGTGTTGTCTTCCGTGACACGGGCATCAATATAGGCATAGGTTGCAATAATGTTCCAACCGGGCAAAATTTCGCCAATCACATCCAACTCAAAGGCAAAGTCTTTTCTCCCACCACTGTCACTCGTACAGTATTTGCATCAATATTTGTGACTGTAATCTCAGTAATTCCCTCCACTGTCCTGAAAGCATAAACCAAAACTCTAGGGGATGTGGATGGTCAATGCTTTGTATGATTAAATTGTCAGGGCGCTGACAGCTCTCAATTTCCAACAATAAACCTTGTCGCAATTCAATTCGCCGATGATATCCTTCTCCTAATGTTTGGGGAAACTTGCAGGTCACATCTAATTGATCGTCGGGGTCATGATGTTGGTTTTGATCGACTTCTTGAAAGAGTTCCTCGTGCGCTTGTTGGGAAATAGTAATAGTCATGATTAATTAAACAGGAGCTTATTGAGATTAATTATTACTATTTTCTTAGCCCTACACAAGCTAGATAAGCTCTCATCTTGAGGTGTCAAATTTCTCACCAGTCTATGTAAGAATATTGCCCCAAACATTTAGCCGATCGCTGTTTAAATTTGTGCGATCGCATGGCAGCGCCGCCGTACCCGGCTTATCGTGCTTGTACCTTTAGCCTTAGCATCTACCCCTGTTAAGGTGTACTAACAAAGTACTAGCTCAAAGCCTGATTCTTACGTCGCACCCCCAGGGCAAACGCATCTAAAAAGGCAGGGGAAGCAGGGAGGTAGGGGAGGCAGGGGAGGTTGGGAAACTGGTAAGTGTAGAAATTTAAGTTCGAGTCGTGGTGATTACCCATAACAGTTAATAAAATTGGCATCAACTGCTGAATTTTAGGGACTAAAAGCAGCCTGATAAAGGGAGTATTAAATAAAGAAACTGTTAGCATTTTTTGGCTAAATAATTCAATTAAATTTTCCCAACTTCTGAGGCAAGTTCCTGTCAAAAACTAACATATATAGAGCAACTACAGAAGTGAATGTAAATGATATCTTTAGCTGTTCAACGATTAATTAACCAGGGGGATGGATTGTTAATCATATTGACGCTCACCAGACAAAACTTGATTGTAGCGGACGTAAAGTTCTTGTCCAGTAGATACTTCTATGTAACCACATTTGATAGCAAAGTCAATCCAAGGAGCGTGTTTCCGCAGCTTCAGCTTCACAATCATTCAATTTTGCAATAAAAGCCGCAACAAGACCGCCTTTTCCTCCAAGCTTCTGCCAGATTAGCACAAACGGAGCGTGAACAACGACGAATTTGATCGGTTAAAGCATATTTTTCTTCAAGTTTATCTCGTCTACAACGTCTACAACGTATACCCTGTATATGTTTGACGTTGTGTATATCTTCTACAACATAATGAAAGTCCATCGTGCGCTCGATAACTAACGGTTGCTTCTTTGCCATAAATATTCTAGCGTCCGTCCTTTTCAAACTATTGTTTCTAGAGGTATCCATTCGTCAGTAATTTCTCAAACTAAAATGCCCCCTTTAGTGCCTTGACTTGCTTAAACTAAGCCTTGTTCTTGAGCTAATTTAAACCACTTTGAGAAAGAATCAGTAATTTGATGAAGTTATTCAGAATCAGTGAAATTTGGTGTCCAACCTTCTTCTAATGCTTGTCTGAACAGTCCAGCTTTTGATTGAATTTTTGGCTGACTCTTTAAATATTCCTCGATGGCCAATAGAGCATTAAAAATTTCCAGTTGTGTTTTAGATTCGAGAATTTTCTTAAGTGTAGCATTCATTTTAATTCCTAGACTTGATAGTTTCATCCGCAATTGTTCCTCAACTTCACTCTCCCTAAAATTTGGCGGGAATTTTTGATTAATAAGAAGAGTCTCCGGGGGAATTTCTCTCAAATTAGTTTGAGAAGCTAGGAATTCATTTCTGACTCTTTCCAGTTCTAAGTTCAGAATTTTAATTTCTGATTTCTGTCTCATATTTTCTTGTTGAATCCGGTCTAACAAATCTAGTTTAATTCCTAGTTGATAAAGCTCGCCAGTCATTTGTTCATTTTGTCTCTTCAACTCTTTTTTTTCAAATTCAATCATCTTAATTCTTGAGCGCAACTGTTGAATGATAACTTGTTTAGATTTTTCTGATGCAGTTTGAGGACGAGTTAAGATTTTTGCTTGCTTAACTTGTTTATCCCGAATTTCTTGAATACGGTCTTTAACTTCCGGATATTTATATAGATAACTAACACTTACATTTGCTTCCCTAGCAATATTGCCAAAAGAAAGGCGCTCATCATTCTTTAGCAGTTTATGAATGGCGAGTTCGGTCCGCTCAATACAATCTTGTTTGCGTTGTTGTTGCGTTGCATTTAGTTTAGCTATTCTTTTTTCTTTTCCATTCATATGATTCTTCTATACCAGACGATCGGGGCTATTTACTGATTACCAGACTCCAATGTATTAAGAATTTTTTCTAAATTATCCTTGACTCTTTTATTCATTTCTGCATGACGTTGCCAATCTTTTTCTTCAGCATTTTTGAGAATTTTTTTGGTGGATTCAAGTTGGGTTTTATGCTGTTCTAAAAACTCGATAGTTGTGCGAAAATCACCACAGGTAAGGCAAGCATTAGCATGAGGGCATTCACCTAATATAATTGGTCTAGCACAAGAACCATTAGGTAAAGATTGAGCTAATACTTTTTTCTTAAGAATGTGTAAGTCTAAATTATTGTCTATTTCTGGATTTGTAGATTCAACAACTTCACCAGCAACATTTACTACTCTAATATCATGATATTTAGCTATTTCTTTTTTCAAAGTTTGGTCATAAATGTGAGCATAAACTTGAGTCATTGTCGGAGAATCATGACCTAAATATTTTTGAACAATGTGATGCGGAACACCATTATTAATCATGCTTGTGCCTACAGTATGACGACATTGATGAGGATGAAAGTGCCAGAGATTTCCGTTCTCATCACAGATATTATTTTCAACTATAAGTAGATTGATATTTTTGATAAAACTTTGTTTTCCCCTAGCTCTATCTTTTCTTCTTGGTGAAGGAAAAAGAAACCAAACGTCCTGACCATATTTCTCTTTAGTTTTCTGTTGTTGTTCTTGAATTATGATAGTAACTTCACGAGTAATAGGAATAGTAATTTCTTTCTTCATTTTGGTTTGGTAATATTGCAGAAAAAAATCCCCAGAACTATCTTGTTTAATACAATTCATCGAAAGATTACATAATTCACTAATTCGCATTCCACAACTTATCAAAATTAAATACATTCTTTGATCAACTCGCTCGGGAATTTTCTCCAAGTTTTTATTTATAGCTTCCATGACACTTTCGGGAATATATTTAGGTGTTCTACTCCGATTGTATCGGGGGAAATCATCTTGATAAAATAGCTGAATACCAGTTATATCGAGCCATTTTTCTCTAGAGCATATTTCCAAAAAGTCTTTGAGACTTGTGAGAATTTTATGATGAGTTTGATCTGTGAAATTTTGACTTTTTAAATAGCTCAAAAAAGCTAGAACAAGATGGCGATTGATTTGGCAAGGCACAACCGAAGAATATTGTTGTTCAATAAAATCCGAGAACTGAACTAAGGCATAAAGTCTGAAACGACAAAGTGAAGTAGAAACAAGCGCTAACTTATATTTGATGAATTTTTTAGAAGAGTTCCGTAACCAATCTTGCTTAATCGGCGTAAAATCAAATTTATTTTTATCTACTAAATTGTCTAGATGAAAATTTAACTTTCTTAAATCCCAAATATCTTTATCATATTCATCTCTGTCATCATAATAATCGAAGATGGTTTGATAAAGAACACCGAAAGTATAAATAGTCTCATCTTTGGCTGTATATTTTTTACGTTTTTTTTCTTTTGTAATCATCTCGTATTCTCTCTGAGAAAAAATTTGATTTCTGATGAGATAGCTGGTCAATAGTTCTGACCACTGTTTGACTTCTAACTCAATGATTGAACTGACTAGATTTTCACAATTTTGCAAAAATTTGATAAGATAATTAATTTTCGTGGCTTTGGCTTGATGAAGAGTAACCCATCCCCATTCTTTTGTGATTATCTTTTGATAGCAAGCATATTTAATTTCTGTTTTCAGAATATTAGGCAACCCTTCAAAATAAATATATACTCCTCTGATATCATTAGAGCCTTTCAATGGATTCTCATTGGGATTCCATGTATCATCTGCCCAATAACCCTTTAACTCCTCTTGCATTTCAACGTACTTAATTCTTGACCATTTAATCTGAGAAGATGATGGCTGTGTTGGTTGAATATAGTTTATGTTGCCTGACATTTGTTCTGCTCTTGGTTTTTTAAATATTTTTGGTACTCGGTTTTCAAGTCATCATCTAGTAAATGAACATAAGTATTAACAGTAGTTTGAATATCGCTATGTCCCAATCGCTTTTGAACATAGCTCATATCCCATCCGGCTCTAATTAAATTAGTTGCGTGGCTATGTCTTAATAAGTGAGCACTGGCATAAATATTAGTTTTTTTACTAAGACGACGGAATAAACTATCTACTGCTGAATATTGAAGCGGTGTTCCTGGTTCTACTTTCTGACTCCAAATACTTACAAACACATAATCTGAGTCAACATTTTCTGGATATTCTTCAATTAGATAATCAGAATAAAATCTCATGACTTCTTTATTAACATGAATTATTCTGTTTCCACTTTTGGCTTTAGCTTGGTTGAAATTATCAAGTCTATTTGTGATTTTTATTTCATTTTTACCTCCGGTTGCCATATCTTCATGCCTTAACCCTAATGCTTCTCCGATACGCATTCCTGTTTCATAGAGAAGGCAAATTAAGAATTTATCTCTCATGTGATTACAGGCCTTAATTAAATTCTTTACTTGTTCATCATTTAGACAACCAGGGAAGGTTTTAGGCTCTTTAACTTTTAATAATCTCGTCTTGGCTAATTTTCCTTTGCTAATATGATGTAAAAATGGTTTGTATTGACGAACCGAATTCACTCCATAACGATAGGCTTCTATCCCTTCAGTCTTTCCTAAACGTTCGTAGAACTCATAGAAGGAGGCTACAGTAGTTAAAGCATGGTTAATAGTTTTCTCTGACCTTTTGGACTGTTGTGGATGAAGTGGTATAGTTCCTGGTTTTGGATTTCTCAGCCAATGAATAAACTCTGATAGTTGCGACAAATTAACTTCTTTCCAGTCTAAATAGCTTTGCTGTAAATACTCCCAGTAGAGTTTTAGGTTTCGTGCATAACTAGCAATAGTGTTCGGCGATCTTCTCAGACTTTCAAGATAGCGTAAATATTTGGATATCGGTTCAACAGGTAGATAGTTATCATCCAACACCAACCAAATTGTTTTGCCGTTTTCTAATTGTCCTTTCTGTACTTTCATATAAATATTGTACATGATATAGAAACAATCAGCAAAGAATTTACACAATAAACTTCAATAAAGTTTGTCGGCTCTTGTTGTTGTTGTTATAGAATCTAATTATTTCATTGGAGATAATCCACAGGAAATCTTTTAGACAACTCAAAAATTTCCATGGCTACAGAAAAAGCAATTTTATAAATTCCTAAATCTTTATGGTCTTTGAGCGGTTCTAAGCGTCATTTTCCTTACCTTCATAGTATGAATCATACCTGAGATCTTTATAGAATTTTTTCTGAGGATAGACTCCGAGCATCAAGTCTTCACAAACATGACCAATTACTAGTATAATTTATTTTCAGAAACTTGATTCAACAAAATTGATTATTTTGAAACTAATTGTAAAACTTGACTTAAGTAGTTGTCGTCCATTGCGGCTAAAAATTGTTTATTTTTAATTCCTATCTTCTTGCTCTTTTCTTGACCTAAAAGATTAATGGCTATCCGACGAAGAACAGCAAAATTCTCAGGTGCATTATCTTTCCGAATTCGGCAGTCGTCCTCACTAAAAGCAACATCCAGCACCCAGTGGAGAGAATTTTCAACTCCCCAATGACTGCGTATCGCTCTACCTAATTTTTCGGCGTCATTGTTTAAACTACAAATATAATAACGAGTTTCCACAGTAGTTTTACCATCCACAGTTCTGACTGATTCAACCATCCCTATACTATTTAAATTAACCCATTGATGATTTGGGTCTATCTGCTGCGCTATATTTGACAACATTAAATAATTCCGTATTTCTTCTCTTCCATGACTTTTTTCACGGGTATGATAACTGCTATGGCTGTATCCATCAAATTTTTTGGCGATGGCGTCTTGAAATATTTGCTCTACGTTTTTATACAGATTCTTTTGATTCTTTTTTAGCGTAATCACGTAATCTCCTTGCTGCTCGGTAATTAATTTCACTATGTTTTTCTGACACCCCATTGCATCAATTGTTACTAGACAACCAGCAACATCTAAGATTTTAATCAGTTCGGGAATTGCTTTGATTTCATTTGATTTTTTATCGACTTTTCGTTGTCCTAAAACTAATCGATTTGCCGTTGCCCATGCATTAATCATATGGATAGCTGCTTTATCTTTTCCTTTCTCATAAGAGCCTTTTAAACTTTTTCCGTCAATTGCTATAATTTCTGATTCCGTTGTTTTACTAATAGATTGAATCCACTGGAAAAAACATTCTTGGAACTCTTGTGGATTGATTCGAGAAAACAACCTCGCAAAAGTATCATGTGATGGTGAGACCAGTCCTGAAGGAGGGTCTCCCTCCGCAGGGAACTGGCGAACCCGAAGGGTATACCATTTGGTAACTCTAAAAACTGTTTCAACCATTTCTGCTTGGCTTTTCCATAAGTTTCTATTGCTACCCAACGAGGAAGCTCCACAGATCACAGCACAAATAGCAATCGTAATAATATCAATCAGCAAGTGCCGCTTTGTCCGATCTCTTCTTGGATCTGATAAATCAGCAAAGTGCTCAGCAATTGTTATTTTGGGTTTAATTTTCATACCAATTGAACCAGAGGTACTCCATTTTGGCTTGATAGTACCACAAGGCTCCTTAATTACCTACTTTCAATGAAGCACTTGGACAAAAGTCTAGAATCCACATATATAGGTGAGATTTGTCAGGCTGCGCTCTCAACACTGTCTATGACTCTTAATTCATAGTTTGGCTCAAATCTGACACCAAGAAAACTTAATGTCGTTTTGATATACACTACTATTTCTTCGGCTCTTATTTTACTAATTAAGAGCTAAGAAAAACATTGCCGCTTTATTGCACTGCTTTTGATTAAGCCATTGATGATACCGATTAGGTGTAAGATCTCAGTTGACCGACTGCTCCGCGTGCTTCCTCTACCGAGCGAGCTCCCCCTCTCCCCTCTTCCCTGCCTCAATAGCTTCCCCTGCTTCCCCTGCCTCCTCTGCCTTGATTTTAGATGCGTTTTCCCTGCGTCGCACCCCAATCCTAAAATCTAAAATTGATGCAAATATTAATTTTTAGCTTCCAAATTTTAATGGGTGCGAAGCTAAACCCGTTCTCTGAAGGATAAACGTTCTTGGCGGCAAACCCTTGGTTGTTAGCGACAGACATAATTTTTGAAAATAGAGTACCTATTAGCTTAAGAAACATCTACAAAGTAAGGAGTTTTATCATTATAAATTACTCCTGATTTTGCTCGGAATTAAGATGAATTTTTTGCTCTCGTATTCTCTCTATAATTCTTTTTTCTGCTGCCTCTAATTGAGCAAGTTCTTCTAAGGTTTTTTGTTTCCTTTTTTGCACTACTTCTAAGTTCTTAATCAGGTATTTACCACTTAAATAGTAATCAAACGTTCGTAATGCTTCTTCATCCGATATTTCTCTCCCAGTACAAGGACTACTTTCTAGTTCTTCTGCTTCTTCAATTTGATTCTTAACTTGTTCCTGCATCACTTTTACCTCCAACGTCTGATATGTTCCTCTAAAAATTGTAGCGCTCTTTCCTCCGTTAATATCATTTCCCTGGAACCATCTGGGTTCTCCTCGAAGCCAATCCTTCTATAAAACTCAATAGATCTAGGTATCGCTGCTACTTTAAATATTCCACTCACTTCATTAGGAGCAGAGGTCATTTCCTGAATAATATCAGCTATCAACCACTCAGCCGCTCCCCTACAAGTTTCAGATACGCTTCTAGGTAAACAATTCCAAGGTGCGGCGCAGACAATATCTAATAATATATGCTGTTGTCGTCCTTCATTCAAATAAATTTCCCCAATTCTGTATTCAATAATTGCACCAGCTTGAAGCATATCATTATTCACTACCCCTCTAAAATTGGTTGGCTCATCTCCAGAGACTTCTAATAAATCAAGACATATATTTGCACAATCTCCAAATTTAGTTCCTAAAGCATTATTTCTATTACCACCATAAAACTCAATCAAATAATCCTGTATTTTATCTTGCCAATACAACAAGTTAGTAGCCACTAAATTATTAGCATAATTTACATAAACAAATTTATTTTTAGTCATACATTGACATTAACAATCAAACATATATCTTTCCAATTCTCACCGATAGCGCTTATGACAACTATGACGGCATATCCACCCCCACTGTATCCCCTTCAAAACGCTTTGTAACAAAACCCCAGCACACATTTGATCTGAGGTTTGAAGAGGCGAACTGCATCCATCTACTCTATCAAATAGCGATCGCGCTTTCATGCCCCCTCGTGCGATAGCTTCGCTGGTGCCAAGGGCAGATCGCTTCAAGACGAGACGCGCTCTTTACGCTGCTGCTCCAGTGTATCAGGATATTGCCCCAAACATTTAGCTGATGACTGTTTAAAAAATTAGAATTACCAAAAATGAGCGATCGCTAGGTCGATTACCTGTTTGAATTTCCACTTCCTGGTGTAGCAACAACGCCAGCAGTTCCAGTGCTTTACTTTCCAAATACACCCGTTTGGTAAAGCCCTGGTAGGGGACAGCGTAAAATTTGCTGCAACACGCTTTGCATGAATGGGGTTGTATTGCTACAAAGACCATAACATACTCGATCGGAAGGTCGTAGTAAGTGTTGCAGTGCGGCGGGCAGTTCCCCTGTTAGGTTACCGATAAATGAGCGCAGGATTTCTGGCTGAATTAACACCTCGACCGAGAAAAACGGCTGCACAGCGAAGGCGGCACAGCAGTCTTTGGGAGCTAAACCATTCCCATAGAAAGTATATTGTCCAGCACTAAATGAGAAGTTATCCCAATCAGAAACTCCTGACGTCAAAAAGAAATATCCCAAGTGGCGTTCTTCTTCAGGATACTCCACAATTAGATCGTCATACTGTCGAATGTTTTCAATCCGCAAAGACAGCCCTTCTCGAAGCTGAATTTCTCGTACCCATCCCTCTCCCAACTGTTTTGGATACTTCCAAGTAATATCCAAATCATCGGTTGGGTCACAGTACTGCTGCGTTTGGTCCACTTCTTCAAACAATTTCAAATAAGTTGGGTGTGAAAGTGCGATCGCCAACCGCATCGTTTAGCTGAGTTATTCACTAAACCTCAACCCAAGGTAGCAACTGTGTAGAGATTTTTAGGGGGCAAAGAAAGCCCCCTTTGTTGTATCCACCCGCACAAAATAGAGAATCGCTAAGAGCATTTATATTCCTGGATATAATCGGGAACTTGACCATCCGGGATTTTAGACAAAAATCAACAATTATTTCTTAAATTGGTATTACCTATTCTCCATAATGTGTACCTATCACTTTTCCTCGAAAGACAATGTAATTGTAGATGTTGTAGAACAACATAATGGGAATCAGAAATCCAATGAAGATAATCATAAACACTAACGCGCTAGGTGCTGCGGCTGCTTGATAAATGGTGATACCAGGGGGGATGATATAGGGAAAAACAACTAATCCTAAGCCCACAAAGGTAAGCAGAAAAAGCAGCACTGTCCAAACTAGGGGAGTAGTTTCTGCTTTGCGGTTCAGGCTTTGAATCAATAACCCAATCAGCAGCACGCCTAGCACTGGAATGAGTGAAAATAGATAGACTTCTGGCTGGTGAAATAACTTTGCTCTGGCATTTTCATACACAACAGGGGTGGCGATCGTGATTAAAATTGCACCCAACAGCGTTGTCCAAGCAGCGAGTTTTGCTGTGCGGTAATGAGATGTTTGCAGTTCTCCCTCAGTTTTCAGGATGAGATAGGTGGAGCCAATCAATACATAACCCTGGATCAATGTCAAGGCAACTAAGAGCGATCGCCAATCGAGCCAATCCCATATACTGCCGATAAAGTGACCCGATTCATCCACTGTAATGCCTTCTAAAATGCTCCCCAAGGCAAATCCTTGAAACAGCGCCGCCATGAAACTCCCAACTCCAAATGCCACATTCCAAAACAGTTTGTGGGTAGAATGCTCTCGAAACTCAAAGGCCACAGCCCGAAAAATCAAGCCAAAGATCATGCCAAAAATAGGAATGTAGAGCGCATTCAAAATGGTGCCATAAGCAAGAGGAAATGCCCCAAATAATGCACCCCCCATCAACACCAACCAGGTTTCATTGGCATCCCAAATATTACCCAAACTCGTCATTAAAATGTCCCGTCGCTCCTCATTAGAACTGGTTAGCGACAGGATACCTACGCCTAGATCGAACCCGTCTAACATGACGTAGAGAAACAAAAACAGAGCCAAGATAATAAACCAAACCTGTGCTAAAAAGTGTTCTAAATTCTCCATACAATTACTGAATTGTTTTACTGCTGTGCTTCCACAGGACGTTGATCTCGAACAAATTCAGCCGGAGTAGTTTCTACGGCTGGTTGGGTGTCAATACCTGGAACCGGAAGCTCCAGATTGGGGCCTTGACGAACGATCCGACTACCAAAGAATAAGGCACAAATAAACAGGGCTGTATAAATTCCCGCAAAAATTAGCAAGGATGTTAAAACCTCAGTCGCTGGTAGGTGGGAAACGCCATCTGCTGTGCGAATTTTCCCATAAACTACCCAGGGTTGCCGTCCAACACAGCGCACAATCCAGCCTGATTCCACAGCAATGTAGCCCAGTGGAGCCGCCAAAATCCAGATTCGCAGTAGCCATTTTTGCTGGGCGATCGCCTCTGGTGACAGCCTCCCCCGCAACCATTGAATCACACTGATACCCATCAATCCAGCCAAGAAAAAGCCGATACCGCTCATGATGCGGAAGGCGTAATAAATCAAACCCACCATCCGGGGGCGATCTTCAGGTTTCCACTCTTTCAATCCCAGAACGGGTTTAGACAGATTTTTTTTGAATTCCAAAATGTAGCCTAAGCCGTTGGGAATTGAGATTTCCCAGTCATTTTTCTCAGTCTGGTTATTGGGTAATGCGACTACACTCCAGGGCGCGGGCTGTCCGGCTGGAGTAGTTTCCCACTTGGCTTCCATCGCGGCGAGTTTGGTAGGTTGATAATCAGCTACCTGTTCGGCGCTGAGGTGTCCGACATAGATTTGTAATGGGGTGACAGCGATCGCTGTTGCTAACACAATTTTAAGCGATCGCGCAAAAAAGGCCTCATGACGGTGGTTGAGAATATACCAGGCGCTAATTCCCCCAATTACAAATAGAGAAGTTTCCAGTGTCGCCAAAAACATATGCGACACGCTGTTGAGCATGAAGGGATTTAAAATTGCCTGAAAGTAATCATCAACAACAAACTTCCCGTTCACCATTTCCCCGCCTGCTGGGGTCTGCAACCAAGAGTTTGCCGCTAAAATCCAGAAGGTAGATAGGTTTGCGCCAAAGGCAACCATAATCGTGGCAAAATAGTGAATCACTGGGTTTACCCGTTCCCAGCCAAACAACATAATCCCCAAAAATCCAGCTTCTAGCATGAATGCCATCGAAGCCTCAAAACCTAAAATACTGCCAAAAAAGTCACCTACCGCTTCGGAAAACGGGGCCCAGTTCGTACCAAATTGAAACTCCATTGGTAAGCCAGATGCTACACCAATACCGAAATTCAACACATATAGCTTGGCCCAGAAACGAGCATGGTGGTAGTAATCAGGATTGCGTGTTTTTAGCCACATTCCTTCAACGAGCGCCAGATAAATCCCCATCCCAGTGGTGAGAACAGGCCATAGCATATGAAAAATCGCCGTCAGTGCAAACTGCATCCGCGATAGAGCAACGGTGTCCGATAGAAAATTCATGAACTAACCTCTGAATTTGTTTCAATCTTGATTTGCACGGCATCTTGGGATCGTAGTCGCAGTTTAAAGGTGGAAGATACTCAAACATGGTCTTCTCCTGTGCAGATCTACAGCACTTAATCAAAGTTAACACGTATCTTCTTCAAAGAATGCATTCGCTCCTGATTTATCTAGCCATTCTTTAACTTTTTTCTAGATTTATTAGTTTGACAAGATGTCCTATTTAAGGATGACAACCTGTCGTTTGACATTGGTAGAAAATTCACCATAAATTTTTGATAAACTACTAAATATTGTTTCTAAAAAATCTGGTAGAAAATATTTTTTCATTGGAGGAGCAGCACTTCGGTCTTTTCGACTTCGCTCAAGGCAAGTGGCTCAGTAACCAAGGGGCAGAGGGGAAGGGAATAATTAGCTTACTTAAGTGCATCGATCGCTAGTGGCTATACAGGCGGAGCGCGGACATTCAGTTTTTGATTAATCAGTTGAAATAGAGGACTTGTTACAGTTCAATAATTCTTCAAACAGTTGTTACTGCATATTGGGATAAAAATGTGATACAATGGTAATTTAAATATTAAGTACCAGTAATGCGAGTTCTCAGGCTGTAAATCAGGGTCAAAATATTTATATCAATAGCTATGTCAACAAGAACGCTCGATCTTCAACAATTACAAATCAGTGTTAGTGAGTTGCTCTCCTTGATTCAAGATGACAAAGAAATAGTCATTACTAATGGTAGTACTCCTGTTGCTAGATTGACTCTACTTAATCCTGTTGCTCAAGTCATCAGTGAATCAGAAAAAAAACCTCTACCTGGATTAAATTTAGGTGCAATGGAAATGAGTAATGATTTCGATCAACCTTTATCCGATGAATTTTGGTTGCAAAATTCATGAATTTACTATTAGATACACATACCTTTATTTGGTGGGATAGCGAGCCAACAAAACTTTCTAAGCAAGCATTAGACTTATTAGCAGATAAGAATAATATTAGGTTATTAAGTGTTGTAAGTCTCTGGGAAATCCAAATTAAACACCAGTTAGGTAAACTAACACTAAATAAACCTTTAGGTGAAATTATTGCTAGTCAACAAAAAAATTATATCGAAATCTTACCAATAACCGTTGCTCATGTTTTAGCTTTAGACGGTTTGCCCCTCTATCATAAAGATCCTTTTGACCGATTACTGATTGCTCAAGCTAATATAGAAAATTCTGTGCTAATTAGTTGTGATGCTGTTTTTACTAATTATTCAGTTCAAGTAGAATGGTAGCTGATGCTATGCAATGAGAGGATTTCTGAGAAGTCAATCATGAATACTAGCTTTGGCAATGTGGTTATTTATAGTCGATGATGAGTAGTTATAGCAATTTGTCTAACTCTTGGATGCACCACCCTTGGCTAATGAGAATTTGCAACAATTGTTGACAACAAAAGCACCATGGGAGTAATGGTAGCAGGAGAACACAACAAGTTAATACAGGCTCCTTAACCGATAAAATCAGACCATCAGCTAAAGTATTTTAAGAAATTTCGGGATTATGTATTTGATTTTATTGAACCAGAAACCGCTAAGACATCCCACGCGCCGGAGTCTTTGTGGTTGAATTGTACTGTCCGCTGGAGGATTGGTATGACTACACCTTATTTTTAGCATTATGGATTGAGATAGCTAGAAGTTCTGCTTCAAATTCCTCTCAAGCAGCAGCACAAAAGTTCCTGAGTTTCTCCCACATCTCATGGTGTCTGGAGTTTAGACTAAGACATGAAAAATGGCCCAGCGATGCTGGGTAAAATAAACTTCCGCCAAAAAATGAACGAGATATAAATACTAAGCTGATTCAGCCGTTTGTTTTCGGTGCTTAGAAGTTCGTTTTTTAACAATTGGGTAGCGGGTTTTACGTTGTCGCTGCTTTCCTGTTTTCCAACCAGGAGATTTTCCACGGAGTTTTGGAGAACTTGCAGGAGATCCAATCGCCGCCAAAACTCCTCCCATAGACTAAACAACCCTTCCAGGGGTGAGTTGTGCGATTGATTTTTGCTCTTAGGAGAGGATTATCGAGTACAGTATCACGAGCTAACCATAGTTCCCAAGTGATTATAGGCATTAGCTCACTCCACCTTTCACATTGTTTAGGTGTAGCAAATTTAGGAACTGAACCACAAGGCTTTAATTCCTCTCTCCCTTCAATAGCTGAGCAAACGTACAGTATTTAGTCTAAACTCCAGTAACGTAATTACGTGCTAAAAAATGGAAGTAGAACTTTGCCAAAGTCAATTGGAAGCGTAAGCACGTAAAAACGGCAATATTATCGTCCCACTGACATTTGACTTGTTTGCGGTTTGAAGCGTTCTTGTTTGCAGTTCCTTACAGCTATGTTACAAATAAAGAAACTCTACGGATTTTAAAGTTATGCCGTCGGTTCGCTTGATCAACAATCGCTATGCTCTATCTCCCCAACAACCGCGCGCTGGTGGAATGGCTGATGTCTATAGAGCAAGAGATTATGAACAAGAAGAACGACTTGTGGCGGTGAAAGTATTCAAACATGGGCAGCTTGAAGGCGATATCTTAGAAGAGTCCTTCAGACGTGAAACCCAAGCACTCAAAGAATTAAAGCATCAGGGAATCGTAGAACTTCTTGACTTAGGCAAGGATGAAAGTACAGGTAAATATTTCCTTGTTTTAGAGTGGATGGAACAAGACTTAGCAAAATTGTTGAAAGAGTCTCCATTACATGAGTGGGATTCTTTTTGGCAAAATGTGGCTTTTCCTGTATTACAAGCTCTGGCTTTCTCTCACAATCGCAACTACAGCCATCGAGATATCAAGCCCAATAATATTTTAATTAGTAGCGACGGTAAACCAAAACTTGCCGACTTTGGAATATCTAAGCTCAGAAGCTACTTTCGACCTAGCATTACTCTAAGGGAGTTTGTATCTCGTCCCTTCACACCACCGGAACCTGATGATGGCACTTATCCTTACACCAGGGATGTCTTCAGCTTTGGCGTACTGGTACTAAAGTGCTTAACAAAGGTAGAGATTAATGATTATGATGCCATACCTCAAGGGGTGGCTGCATTTAATGCACCACCTGAAATTATCGAAGTCATAGAACGTGCTGTTTCCTCAGATCCAGCAGAACGCCAACACAATGCAGAAGTGCTACTGACAGAACTTAATGTTATCCAAGAAAGGCGATCGCAAATCCTGTCAACTAAAAAACGTGCTTGTTATCTGATATTAACTCGAAACGCCTTGAAAAATCTTAATAACGAACTTCAAACATCAGAAGCGGAAATTCAAAAAATTATTCTAGAGGATTTGAATACAGCTTGTGGCATCAGCCGTTACCGTAACCGTAATTTCAACTCTCCTGAAGAAGAATTTCGAGAAGAACACTATTCTATTTTTGGGGTTAATTATAAATATCATGTAGCGGTAGGAAAAGAATACCTTGATATTATTAATGCCAATACTTTCTCTAGTGCCTTGCTAGAAAGAAATCGAGAGCAAGCTTGGATGCCTCCATACGAATTTAAGTTTGGTAGGCCACTCTTCATGTCTGAAGCCGTAGACGTTATTATAGACATGGAGAATGCAGTTGAAGAACACGAAGCTAACCTCCGACAAACAAAATTAGAAGCGGAAAAACAAAGATTATTCCAGACTTGGTTTAATATTCTCCAAGCTAAAACCGATTGGGAAAGAAGCCGAGAACAGCCAATTAAATATACCGATTTTACTCGTGATGGCAAGCATCTTATCTTTGAAATCTCAGAAATGCCAGATAAAGATATAGCAGGACAACCCCGACATATTATTAACAAAAAGGGATTTAGTATTTTAGGAGGAGATGTTGTTGAAGTCCAAGAAGCTATTGACAAGTTAATTCTCTATGTGAAACATGGACAACCAGACAGACTGCCAAAATCCGGTGAGCTAGTTTTTGATATTCGGGCCACTGAAACCGCATTAAATCGCCAAAAATACGCGCTAGATGCAATTAGATTCGACCGTGCAGTTCGGTCTGATATGCGTCAATTATTTGTTAATCCTCAAGAAGTCAAGCATCCAGAAATATCTAGAGATATAGAGTGTTTTCAATCTCTGAATGAATCACAAAAGGAGGTTGTAGAAGCGGCATTAACAACACAAGATTTTCTTTTGGTTCAAGGGCCACCAGGGACAGGAAAGACAACCTTTATTACAGAAATCATCATTCAAACTCTTCTGCAAAACCCAGAAGCACGAATCCTGTTGAGTTCACAAACTCATGTAGCATTGGATAATGCACTAGAACGGATTCAAGACCAAAACCTTGACTTAAAATTGTTACGCCTTGGTAATCATGAACAGGTTTCAGAAAACATTCACTCTCTGTTATTAGAAGAACAAATGGAGAAATGGAGAGAACAGGCTGAAACTACCAGTAAAAATTTTATAACAGAGTGGTCTACTAAAAGAGGTGTTTCTCAACAAGAGTTAGAAAAAGCTATTTTATTTCAAGACCTAAAAGCTCTATTCACAAAGCTTAATGAATTAAAAACAGAAGCAACAACTCGCAAAGAAGAATTATATGAAATTTACCCTACAGACCATGACATAGACAATCCCAAATTTCCAGCTAAACAGAAAATCCCCAAAGATAAAAGAGATGAATTTCAGCGTCTTACAAGTGAACTTGAAGAATTGCGGGAAGAACAAAAACAAGTACGAGAGCAACATAAAGCCAAAGCCCAGCGTCTCCAAGAAATCACAGGAATTGCTAAAGAGGAATTATTAAAACTCAACGCTAATCAACTAGAAGAAAAGAGCAATCAGTTGATTGACCCTCATGCTCCAGATGCCAAAATGTTACAGCAACTAATTAGTATTCAAGCCGAGTGGTTTGACTGTTTTGGTCGCAATGACAATTTTAACGATCCACTAATCAAACGTTCTGCTGTAGTAGCAGGAACTTGTATTGGCATTGCTAAATACATTCAGGATATAGAATTTGACCTTTGCATTATTGATGAGGCATCAAAGGCTACAGCAACAGAAGTATTAGTCCCGATGTCGAGAACTCGGCGATGGATACTTGTGGGTGATCCGCAACAACTTCCACCCTTCCAAGATGAAGTCAGCCGCAATCCAGAATTTTTAGATAAATATGATTTAACTGAAGATGACATCCAAGAAACTTTATTTGACAGACTGCTAACAACACTCCCTGATAGTTGTTGTAAGATGTTAAAAATTCAGCATCGGATGGTTGAATCAATTGGTAATCTAATCAGTGAGTGCTTTTATCAAGGTGAACTTAAAAGTGCCAGAAAAGATATAGATGCAAATTTGGCTAAAGTTTTACCACAACCAGTAACTTGGTTGACAACTTCTAATCTGCCAAATTATCAAGAGCAATTTGTTAATTACAGTTATAACAATAGCTGTGAATCCAGAGCGATTATTAATCTGCTTCGCCAGATTAATACAATGGCAGAAGCAGCAGAAAAAACCTACAGTGTGGCAGTATTAAGTGGTTATTCAGCACAATTAAAATTGCTGAGTCGCGGAATTAATACAGAATTAAACAATTGGAAAAGATTAACCATTAGATGCGCTACAGTTGACGCATTTCAAGGAAGTGAAGCTGATATAGCTGTATATTCTATCACTCGTTCAAACAAAAAAGGGGAAATAGGTTTTCTTAGAGATGAAGCACGACTAAATGTTGCTTTATCTAGAGGCAGAGTTGGCTTGTTGATTGTGGGAGATCATCATTTTTGTCGGAGTTCAAAAAATAATCCTTTGTACCAAGTCTTAGATTACATTGAACGCCATCCTGAAAGTTGTAGCTTAATGGAAGCGATGAATGGTAAGTAAATAAAATAGGTAAACAAAATTATGAATTTAGACAAGTTTATCTCTCTCTCAGCCAACGACCTGCTGCGTTACAATAGAACAGGTTTTGATTTAGTAGCCTGTAAAGAGGTAGGTTTACCTGTTTATAAAGTAACTATTGAAGCTTTAATACAATTACGTAAACCAATACCACCAATAGAGGAATTTGTCTTAAAGGCTATTGATGCTGGGCTGAATTTAGAAAAAGATATTAGTGCTTTTCTCGGTATAGAAAAGCAAATTTTAAAAGATGCAATGGTCAATTTAAGAATGAGTGAAAATATTGACCTTATAGCTCCTGACGATTCTCGGTTACAAGTTTGGAAATTGACTAAAAAAGGTATTACAACTCTCCAAGAAGCTAAAATTATTGTTCCAGAAGAGCGTACATTTGATATAGATTTTGATGGATTATTACGATATCCACGCTGGTATGGCAGTAATTCATACTTTTTAAAACACAAGGATTTACGAGAGCAAGACATTATAGAGATTGATCCGTTTCCAAATAAACCTCCAGAATTATCTGATATCAAACTTAAAGACGTAGATGAAATTATTCGTCAAATTGAGGGAGCTAGTAAAGCCAGATTTAAAGAAGAGAAAGACTTACTAGCATTAAAAGCAATTGAAAAAAGGCAGAGATTTTTTGAAAAAGCTTTGGCACTCATATATAAAGCTAAAGATAGTGATGATGTTCAGGTGGCATTTTTAATTGATGATGTAATTTCCAGTAAGCATGAAGCTGCTTTTGCTCGTTCTAATGGAATTAAAAAACTTCGCATTGTCGAAACTCTAAAAGAAAGCTCACCCAGGAAATTAGCTGAAGAAGTTTTAGGAAGTGATTTTGTTAATCAAGCTCGACTAGAAGAAATTGATTCTATTAAGTCTGAAATTTATACTAGTCAAGTAAAAATTGTAGCTGAAATAGAGAAAGTTAAAAATAACCTTGAACAAACTGAAAATGAAGATGAAAAAGCTATTTTTGTGCAGCAACTTCAATCTGCACAAAAACAAATTGAAGAACTTCGGACACAGCTAAATTCGCTCCTAGCTACAGTTACCATGCGTTGGTTAGATATGTCAGAACACCGTCCGCTTCTGGAACAATCTCTCCATGATACTCAAGAATGTTTAATGATTATCTCACCTTGGATTCGAGCTAGTTCTGTAAATAAACGATTTCTTGCAGATTTTGAAAATCTCCTTAAGCGGGGAGTGCAAGTTTATATTGGGTATGGTTTGGGAGAAGACGATAACGATAGAAAGTACAAAGAAGATATCGAAGCAGAGAAGAAAATAAAACAATTGGCCATTCAGTACAGAAATAATTTCCAGCTAAAGCGTTTGGGAGATACCCATGCGAAAATTCTTATTTCTGATACGCAATTTGCTGTTACCACAAGTTTTAACTGGCTATCTTTCCGAGGCGCGAGCGATCGCACATTCCGTGATGAACGGGGAATACTTGTATCCGAACCAAAGAAGATTAGTGAACTATTCGACACCTATAGAAAGCGATTTGACGAGTAAAAGAGTTGATTGGATCGTACTAACCTTTGGAAAGGCGTAGATATAACGTAGATACTGTTGGCGAATTCGGGAAACGCTTGTCCAGGGAGGAAGACTTGAGGAGTAAAGCGATGAGGTTGTATAGAGGTTGAGCCGAGATAGCTGCATTTTCGGAAATTAAGGCTGAAAATTATTGTCTTACGTACTTACTAAAGAGATATTAAGACCATTTGGGAGAAATTCGTTCAAAGCCAAGACATTAGTACATTGCCTTTTTTTCTCACTTGTGAGAAATCCGGGACCAGTGTCCAACAGAGCCATAGCCTCGATAGAGCGATCTCTGTAGGTCAGTGTAGTCGGGAGATACGGCAACGTGCTGGATAGACCAAGGCTGTTAGTTCGCTCAATGAAAGGAAACCGCTTGCCATCAAGCATTGCCTTCTTGCCTTGTTGCTACTAAAAGATCTGAAAGTTTTTGGGCAGCTTCATGAGCCTCGTAAGGCGACCATACCACTGCCTCAGTAGATGCCAACTGCTTTAGCAGTAAGTTTTCTGAGGCGGGATCAACGGCTGGCTCAAGCTCATGGCCTTCTTGCTGCGGGGTGCTGATGACCGACTCTAGCTCGCACCCCTCTTCCTTAGCGACTGCAAGCAGCAGGAAATGGATGAGGCGGAGCTTATCTTGGTGAGATAATTGATCGACAGCAGGCAGTAATTCGGAGAGCGGCATAGGCTTATAAAAAAGCAGTTGTCTATTAGCTTAGCTTAATCAGGAAGGGCTGTGTTTGGAATCCTAGAAAAAGAGATGGGGATAGGCTCAGAGATTGGGTTCCCATCAAAATCTGTCCAGCAGTTTTTCTCAAAGTCATAAAGTTTACAGATTCTCGATGAATAATGGTAAGAACCTGTAAAGTTTGAGGGGAGAAACCACGCGAGCGAAAGGACTGGCGTACTAGGTGGCTAGAAAAAGCCGATATTGCTCATGATGCGGAAGGCGGTATGTTTGATTTTTTGGAAGTTCCTTAATGCAAGCGTTGAATCAAGCGATCGCCAACCCGCAACGCATTGGCAATAATAGTTAAAGCCGGACTCACCCCAGAGTTAGACGGGAAGAAACTACCATCAACAACATAGAGATTATTCACATCATGGGTGCGACAATCGAGGTCAAGCACGGATTTAGCTGCATCTTCCCCAAACCGACAAGTACCGCACTGATTCGCCACCACTTGAATAGGTCTATCACTATGGGGATAAATCCCGCGACGAAACACTGGGTTTTCCGAAGTGCGGTCTACAGCTTTGAGGATATTAGTCCAACGATAAATCAGGCGATCGTGTGCCTCAATATTATTGGGCGTATAATCCAAATACAACTTATTACTTACTACCCGCACTCGATTTTTCGGCTCAGGTAAATCTTCTTGGCCCTTGAATCGACATTTCTGCATAGATGTTGTAACTGTATGTGGCAATCCATAGGACTAACAAAATGGGAATTGTTGTCCAAACGACTTCTAAGGTAATATTGCCTTCTATTGGAGGGCCATCGCTGGTGTCATACTTACCTGCACGATGGAAAATAACTGAATACATGACTGTTCCAGTTACTCCCAGGAAAATAAAAGTTCCTAAGGTGACTAAAAAACTAAATAGTTCATCTACGAGTTTGGATTCAGCAGCAGCTTGTGGGGGTAACCAGGAATAGGCTTGCTGTCCCATCCAGAGGCTAGCAGCTGTCAGGGCGATCGCACAGCCAATTAAAATCAAAATATTGCGAATTTTCATTTACTTTAATAGTGCGTTAATGTCTTTACCCAATCTCAGTAATTGGTCAGCAGTATTATGTACGCCAAACTCTGCTGCCAGTTGCGCTCCTAATGTGCCGTGAACGAACATAATAAACATGATGAAAAACCCAGCCGCAAGATAACTCCATTGCACTTGTTGGCTGCTATCTTTTCGCCATACATACCGCTGAAATCCTCTCCATACAGTCATTCCAATAATTAGTGCTAATAAAAGAACACCACCAACACCATGCCACAGCATTGTTTCCATCGCTTGTAATCCCCAAGCACTTTTTAAATCTGTTGGTACTTCTGCCAACATGATTTCGTAAAAACCTGCCGCTACCGTCAAAAAGGTGATGATGGCTGAAGCCAGCATATTGTACCAACCAACATCAAAGAAGCCGGCGCGAGTAGCGGGAATTGCCAAAAATTTGAAGACTGGTTTTTCTAGAGGAAAGAGTACACCAACAACATCAAAGGCAATGGCGATGATAAACAAACCCAAGGTGAGATGGACTAAGTTGGGATGAATGGGAATAGCGTAAGGTAGTCCGTTTGCGCCTAATTGTGACCTAATTTGCTCAATGAGTTGGGCATTCATCGCAAAACACCCGCCTTCACAGCTTCTACAACTTGTACTGTATGCAGTCCATACACCCAGACCAATTCATCTCCCAAATACACTTGGAACAACACTAAACAAGTTAAAAGTAGTCCTACTCCCAGATAAGGAACTGGTACTTTTTCTGGATTGCGTAACCGAATCACATAACGCCAACCTGTAATTGCGGCGATGATTCCTGAAAGTGACCAGCCAATCAGAGTATGTAAGTTGAGGACTGGTTCAACTGCATTGTAAGGTGCGGCTAAACCTGCTTCAATCTGACCAAAGACGATGGACATATGGTTTGGGGATGGGAAGGTTGGGTTAGTTACGGACTTGCTATCAGTTTCTTAGGATTTGCAGGCGTCTTATGGCTAAAATTAGCCTGGGAAGGAAACCAGACGCTAAAACAAATTCGTACTTATCCTACAGCTTATATCTGCGGTACACCAGTACGGTTATTAGATGTGCCTGTTGTTTATTGTGCTTTGGTTGGTTTCTGGGAACCTGAATTAATCATCACTCAGGGATTACTAGATATTTTAGATGCTATCCACATCAAAGCTGTGCTAGCCCATGAGGATGGACATCACCACTACCGCGATACCTGTTGGTTTTTCTTGTTGGGGTGGCTACGTCAGTTAGCCTTTTGGCTACCTAACACTGAATCTTTATGGCAAGAATTATTACTTTTAAGAGAAATACGAGCTGACCATTGGGCAACTAGAAAAGTTGATAGTCTGTTATTGGCAGAGGCTTTACTCTTGGTTGTCAATACTCCACTTTTACAATCAGTAAATTTTTGTGCAGCCTTTACCCAAAATGTCTCAACTAATCATGTTACGCAGAGAATAGATACACTTTTACAGCAACCAGATTCTATGAGAAAGCCAAAACTTTGGTATTGGGTATGGTTAATTTTGACGCTTTTACCATTACTGGTGATTCCGTTTCATAGCTAAAATTCCTCAATTTGTGGAGATGGAAAAAAGTTACCACTTTCCAATAAAAGCAATTTCTGATAAGGATGAAAGTCAATACTGCAAGGGCTGAGAGAAATTGTAGTAGGGGTAAACCCGTGTGCGAAACCCAACAAATGCCGATAAATGTTGGGTTTCGTTCCTCAACCCAACCTACGTAATTGCGTGTTTTTATGCTTAACCTACGCAGTATTGGGATGAAAGTTGTTACTGTAAATTTTTCACTAACCCTAAAGTTTTTTGATAGGTTGTAGTTTCTTTCTGTTGAGAAAGG
The DNA here is from genome assembly GCF_009725235.1 of Scytonema sp. UIC 10036. Next base: position 80,833 of record NZ_WJFC01000014.1, read on the forward strand.
TATGCAACTGCCTTTTGTAAGTCTGTAATTGCCGCTTGTTCGTGACCGACTTGATGGTAAGATACATCCCGATACTGTGTATATCGCCAGTGAACTCCAAGCGGCTTTATGAAAAGCTAGGTTCAAATTATACGAATTGTAAAGATACTATCTTTGACAGCTTCGTATTAGATGCGAGAAAAACGCCCAAAAGCATTTCATTGAAAGTGTTTGGGAGAACTAACGAAATTTATTCACGAGTATTGCTTTGAAAATTGGCTAGGGTATTGCCAAAGAACAAAATTTTGAGTAAAATAATCGAGAAAAATTCTTAAGTGCATTTATCGCTAGTGGGGAAAAAGTCCATGAATAGTGGAGACAATCAGGTCAATTCTTGGATCTCTGCTCAAGCAGACTTGTCCCCAGACGCGCTAGAGAATACTGGCGAAGCTAGAGTGTTTCCCCTGTCTACAATGCAGGTGGGCGCTCGCGTTCGTATCGTTTCCCTCAACTGTGGCGAATACAATAACCGCCTGATGGGAATGGGCTTGATGCCAAATGCGCTCCTAGAGGTGATAAGTTGCACCGCCAGTGGTTCGGTGATTGTAGCTCTACAAGACCAACGATTAGGCTTGGACGCAGAAATGGCGCAAGGGATTCAGGTGATTGATACAGCACAAGCGTTAAATAAGCGTCTAAGTAACCCTACACCAGGAATGACAACTATGCAAACTCCCCCGCAAGTATCTACTGTCAAACTACGCGATGCGGCGATCGGCTCGGTGTTACGGGTTGTTGGCTACGCACCGACCACACGAGAATATAGGCGCAAGTTACTGGCGATGGGGCTAACACCTGGTACAGAATTGCGGGTCACGCGCCATGCCCCACTGGGCGATCCGACGGAAATTGTCGTGCGCGACTTTCACCTGAGTCTGCGAAAAGATGAAGCTGATGCCCTGATAGTTACGCCCGTTACAGGAGCAGAGTCATGACACAATCGACGATAGGATTAGTGGGCAATCCCAACTGCGGCAAAACCACGCTGTTTAATTCCTTAACAGGAGCCAATCAGCGCGTGGGGAACTGGCCCGGTGTAACGGTGGAACGGAAAGAAGGCAGCTATCGCGCTCACGGTCAACAAATTACCGTAGTGGATTTGCCCGGTGTTTACTCAATGGATGCGGAAGACACCACGACGGGCTTGGATGAACTGGTAGCAAGGGATTACTTGCTGTCTGGTGAGGCGGATATAATTGTCAACATCGTGGATGCCTCTAACCTGGAGCGGAATCTCTATCTCACCACCCAGATTCTGGAGATGGGTGTACCGATGATCGTTGCCCTCAACATGATGGATTTGGCAGCAAAACGGGAAATTCGCATCGATTCAGGGCTATTGTCCCAACGGTTGGGATGTCCAGTGATTCCCCTGAGTGCTCATACTGGAAAAGGGGTGCCGCAGTTAAAGGAAGCGGTGGATCGAGCTTTGACGCACCCCACAATCCCCAACACCTACGTCGCCTATCCCCCGGTGATTGAGGAAGCACTGACCGATTTAATACCATCGCTGAAAGCACGGGTCAATCCCGCCCATGTCCGCTGGTTTGCATTGAATCTATTGCAGTATGACGATCGCCAACTCCCGGATTTGGGACAAGATACACTCCGACGGATTGCCGAGCATCGTCACCGCATTCATCAAACACTGGGAGAAGATACCGATCTCTCGATCGCCGACAGTCGCTACACCTGGATTCGGCATATCATTCAGGGTGTAACCGAACGAACTCATTTGGTCAGACAAACCCTGTCCGATCGCATCGATCGAGTGGTGCTAAACCGTTGGCTGGGGATTCCGATCTTTTTGGTAGTGATGTATCTGATGTTTCTGGTGTCGATCAACGTGGGAGGAGCCTTTATTGATTTCTTTGATATTGGCGTGGGAACCATCTTTGTGGATGGAACGGCACATTTGCTTCAACAGATGAATGCTCCCGGATGGTTGATTGGATTACTGGCAGATGGTGTTGGTGGCGGGATTAAAACCACTTCTACCTTTATTCCTCAGATAGGCTTGCTATTCATTTTTCTGGCGATTCTGGAAGACTCAGGTTACTTAGCACGAGCAGCGTTTGTCATGGATCGGCTGATGCGGTTTGTCGGGCTTCCCGGTAAATCCTTTGTGCCGATGATGGTGGGGTTTGGCTGTAATATCCCAGGCATCATGGCAACTCGGACACTGGAAAATCGTCGCGATCGCCTGATGACGATTCTGATGAATCCGTTCATGTCCTGCGGTGCCCGTCTGCCGGTATATGCTCTGTTTTGCGCCGCTTTCTTTCCTACCAACGGACAAAATATCGTTTTCTTGCTTTATATGCTGGGCATCTTGGCAGCCATCTTTACCGGACTGGTGATGAAACGGACTCTATTTCGGGGAGACACCGCCCCGTTTGTGATGGAATTGCCGCCGTACCACATTCCCAGAATTAAAGGGGTGTTGATTCGTGCCTGGGATCGGCTTAAAGCGTTCATTACCAAAGCCGGACGCATGATTGTGGTGATTGTGGTGATTTTGGGGTTACTAAACTCGGTCGGCACCGATGGTTCCTTTGGTAAACAGAATAGTCAGGATTCGATTCTCAGTGCCTTCAGTCGCACCATCACCCCCGTCTTCTCCCCAATGGGGATTCAGCAGGAAAATTGGCCAGCAACGGTGGGGTTAATGACGGGAGTGTTTGCCAAGGAAGTTATGGTCGGCACGATGGATTCCCTTTATACCCAACTGGCAGAGCAGGCTTCCGGAGCCAACGAGGAGTCAGAACCCTTTGATTTTTGGGGCGGTATTGGGACAGCCTTCGCCAGCATTCCCAAAAACCTGGCAGACTTGACAAATCAAGTGCTAGACCCGATCGGACTTAGCATTCTCAACGAGACTGGCGATCAAAAGGCGGCGGCGGAAGCACAGGAAATTCACTACACGACTTTTGGACAGATGGCAACGCGATTTGGCAGTACCACTGCGGCGATCGCCTTTCTGCTCTTCGTGCTGCTCTACTTCCCTTGTGTCTCGGCAACGGCTGCTGTCTACCGAGAAACTAACTTGGGCTGGACTACCTTCGTCGCAGCTTGGACAACGGGACTGGCGTACTGGGTAGCTGTGTTCTACTACCAGTTCGTGACATTTAACCAGCATCCCGGTAGCACGATCGCCTGGTTGGTTGGTCTAGTCTTATTCGCGATCGCCGTCCTAGTGGGATTGAAATTGTTCAGCGATCGCCGCCGCATTCCGTCGCAGAGTTCAACTCCGAAGAAAGTATTAGTAAATCGATAAACTCATGATTCTGCAACAACTACAAACCTACCTCCGCACCCATCCCCAAACCTCTCTCGAAGAACTCGCCCGTCAGTTTCAAACTGACGCGGATGCCCTGCGAGAAATGCTCAATGTGCTGATTCGCAAAGGGCGTGTGCGTAAATTGGCAGGAAAACAATGCGGCGGCTGCCAAAGCTGTGCGCCAGAGAGTCTGGAACTGTATGAGTGGGTACACTCGTGAAAGATTTCTGCACCTCAAGACCTTGACGATTTAATTAGTCGTTCCACTAAAGTAAAAACTCTACATGGTAGTAAACTACAAAACTGTGATAGGATTTAAAAAATGATTCAGTTCTAGTGGGGAACAGCCACTAGAAGTAATGGGGAGAGTCCGGTGTAAATCCGCCGCTGTCCCGCAGCTGTAATCAAGGCTTGCCTTTATTTGTGGTAGTAGGCATTGCAACAGTGCTAGTATATCTGGCATGGGCTGCTTGTAGTTTTTATATTCTCGTTGTAAGAGACCATAATTCTTACTACATCTGCCCTGTCTCTTTATCCTCTTTTTTTGGCAACGATATCGAGATATGACAGCTAAATTAATTTGAATCGCACCTGAGATTGAAAACATAATTAGTTATTGTGCTAGAGTAAGTAACCCTAGAAATCAACATAATCCAGAAGTGTCTAAACTACTTACTTATTGTATTAAAAATAAGCACTGGTCTATATTTGAGATGGGTAATATGTGTGTAGAAATACAAACGTCAGAACAGTATAGATGATTTAAGTGAAGAAGCAATTGAATGGTGAGAGGAAAATAGTAAACAATTAAATGAACTTAGCTTTCAAATATATAAACAAGCTTTAGATAAAGGTATAGCTAAAGAGTGTGCTCGACGCATATTACCAATGGCTAGCAGTACAAGATTATATATGAACGGTACTATTCGTAGTTGGATTCATTATTTAGAAATACGAGCTAATAAAGAATCTGGAACACAACTAGAACATTTCTTAGGTGCTAATGAAATAAAAGAGATATTTAAATTGAAATTGCCCATTATTTCTACTGCGTTAGGTTGGTAATTAGTAAATGCCGATTTTCTCTTTATATAAAGGTATACAGATTTCTATTTCCGGTTAGTGCGATCGCTACACCTCTAAGCATTTACCTCCTCCCCCACTCCTCTCTTAAGTTTTGATAGGAGAATCGATTCCCTAAATCACTTTATACAGAATTTAGGAAGTTTTGAGTTAAGATAGAAAGTCCATAATGTTATTAAGTCTTTTCCTGCTGCTTTTCATTAAGTCTGATGTCGGATAGCGCTGAGATTTTTTGTCGCGCAGTTGCAGTAAATGCTCTCATAACATTTCTTAAAAAACAAGCTCTTAGGTGGGAACACGCTTGGCAAATTACGGTTCCTTAGAATTTAATAAGCTATGGTGATTGGTTGCAACGAACAAACATAAGGATGAATTATTTGCCACCCAAGCTACACCAAACAAAACTATAAAATCACGACGGGTCATAGAATTTGAAAGATTTTAGACGCTAACAATGCGTTTAAAGACAGGTAACATCCCACCCAGGTTCCTATTTACTGCTTATAGTTCAATTGTTCTAAGACTGAATTAAATTACATCGCGTCCTGCTCATCGGTTGGTAAAGTTTTTAATCAGGCGATCGCCTGCTCAAATCGCTCAGTCATGTGTGATACCTAATAGACAGTTGCTCATGATTCTAAACTAATCTGACCTTGCAGAATTGCCACAACTAAACTAGACTTAGTTTAGAGACTTAGTTTTTTAAGATTATGGAAACTGTAAATATCCATCAGGCTAAAACAAACCTCTCTCGGCTACTGTCCCGTGTAGAGCTTGGAGAAGAAATTGTTATTTCAAACCGGGGTATTCCAATTGCAAAGCTTGTTCCATTTCGGACATCGTTAGATCGACGATCTAGTTTGGGAAAAGACCGGGGACTGTTTATCGTACCAGATGACTTTAATGCTCCTTTACCAGAAGATATACTAGCGGCATTTGAGGTTGGTGTAGAGTGAGACTTTTATTGGATACTCAATGCTGGTTATGGTGGTTTGCTCAACCAGAAAAGCTGAATGAGAACGTGATTGAACAGATTGCGGATGAAACCAATGAAGTCTGGTTCTCTGTTGCCAGTCTTTGGGAGATGGGAATTAAGGTTTCAATCGGTAAGTTGCCACTGCCAGAACAAATAGATGATTATGTATCTACTCGTATGACTCAACTAGGAGCTAGATCGTTAGAGATCACCGCTTCGCATGCTTTGCGGGTAGCTGCATTACCTTTACATCATCGCGATCCTTTTGACAGAATGCTGATTGCACAAGCTCAGGTAGAAGAAATGACTCTTGTGAGCGCGGATTCAACATTTAATCAATATGAAGTCTCTTTACTCCGGGCAGCTAGAGCTAGTTCGTAAACTACAAAACTGTGATAGAATTTAAAAAATGATTCGGTTCTAGTGGGGAACAGCCACTAGAAGTAATGGGGAAAGTCCGGTGTAAATCCGGCGCTGTCCCGCAGCTGTAATCAAGGCAAGCCTTGTGAGTCAGAATGCCCGCCGACTAGTTAACTTCTGCTTCAATCTACGAGGTTATAGATGAACGCTACTATAAGTATTTTCACGTTCGCTTGGTTTTATTTCTTCATAGCGCCAAAGATACACTTCAAGTTACGGCTAACTAGGAAACGATAGAAGTTTATTTTACGGTACAAATTACGCTCCGAGCTAATGGTGTCATTCGTTCTAGTTTTTCTAGACATAAGTGTCTGTACTACTAGTCAATTGCTGCTACAAATTCGTAATAAGGATACTGTACAGTCAGCAAGATAGGAGTTCAGCGTTAGCAACGATGGATGATATCTGCGGTTTGGATTTCCTCCTACAGACTTCAAAATCAATGATTAACAAACAGCATACTTTATTTGTTTGCACAACTTGTGCTAGCATCCGGCAAGATGGCAAGCAAATTGGTGAAAGCGGTGGTCAACAACTACTGCAGCAACTTCAGGAACTTGCATTCAACTGGGAATTGCGAAATAAATTCTCAGTTCAGGGAGTTGAATGCATGAGTGCTTGTAACCATTCTTGCGTTATTGCCTGTAAAAGTAGCCCCAATTAGTCTCTTGAGTGCTTTAAGACTTTTGCTCTCTTACTTCTTCTTGAGTTCAATAATCAGGTCTCATTATCTACACGATTCCTCTGTGTGTTCTCCGTTCGTGTAGCGTTTCTGATAGGAAAAGTTTTGAGCAAAAGCTTCTTGAGCTTCCGACCTCTCTGTGTATTTTGGAGCGGTGCTTTTTGTTTTGGAGTTGAAAAATGATGATAACGACAGTAGAAACGATCGCAGCAATTGATGACAAACTATCCAAACGATTTTTAGAACTCGATCCGGCAGGTTACTTCATTATCTACTTAGATCGGGAAGCAGGCTTAATTTGTGCGAAACATTTTACTAATGAAGTTAATGAGCAAGGATTGGCTGTCGATCCAGAAACCGGAAAGCCATTCGGTGCAAATGTCAAAGTGGAACGACAACCAACTACCCTCTTTACAGGAAGAACCGAAGTACGAAATTTGCATTCAACTGTTTGAGTCAACAAAACCCTGTCTTGTGAGCCGATTGGATCGTGCTGCTTACTTGGGACGTGAGTTTATGCGAGCAGAATTGGCATTGGTGACAGGACAAGACTATGTACAGGATTGATGTCTCATGCAAATGCGAAATGAATTCTGGCAAGGATACTTCGGTTACTGGCAGAACCGATTTATTCACCATAATATTTTGACCATCGGATACACCGCTTGGAATGGTTATTTGAATGCGGGAAAGGGCATGGTAGTTTGTGATGTCGTAGATGCAATCCCTACCGCCATTGATTGGAGTGTCGATACAGTAAGTTTCAATCGGGCATTCATTCCTCAAGCGCAGGTAACTTTGTATCTGCAAGCACTTGAACTGGAGAAAGATGCTGTAACCGCACTGCACAAAGCGATCGCCACCTACGATCCCACCCAAGAGATGGTGATTCTGCTCGTTGGCAATGGTGCAGTAGATATCAACCTGCTGCAAAACCTAGCAATTTCTCCTGCTGAATGTTACAAACAGGTGCAACAACGTTGGGCAGAATTTTATCCTGATTTAACCGCTTAGAGAAGAGACTTATGCGTGAAGCCCCTGATACTTCGGACTGGCAGCAAGACTTTATTGCCACAAATTTGTTAGCGATCGGTTACAATGCCTGGATTGGGTATTTAGGCGGCGAGCGCGGTGCTATCATTTGTAGCACCAACTCTCCTGTTATCGGAATTGCAGGGGAGAGCTTCAAAACCCATTTTGTGCCGCGTTCTTGTTTAGCCGCGTTCTTAAATGCCTGGTTAGCGGCTCCTGACACTGTGATTCTACGTCATCGCTTTATGAATGCTCACATTCTAGAAGCAGTGGATACTTATAATCCTGCAACTGATGCCGTGTTCTTACTGGAGTCTTTCAACCAGGTCACTTTTTTCTACCTGAAAAATTTACTCCCCACCCCACCCCAATGTTACGAACAGGTCTGCTCATTATGGACAGAATTTCATCCGCCATCCCCTCAGTTATCGAAACAAAAACAATATGATTGATGTTTGGTTAAATCCGCCTCGTCCTCGTTGGCTTGTCAATAGTGACCAATCCACTCTCTGTAAATTGGATCGCAAGCTCATTGACCCCAAAGGACTCTCTGGATGCTGGCATCCTCCGGATTAACCTCAATCATCAAATCTCCACCCCGCCGTCCAGTATAATCTTTCGCTCCATAGTTCACTCGCCATACCCAACTACCATCCTGAGAGTGTTGAGTTAGGCTAATAATGCTTTGCATGACATCAACATTCAATTCGCGGGCACGTTTATTCGCAGAAGCAATCACGCGGGCAACTGTGACAGCAACATCATCTTGAAGCACATCTGAACTCAACGCTATCAATTCTCCAATAATAATTCAGGGCAAGCTTTGGTTTAGTAAAGAATTAAACGATCTCTCATGAATGACAAATTCCAGTATAGATCGACCGTTGATTTTTACGCAAGCAAATCACAGTTGTGTTAATATGCTAAGGAATCTCGGTTCTAGTGGGGAACAGCCGCTAGAGGTAAGGGGGAAAGTCCGGTGTGAATCCGGCGCTGTCCCGCAGCTGTCATCAAGGCTTGCCTTGTGAGTCAGAATGCCCGCCGAAATTAACTTGTCAATTTTGTACATCTGCGAGGTACGGATGGTTTATTACATGACGATCGCTAGGTCTGATATTTTGAAAGCAGTGCATATTAAAACGCTACAAATGGCGGCTTTCCAGGAAATAAGTAATTAATATTAAATTTCCATTAGTAATGACTTTGTTAGTATTCAGGTAATTTTTTTTGCTTTGAAACCTGAAAAATTTTCGACGAGATATTGCACTAACTCTCGCTCGCCACTATATATTGCGTGCATAACTACTGTGTATTTTTGTTAAATTCTGACTCAGTTAATCATCATGCCGAAATTTTATCTTCACCGAACTGGGAAGATTCCTACTGCTGTTCATCCCTTTGTCAAACAAACAGGTTTTAGAGAAGATCGGCAGAAACCCTTTCTAAATCTCAGGAAAATGATTCGAGGTTGGCAAAATATTGCAAGTTCAACCTATAAGAAGATTACCATTGTCATCGCTCATTTAATTCGGGATGAACCATGAATCAATTCAAAATTCAAAATTCAAAATTCAAAATTAGATACAGCCACGTTGAGTCAACCCTTAGTTTTTTCGGCACAATTGATGCAGAGCCGCCGCTATTGCCAACAGCGCTTGGTGTTGCTGGGGGATGCTGCCCACTGCTGTCATCCGGTAGGCGGTCAGGGGTTAAATATGGGTATTCGTGATGCGGCTGCCCTAGTCCAAGTGCTGCAAACTGCACAACAACAAAAACAAGACCTGGGTTCTTTAGCAGTGCTAAAACGCTACGATCGCTGGCGACGCTATGAAAACTGGGTGGTGCTTGCTTTTACCGATCTTCTCAACCGCAGCTTTTCTAATCAATGGCTACCAATGGTTAAACTACGGCGGTTAGTACTACGGCTGATAATTTACTGGTCTTTCCCACGAAGGCTACTGCTGCGACTGATGACTGGGCTGTGGGGTCGCCCACCCCAATGTTACCAACAGGTCTGCTCATTGTGGACAGAATTTCATCCGCAATCCACTCAGTTATCGAAACAAAAACAATATGATTGATGTTCGGTTAAATCCGCCTCGTCCTCGTTGGCTTGTCATTATATTCACGCTCTTGCTGCATCTAGGAGTATTATTGGCATTTGTTCCTACTAATTTTAGCTGGTCAGCCGTTGGAGTTGCCCTGTTTCTTCACTGGCTGACAGTGGGACTGGGGATTTCCCTTGGCTTCCATCGGCTCGCCACACACCGCAGCTTTAAAGTTCCTAAATGGCTGGAGTACTTCTTTATTTTGTGCGGCACTTTAGCATGTCAGGGTGCTGTCAAAGGTTGGGTGGGCTATCATCGGATGCACCATTTATACGCCGATCGCCCCGACGATCCCCATGACTCCACTCAGGGGTTTTGGTGGAGTCATATGAGCTGGCTGATGCACGAGGTTCCAAATCGAACAAAACTCAGCCGCTTTACCAAAGACATTGCGGACGATCCATTTTATCAATTTTGCCACAAACACTATATTGCTTTACAAGTCGCGCTGGCGGCTTTATTATACGGACTGGGTGGGCTGCCTTTTGTAGTCTGGGGAATTTTTGTTCGCTTATTTGTAGGGTTTCACAGCACTTGCTTTGTCAATAGTGCCTGTCACAAGTTTGGCTATCGTAACTATGAGGTAGAAGATCGCTCCACCAATTGCTGGTGGGTAGCATTACTGACCTTCGGCGAAGGTTGGCATAACAATCATCACGCATTCCAATCATCAGCACGGTATGGGTGGCGCTGGTGGGAAGTGGATATTGTTTGGCTCACCATTCGACTTCTAGAGAAATTAAGGTTAGCTAATATCTTACACCTTTCTCAACAAGAGCACAAACTCAACATTCAATTTAGGGAGAGGAACTCATAGTGAGACATAATACGTCCAGTGAAAATACGTCTGCTCAACCTGTAGACAAAAAATTGGATAATAGTTCTGTTCCAGTATCAAAGCGCGATCGCTTCAGCAATCTACCCGATGGAGAACGCTATCTCTATCAGCTTTTTAGTATGATTGAAGATGGAGATCTGACGGTCACAAACCCAGAGGGCAGAGTATTCCACTTTGGCTTGGCAGGTTCTAAAGAGCCACTACGTCTGATCGTTCACAACCCCAACACCTACAATCGCATTCTGACCTTTGGAGCGCTGGGGTTTTGTGAAGCGTATATGGACGGCTGGTGGGATGAAGAAAATAATAATCTTGTTGAACTCCTTGGATTGTTGTATCGCAGCAATGTATCTAAAAAAGCTGGTAATAAGATAACGATCGCCCTTGCTTTCAAAGTCCTCACTCAACGTTTGCGAACGCTCCCCATTCTGATTCAAAACAGTCGCAAGAATGTCCAGCATCACTACGATTTAGGCAACGATTTTTATCAGAATTTTCTCGATCCCACAATGACCTATTCCTGTGGCTATCGTCTTCGAGAAACAGATTCCATCGAACAAATGCAGCTTCAAAAGTATGAATTAATTTGCCGAAAACTGGCGTTGCAGCCCGGAGAATCCCTAATAGACATCGGCTGTGGCTGGGGTGGAATGCTAATCTATGCGGCTAAGAACTATGGTATTTCTGGAACAGGGATTACGCTGAGTGTAGAGCAAGCAAAGCTGGCGCAAGAACAAATTGATCTTAGAGGGTTGGGCGATAAGCTGGGTACAGCTTGCGCTTCGCGATCGCATTAAAATCATCATTGCCGATTATCGAGAAGTACAAGGACAGTTCAATAAGTTTGTCAGCATTGGGATGTTTGAGCATGTGGGTAAAAACAATTTTGCTACATTCATGCAAAAGGCATCCGAACTGTTAACGCCGAATGGAGTAGGACTGCTACAGACCATTGTTACCCAGAGCAATGTACGCAATGGAGCTTGGGTGGATAAATATATTTTTCCAGGTGGGTATGCGCCACAACTTCACGAATTGACCCAGGAACTATGGGCTGCAAAACTATCGGTTGCTCATTGTGAGAACCTAAAGCCTCACTATGCCGAAACCCTGAAGCGATGGACACATAATTTTCTGAGCAATCGAGCCAAAATTGCATCACTGGGTCAAACCTATGACGAGCGATTTCTCCGAATGTGGTATCTCTATCTGCAATCGTTTGAAGCCTCATTTCGATATGGCAGTCTGCATATCTATCAGATATTGTTTTACAAGGGTAAACAATGGCAACTTGATACTCCTTTAACATTCACTGCTAAAAATCTGGCTTTGAGCTAGTTCTTTTTTAGTTAATTTCTACATTATATCATGTTTGGATGAATACTTAATAATGCAAGGGATGCAATAACTGAGGAGTCAGAAACCCGTATTCTTGGAGATACCGGGTTTCTAATTTTCGCTTATCCCTTGCAGTATTGGTTGTTGTTGCAATACTGCAAGGGATAAGAGCAATCAATTGACATTTCAACCTCGTAGAGACGCGATAAACCCTTGTCTCTACACCCGCAAAATTATTACGAAAAATCCTTAACCGAGCAGTATTGGTTGTTGTTGTTATTTAAAATTTAAAAATCATCCCAACCCCCATAAATGCTCCCGAATGTAAGGAGGTGCGATGGGTACTGAACCCTTTGCCCATTTTTCATAGAAGAATTTGCTGTAAACGGGCAACACACTGGCTGTACAACCTTGAACTAAAGATGAAGAAGTATTAGGAGCGATCGCAGTAATGTGTGAATTGCGAATGCCATATTGTTTGATATCTTGACTTAGTTGTAAGAAGCGTTCTGGTTGACTTGCGTGTTGTTTAAACCAATCGACAGGCTTTGCTCCTATTAAATGTCCCTTGCTCCATTCACTTCCTGCAAAAGCAGGATATGCACCCCGTTCCTTCGCGAGTTCCATTGATGCTGCGGTGCAATTATAACCGATGTCTTCAAATAAGTCACTGATTTCCTGAAGATGAGTGTAGGTGAGATGACGTATGCTGAGCCAGTCGGCTAATCCCATACAACCCACCCCAATTGTACGGTATTTGGTGTTGTGAGTAGCGCTAGCAGCAAAGGGCGGTGACGTAAGTTCAATGGTATTATCTAACATACGTACTGCGATTTGACAAATTTCTGCTAGCTGTTCATTCTCCAAGTTTGCCAGATTAATACTTGCTAAATTGCATGAATGTGCTTCTTCATCTAAGAAGATTACCATTGTCATCGCTCGTTTAATTCGGGATGAACCATGAATCAATTCAAAAAATATACGTACTGCAATTTGAAAAATTGCCTCGATATCTTCTGTTTCAGTCTGTGCTAACCATTTGCCGTGGGTGTCTAGCTTGATTATTATAACTTATGCTGTGCAGATCGCTATTGTGTTAATATGCAAGGGAATATCGGTTCTGGTGGGGAGCAGCCATCAGAGGTAACGGGGAAAGTCCGGTGTAAATCCGGCGCTGTCCCGCAGCTGTAATCAAGGTCTGCCTTGTGAGTCAGAATGCCCACCGAAATTAACTGGTAAATTTTGTACATCTGCGAGGTACAGATAGGTATTTTTATGAATATTTATACAATTACTAAAGTAGGCATTTTTATAGCCCCACATATTAACTAAGGGATTTCAATGTCAACTTTATTATATTTTGTAATTGGTTTTCTTCTGGTTTTGGCGATCGCAATTGCGGCTTATCTCCTGAGTGCCCGCAAGTATCAATCCTCAACCACAGTCGCTAATTCCTACGATCGGTGGACTCTTGACGGCATCCTAGAGTTTTATTGGGGGGAACACATTCACCTCGGTCACTACGGTTCGCCGCCACGAAGGAAGGATTTTCTAGCTGCGAAATCTGACTTTGTACATTACATGGTTAAATGGGGTGGTTTAGATAAATTACCTCCCGGTACTACCGTCTTAGATGTTGGCTGTGGTATTGGGGGTAGCAGTCGAATTTTGGCGCAAGATTATGGGTTTGCTGTAACAGGAATTACCATCAGTCCTCAGCAGGTAAAGCGTGCTGTGGAGTTAACACCTGAAGGATTAAACGTCCTGTTTGCAGTCGATGATGCGATGGCATTGTCGTTTCCAGATGCCAGTTTTGATGTAGTCTGGTCGATAGAAGCGGGTCCCCATATGCCTGATAAAGCCGTTTTTGCTCTTGAGTTAATGCGGGTGCTAAAGCCCGGTGGAGTATTGGTTGTAGCTGACTGGAATCAGAGGGATGACCGCCAAAAACCGCTAAATTTCTGGGAAAAACCAGTCATGCGGCAACTTCTGGAGCAGTGGTCTCATCCAGCTTTTTCCAGCATTGAGGGTTTTTCCGAGCTTTTGGCAGCAACGGGATTAGTCGAGGGAGCGGTAATTACGGCAGACTGGACGAAAGAAACGCTTCCTTCTTGGTTAGATTCGATCTGGCAAGGGGTGATTCGACCGAGCGGATTTCTGCGTTTTGGACTGTCTGGTTTCGTCAAGTCTGTGCGCGAGGTACCGACGTTGTTGCTGATGCGTTTGGCGTTTGGTGTAGGGCTGTGCCGATTTGGAATGTTCCGCGCTGTGCGAGCGAACTCACGCACGGAATTGATGGACAAAAACTTTGCCAATCAAACTCCCTCACGCTTGGTTGAGTAACCATAAGTCATTAGACATCTCCGAAAAAGAAGATAAAAGCGTTGTACAGTCAGGGTCGATATCTCATTTCTGGAGATGTCTGTTGGACGCAATTCATTTCAATAATGTTTTTGCTTTGCCCCATGCCCAATGCCCACTCAACTTCTTTACTATACATTGCAAAATTAATCAACAAGCAACATATTTTCTATGCATAAAATTCCCGTCACAGTGATTACAGGATTTCTTGGCGCAGGCAAAACAACATTAATTCGCCATTTACTTCAAAATAATGAAGGACGACGCATTGCTGTTTTGGTGAATGAATTTGGATCCGTCGGAATTGATGGCGAACTTTTGCGTGACTGTCAAGTTTGTGATGATGAAGACCCTAACGGTAACATTGTTGAACTCACCAACGGTTGCTTGTGCTGTACCGTACAGGAGGAATTCTTGCCAGCGATGCAGGAATTGCTGAAGCGACGCGATCGCCTTGACTGTATGTTGATTGAAACCTCTGGACTAGCACTCCCAAAACCATTGGTGCAAGCATTTCGCTGGCCGGAGATTCGCACAGGCGCTACAGTGGATGGCGTCATTACTGTAGTGGATTGTGAAGCCTTAGCAACTCATCAATATGTAGGTGATTTAGAAGCCCTCTTAGCACAGCGACAAGCCGACTCCAGTATAGAACACGAAACACCCATTGAGGAACTGTTTGAAGATCAGCTCGCTTGTGCAGATTTGGTGTTGCTGACTAAAGGCGATCGCGTTGACGAAAAAACGCAAGTTAGGGTGCAGGAATGGCTAAAGCAGAACTTATCCCCTGGTGTAAAAATCATTCCTTGCCAGAACGGTAAAATCAGTGGCGATTTGTTACTCGGTTTCAATGCAGCGGTAGAAGACAACTTAGATAGTCGTCCCAGTCACCACGATACTGAAGAAGACCACGAGCATGACGACGGGATTAATGCAGTGCAACTACTGCTAGACCGGGCATTTGAGCCGTCTGTCTTGGTCAAACGCTTGCAAACATTGGTACAACAGCAAGAAATTTATCGAATTAAGGGATTTGTAGCAGTTCCTCTCAAAGCGATGCGTCTGGTATTACAGGGAGTTGGTAATCGGTTCGACTACTTTTATGACCGTCCTTGGCAACCCAACGAACCTCGTCAAACGCGATTAGTGTTGATTGGTCGGGAGCTCGATCGGGTTCCCATTGAATCATTAGTGTTGGGAGAGGAAGTGAATGCGAACTTATAAATTTCAACGTGGTTCGCTGTAAAGCTTTGGTGTCGGCGCGGGAGTATTTTTTGTAAGAGATGATTTATAAAGTAAACATTAAGAAAAGCGTAGGTTGGGTTGAGGAACGAAACGCAACATTTATGCGGTACTTTATCCTTTTACAAATGAGAGGAACTTTGAGAATACCCGCACTCCCTACAGTACGGCAAATGTTTGTATGTGAAGTTATGACAGTTTGGGCATTCAGTGTATTGATGGTAACCGCAATGGGAACAGTAAACGTCATGATGACGAATTTTTTTGGCACACTTAAGACAGCGTGATTTTTGGACTCTATTAGCTGCTTGAACTTTGGGATTAAAGATAACTTTTTGGATAAATTTGATAAGTCCAAAACCAATCAGTGGAATCAGCAAGATATAAACATAACTGATAAGGAAAAGCAATCCTCCAAAAATAGTGCTAATGACATTAAAAAGAAACTCGAATATAGCACCAAACTGTAAAAATTCAAAGATTTTTAGAATCAGTGGAATAAAAAAGATAACTAACAAATGCCAGCTAATTAACGAGATAAGCCCGTAGCCTCTCGCTCCAGCAAATCTATGAACTGATAAGGCAAGGAGAATCAGTGGGAGGAGAAAGATAGACTGAAAAGCAAATTGGATGCTAGGATACCAAAACGCTGCTTGTTTATAACCTTTTTCAACCGTACTAAATTTTCCCTCATCTTTAAGAAAATTTATAAAATTGACACTTTCTGGTTTGGCAAGCAGTTGATTTTTTAAATTAGAAATTTCCCGGATAAGTGTAGAAATATTGTTAGCATTTTGCTCTAAAGTTTGTTTGGCTTTTTCAGCACCAACTGGATTAATAGATTCAGAGCGGGGTTGACCTGCAAGTTTTTCTAAAAGCGTGGAATCATATCGATCGCGAATGTTACGATTATCTTGTTCGAGTTTACTGATGTTTGTTTGTTTTTGGTCAATAGTTTTTATAGTTTGTTGGTTTTTAGAGGTATAAATCTTATCTTTGTACCCAGCATAGTTCAAACAGAATTCAGTAACTTTACCTAAATGTCCTTCTTGGATTTGCTGGTAATTCCTTTGAAAGGATGGCTCGGTATTTGTGTCAGTTAATAACAACCTAATAATTTCATAGTCTTTATCTTTATCGGTTTGTGTTCGATAATTATTCCACTCGGAATAACACGGGTAAGCTTGGGAAGGACTGAGATGCCATCTACTAATATCATCTAGACCCGTAAAAACATTGATTAAGATAAATATATCGATAAAAATAATGACAATCAAACTCACCTTATTTAAGGGTTCATTGTTGATTGTCCTTGACTTAGTAAAAAATTGTCTTAAAAGACGGCGGATTCTAGCAAGCATATTAGCTCTTAAGAGGATGTTTGAAAAGTTGTTTGTTGTGCTTTTAACCACATTATTACCCCCTTAATCCCCCTTGTAAAGGGGGAAACAAGAAAAATTCAGTTCCCTCCCTTTACAAGGGGAGGGTTAGGGTGGGGTAAAAAATATTTGATACATCAATCATGACTTTTAAAACATCCTCTAAATAGTTGTTATTTAACTTATGACCAATTTGAAACAAGAAGATGACAGATAGTTGAATGAAATTAAGTCCAATCGCGACTTTACCAATCCAAAATCCAAAATCTAAAATCAAAAATGGTATGATTTATTTTAATCACTAATTTCTTACTTGTCTCGCTCGCCACTGGTGACTGCTCACTGATGACTGGTCATTGATTAACAACGTGCTGAACGTTGTAGCATAAAAGTCTCCTTTTCGGGCGCAAACTCACCACGAACCATAAGGTAATCATCGCCGTTTAATCGGTGAGGAAATTCTTGAGCCTCAACATTGAAACGATCGGGACTGAAATAAATTTCTACTTCCTCAATAGGGTGGGGTATCCTGTCCACAATAGCTTGCAGAGAGCAAAGTTTTGGTCCTACCAAATCAAAAAGCTTGAGTTTACTACCTTCTATGTTCATGCAAACTAGAACATCTAAGTCTTCTGCATAAAATAACGGATTGCGACTTTCAATGACACAGAAAAGCGCTTTTGCTTTTGTAACTCCTAAAATGTGAGAAACAGGTTCCCGTGTCTCTAATAGTCTGTTCAATAAACTGATATCATTATCATTGCCAGTGTCTAGTAATCGGAAGCCATGAGTACCGCCTGTTGGATTGCACTTAGCAACGAACATATGTTCTTTAATATAGCGAAAGCCAAAAGGTTCATATAATTCGGGCTGAGAAGTAGTCAATACTGAAGTTTTGTAACGGCGATCGCAGTAATCCAAAACTTCTTCCATCACTTCTCGGTAATAACCCCGTCTCCGAAATTCAGGATGGGTAGACACTCCATGAACTCCGGACACTGTCACTAGTTCCCCCATAAAATACATAGGTATTTCAAGAACACCAACATGAGTAACAGCAATATTACCCTCAAAGCGTATAAACGGAGTTGAAGCCGATTCCCAAGATGCACCAAGCTTAGAAGCGTGTTCTGCTGCATTAGTAATTCCAAGTCCGGGAAAAACAATCTCTAGCAAGTTAAACAGGTGTTTGCTTAAGGTTGGATCGCTCTGAAAAGAACGTTGAAAGCGATACTTTTTCATAACTGTTTCATGGGATTGGGATGTTTTTTTCTATACTACATATGCTACACGAGAAATTCCTGATGAACAAGATTCCCGACTTCTTTTGGGTCAGACCCCCCACCTCGTTCCCAGCCTCAGGCTGGGAATGCCTAAGTGGAGGCTCCGCCTCCTATATAATAAAGAACAGTTTATCAGCCTGCATTTCTAAGTAGAACCATCGGAGAGACAAGGAAGTCAAGTAGGGTGGGCAATGCTAGCCCTGTCAAAGTGGATTAAAATTTCAGGAAATCAATCGTCTTCTCACCTCTTACCTCTGGGTACTCTGCGCCTGGAGCGGTTAAATAACTGACTTTTGAACCGCTCCAGGCACAGAGTACCCAGAGGAAAAAAATGTTGCCTTGCCACATGAATCAAAATTTTGTGAGTCACTTTGACAGGGCTATCTTACAAATCAGATAGGATTGCTATGGTAGGCTGATTTGAGAAAAATAATCCAGCACTTTTTCCAACTTACAAGGTAGGTCAAAATGACACGCAAACGCCTGATTATTGAAATGGGGATGGGTATTGACCAACACGGACAAGAACCAACTGTTGCAGCAGCAAGGGCTGTGAGAAATGCGATCGCACACAATGCCTTACCTGGAGTTTGGGAAGTTGCTGGATTGAGCGATCCAAATGAGATGATAGTTGAGGTACAGGTTGCTGTTCCTTATCCGGAACAGGTGAGAGAAGAGGAAGTTTTAGCTGTGCTACCCTTTGGGCGGAAAACACTGACAGTAGAGTCTGGGGGAATGATTGTTCAGGGCAAAGCCATTCCGGTACTTAATGATAAAAATGATGAAATGTTAATCGCAGTTGCGGCTGTAACCGTTTTAATCAGTGACCAGTGACCAATGACCAATGACCAGTGTTAATCGGCTAGTAATTGGGTGCTTTCTTCCGGTTGTTCAAGATCGGGAACTTTGACGTGTTCGAGAAAGCGAGACATCCATGGTAAAGCAGCAAGTATTCCCCCTAACACGATTAAAAATACAGAGATTCCAAAAATCTGATCTCTAGGAATCTCCAGAACGCCACGTAAAATTACCTCTCGCAAAGCAGAAACAATGGTAATTTCTACGGCTGCACCTACGGATATTCGCCGTTCTTGAAGGTAATCAATTAACAGGCGAAACAATTCTACTAGAATCAAAATAAACAAGATATCAGACGTGATTTCCCGCAAATCTAACGGATGTACGAGAGAGAAAAACATAGCTCCCAAGCGTATAAGCATTACACAGAATAAACCAAGGCAGAGAGAGATAACAATAATATCTTGAAAAAATTCTAGGTTACGTACAATCCTATCTCGCTGGAACCAATGATTTAACCCTGTCATGAGGCGTTTTGGCATGGCTACTCCGGACAGTCTAGATTCACGCTTTCATCATAGGCAATTTTAAAATTAAAATTTAAATTAAAAATTACAAATTGAATGTTTCTAAATGAAGGATTGTCTGCTCATCAATAATTTTCACGTGGAAAGGGAGTAACTTTAGAGCACTAAATCTTTCGGAATAGTATTAAATTATACTTTTGATAAGAGTTATATTCTTAACTTTTCTTTATAAGAAATACGGGAAAAAGTGAAATTCTGGCTTTTATGGGAAAATTTTATAATTTAGTAATAAGAGTAAAAGTACTTAGACTGGTCGAGCCTTCCATCTATAATAAAGAAAATTTAATATGTTGATTCACAACGACTACTAATAGTGCGAGTCAGCTATACAGCTCATGCTAGATACAGCGATCGTCTCCGGAAATCCGAATTTCTAATGAGTAACAATCCCAATCAACCCCGGAAAATTTTGCTTTTGTCAGCAAACCCTACAGATAGCAGTCAGCTTCGTCTGAGTGAGGAGATGCGCGAAATTAAAGAGGGATTGAAACGCTCAAAAATGCGCGACCAGTATTCAGTTGTTACGGCGGAAGCAGTACGATACATGGACATACATAGAGTTCTTCTGGAGTACGAACCCTATATCATTCACTTTTCGGGACATGGGGCGCAAGAAAAAGGCTTGGTCTTTGAAGACGAGTTAGGTCAAACCAAGTTAGTGAGTGCAGAAGCATTAGCAGAATTGTTTCAACTGTTTGCTGACCAAGTAGAATGTGTTGTCCTTAATACCTGTTATTCAGAGATACAGGCTCATGCGATCGCAAAACATATTCAGTACGTGATTGGTATGAGCCAAGAAATCAGGGATACGGATGCTATTAAATTTTCAATTGGCTTTTACGATGCATTGTGGTCTGGTAAAACTGTGGACTTTGCGTATCAGCTTGGTTGTTCACTTATGAGAGTAGCAGATTTTCCAGCCCATATGACTCCTACATTAATCACCAGCTCTAAAACTCTATCTTCTTCAATTCCTTTAAGAAATCAAAATCCACAAACATCCTACTTAGGTAAGACTATTCTTCTAAAAAGACCCTACTTGAAAAATACTGATGATTCCTCATTAGTCTGTCAAAATGTAGGTGATTTTAACTCTGAAGAGAACGATAGTAATATAAAGTTTTTACTTATGAAAATTCACGTAGAACCCGTAGACTCGCATAAAGTTAATTTATATATCATTGCAAATTTTAGCGAGCAACGGATCGAGGTGAATGGTGTTACAATTTGGTTTGGGTTGAAGCGGGGACAACTAAAACTGTGTTTAAAAAACGGCATTATCCCTATTGAATCCGTAGATACATCTCAGTTCGTAAATTGTCAGGTTGATATGTCAGGAGGAGTAGAAAACGATATATGCTGGACTTTTCAAGCAAATACAATACAAAATGGTACACTAAAATGTTTAATTAATCGAATTAAGTTGGGAACTGTAGTTAAAAGTATGCAGCAAACAACATCGCAGCAACCTGTTGATATAGAAGATAGTACGATGTGCTCTATAAAAGCAACCTTTGAAGCTACCTCGATCGCAGATTTCTGCATCACTGAAATTGAGAATGAGAATGAGGAGAAGAACTCGGTTTTGGAATTTTTTAGAAAGAAAAAGAAAAAAGCAGTTGCTGAAAGGTTAATTCTTCTTAATTATTTAAAACCACGAATGAAACCTTGCATAGTTCAAGCAGAGTTTAATGTTTAAGCAACCTACGGCTAGAAAAGGAATTCTATGAATAAGGAACCATCTTTGCCAGATTTGTTGCAAGATTTAGCCCAAACAGAAACAAACCAATTTTCTGAATTAGTGCAAATTGCTGGGTTAAATTTACATAAAGATTTTGAAGGGATTGACCTGAGTGGTGAAGACTTAAGCGAAGATAATTTGAGTCAGGCAAATCTCAGTTTTGCCAACTTAAGCGATACTAACTTAAGAAGTACAAATCTCAGTGGTGCCAATTTAAGAGGTGCCAACTTAAGTGGAGCTAATCTCAGAAATGCGAATTTAAGCCATGCCGATCTGAGTGGTGCAAATCTCAGTGATGCTCATCTTGTTGGTGTTAATTTAAATGATGCTATTCTCTGTCAAGCTAACCTCAATGGTGCTAACTTGAAAAGTGTTAATTTGACAAATACTGATTTGAGTGGTGCCAATCTTAGGGATGCAAATCTCAAAGATACCAAGCTGAGAAATATCGATGGTTTAGGCAACGAATCTGTCATTACAATACAAGAAAAGGCTTTTGAACCTTTTTTAGAAGCGGATAAAGAAATAACACAAGCCATTGCAGATTTATTTGGTCAGGAAACTATTTTAGATGATGTTAGTAAGGAAATTCAAGAATCACTGGGTTTTGACTTTGTTAGCATATCATTAGTTATACCCGAACAAGATACTATTGAAGCAGTATACGGAATTGGTATTGCAGGAAGATGGGTCGATCGAGCAAGACATTATCTTAATGCCGACCAAGATATCAGAGATATTCAAGCAGATATTGTTAAGACTTATCACACTGAAATCATATCTGGATGGGATAAACGATTCGATCGCTGGATTTATGAAAACTTTCAACACGATCGACTGAGCCGTGTGTTTTCTCCTATTTTATTAGTTCATGATGAGCAAGGAAAAGAAATTGAAAATTGGTTTGAAAATTATGATTGGGGTAAGAATTTTATTCCCTGTTCGGGAAATAGCGAAGGCAATAATAAAGTTTTCCGAATGGAACCATTACCTGGTGGTTCCCCACCTGTAGTTATCGGTACAGTAGAAGCAGGTTATGAAAATCCTAATAGACCAATTACATACCAACAAGCAACCAATCTTGCTCAATTGATTGCAAGAAGGGCATTAGACATTCGTCGTGGTAGTTTGCGTTATGTATTAAAAACTATTGCTGAAAATGCAAAACGCATTTTTCATGCTGACTTAACTACATTGCATTTTTTATGGGAACCACAGGAAGAACGTTACATTTACGAAGTGTTTGCTGGCGATCCCGGTAATATTCCCTTACAACGCTTTTTTCCAAGGAAAAATGGGGTTGGATGGCGAAGTATTTCTGAAGGAAAGCTTCAGTACGTCACACATTTATCTTCAGTTCATAAAAACTCAGAAGTAGATTTTAGCCCAGTTGCGCTTGAAAGAGGAACAAAGACTTACGCCGCTTTTCCATTACTGATTAACGATCGCTACAAGGTCATACCACGAATAATTGCAACTCCTACCAGGCAAGGTAGTAGTGTGGAACGAGAACAGCATCTAATTCCTGTAGGAGTTTTATATGTTCATTTCCGCTACGAACATCAATTTATTGAAGAACTCAGCCGTCAGGGCGAATACTTTGCTAGTAAAGCTGTTGATGCGATTTGGCACACTACAATATATCAAAAAATGCGTGAAGAAGCGCGACAGTTAGCCACTCTTCAATATGTAACGCAATCTCTAAGCCAAATAGAAAATAATTTACTAGGCCATATTGCTTGGAATACACTTAATGTACTGGCAGCAGATTTAGTTGTTATTTACGAATATATTCAGACGGAAAAACAATTTCTCACTCCACCTAGCCTTGCAGGAATGTTGATTCAAGAAGATGCAATGGAGTCGGAAGTTCCCGAACAAAGTGTGCCTTTTTTACTGATTCAACATGAAACAAATATTTATGTTTCAAACATTTCTCAAGAACCTATCTTTAAAAATTCAATTTTTACGCAAAGAGAAGAAATTCAATCGGTTGCTGGCATTTTATTGAGAGTCGATAAAGATATTGTTGGGGTTATGTTCATTAACTACCGACGACCTCACATTTTTCTAAATGAAGAAAAACAAATGATTAGCTCCATTGCCTCTTCTGCAGCAAGTGCTATCAAAAATCAACGTTGGTTGCAAACATTAGATGGCATTGAGCGAGAAATTATAACAACTTTAGATTGGGAGCATTTGCAAGAATTAATTGTGCAAAAAGCAGTGCAAAACACGGGTGCTGATATAGGAGTGATTAGCATGGTTGAACCCGGAACTCGCGAACTTGTTGCCAAAGCTAAATATCCTGCTTATAAGCAAATTGAAAATGCGTCTTTCAACATGAAAATGGGTGAAGGAATTACTGGTTGGGTAGCAATGCACCGCAAGCCAGCATTAGTAGATGATGTTGAAATAGATAAGCGCTACATATGCTATTTTGCTGACAGCCGTTCAGAACTTTGCGTACCTCTTTTAGATAAAGATAGTCAGGTACTAGGCGTGCTGAATGTAGAAAGTCGTCAAAAAGCAAAATTTAAACAAAAAGACCTGGGAAGGCTAGAATTCCTAGCTGGTTTGGCGGTTATTGCTATTCAGAATGCACAGAATGCAGAAAAAAAAGAGCAAAAGAGTATAAAGGAAGTATTAACTAGTGTCGGTAATGTTTCTGGCAAAGTTCTCAATAAAATGAACAGTGGTATTAGCACAGTCGAAGGGTTGTTACGAGAAATCATTAGCGGCTTAAATGAAAATAATGTTGAAGCCAGCAAAAATACAGGAAATACTGCTCTCAGTTTTGTCGATCAAATGAGTCAAACCCTAAGAGGTCTTAAGATTGCTCAAGAGGAGAAACCTCAACCTCTCGATCTTCATAAGATAGTAGATATGGTTCTTAGTGAAATTCCACAATTTCATGGAGTCAAGCTATCTATTAATATTCCAATTAATTTACCCAAAGTGTTAAGTGGCGAACAGCAATTGCTGAATATTTTTTATCACCTCATACAAAATGCTGTAGATGCAATGCCAAATGGTGGTACGTTATCTCTCAATGCTATAACTCTAGAATTAGAAGGCAAACTGTGGGTGGAAGTCAAAGTTTCTGATACGGGCTTGGGGATCGCACCAGAAAAGTTCAACGAAATTTTTCAACTTGGGTTTACAACCAAAAGCGATCGCGGAAATATCGGTTTGGGTTTATGGTTGACTAAACTCCAAGTAGAGGGTTTGGGCGGAGTTTTAAAATTGGACAGTTCCCTCAATGAGGGTTCACACTTTACAGTCACATTACGAGCACATCAACAGTGACCACCTGACCAATAGATTAAAACTTGGAGAGTGGTAAGCGAATACCTGATTCAAGAGGAGGAATTTTATAGTAATTAACTGCCTCAGCAGGTTTAGATTCTTCGTTTTGCGGCTGCTCTAGTTTAGAACAGAGCTTGAGGTTAGCTGCAGGGTCTTTAATAAAGTCTAGGGGATCGATATCTTTACATTTTTTTTCACGTACCAGCCTAAAGGAGGTAGAGGTTGGTTTTTGATTGTTAATTCGCGTATTACCTATTTGATTTTCTATAGAAGCTGGCTTCACCATCAAAAGAGAAGCTTGACCTGGATTTGTTGTAGAGGTCGAAACATTCTCTTCATTAGCATAGGCTGGATGAGCTACAGCGATCGCACTCACGATTACAAGTAAGGCTGGTAGTGACCATTTCATAATTTAATCTCCCATGACGATGCTTGCCTTACAATAGCAACAGCATGTATGGCAAGCTTTCCGGTAATTTAGAAAAAAAGCAGTAAAGGTCTTATTGTGCAAAAGATGAGCCAAGCCTAGCATACTTAGAGAGATATTGCCAGAATTTCAGACACATATTTTACAAATTTTTTATCAGTGGTGTGAAATGTGCTTGGAATTACGTTAAGAATAGTGACAAGAAGAATGTATATTTTTTTCTCTAAATCATAGTAGAGCATTGACAATGTTTCAACTAGCTTGTAACTTCAGAGCGTCGGCTTCAAAGTAAGTATACCCCTCAAAGTGGGTGAGAGCCGTCAGAAGGAGGTAAAAATGTCTAACGCTTCGTTGAGTCATTCCTGGTCCCCCCCTACACGTTCCTTTTTACCGCTCATCTTAATCCGTGGTTTTGGAGGTCTCGACGTTTCAGAGGAGAAGAAAAGCACTTACCAGGGATTTAACGATGGCTCTGTCTATCCCCAAAAGCAGGGCGAAAACTACATCTACGAGGGGCTAATCCTTCGTTTTCTAAAGTCGAACTGGAAGTACCAAGATGCAACCAACGTTGTCGGCTACTATGGCAAAGAAATACAGCAACAGCGGGACAACCTTTGTCCAGAGTTGCAACCGTTGGATCGACTGGGCTTCTTTTCTGGGAGCAAAGTTGTCATCGATCCAGCTATGGCGCTACGCCTCATCCAATCAAATGACGACCCAAGCAAGACTCTCTGGGTTTTCCGCTATTACGATCTTGACGACCGAGCTTTCAAAACCTATGGTCAGGCGCTCGTCCGGCTTATCGATTTTATTCGCACGCTCATTCAGATAAAAACACCAATCGTAGACCCAAAAGTCAATAAAGTTAATATTATTGCTCACTCAATGGGCGGACTGATTGTGCGCGAGGCAATTCAATCCGCCTATCAAAGTCAAGATAGAGTGGGTAAGGCAACAGCTGATGAATCCATCAACAAGATTGTCACCCTAGGAACGCCCCATCAAGGGATTTCCTTCCAGGTTTTAGGGCAATTGCGGTGGTTAAATCTGAGTGCAGAAGATGAACTCAAACGCTTCGATCCTAACTGGCAGGATGAGAAATATGAGCATAATCCTCTTTCGTACAAGCATTTTGGCAACCACTTTCCCCTCGAACGACTGCTGACAGTGGTTGGTACAAACTATCGCACTTACAATATCGGGGCTGCAACGGTTTTGAATCGATTATTCTCCGTGTCAGGAGAATACGGTCCAAACTATAACCGGAGTGACGGGCTAGTTAAGCAGGCATACGCGCAGATCCCAGGCGCACCGAGAACTTTCGTCAACAAGTGCCACGGAGGTTTTGACTCCTTGATTACTGCTCGCGAGTCATTTGAGGTAGCAACGCGCTTTTTCTTTGGGGACGTGCGTGTACGCCTCCGCTTAGTACACGCAAAAATTAAGAGTGGTAGAGATATATTTGGCAAGAGCGAGTTTTTCCTGGGTGTGTCCATCAAGCCGCGCAGTGTGGATTTCGAGCTTTTCCACCAAAGCAAAGAAGCGGAAAACTGTTATGGACCGTTCCGGGAACTTGATTTGAGCGATCGCGAGGATACCGTTGCCTTTCCTTGGGCGGGTAAAAACCGACTCATTTGGGAGGGGTTTCTCCTAAGAAATCCAGAGAAGGACGACCTTGTGATGCGGCTGGAAATTTATGTTGGAGAACGTGATTTTTTTGGTATGGGTTTCTCGGATAACTTGATTGTGCATGAAGATTATTTCGTTCGTGCTGTCCTGTCTCAATCCGGGGTGAAACTCTACCTCTATCCCGACCAACAATTAGCTGCTGAGAGCGAGACTGAGATGACGAACGTGGATGGTGGTTTCCAATTCAGCGTGAACGAAAAAAGTTTTGATGGCACTTTCGTCGTTGAGTTCGATAATATTCCTGATATAGGACAGCCAAAACCGTTCACCAGTGGGGGACTCGCAGGGGGCTAAGGGGGATTATAAGCCGTTTACTCCTTCATACCAAATCTGGCTGATAACTCTTGAATTTCTGCCTCCTCCAACTTACGGAATAGTGGTGCGATTGCACGAATTGCATAACCTAGAGGCAAAGCTTCAAAATTTACACTCTCACTAATCTTTGTCATTCTATCAGTTTCAGATAACTGCAATGCATCAAATAATTTGACCGAGGTAAAGGGAATAATTGGTGCAGAAACCAGAGCGTAAATTCTGATTAAATGAAGACAAGTCCGTACCGATTGGGCTGCTGCTTCACGGTCTATTTTAATCAACTTCCAAGGTGCTGTTGCATCAATATACTGATTGCCAACAGACCATAAGGAATAGAGAGCTTCTACTGCCTTGCGAAACTCCTTATTCTTTAAACAATTGCAGTATTTGCTGACAAGTATTTCACAGGTATTTTGTAACTCCCGTTCTTTTATACCAAAACTACCACCTTTTGGAACAGTTCCATCAAAATAATTGACCGTAAACTTGAGAGTTCGGTTCACAAAATTGCCCAATGTATCTGCCAACTCTTTATTAACCTTCACTTGAAATAACTCCCAAGTAAAAGCCGAATCAGCAGATTCAGGAATCATCGATAAAAGACTATATCGCCAATAATCTGCTTCATAAAGTGAGAGTGCTTGGTCTAGAAAAACTCCTCGTTTTGCACTCGTAGAGAACTTTCCACCATAATATGTAAGCCAGTTAAATCCTCTAATTTGGTCAGCTAGTTTCCAGTTTTCTCGCGTACCCAGAATCATGGCTGGAAACATAATGGTATGGAATGGTAAGTTATCCTTAGCCATAAATTGCACGTACTGGGTATTTTCTGCATCGCGCCACCAAGTCTCCCAATCTTGGTTATTTTCTATTCCCCATCCTTTGGTTGCAGAAATATACCCTATGGGAGCATCAAACCAGACATAAAACACTTTTCCTTCAAATCCCGGACGAGGTACGGGAACTCCCCAAGCTATATCGCGGGTGATACACCTGTCTTTTAACCCTTCATTCAGCCACTTCATTGCAATTGATTGGGTGAGATGAGACCAATTGGGATGTGCTTCAACCCAAGCTTTTACCTCATCCACAAGTGCAGAAAGTTTTAAAAAGAGATGCCTAGTTTTTCGGACTTCCAAACGCTTGCTTCCAGAAATAGCCGAACGCGGTTCTATGAGATCGGGTGGGTCAAGCAATGATGTACAATTTTCACACTGGTCACCTCTAGCTGATTGATACCCGCAGTGCGGACAAGTTCCAATAATGTATCTATCTGGCAAAAAGCGATCGTCGTCAAGAGAGTAGACAAGATTCATCTCTCGTTCTTCAATCAAACCGTTTTTGTCCAGAGATTGGTAGAAATGCTGAGTTAATTCGTGGTTTTCAACTGAGGAGTTACGACCAAAATAATCAAACGACAAACCAAGATTTCTGTAAATTTCTGCTTGGACTTCGTGCATCCTTTGACAGAAAGTCTCTACATCCAGCCCTGCTTCCAAAGCAGCTATCTCAGTTGGTGTACCATGTTCGTCAGTGGCACAGATAAAGAGAACCGTTTCGCCTTCCTGTCTTAAATAACGGGCGTAAACATCTGCGGGAAGCATGGAACCAACAAAATTACCTAAGTGCTTGATGCCGTTTATATAAGGCAGCGCACTAGTAATTAAGTACTTAACCTTGCTGTCATCGGTAGTGTTGAGTGTTACTGATGGTGTGGAGAATTTATGGTCACCTCCGTACTAACTTTATGTATGATTTAATATTACTACTATAATACACCCTATTTGCACAATTGCACGCTGGATGAGGGCTACCTCTATCTCAAGAGAGATCTCCGCATATGTAAGGTGAATTATATTTAACTTATAACCCAGCTCCATTAACTTTGTCATAAATGACAAGAACTCTCAGTAAAGAGGGCGATTTAAGTACTCAGTTAAAACTGCCTCCTGAATCAATTTCTGAGTGGATACAAAGTGAGTTGCTCAAAGCAAGTCGAGCAGAATATGTTGCTGTTGAACAATCAGTCAGTTTTTGGAAAAAACAAAGATTCGATGTCCTTGGAATCCTAACAAGTCTAGTTGTCATTAGGATTTTAAAAATCAACGGTTGGGCAGTTATTCCACTCTGCTTAATAATGATAGGTACAACTTGTAAAGTAATTTCTCCCAAACCTAGATTGAGTCAGGGTCAGAAAGATTTATCAAATCCTGACTCGGTGGTTTACAGTGTTGTTCATGCGATCGCAGGACGGATCAGATTTCAGGTTCCCTTAATTGCCAAAGATTATCAATACGCGCAGCATCTGGAAGGATTGCTGAAAGCAGATAACCAAGCAACAAGCATTCGGATTAATCGTGATGCAGCATCCGTAGTTGTTAATTACAACCCTAACACAATCTCAGAAAAGCGAATGCGATCGCACGTAGCCAATTTGATTCAGTCTGCGAGAGATGCAGTGGTGACGGAAACCCTTACTACACCGTCAATTGTCCTCATTTGTTCCATAGAAATACGACAAGCCACAGTTTCATCAGACAGTTGCTGTTTGTTAAAAAGTAAAACAGGAAAACCACTTAAAGGTGGCGCATTAGGAGCAAGAACTCACAGACTTTACCGACTGGGGATATTAATTTAACGCCACTTTATTTCTTTGGGAGCAAACTTCCTACCACCTCGTTCCCAGCCGGAGGCTGAGAATGCCTTATGGGAGGCGGAGCCTCCTGTACTCTACCACAGAGTGCGAGGCGGAGCCTCGCTGCCTGTGTTCCCAGGTTCCGCCTGGGAACGAGAGTCGGGGATATAGTCACTGGTTACCGTTTTCAAGTAAAATATCTGTAGATTTTGCTGTTAATTTTCTTTAAATAAAATAAAAACACCAGAATCTACACTAAACATTAGCTAATTCCGACAAAAATGACATCTCTTTCCGATTCTATCGATTATTTGGCTTCCTCAGAGACAGAATCTCTCAATCTTCCGTTTCCTGAAGCCGTGCGTGTTGGTAATATGCTTTATCTATCGGGGGTTATTGGTAACATCCCTGGTGCGAAAGAATTAGTTCCCGGAGGAGTCGCCGCCGAAACAAAGCAGACGATGGAAAATATCAAACGCGTTCTTGAAAGATATGGATCGTCTCTCAACCAAGTCGTTAAAGTAACTGTGATACTTGCAGATATTAAAGAATGGAATGCAGTCAATGAAGTTTATATCACCTACTTTTCTAAAGATCGGCTTCCCGCAAGAACCGCCTTTGAAGCTAGCAAATTGATTTTAGATGCACACGTAGAAATGGAGTGTATCGCAGTAGTCCAGTCAATTTAATGCTCAATCTGCTACCATCACAACAACCCGAGTATCCACATTTAACACTTGAACTCCTTGAGACAGAGCAATCATGGGGACTTTCCAATGGGAATGACCGCAAATCACTAACAGGTCTTTGCCTCGAACAAGTTCAGCACGTATAGATTCGTTTCCTACTAACTTGGCATTTACGTCGTTAGGACCTTCATGTAGCACAAAAATATCTGGTGACTCATCAAGAAGCTGTGTGAGTAGTTTTCTGAAATCTTTTTCCGAACGACGGAAAGGTTTAGTTGATTTACCTATAATACCAGAAATTCCAGCGATACGCAATCCATCAAGACAGGTGATATTCCCATCTAAATAATTTATACCTTTTCCGTCCTGAAAGGCTCGAAATTCCTGTTGTGTTTTACCAAAACTGTCGTGATTTCCCCCTACTCCTGCAGTCCAACGAAAACGCTGGCGAAATGCTTGCCACACGTCACGAACATCACCTACACCACCACGCTTATCTACCTTTGCGTAAAAATCCCCCGCTAAGATGACACCTGTTGCTCTTAATGGCGGAATTTTTCCTAAAGAAGCCAATTTATCCAATTCTTCATTGACAAGATGACCAAGAAGGCGTTGGTTATTGCGATCGATACCTTGCAAGTCGCTTGTTGCAACAATCGCCTCCAACCCATCTGGTAGTGAATCAACACGAGCTAATAAAACAGGCAGCACTTTATTAACCACGCCAACCCCATTAGGCGAGTGGGTAATAAACGGTATATGATGAATAACTTGGTCAGATATAGAAAGGATTTGCATTGTTCATTCCGACACCCACAAATATTGTATGCTGCATGATTTCATTGCTTAACAAATTTATGTGAGTCCTATACATAATTCTAAAATCTCTACATAATAAGTAGTTTGTCTACAAGTTGTTACACATTTTTATAAATTTTGATTTTGAGGTCTTTTTCATGGCTATTGCCTTATTTGTAAAAAATTATTAAGAATAAAAGACTTTTCTTAATTTATGACAAAATTCTCAGTAAAACTACTGTGTTTACTTATG
>NZ_WJFC01000015.1 GCF_009725235.1 Scytonema sp. UIC 10036
CCCCTACTCCCTACTCCCTACTCCCTACTCCCCGCATTAACGTTGCACCGCCACCAAAGTCAGACGAAGCGATCGACCAATTAGAACAAACGGTACGGTTTAATGTTGACCCCAACTCACAATCGCAAATTAGCCAAGCGGATGCGATCGCACTCCAGCACGAACTTGAAAATCTAATTGGCAGAGTAGAGAGTTCTCGTTTGGCAGTTTCAGTTAATAACGGAAACGCCAACACAACCCAAGGGACCAAGGCGCAACAAACAGAGGTGGCATCCACAACACCAGGTTCACTTGTTTCCAATCCAGAACAAGTTATAGATAATGCCCGCTCGATCGCTAAAAATTTGCCTCAATTAGTTTCACAAAGAAATTATGCCCTTGCCCGTCAGCAGTGGCAAATGGCAAGAGCAAATTTATGGAAACAATTTCCTCTCGACCAAAGACTTGCTCAACCAGAAATTCGGTCAGTGTGGCTCGATCGAGGAACAATTGTCCGTGCTAGGAACGAACAAGGGTTAGCTGCCATTTTTGATAAGTTGGCTCAAGCGGGAATTAACACTGTATTTTTTGAAACTGTAAATGCTGGGTACACGATTTACCCCAGCAAAATTGCACCACAGCAAAACCCCCTCGTTCGGGGATGGGACCCCCTTGAAGTTGCGGTTAAGCTTGCTCATGAAAGAGGTATAGAATTACACGCTTGGGTTTGGGCGTTTGCTGCCGGTAACAGAAATCACAATATACTGCTGAACCTTAACCCTGAATATCCAGGACCGGTGCTTGCTGCTCATCCTGATTGGGCTGGCTACGACAATCGCAGTCAGATGATTCCTCCAGGGCAGGGTAAGCCATTCTTCGATCCAGCTAATCCTCAGTTAAGGCAATACCTACTGAATCTCTATGAGGAAATTGTCACTCGTTACAATGTAGATGGTTTGCAACTAGACTACATTCGCTATCCCTTCCAAGATCCATCTGCCAACCGGACTTATGGTTACGGCAGAGCTGCCAGAGAGCAGTTTCAACAGCAAACTGGCGTAGATCCAGCCAGTATTTCTCCAAAAGACGGAGAATTATGGCAAAAGTGGACGGAATTTCGGACTTCTCAAATTAATACTTTTGTTGCACAACTGTCAAAGCAACTGCGAGAAAAACGACCCAACTTGATTTTGTCAGCTGCTGTATTTCCCCTACAAGAACAAGAACGCATTCAAAAACTTCAACAACAATGGGAAGTTTGGGCAAAAAACGGGGATATAGATTTGATTGTTCCTATGACCTATGCTTTAGAGACAGCTCGTTTCGAGCGTCTGGCACAACCTTGGATCAGATCTTCACAACTGGGATCGGCGCTATTAGTACCGGGAATTCGCTTGCTTTCATTGCCTACAGTGGGAGCATTCGATCAAATTCAACTCCTGAGAGACTTGCCAGTAATTGGTTATGCCCTATTTGCTGCTGAAAACTTTAGCAATGACTTACACAAAGTCTTTAGTGCAACTCAAGGAAGTGTTCAACCCAAACCACAAGAACTCATTCCTCACCGCCAACCTTTTAAAACTGCAGCAGCCCGTTACTCTGCTTTACAACGGGAATGGAAATTTTTGTTTCAAAATAATAAGTTACAACTGTCGAACACAACCTTGGCAACATTTCATTCTCAAGCAGATATTGTACAAAGTGCTTTAGATCGGCTAGCGCAAGAGCCTAATTCCAGTAATTTGATTGCAGCAAAAGCTGTACTCACTCGCTTTGTGTCTCAATTTAGAACATTAATGCGTGCTCCGTCTCAAGAAAATTTGTATCAAGTCAAAGTTTGGGAAAATCGTTTGACTACAATAGATAGGTTACTACGTTACGGAGAACGTGCTCAAGTTCGCAAGTAGGAGAAAATTGCAACCGCCAGTGTACGCAGACGGATGCGGATAATTTATCAGTTTTGTCTGCATGCATCTGCGTACATTGGCGGTTAAAAATATTTAGTATAAACCTATATTTTTTCTTTGTAGTTATACTTAAGAAAATGCTTTTATACAGCGTAAAAACAATATAAGTTATTTAGAGAAAACACTATAATACAACAATTTCGCCATTTAGGCTATTGCAACTACCTATGCAAGCTTTAGCTCAACAAATTTTATTACCGTGTTTGGATTTTATCATTTATCCTTCTCCTCCAACGATTACTGGAGAAAGAACTTTATTAGACGCAGTAGCCGTTATGCGTCAATCTCCGTTACAAACAGGTTTTGTCCTAGTACTAGAAGAAATGCGAGTGGTGGGGTTACTGACTGAGCAAAATATAGTGCAGGTAGCTTTGTCAGATATGAATTTTAAAACAATTAAGATTTTTGAAGTGATGGAGACTTCAGTAATTACCCTGAAGCGTTCTCAAATGGAAACCAATATATTATCATTACTAACATTTTTGCGCCTGCATCATTTACCTACAGTAGTTGTTGTAGATGATGAGGAACAATTAGTGGGAGTGATTACATACGAAAGTATTTGCCACGCTATAGAAAGAGAAGGATTGACTATAGGTGAATTAGAGCAAACTCAGGAGCAACTTAGTTTGATAGAGTCGGCTGTTATCCATTCTGAAGCAAAACAGCAACTTCAAGCTGTTATAGATGCAGTGCCTGGATTTGTATCGTGGGTGAGTGCTGATGGACATTATTTGGGAGTGAACCGTCGTTTAGCTGAAAGTTTGAATTTAACCACTGATGATTTTGTTGGTCAACTGGTGGGTTTTACACAAACCAATCAAAAAATAGCAAATTTCATACAAGATTTTGTGGGTAGTTCCGAGCTAGCAAAATCTTGTATCTTTGATATGCAGGTTCATGGCACAACTCGTAATTATTTAATCACAGCGAATAAATACCAGCAAGGGCAAGCTGCAGTTTTAGTGGGAATTGATATTACTGAAACCAAGCAAGTAGAAAGAGCATTACAACAAGCGCAAGCAGATCTTGTAAGGGCAAATGCAGAACTGGAGGTGCGAGTTGAAGAGCGTACACAAGCTTTGAGAGATATAAATCGGCAGTTAATGTACGAAATCGCCGATCGCCAGTTAATAGAAGAGCAATTGCGGCAATCTCAAGAAATGTGGCAACCGATCGTGGACAACATTCCTCAAAGTGTTTTTTGGAAGGATACAACATCTGTCTATTTAGGTTGCAACCGCAATTTTGCTCAGATGATAGGGTTGGATAACCCAGACGATATTATTGGCAAGACTGACTTTGATTTGGTTTGCAATCGGGAAGAAGCTAGATATTACCGTGAATGTGATGCTAGGGTGATGGACGCTGATACACCAGAGTATCATGTAGTGTCACTTCACGTGCGGAAAGATGGTCAAGACGCTTGGTTAGAAACGACTAGAGTGCCACTTCATGATGGAGAAGGTCAAGTCATGGGTATCTTAGGTACATTTGAGGATATTTCTTCTCGCAAGCAAGCTGAAGAAAGCCTTCGACTTCGCGATCGCGCGATCGCAGCTAGCAGCAATGGCATTGTCATTACTGATGTGACTATGCCAGACTCACCAATTATTTATGCCAATAAAGCGTTTGAGCAAATTACGGGTTACTCTATAGAAGAAGTTCTGGGAAGAAATTGTCGTTTTCTTCAAAATGGAGATACCAATCAGCTTGGTTTAATCGAATTACGCAATGCTATTACCCAAGGAAAGGGCTGTACTGTAGTTTTACGCAACTACCGTAAAGATGGCTCTTTGTTTTGGAATGAGTTAAGTATTTCTCCAGTTCACGACTCCAATGGAAATTTAACACACTATATTGGTATTCAAAGTGATATTACAGAGCGACAGAAGGCAGCTGTTGCTCTATTAGTTTCGCAAGAGCGGTTGCACTATTTACTCTCCTCTAGCCCAGGAGTCATTTATAGCTGCAAACCTTCAGGCGATTTTGACACGACATTTATCAGTGAAAATGTTACGTCCGTGCTTGGTTATGAAGTACAAGAGTTTGTGCAAACGCCTGGTTTTTGGATAAACCATGTTTATTCAGAAGATTTGCCGAGAATCATTGCTGATGCAGCAAAACTGTTTGAGCAAAGACAAGTTAACTATGAGTATCGTTTTTCTCATAAAAATGGGAGTATCCGATGGATGTATGACCAAGCTAAGCTTGTGCTAGATGATACTGGCAATCCATTAGAAATCGTTGGTTACTGGCTCGATATTACAGAACGCAAGCAACTTGAAGAGGAACTAAAAAATGCACTGCAAAAAGAAAAAGAACTCAACGATCTCAAATCTCGCTTTATTGCCATGACTTCCCATGAATTTCGCACGCCTTTAAGTACTATTCTCTCCTCAGCAGAATTGCTACAACACTACCGTTACAAATGGCCGCAGGAAAAACAGCTTTCTCACCTGCAACGCATTCAAAACGCCGTGCATCATATGACAGAAATATTAGACAATGTTTTGTTAATTGGTAGAGCAGAATCGGGAAAACTAAATTTGGCTCTGGAAGAGTTTGATTTAGTTGAATACTGTCAGTACATGGTGGAGGAATCAGAATTAAATATTAAAAATCAACACACAATCAATTTTAAAAGCCAAAATAAATCCGTACAGTGTTGTATGGATAAAAAATTACTAGGGCATATTTTAAGCAACTTACTATCAAATGCTATTAAATATTCTTGGGAGAATAAATTGATTGAATTTACCCTTCAGTTAGAAGCTGAGCAAGCAATCTTTGAAATTCAAGACCATGGAATTGGTATTCCACCGGATGACCTACCTCATATATTTGAATCATTTCATCGTGCTACAAACGTCAGTCACATCCAGGGGACGGGATTGGGACTAGCGATTGTAAAAAGATGCGTCGATACCCACAAAGGTGACATTACTGTAACAAGCCAAGTTGGCGTAGGAACAACCTTCACTGTTAAGTTACCAATAACCAATGACCAGTGACAAACCAAGGAAAGTATGATTAAAATTTTAGTCATTGAAGACGAAGAATCAGTAAGAGAAAATATTTTAGATCTATTGGAAGCAGAAAACTATGATACGATTTCTGCCGCTAATGGAAAAATGGGATTACATCTGGCATTCTCTGAAGCTCCCGATCTAATTTTATGCGATCTTATGATGCCAGAAGTTGATGGTTACGGCGTACTTACTGCATTACGCGAACAAATACTGACAGCAACAATTCCATTTATCTTTTTAACTGCTAGATCGGCTAGATCTGATTTTCGTCAAGGTATGGACTTAGGAGCGGATGACTATTTAACCAAACCATTTACTCGGGCTGAACTGTTAAATGCGATCGTTAGTCGCTTATCTAAACAAGCCACCCTCAAACAATATATAAATCCGAAAAATCTCACCCATGAAACTAAGGCTGTCTCTCCAGAAGCTCAAAAGCTAGAAATGTACCTGCGTCATACTTTAGAACGACGAGATTTTCGCCAATTTCAAATTTATTACCAACCTATTGTTCATATTAATTCTGGTAAAATTATAGCAGCCGAAAGTTTACTACGCTGGCAACATCCCGAATTGGGTATGGTTTCTCCGACACAAGTGATACCTATAGCAGAGTCTACAGGTTTAATTGTCCCTATTGGAGAGTGGATATTGCGTAGTGTTTGCAAGCAAACAAAATTGTGGCATGATGCAGGGTTTTCTTTCTTGCATATTGCTGTCAATTTATCAGTGTGTGAATTGATACAGCCTGAATTTAGTCAAAAGATTATTAAATTTTTACTGAACAATAACCTAGTAGCCGATCGCATAGGGCTAGAATTAACAGAAAGCATGATTATGCAAAATGTAGACTCTGCTCTTCAGAATATACAGAAAGTCAACTCTTTAGGAGTACAAATTGCTATTGATGATTTTGGAACAGGTTATTCTTCTTTAGTTTATCTAAAACAATTGCCTGTCAATACATTAAAAATAGATCGTTACTTCATTCAAAATGTTGCCAGCGATCCACAGAAAGCAGCAATTACCACAGCATTAATTCAAATGGCACACAATATGAATCTCAAGGTCATAGCTGAAGGTGTAGAGACAGAACAAGAATTAGAATTTTTACGAACTTACAACTGTGATGCCATGCAAGGGTTCCTATTTAGCCGTCCGTTACCAGCCCCAGAGTTTGAAAAAATGTTAATAGAGGACAAAAGGTTAGTAGGGGCGTAATGCCTTACGCCCGTACATGGTTAGTGGTTAGTGGTTAGTGGTTAGTTGTTAGTTGTTAGTTGTTAGTTGTTAGTGGTTTTTGAAGAAGATATTGAATGGTAAAAAATCATATATAAATTATATTTTCAAGAAAATTAATGAAAAGATAACTTAAGTAACTAGAGGTCAGCAAACAACAAAGATAAATGACAAATGACAAATGGCAAATGACAAATGACAAATGACAAATGACAAATGACAAATGACAATAGGCACAAAATTCTAGTCATAGAAGATGAG
Source organism: Scytonema sp. UIC 10036 (assembly GCF_009725235.1). The sequence continues at coordinate 6,479 of NZ_WJFC01000015.1, forward strand.
ACAAGCGTGCGGCAAAATTTGATAGAATTACTCACCTATGAGAATTTCAAGGTTGTTGCTGCAGAAAATGGGCTAATCGGTGTGCAATTAGCTCATGAGGAAGTGCCGGATCTCATTATATGCGATGTTATGATGCCAGAACTAGACGGGCATGATGTTTTGCAGAAATTACGTCAACAACCGCTAACAGCAACAATTCCATTTATTTTTTTGACTGCTAAGTGCGAAAAAGCTGATGTGCGCCAAGGAATGGTTTTGGGGGCTGATGATTACTTAACCAAACCTTTTACCAGGGTAGAATTACTAGCAGCTATTTCCTCAAGATTGGAAAAGCAAGCTGCTATTCGTCAACAATCACAAAAAAAGTTGGATGAATTGCGTAGCAATATTGCTATGTCACTTCCCCATGAAATGCGGACACCACTCAATGGAATTTTGGGTTTTTCAGAACTTCTTATTAAAGAAGTTGACAACCTTACCTCTCACGAAATCCGTGAAATGGCTGAAGGCATTCATAAATCGGGTGAACGGCTATATAGACTAATTCAAAAATTTTTGCTTTATGCAGAATTAGAAATCACAGCGACAGATCCGCAGAGAATAAAGTTACTTCAAAACCACAAAACTGCATTCCCCACAATGGGATTGCAAAGATTAATCAGTGAAAAAGCTGAAAAATCAGGACGTGGAGCAGATGTAAGCGTCAATTTCCAAAAATCTTGTAGCTTAAGGATGTGTGAAACTAAACTTTATAAAATAACTGAAGAATTATTAGACAATGCTTTAAAATTCTCATCGCCGGGAACCTCTATCTGTGTAGAAAGTACTGTTATCAAACGAATATTTGCTCTATCATTTACTGACTTTGGTAGAGGTATGACAAGCACCCAAATTTCCGATTTGGGGGCTTATCGGCAATTTGAGCGAAAACTTTACGAACAGCAAGGCTCTGGTTTGGGATTAAGCATTGTTAAGCGCATAGCAGAATTACATGGAGGTGAACTCCAAATTTACAGTCAGCCCGGAGAGAAAACTGTTGTGCAAGTACTGCTTCCATGTGCTTGATGGCAAAAAAGAAAACTCTTAAGGCATTATCCTCAGTAGGCTGATTTTGTGGTGATGCCTTAAGTGTTTGAATTTATTATTGGTTAATTGGCTGACTTTGATACTATTATGAACTACTCATGTTTGAGATGATGTGTGATTTGCTATTTCACTTTGCGTATACATTGTATAAAATTGTGTAAAATATGTACGAAAAATCATTTGTTATAGAATATGGCAAAGCGATCGCTCCAAGCCTCAGCTGAGGGAATAAGAAAAGCGAAATATGCTTTTAAACTGAAAGGTTGGACACAAGAATGCCTAGCATCTGAAGTTGGCTTAGACACTCGGCAACCAATTTGGAAGTTTTTTAGTGGGAAACCTGTTGAACGTTACGTCTTTCACGAGATTTGTAATTTACTAGATTTAAATCCAGAAGAAATTGTCCAAAAGCCCGATATTGAACTGGCAACAATTTTAGATGAGACACAAAAAAATCCCACAGATATCGATGCTTTAGTACAAAAAGCCCGAGATGCCTACTATGAAAAGATTCAAGACCAGTGCGGTACTCTGTACGTTTTAGATATAGCTCAGCCTTTAAACCTAGATGAGCTTTATATTGATGTCAATATTTTAGAAGAAATTACCAGTCAGCGATGGCTGGATATAAGCGAGCTACAAAACTTTACGGTTAACAGAAATAACCGTTATTCTTCTAATCAAAGCAATACACAGCTTGAATTTGGTCGTTTTGCCTTGAGTCAATTACATCAAGAAAGAATTGCAGGGGAGCGGGCAGCGTTAAAATATTCTAAGCTGATGGTATTGGGTAAACCGGGATCTGGCAAAACTACCTTTTTACAATCAATTGCAATTCGGTGCAACAATGGAGATTTCAAACCAGATTGTTTGCCATTTTTTGTAAGTTTAAAAAGTTTTGCCGAAGACACAAATGCAAGTGCCAATATTAGTTTATTGAATTATTTAGGGCAGTCAGCTAAGACTTGCGAAATTTTGGAGCAAGAAATAGAAACAATACTTCATTATGGTAAGGCAATTATCCTACTAGATGGTTTAGATGAAGTCACAAATAAAGAGAGCGATAAAGTCATTAAAGAAATCCGTTACTTTACCGAACATTTTTATAAAAATCAAATCGTTATAAGTTGTCGTATTGCAGCGCAAAAATACAAATTTAAAGGATTTACTCAAGTTGAAATTGCAGATTTTACTAAATCGCAAATTTGGGCATTTGTTGAGAAATGGTTTTTATCTACTGCTAAAGCTTATCCGTTAAGAGGAAAAGTCCTAGCTGCTGACTTTATGCAAAAGCTAGAATTACCCGAAAATTATCACATTAAAGAACTAGTTACCATACCCATTCTTCTTAACCTTACCTGCTTGGTTTTTCAACAGTTCAAACATTTTCCCCGCCTCCGTTCCGAACTTTATAGACAAGGTTTAGATTTATTGTTGGTGCGATGGGATGAAGCTAGAGGGATTAAACGAGATGAGTTTTATCATAATCTATCTTTATTACAGAAAATAAAGTTACTCAGTCATATAGCAGCAAGTACTTTTGCTCGAAGTAGTTACTTTTTTTCTGAGAGTCAAATCCAGCAACTTATTGGCAATTACCTCAGCCATTTGGGACAAGCACCTACTGATGTAGATGCTTTGCAATTAGATAGTAAAGCCGTGTTAAAATCTATAGAAGCACAGCACGGACTCTTAGTGGAACAAGCACGAGGCATTTATTCTTTCTCTCATTTAACTTTTCATGAATATTTGACGGCAAGAGAAATTGTTGCCACCGCCAATCGGCAAACATTGCAAGAATTTGCAACTTATATAAATGAAAAGTCTTGGCGAGAAGTTTTTTTGCTAGTTGCGGAAATGCTATACACTGCAGATGATTTGTGGTTGTTAATGAAACAACAAATTAATATTCTGGTAGCTTCAAATGAAAAATTACAGCAATTTCTCAGATGGATAAATCAAAAGGCAAGTGGGATAAACCGGGTACGGCGGCGCTGCCATGCGATCGCATCTTATCACCCAGCCAGCGTGCGTTCCTTTTACTTTACCCTTGCCCTTCCTCCGAACCATTCTCTAGCCGGAAATCAAAGTTTTACTTTGACATTAGATAAAAAGTTTGCAGGTACACTAGTTGTCGATTTAGCCTTAGATTTAGCTTTGACTTATGCTCTAACAGTCAGTTTAGCCATGACTGCGGATATTTTCTTCCAAAGACTATCTGCAATCGAGCTATCTCTCGATTTAGAACACTTATTAGGGCAAAATCCTTCATTACAAACATCACTACAAAACCTAAAAAATCAGTTACCTCATTTTTTAGAAGGGAGAGAAGCCGTCAAAGCGTGGTGGTGGGCAAATGGAGAAACTTGGACTGAAGAATTGCGTTCTTTAGCCATCAGTAAGCGTGATATTGGCTACGACTGGCAGTTTACAGAGAATGAGTTGGAATCACTACAGCAGTACTGGGATGCCAACAAATTGCTCTTTGATTGCCTAAATAGTAGCGATCGCGTCAATGCTAGACTGCGGCAGTCGATTGAGGAAAGTTTGTTCAGTAATCAGTGACTAATGGGCATTGGGCAAAGGGCATTGGGCAAAGGGCATTGGGCAAAGGTTAAACTGAAGGTGTTGTACTTGAAAGTAGTACGGGGACTGCCATGAAATCTCTGCGTTGGTTGCTGCTGTTTCTGTTTCTGGGTATAGCAGCTTGCGATAAGCCGGGTACGGCGGCGCTGCCATGCGATCGAACTAGTGCTTACCCAGAAAAATCTACACCCCAAGCTTCTGCACCCTCTGCTCAACTAGCACAGAATTCGGCGCAAACACAAAATGTTATTCCGACTGAAACATTGTCTCCTACACCTATTAATATTGACCTCAAAGGTTTACCAAAACCGTTTGCAACTGACAGTGCTTCAAAAAGACCCCAAGTCGTACCGATTCCTGCAAAACCCACTCTGCGCGTACCTTCTGGCTTTGTCGTTAACGTTTTTGCGGATGGGTTGGATGCACCACGTTGGTTAGCTTTAACTCCTAGTGGAGATGTTTTAGTGACAGAAACCAGACAAAATCGCATTCGTTTACTTAAAGATACCAACGGTGATGGAGTAGCTGATGTTAAAGAGACATTTGCTAGTTCTGCAAATGGACTCAATATTCCCTTTGGTATGGCTTTTGCAGGTAATGCCTTCTTTTTGGGTAACACTGATGCTGTCCTGAAATTTCCTTACCAACAAGGTCAACAGCAACTCAGTGGTACCGGACAAAAAATCGCTGACCTACCAGGTGGTGGATACAATCAGCACTGGACTCGTAACGTGGTGTCATCACCAGATAGTAAAAAAATATACGTTTCCATTGGTTCCGAAAGTAATGTAGATGAAGAACCACTACCAAGGGCTTCCGTACAAGTTATAAACTTAGATGGGAGTGGACGACAAACCTTTGCCTCTGGTTTGCGTAACCCAGTTGGTCTGGACTTTCACCCTGTAACAAAAGAACTTTACACAACTGTCAACGAACGAGACGGTATAGGAGATGATTTAGTACCAGACTACTTCACTCGCATTCAGCAGGGAGAATTCTACGGATGGCCGTATACGTACTTAACACCCAATAATATCGATCCCCGCCAAGCAACAGGTAACAAGAGCAAACGACCTGACTTAGCAGCCCGCACTCGTACCCCAGATGTTTTATTTCAAGCACATTCAGCAGCCTTGGGGTTGCAGTTTTATGACGGTCAGACCTTTCCGCAAAAATACCGGAACGGTGCTTTTGTTGCCTTTCGCGGTTCTTGGAATCGCGATCGCGGTACTGGTTACAAAATTGTCTTTGTGCCTTTTGATAGTCAAGGGAGACCCCAAGGCTACTATGAAGACTTCCTTACAGGATTTCTACTTGACCCTTCTATACCCACAACTTGGGGGCGTCCTGTAGGCTTACTTGTCTTACCCGACGGTAGTCTTTTGGTTACCGAGGAAGCTAACAATCGGATTTATAGGATTCAGTATCAGGGTTAGTGGTTAGTGGTTAGTAGTTGGTGGTTGGTGGTTAGTGGTTAGTAGTTGGTGGTTGGTGGTTAGTGGTTAGTGGTTATTAGCCGCAACCAACAACTAACAACTAACAACCAACAACTAACAACCAACAACTAACAACCGACACACATCAAAACCATCCCTCAAGTTCGAGGGTTTCTATCATCTGGAGTCCACGGGTATCACCGATACCTAAAATAGCGGCTTTGGCATCCTCCCTAACTCCTAAATCTTTGTCTTCAGCAAAAGCTTGAATTAAAGCGTCTATAGCTGTGGCATAGACGACATTAGAAGGGAGTTCGCGGCACAATTGCCCTAATGCCCAGGCACAATTACTTCGCACAGGGGCAACCGGGTCTTGCACCAATGCTTCAATCAAGGGTGGTATTGCCCCCACAACTGCTTCATAACCTACATCTGCCATCTGAACTAGGGCGCTTGCCGCCCACAAACGTACTGCTGAAATATCGGTTCTTAACGCATCTGTGAGGGGCGCTAAAGAACGGCGATCGCGACAGTTTCCCAATGCCCAAATAATGCCTTTACGTGCGTAACCGTTCCAATCTCGGTTTAATTGGGTAATTAATGGCTCCACGGCATCTGGGCTTGGGTTGCGTCCAATAGCATATGCCGCACTCACTCGCACCAAAGGGCAAGTATCAGTTAACAAATGAATCAAATGCGGAATAGCTCGTGCATCTTCTATGTCACAAAAAGCACGAGAAGCCAGCATTCTTTGCTGTGGTTCTGGATGTTCCAATAGAGCTAGCATTGCCTCTGGATTGGGCTTAGGTGTTTCTGCTTCCGCAGTTAGTGGTCCTAAATGGTCTAGGGGGCTTTCCAGTTCTATTTCTATATCATCAAGTAAGCTTAGGTCTTCTTCGTCATACATATCGTGTATTAATCCCTGATAGGGATTAATATAAAACCCTTCGTGTCACGAAGTGAAGACGTATAAGTTTTCTGGCTCAATATTGCACTTACGCATAAATTTTATTCGTTACTGTTAAGAGGTTTCAACATCCACAGTGATTGAGTTTGATAGCCAAGCTGATTGTAAAGATTGTATGCGGGTGCATTCGACTCAAACACTTGTAATGCTATCTGGCGATCGCCTCTAGCCTTTGCCCAATTTTCCACATAAAGCATCAAAGCTTTAGCAATGCCCTGTCGCCGATGTTCTGGCACAACGTAAAGTAAGAAAATATGAGAGTGACGAGTTCCCTGTATCTGATCGATAGCATTTCCCACCCAGATACAGGCGACGGGAGACTGAGGGGAGGAGGAGGTAGACATGGGAGAAGGGGTAGACATGGTAGAAGATGCTCCCTTGTCTTCCTTGTCTTCCTTGTCTTCCTTGTCTTCCTTGTCCCTCTGTCTTACAAAAACCCACCACACAGGTGTTTTACTAGAAAAATACTGCTCGACTGTTTGTAATAAATGAGAAAAATCCTGTTGCTCTGGGAAAAGTTCTTGGTAAGTTCGCTGCATGAACTTGACCAATAGGGCGCGGTCTAGAGTAGAACCACGGCGAACAATATAATCAGGTAGTAAAGATTCCAAAACTAAATGGGGAAAAGTTTTATATTTTTTTTAAAGGTAGTTAGTGGTGAGACAGGCGTCTCGCCTGTCCCACGCCACTAACCACTAACTACTAACCACTAACTACTAACCACTAACTACTAACCACTAACTACTAACCACTAACTCCTAACCAACAACATTCCCAATTCTCCAATAGGTGCAGGTGCTGCCATATCTGAGGGTAGGAAGATGCGAGCGCTAACTGCCACAAGGGCAACAAAAAATATCAGCACTACAAGTAGCGGCGCAATATACTGTCGGAAAATAGCCATAACACAGAATGCTTGGAACAGCAAATCATTATGATAACTAGCTTAAGAAATATTAAGCTGACTTAATTTATTTTAGCGACTTTGGAGCTCTCATACCATATTAAATAAAGAATGCGAGAGATTGTTGGTTGAAATCAAGTCAAGGCATGACTTTCTCAATCCAAAATCTAAAATCTAAAATCCAAAATGGTATCAGGAGACAAAGTTATCGGCGATCGCGTTCCAAATCGGCAATAGTTTTTTCCCAATACCAATTTTCCGGCATGCCGGGAAAATCTTGCTTTGCCTGCTCGACGAGTCGTTCAGCAGTGGAAATGTCACCAGATAACAGACTAATCAGCTTATTCTTAAGACTGTCATCAGGTATACGCTCATCACTCTGAGGCTGGGGCTTACTTCCACTAGAAGAAGAAGGTCGAGATGACGGTGACTGCTGCCTTCTAAATTCCCAAAATAAGACATAATACAGCGTACCAAAAATGACAATTAGGCTAAATGTTCCTAGAAAAGTGAACAAGTTAAGTGGTAAAAATCCCAGAACTAGCTGGGAAAGAACGTAGCCAAGTAGTACGCCAGTGATTAAAAGAATAACTGTTGCGGTACTAATGATGAGCTTCTGCCCCATAATTCTTATTCCTCATAGTCAAGTCCGGGTCTCTTCATTGGTTCTGGTTGTTGATTCCAAGGAGCAAACCATGGTAGTAAAAGCAAACCGGGTACAGCAGCTGCGATACTAATTAGGAAAAATGCTGGCCAACCCATATCTTTTGCTACAACTCCCGATGGAGCAACTAAAACATCACGGCTGACAGCCATAAAGCTGGAGAGTAAAGCATACTGAGTTGCAGAAAAGCGCTGATTGCATTGACTCATTAAAAAGGCAACAAACGCTGCTGTTCCCAATCCACCACAAAAGTTCTCTATGTTAATGGTAAGTACCAAAAACTGATAGTTTTTACCTAGTTGTGCAAGTCCAAAGTAAGCTAAGTTACTTACGGCTTGCAAAGCGCCAAACACCCATAGGGAGCGATTAATACCAATTTGACTCAAAATTGCTCCCCCAACGAGAGTTCCAACAATTGTCGCAATCAATCCCATACCAGTTTGAATTGCGCCAATATCAGTGAGGGTAAACCCTGTTTGAATCAAAAAAGGTGTTGACATACTGCTTAAGAAAGCATCACCTAGTTTATAGAGAACAATAAACACCAAAACTAAGAAGCCCTGCAATACCCCCCGTCTTTGGAAAAATTCCCCAAACGGTAAAAGTACAGCTTCTCCTAAAGATTCTGGCGGGTTAATATGCTTTGGTTCTGGTGCCAATAGAGTACCAAAAATTCCAATTGCCATGCTTAAGGCCATCAACAAATAAACCGATGACCAAGGTATCCTATCAGCAAGTATGAGCGCTAGAGAACCGGTAAGCAACAATGCAGCTCGGTAACCTAAAACGAAAATTGCTGCACCAGCGCCCATTTCCGATTGTTTCAGGACATCAGTTCGATAGGCGTCAGCGACAATATCTTGAGTTGCGCTGAAAAAAGCGATCGCAATAGCGTTAACAGCTAAAAGTTGTAGTGCTTGCTTGGGCTGTTGAAAAGCCATCAGAGCAATAGTCAACAACAACCCAATCTGTAGAACAATTAACCAACCGCGACGCCGTCCCAAAAATGGCAGTGCAAAGCGATCGATTAGAGGCGACCAGATAAACTTAAAGGAGTAAGGCAAAGCCACCAAGCTAAACAGCCCAATAGATGCCAAATCCACCTTTTCCACTGTCATCCAAGCTTTCAAGGTCGTCCCTGTTAAAAACAACGGCAAACCAGATGCAAAACCCAGCAATAACAGCGTTGCCATTTTGCGGCTTATAAAAACCTCTTGTATTGATAATATTGCTTTCACAGTTTTAATATTCTCCTCCGGTATCCGGACGATGTGAGTTATGTTGCCACATTTATAAAGTAGTGTCAGGCAAAGATGCCAATTTAGGGGGTAGGGGGTAGGGAGTAGAGGGTAGAGGGTAGGGGGTAGGAAATAAATTTGTGAAACGTTGTCAAAATAATTCAATTCTCCTTATCCCTAATCCCTCTTCCCTAGCCCCTAACCCCTACCCCCTACCCCCCTATTCCCTCAATTGCCAATTCAATCAAATCTCTCAATTTTCCTTAATATTTGGATCGCCAGCTAAGTAACCGATACCGCGATGTAAGTGAAGGCGAAACTGCGTGGCAAGAGTTTCTTTATCTGTCCCAAAGCCATCGTTGTAACAGCGTTGCTTGAGCGCAAGTAACAGAATATCGGACATCTCGCCACCAAATACTGACCATGTCATTTCAACGTTGCTATCAGCTGGTATGGGTACGGGTGATGGAGGTGTTGGTTCTGCAAGAGAACGACAAAAACCCCAACGACACAACACGTTCCAGTTTTCAATTTTGGTATTGCGTTTGAGTTTGATAAGTTGTTCTTTTGCTGTTTGTGAGAGTTTTATCCGGTCAATGGGAGGTTCCATGGGTAGACAGTGGCGTAGGTATGAAGAAAAACACGATGTTTGAGCTACATTATGGAGATTATTTCATGTGCAGCGCAAACACTTCAGGATAAAGTACTTCACTGATAGTGTCCAGATCCCCGACTTCTTAAAGGATACTGTTGGCGAATCAAGAATCTGACCCCCCACCTCGTCTACCTCGTTCCTAGGCGGAGCCTCGCAGCGGTCTCACTTTTCACAAATAATCTAGGATTGCTATGGAATGAAGAAAAATGTAGATAAGGTATTCTGAATGCAAAAAGCAAAATGTTATAAATTACCAAAAATACCCTTCTTTAACCGTTGTTTGACGGGTTAATGGATTGTATTGCAAGAGATATTTACGAGCGATCGCATCATTTTCTTGCAAGGCTTTAAATTCTTTTTCTGCAATTTCTGTATCGGTAGAAAGTAGAATTACCTGATGAGAAGCTGAGGGAAAGTAACGCTCAACTAAGTTAGTGCGGTGAGAAGAATCTAGCCTTCCTAAAGGAGTATCAATTGCTACAGGCAATTGATGCCCGGAAACACGAGCCAATCCCCAAAGGAATGCGATCGCTAAAAGTTGCTTCTCTCCTGCAGATAAACGATGTTTTGGAACCATCTTACCTTGTAAATCGTACAAAGAGAGACCAAAAGTATCAGTATCAATGACTATACGATGTACCAAATCAGACTTGTGCAGTAGGTAGCGAAAACACTCAGTCACTTTCTCTTCCAACGTATTAAGTTTTTTCAGAGTTAAGCGTTCGCGGAAGAGACTGAGTGTCTGTTGGACTTTGGTAGATACAGCAATTATATGTTCATAATTTTTTGTATCTAGATTTTGTTTAGTATATTCTTGTAAAGCCTTTTTTGTTTCTTTGACTTCACTCTCTAATTTCTCTAAACGATGTTTAATTCTTTCGTGAAATATTTTTCTTTCAGCTAATTTACTTTGTGCTGCTTCCAATATATCTACTAACTTTTGATAATCTTCTGGTAATGCTGCTGTCTGTAATTTTCTTTCAAAAATTTCAATTTCTTTTTCTTGACTCTTCAGATTTTTCACTTGTTGATTAGTATGACTTTTTAACCTTTTTAAAGAGCCTTGTAATTGATAGAGCTGATTTAAGCTTTCAACATCAGCAAATAACCAAACATTAGCGCTTTCTTCTTGTTGTAAGCTCTGACTTTCTTGCTCGAAGATTATTTGAATTTTATCCTTATAATCTTCTGAAATTCCTAACTGACTAATACACTCAATTAAGCGTTTATCTCGCTCAAGAATAATATTTTTTGCTATTTGAACCTGTTGTATGCGAAATTCTTTTTCTCCTTGCATCTGTACCTGAGTGAGTAAAGATTCTATTAATGCTAGTGGTAGAGCACCACCAGCTGATTGACATAGCTCCTGACGTACTTTGTTTGTCTCAGAGATTTTTTCCTTTTGTTGTATTTCTAGCTGGTTCCGTTCGCTAGCAATTTTACCACCTTCAGTAAGGAATTTATTAAATGCTTCTTTCTGTTCGTTTTCTGCTGCTTGTAATTGTTTTTCTACTTTTGTTAACTGATTTTTTGTTGATTCCTTTTCTTCCTCTTGCTTTTTTAGCTTTTTTTCTATTTCCTCTAAATCTATCAAATCTTTAGCATTTGCCATTTCTTTACGTTTACGATTGACCAATATTTCTATATCAAATGCTAAACGTTCTACCAACTCTAGACCTAAAAGAGAGCGAATTGCCTCACCTATAAAAGATGGAGGTGTGTCTTGCTCTGCTAGATCTTTTACCTGTTCACCATCAAAAAGAAATAAATTAGAAATTCCTAATGGGAGTAGATTTTCAATGTACTCGTCCCAGATATTAACTAATGAAGAAAGAGGCCAAGTTTCATCCTTTGTGTTCAAAATACCTAAGTTGTCTTTAGCATCTTTAGGATTTTTTGTCCAATATCGTACTATTCGATATTGTACTGGCTCACCATTTTCGATATGTTCAAAAACTAATTCAATCCGAGTATCTTGATTTGGTGGAGTGTGGCTGTTTACACATTGGGTAAGAAAGTCACCGTAACTCAAATTTCCGCGAGTAGAACATTGAGCACGATGCCCATAAAGTGCAAGGCGAATAGCATCCATGAGAGTAGTTTTACCTTCACCATTCATTCCACCTATAAGGATAATTGAGCGAGAATTTTCTTCATCAATTTTTGGATCGAGATTGATGACTTGACGCCCAGAGTAAGGACCAAAATTTTGCAGTACAAGTTCAATAAATTTCATGATTTTTTCTCGTTTTCCCCATGAGTCTGGGAATGCGTTTAGGGAGGATCTGCCTCTTGTAATTAGTTTTTAAAAGATTTGAGGTAGAAGCCCACAAATAGGCATTCCCACGTTCTGTGTGGGAATGAGCTAAAGGTAGCAAGGGTAATGGTAGTTCATCAGGTTATACCTGGATGATTCCATAAAAGATGAGGAGCAGCTTTAGGGCATAGATTTCTTGTTTCGGAATTTTTTGTTTGCCCAAATTTGTTCTTTGGTACTCTCTGTAGAGGCAGATTCTGTAGCGGATGTGGCGGGTAGCTCATTTATCAGATCTATTTTTCCATCTGTCTCAACATCACCCAAAGTCAACTGCTTGATCTTTTCAACGTCACCTTTGTCAATCGCTGTTTTCAACTCAAGTTTTGTGTAAGCGTTATCAATTGCTTGCTCGCGAGTATGAGAACTCGTCTTAAAACAGTCTTCTAAGGCTTCGTATATTCCTACACGACGCGTTTTCATCAGAAACTGGCGTTCTGTATCCAGTAGTTTTGCCATTAGTTCTAAGTGCATATCATCACCGTCACAAACTTCCTTTAGTACTGCCCATTCATCGATACCAAGCAACTTATAGTCATTATCAGGACGCGGATCTGAGAAAGGTTCACCTGTAGCTTCCTTATAAATGCGCGGTAAACTATCATCAAACTCGTGTTTTTCTTCCAACCAAATACGTCGAATCTCACTCAATTCTGCTGCAGAAATTAAGGTGATATCACGCATATTTTCTGGAGATGTGCGGCGAACTTGTGTTTGTGCTTCTAAAACCTTTCTCAACCAATATTCCCGCCAATATTTAGTATAGGGACCGGGTATTGGCTCTACTGCTATTTTGCCATTTACATTGCGCTCAAATAGTTGAACATTTCCCCATATACGTCGGAAATCTCTTCTGTCTCGATCGTCTTTTAAGTCTAATTCATTTCGTATATCTAACAGAGGCTGCATCCATTCTTTTTCTTCATCATTTTGGATCATTGCCTCCATCGACTTATCCTGATTAACCATAGTACAAACCCAGCAGCCAAATCTAGAATCGCCACAACTTGGAGTCGATGTATCAACAACTAAGGGGCATTCATTGTCTGCTGTTGCACCTCGGTACATATTGAATAAGTCTTTATTGCTTTGTCCCCAAGGATTGTCCCACTGATTTAAGTAGATCCAGACATCATTATTACTCCAGTCTTCAATGGGAGTGTAAATCAGAGAATTAGGTAGACTCGCATTTGGACTGAGGCGATCGCGAACCCTGCCCATTTGATGCTTTTGCATTGTTGCAGCACGTTTGAAGCTTTCTGCCTTACGAGTACCTAGGACAAGAATTGTTTCACCACTTGCTCTAACCATCTCACGAATAAACTGGTTAGCGGGATTAATTTTCAAGCGTTGAGTACACCAACGAAACTGAATGCGTGGTGCTGGGTAACCTTTACCAATCAAGTTAACCCAAAATCTATCTTGAACTACTGGTTCAAGCAGATGCGGTTCAATTGGTATCTCCTGTTCTTTAGCCGCCAACTTGAGATTTTGGATTGATTTGCGAACCCAAGCGGAAACTACAGGGTTTTCTACCAGAGTATCAGTTGTAATCACATGGATTGTTTTAGTTCGTTTTTCTTGAGGAAGAGTGGCGATCGCATTCCAGATGAGTTGCAATACGGCGCTAGAATCTTTGCCCCAAGAGACTCCTATAATCCAGGGTATTCCATCTAAGCAGTATAGTTCTTGGATTTCAGTGGTAAGAGCTTGGATGTCATCCACTAACTCTGCCACAGTACGGGCTGGCTTATTTTTATTTTCAGACTGTGGTGCTGTAGCCATTTCTCTCTTTCCTCTGAAAAGACAGACAGTTAGTTGCTTTCTCTAGGGAGGCTCAGAAAGCAGTCCTTGTATTGTAAAGCGAATGGTTTTTAAAAACTTGTGTATTTAAACTGAATTTTTAAATTGTATAGTAGAGCGAATAGTTTTTAAAAATAGTTATGAAGAAAAGTGCATCCGATGGGGCTACTGGAAGCGCTGACGATTCTCTAGAAAGAGAAAGCCAGGATAAGAAAGCAATTTCTTTGCTGCTGGATAAATTTCTGAGTACTAAGGATTGGATTCTCGTCCAAAAAACGGAGATGGGCGGTATTGAGTCATATATAGGTTCTGTCTCCTTAGAATGGTTTGCCCAGAGGGTTTGCTTTGCCTCTGCTCTACCCCTTTTACAGCAAAAGTACAACCACCAAACAGATAACGTGGAAATTGACGCTGAGAGTATTGACGAAATTCAACAGCGTCCCCTTGATTGGTCCCGTCAACTCCCCTTAACGCAATATTTAGCTACTCGGAAAAATCATAAATTTCCTCCTGTTCTTGTAGCGATCGCTCGCCCTTGGGTAGATGATTGTGCTTCCTTGGAATGGGGCGACAACGGACGCGCTAGAAAACCCACCACTGAGTTCATGCCATTAGATACCGATGGTAAAGTTGGTTTGCTCAACGTTTCTGAAGAGGATGTAACTATTTATGCACTAGATGGTCAACACCGACTGATGGGAGCGCAAGGAGTAATGGAGTTGCTTAAAACTGGTAAACTCCAAAAGTACAAGAAAGATAAATCCCCTGACGATACCTTGATGACTGTGGCTGATTTGCTTGAGCATTATCAGGTTCAGCCTGCTTATCTAGAAAGCTTGCCTAAGGAGAAAATTGGGATTGAGTTTATTTGTGCAGTGGCTGCCGGAGAAACTCGCGATCGAGCAAGGCGACGGGTGAGATCTATCTTCGTTCATGTTAACTTAATGGCTGCGCCTTTGACTAAAGGTCAGTTAGTGCAGCTCAATGAGGATGATGGTTTTGCGATCGTTGCCAGAAAAATCGCCACCACTCATCCACTTTTTGAACAGCGTCTCGATCGCAAACCACGGGTTAATTGGGATAGTGCAACAGTTGCAGCGAAATCGACAGTGTTGACAACACTTCAAGCTCTTAAAGAAATGTCTGAACGGTACTTAGGACAAAAGTACCCTCACTGGAAACCTATAGACAAAGGTTTAATTCCTCTACGACCAACTGATGAAGAACTCGAAGAAGGAATTAGAACTTTTTATAAACTTTTCGATTATTTGGCAGTCTTGCCAAGTTACAGAATTCTGGATGATGAAGATACACCTTTATTGAGACGTTTCAGCTTTGAAAAGGATGGAGGTGAAGGAAATTTGCTTTTCCGTCCTGTTGGTCAAGTTGCCATAGTTCAAGCTCTTGGTATTTTAGTCTTTAAAAAAGAGTTTTCCTTGGAAGATATATTTAAAAAGCTTCGTCAGTTTGACCGAGAGGGGGGCTTTAGTGGTATGGAGCACCCTCAATCTATTTGGTATGGAGTTTTATACGATCCAAATAAAAAGCGGGTACAGGTTGCAGGCAAGGATCTAGCGACCAGAATATTGATATATATTCTAGGCGGTACTCAGGATAATCTTGACCGTGCCGAACTGCGTAAAGATTTAGCTAAAGTTAGAACCATTGAAAATAAAACAATAGGTTTTGATGGCAACTTCGTTGAACCCAAGCAAGTAGGACTTCCGCCTGTTCTGTAATACTGCTTAGAATTACATCACTATGTATAGCCGTTTATATACTTTTGTGCTACGGTAGGACGAAGTGTATAAAAGGAGTTTGATTTGTGGTATGGCCTGTCAGTGATGATGCTGTACAACAGCTAGGTGAGAATATTTGGTTGTACGATTTAGCACAGATACGCGGAACCAATGCTATTTTAAATCGCATTCCCAGTTTGACTGGCGTCTATGCTTGGTATCGTCGCTTCCAGCTAGAACAATCTGTTGCAGAGAATCCTGAACTTTTCATGATATAGCCTTTCTCAGTCTCATGAGGTACACCCCCCTTTCATCCCCCCTTTGTAAGGGGGGACAGAGGGGGGTAATTTTTGTACCTCACCAGGTTGAAATTTACTGTAAAATTAAGGTTGCAAAAGCTGTAGAAGATAGAATATTTTCCTTACTGTGCTTGTGGTACTTCGGTTCTCGTAAAGTCGAAATTGATGGATATAACAGGCTAGAAACCCTGTCAAAGAGAAAACTGCTTCGTTTCTTTAGCGCAGATACAAATAAAGCTCAATGGCCAGGTTGTAATGATGCTTATAGAACATTATATAGAGGTTTTGATACAAACGCTTTTTATGGGAAAGACCATGAAAAAATGAATTCTCAGCAAAAAGAAAATATGGTTCGGGATAGGTTTTCTTCCGTACTAGCAGCAGGCTTGCCTGAAGCATACAATCAATCTTCAGAAAAACAAATATCTGAAGATGAGAACGAACATGATGAAGAATAATTTCATAAAAAACATTTTACTTTACCTTTGTTAAATAAAGTAAAGTAGTCGATTTATACGAGGAATTTAGTTAAATTAAATTCCTTGTCTTCCCCTTCTTGCTCAAATCGTTCAGAACTCAGAAGCAGCAAAATGCGCTCCAAATAATCTACCGTACCCCGAACTTCAGCTTGTAAAATCTCCAAACCCCCGTTAGCATATTCCTCAAAAATACGAAGACGTTCATTTTCAAACTTTGCCTCTTGAGAAGAGAGAATATTAATATCTTGAGTTGCAGTTACTCCCAATAACTTAATGACTAAATCATATCCTCTAGATACAAAAATTTCTTGTCCTATAGGAGCAGGTTCCCGTTTAGATATCTCCCCCAACGCCACACGCCGTTTATGCTTCGCACCCAAAGCCGCAGCAAAAGCGATCGCATCAGCGTAAGTTTGGAAAGGACCCGTTGTACTATCAGACGAAGTTAAAGCTTTTACTAACTCAGCCTTATCCTTAGCAACTCTAACTTTCCCAGTTTCCGCCATATTACTTATATATAAATTGTGATAATCTTAACCTACATCTAAGCACAATGTCGAATCATCCTCTCATCCTCTCGTTCCCAGGCGGAGCCTGGGAACGAGGTGAGTTTCTGGATTAACTTAACTTCACTTGACCAATCTTCTTCAGAATTTGCAAAACACTATAAAGCTCTCTAGCGGAGGTAAACAAAGTAAAAACCCGCGATAAATCGTACTGAGGAGTACCCTCTTGACTCAACTTAACAAATAAAATATCGTCCCCATTCGTCACCATGCCACACACGGGCTTACTAGGGTACGGGTTAGCCATAAGATAAGCCAGCGCTTGTGGTAAAGCTGACACAACCGACAGCGCAGTTTTTTTAGACTCTACCACCATAACCCAAAACTGATTTTGCAGCACCAAAACATCAATCCGTCCGCGCAGCACCTCTTCGCCATCATTGAGTACCAAATCTACAGATGGTTCAGCCTTAATCATAAAAGGAGGATCGTAAAACCCCGCCACTGCCAACAAGGGTGACACCACCAACAGTAACACCGTCCCCTCTAACAAATCCCCCGCAGTACGATGATACAAATATCTACGCCGCAGTTCATCCAAAGAAGCTTTTTCTGCTTCCGTGATTTCAGGCAATCCCTCATAAATCTAAAATCCAAAATCCAAAATCGTATGGCTTTCCAACTGCAAAAACTCACGCACTCGTGACAAGTAATTAGGCGCATCTTCCAACATGGGAAAATGCGCCGTATCTCGAATAACTGTAAATTCAATATTCTCATTCAATGCTGCTGCTTGACGCCCCATCTCAGCAGGAATAATTTTGTCATACTCCCCAGCAATTAAGAGTGTAGGCACTGTTATGCCCGCAAACGCCTGTGGCATTGACTCGGCTGCTGCTTTACTGACTGCTGTAAATATAGTCCCTAAAGCAGCATCATAATCAGCTAGGAGAAAATCTTCCAAAAAAGCTTTGCGTTCTGCAGGCGAGATAGGACGACGCAAAAACCGCGCCATAAACATTCGGTCAATAAACGGTATATTCGCCAACCACTTAGGGCGGAATTTCACAACATAGCCACCAAATTTATGAAAGGCTGCAAAGGCTTTTTCGTCGTACTCAAAAACTCCAGCGCAAGTCAAAATTGCTCTTTCCACTCTTTGCGGGTAAAGATTCAGAAACAAAGTCACAATTGACGTTCCCGTAGAATGAGCAGTGATATACACTCGTTGAAGTTGCAAGGCATCTAACAAAGCTGCCAAATCTTCAGCATATTCCTCAAGCTCATAAGTTAACTCCTGAATAGCTTGAGATTCAGCTTCGGGCGATCGCGATTCAAAAGATTCCGCAACAAATTCACTTGCTTGAGCTATAGTTGGCTTCCCATAAGAACGTCCAAAGCCACGCATATCATAGAGCAAGCAATCAAATTGTTCTGACAAAATCCGTGCCGTACTCTCCCAGTAACGACCAGAACCAGCCCAACCGTGGACAAAAACCATCACGGGTTTCTCTCGCACCTCTGATGGCTTTTTTATCCACTCGTAATAATGCTCAACGCCACGAACATGAACGTATGACATTTTTGAATGATGAATGATGAATTATGAATTATGAAAGGGATTTCAAGTTTTGAATTATAGGTTAATGAATTTTGAAATGATAAAAATTTATGAATCTTGAAACTAAACTTTACTATTTAGTACTCACTATTCCTAATTTATCATTCATAATTCATCACTCACAATCTACCATTCATAATTCATAATTCATAATTCATAATTCTTTAAGCCGACTCTGGTTTTGGTAGTGAAGATGGATGTACCAACAATTCAGCTGTCGATCGCTTCTCGACCATTTCTCTGGTTACCGTGCAACGAGTCACGTCTTTACGGGAGGGTAACTCGTACATCACATCCAACATCAGTTCTTCAACAATACCTCGCAGTGCCCTTGCTCCCGTTTTCCGACGGTATGCTTCCTGTGCAATTGCTCGCAGAGCGTCTTGTTTGAAATCTAGCTGAACGTTGTCCATCTTCAGCAGTTTTTGGTATTGCTTCACCAAAGCGCTGCGGGGTTGTGTCAGAATCGCCATGAGTGCTTCCTCATCTAGCGGTTCTACCACTGCTACCATTGGAATCCGCCCGATGAATTCTGGAATCATGCCAAATTTCACTAGGTCGTCTGGTTCTAGGTGACGCAGAGTGTCAGCCGTGCGCCTGTCTTTCGTCTGACCTTCGCCCGGTTGTACAAAACCTATTGACTTTTTACCAATTCTCTGATCTACAACTTTCTCCAAACCGACGAAAGCACCGCCACAGATGAATAAGATATTGCTGGTATCGATTTGGATGCAGTCTTGATAGGGGTGCTTGCGCCCTCCTTGGGGTGGAACATTAGCAATCGTCCCCTCTAACATTTTCAGCAAGGCTTGCTGTACACCTTCGCCAGAAACATCGCGAGTGATTGATGGGTTTTCGCTTTTACGAGCAATCTTATCGATTTCATCAATATAAATAATTCCTCGTTGTGCTTCCTCAACATCTAAATCTGCCACTTGTAACAGTCGCAGCAAGATATTTTCCACATCTTCTCCCACATACCCTGCTTCTGTTAAGGTCGTAGCATCAGCCACAGCAAAGGGGACATCAAGAATCTTGGCTAGAGTTTGTGCCAATAGAGTCTTTCCACACCCAGTAGGACCAATGAGCAGAATATTAGACTTTTGTAGTTCTACAGAATCATCCAATACTTTGCCACTGCCTTTCGCCTGAACTATGGACAGCCGCTTATAGTGATTGTATACGGCGACTGAGAGCACTTTTTTGGCTTCCTCTTGACCAATCACGTGTTCGTCGAGGTACTTCTTAATCTCTCGCGGCTTCGGTATTTGATTGAACGACACATTAGAAGAGCGACGAGCACGTTTTTGAGGTGGTTCTGACCTGGGTGCTGGTTGAGACGACGCTGCCCCATTCGTGTCTAGTAACTCTTCATCCAGGATTTCATTACACAGGTCAACGCATTCATCGCAAATGTAGACTCCCGGTCCTGCGATTAGCTTGCGAACCTGCTCCTGAGACTTACCACAAAATGAACACTTTAAATGGGAGTCGTACTTAGACATACCAGCCTCTTATTTCAGAACGGTGACGTTTTCCCCTGCAACGGGAAGATTTTGTCGTAGAATGACTTGATCGATCAAGCCATAGTTTTTTGCCTCTTCTGCCGACATAAAAAAGTCGCGTTCAGTATCGGCTTCTACTCTTTCCAATGGTTGACCAGTATGCTGAGCCAGTAACTGATTCAACTTAGATTTATGATAAAGAATTTCTCTGGCTTGTATTTCGATGTCCACTGCTTGCCCCTGAGCACCGCCCAATGGTTGGTGAATCATAATTCGGGAGTCAGGAAGAGACATCCGCTTGCCACGAGTTCCTGCGGTTAACAAAAATGCCCCCATGCTAGCAGCCAATCCAAAACAGATTGTTACCACATCAGGACGAATTTGCTGGATTGTATCATAAATTGCCATGCCTGCCGTAACGGAACCACCAGGAGAATTGATGTACAGTTGAATGTCTTTTTCAGAATCTTCAGCGTCTAAAAACAACAACTGGGCAACAATCGAGTTAGAAACGACATCATCAATGGGCGTTCCTAGAAAAATGATTCGATCGCGCAGCAGACGAGAGTATATATCAAAAGCTCGCTCTCCTACTCCGGATTGTTCTACCACCATTGGGACAATGTTGCTAGGACTACTTAGGGAGGAGTAAAGCTTGAAGTCACTCGAACTATGAAATTGGTAGTTTCCCGACTGAGATACAAGCATATAAGAACTTTTGATGACAAGTGTAATAGTGATTTTTGCAGCCAGGGCTGCTACGAATCAAGAATTGATTTCGCGATATAACTATGTGTTAACCATTATGCCTCATATAAATTGCTCCGTGTGAAACAGTATCAAATCTCAGTAACCATTTACCAAAATCTTGATAAATGGTCACTGGTCACTGGTCACTGGTCACTGGTCACTGATTCCGCTTGCACATCCACCGTTTGTTCTGATGCTGTTGGTGTGAATTCTGCTTGAGTGACTGGAATGGTTTCGGCAAGTTCCACTTCAGAATCAGATTCTGTTGCTGTTGCCGCACTCAAAGACCCTTCTGGCACTAGTTCAACAGTTGCCCGTTCTAAGAGCCAATCCATAATTTTTTCAGACAAGAGTTCATTTTCCACGACTTCCCGAGCTCTCTCAGGATCGACCTCGCGATCGCCATACTGCTCTATTAACTCTTCGACTCTAGCGTTTACCTCTTCTGGAGACACTTCGATAGATTCGCGCTTGCCGATTTCCTGTAAAGATAGCGATCGCTTGATACGTTCTACAGCTTCATCACGAGAACGTTCCCGTAACTGAGGAATCACGTCTTGGGTAAACAACTTCTTGATATCAATGCCTTGTTGAGAAAGACGGACTGCTGTTTGTGTCAACATTGTATCCACTTCCTGTTGAATCATGGTTTCTGGCAAATCCACTTTTACGTGCTTCACCAGTTCAGCCAACAGGGCTTCCTGCTTGTTGGATTTGGTTTTCTGCTCTGCTTCCTTTTGGAAACGTTCTTCTAAAGAACTGCGTAATTCTTCAAAAGTTTCAAAATCACTGACTTCTTGAGCAAAATCATCGTTCAATTCTGGCAGTTCTTTTTCCTTCAGTTCCTTGAGCGTAACCGTGAAAATAGCGGGCTTTCCTGCCAACTCCTGATTTGTGTATGGATCTGGAAACTGAGCCGTAATTTCTTTGGTTTCTCCAGGATTCATGCCTACCATACCCGTCACGAAACCAGGAATAAATTTATCTTCCTGCAACTCCACCTGATAATCAGTTACGTCGGCACCCGGTATTGGTTCCGGTTCTGTAGATGCGTCTTCTCCTTCGCCTTTAGCGATAACGCCCTTGAAGTCCACAACAGCAACATCACCGAGTTGGGCTGCTCTTCCTTCTACTGGAATTAGCGTTGCCCTTTGTTGCCGTTCGCTATCCAAGACTTGCTCAACCCGTTGTGGGTCGTACTTGACTTCTTCTGCTTTCAGTTGTAGTCCCGTGTAATCACCGAGTTCTGCCTCTGGCTGAACATCTACAGCCGCAGAGAATGTCAAAGATTTACCAGGTTCGTAGTGACCTATTAACTCCTCAAAAGAAGAGCGCAACTTTGGCTGACCGATCGCTTTGACGGATGATTGTTTAACTGCTTTTTCGATCCCATCTTGAATCAGTTCTTCCAGCGCTGCTGCCTTAATGCGAGTTGCGCCCATGCGCTGTATTAATATTTGCCGAGGCACTTTGCCTTTACGAAACCCAGGAATATTTGCAGTACTCACTAAGTTTTTAATGACCTTTTCGTAAGTTTCCTTGGTCTTTTCCGGTGCAATTTCTATTTCCAGACCAACTTGACTGGCGGGAAGTTTTTCCTGGGTTACTTTCATCTTCGTCTCTACGTATGTCGATATTTTGGTTTTTTTACTAAGTAAGTCTTAGGGAACCGCAAAAAATAGATTATCTCATTTTTGTGGAATGGGCATTCCTGCCGATCTTGTGCTCAGAGATTTCAAATCAATTTTCCCGGAATGTGGGGTAGGCGTCCTCGCCCGCCCTGGATCGGTAGCAGGTCTTGCCTGCACCACAAGAAATGTGAAACATTTTTTCTTTAGAAGTTCCTTCGTTGCTGACACTCAATCTCAAATTAGTTTATCTATATAATCCTCCAAATAGTTTTTCCAAAGAGGTGACACGTGATATGCTGGTTCTCAATCAGCAGTTTGCACGACCTGCGTTATAACGTAGGCTACAACTGTCTAATGGGGCTAAGCGCAGTTCTTGTGAGCTTCGACGCCTTGGGGGATAGACCAGTTGATTGACTTGCTGCTTGAAGTCCATCTGAATCATAGTACATCAATCATTCTGATAACGCACCTTGATAGGGAGAATACCTGTCATCATACTAAAGTGCAGATATATGCATTTTGGCAACAATGAGGAACAGGCAGTATAATGGTGTTTGATTTGGTTGAAAATTTAATGATTATTAATTGTTGTAAAATGCAGCAATCACAAGCATAACTAAGAAAATAAATGTATTAAATTAAGAAATACGATCGACTGCTAAAAATAAACAAAATAACTATTCAAAGCTTGACAAAGCAATTGGTATATGCCAATGCGCTCTAGATTCTGAACTTTTACAAGAACTTGCACATAAAACTATTTAGACATTTAGAGGAGGAAGTCAGTTTGTCCAAATCCTATCGCATTGCTATTTTGGGAGCGACTGGTGCCGTTGGCCAAGAAATACTGGAGTTACTGTCCAAGCGGAATTTCCCTGTTTCCGATCTCAAGCTTTTGGCATCGGAGCGGAGTGCAGGCAAGAGGATGTCATTTAAAGGGGAAAGTTTATTAGTAGAGCCAGTCAGTGAAAAAGTCTTTGAGAACATAGATTTAGTACTAGCAAGTGCAGGAGGTTCTACGTCAAAAGCTTTGGCACCAAAAGCTGTGGCATCTGGTGCTGTAGTCATAGATAATTCCAGTGCCTTTCGCATGAATCCGGAAGTACCCCTAGTTGTTCCAGAGGTCAATCCAGAGAGTGCGGCAACCCATAAAGGTATAATAGCTAATCCTAATTGCACCACAATTTTGATGGCAGTGGTTGTTTGGCCATTGCATAAAGTGATACCCGTGCGCCGTATAGTAGCTGCAACTTATCAATCGGCAAGTGGTGCAGGTGCTAGAGCAATGGAGGAAGTAAAAACCCAAACAAAGGAAATCCTAGCAGGCAAGCAACCTGTTGCTGAAGTGTTCCCCTATCCCTTAGCCTTTAATTTATTTCCCCACAACTCCCCATTAAATGAATCTGGGTACTGTGAGGAAGAAATGAAAATGGTGAATGAGACCCGTAAAATCTTTGGCGAGCAAAGTATAAGAATTACGGCAACTTGCGTGCGGGTTCCCGTACTCCGCGCTCATTCAGAAGCGATTAACCTAGAATTCGGAGAACAATTTAGCCCAGATAAAGCAAGGGAAATTCTGCAGCAAGCACCTGGAGTAAAATTGGTGGAAAATTGGCAGGCAAACTATTTTCCAATGCCAATTGAAGCAACAGGTCAAGATGAAGTTTTAGTAGGAAGAATTCGCCAGGATATCTCACACCCGTGCGGTTTAGACCTATGGCTCTGCGGAGACCAAATCCGTAAGGGCGCAGCATTGAACGCAGTACAAATTGCTGAATTGTTGGTTGAAAAAAGTTGGTTGCAGCCACAAGAGTTAGTAGTTAGTGGATAGTGAATAGTGGATAGTAGTTAGTGGATAGTGGGTAGTAGTTAGTAGCGTATTAACAACTAACAACTAACAACTAACGACTAACAACCAACAACTAACAACCAACAATTAACAAAAAAAGTAGGAGAAAACTGAGGGTGGTAGATTTTGGTAGAGTTCTAACCGCTATGATTACACCGTTTCGTGAAGACGGTAGTGTCAATTACGATGTAGCAGCAGAATTAGCGGTGCATCTAGCTAGTCACGGAACCGATACAATAGTCTTGTGTGGCACAACCGGAGAATCCCCAACCCTAACTTGGGACGAGGAATACCAGTTATTCTCTGTGGTGTTGCAAGCAGTGCAAGGAAAAGCTCATGTCATAGCAGGCTGTGGCTCGAATTCTACGAAAGAAGCAATTGCTGCTAACCAAAAGGCAGCTACAATAGGAGTACATGGTACTCTGCAAGTGGTTCCTTATTATAATAAACCGCCGCAAGCAGGACTGTATCAGCATTTTCAGGCGATCGCCCAAGCAACGCCGGAATTGCCAATGTTGCTGTACAATATTCCCGGACGCACAGGTCAAAATCTTTTACCAGAGACAGTGGCGCGTTTAGCGGAAATTGATAATATTGTAGGAATAAAAGAATCAAGTGGAAATTTAGACCAGGCGAGTGAACTTCGTCGGTTGACACCAAAAGATTTCCCGATTTATTCTGGCGACGATCATTTAACGCTACCTTTGTTAGCAGTGGGGGCAAAGGGAGTAGTCAGCGTAGCTTCTCATGTTGTAGGAAACCAACTACAGCAAATGATTCAAGCTTTTGAATCGGGTCAGGTTCAGTCAGCTAGGGAAATACATCTCCAACTGTTTCCTCTGTTTAAAGCTTTATTTGCAACTACCAATCCAATTCCAATTAAGAAAGCATTGAATCTTCTGGGTTGGAAAGTGGGTTCAACTCGTCTACCACTAACTGAGGCAGATTCAGAAGTCAGTCGAAAGTTAGAAATGGTTCTTCAGGAACTTAATCTCCTGAAAGCAGCAACTAGTTAAACACGTGTAAGTTGTTTGCTGTTGAAGCTATTTATAAGAAAATGTGCGTAATTTTACCATATTGCAGATGCGAAATCTGTGTTAAGACTGAAGTGAATATAATTATGAATTCAAAGCCTTTTAAGCCCATTTAAATCAACTAATTCAGTAAGTCGTCACAAGTAAAGTTAATTAGCGAGGTTTGTCATTTGTCATTTGTCATTGTTGATTCGTAAAGGTTATAACAATTTTTCTATGTCATTACACAATGGTTTTGATTTGCGTCCACCTACGTAGACTGCATGCCTTTCTATTACAAGAAAACTTCTAGATCCTCCATTCTGACAGAGAAACAACACTCTAAAATCTCACATTTTTAACGAAGAACAACCAAGGGAGAAAATGGTAAAAAACGAAACTTCTGCTGCCCTGAAAATTATTCCATTGGGTGGCTTGCATGAAATTGGTAAAAATACCTGTGTCTTCGAGTATGAGGATGAAATTATCCTTTTAGACGCAGGATTAGCTTTCCCTACAGAAGCCATGCACGGGGTGAATATTGTCCTACCAGACATGACTTACATAAGGGAAAATCGTCACAAAATAAAAGGGATGATTGTTACCCACGGTCATGAAGACCATATAGGCGGTATAGCTTTTCACCTAAAACAATTTGAAATTCCTGTCATTTACGGCCCCAAATTGGCATTGGCTATGCTAGAGGGTAAGTTGGAAGAAGCAGGAGTGCGCGATCGCACCGAGTTAAAAACCGTTCTACCCCGCGATGTCGTCAGAATTGGCAAGCATTTCTTTGTTGAGTTCATCCGTAATACTCACTCCATAGCCGATAGCTTTACCGTAGCCATTCATACACCTCTAGGTGTAGTTGTTCATACGGGAGATTTCAAATTTGACCACACCCCAGTAGATGGCGAACGTTTTGATATTCAAAGGCTAGCCGAACACGGAGAAAAAGGCGTCCTTTGTTTGATGAGTGATTCCACGAACTCAGAAGTTCCAGGGTTCACCCCCTCAGAAGCTTCCGTGTATCCAAATTTAGAAAGAGTTTTCACTCAAGCCACCGGACGACTTTTTGTGACAACCTTTGCCTCCAGCGTGCATCGCATCAACATGATTTTGCAGCTGGCACAAAAGTACAAACGCACGGTGACAGTGGTTGGGCGTTCTATGCTCAATTTAATTGCTCACGCCCGTAATTTAGGATACATCAAGTGCGAGGACAATTTACTGCAACCGTTGCACATAGTTCGAAGTCTTCCCGATGAAAACGTACTGATATTGACAACAGGTTCTCAAGGTGAGCCAATGTCAGCCATGACAAGAATCGCCAAGCAAGAACATCCCCACATTAGAATACGGCAGGGAGATACAGTTGTATTTTCAGCCAATCCCATTCCCGGTAATACCATTGCAGTGGTAACCGTAATCGATCAATTAATGATGCAAGGGGCAAATGTAGTTTATGGTCGCGAGAAAGGCGTTCACGTCTCGGGGCATGGATGTCAGGAAGACCAAAAGCTGATGATTGCCCTAACCAAACCCAAATTTTTCCTACCAGTTCACGGGGAACACCGGATGCTGGTAAAACACAGCCAAACAGCCCAAAGTATGGGTATTCCTGCAGAAAACATGGTCATTATACAAAATGGCAATGTAGTGGAATTGACAGAAGAATCCATCCGTGTAGCAGGTAAAGTACCATCCGGACTGGAACTGGTAGACACTTCTGGTATTGGCATGGTCAGCGACAAAGTGTTGCAAGAACGGCAACGCATGGCAGAAGAAGGCATTGTTACAATTGCAACAGCGATAGACTGGACAGGGAAACTTCTGGCGAAGCCAGAAGTTCACCTGAGAGGCGTCGTCACAAGTTTTGAGCGATCGCTACTGCAAAAATGGGTACAACAGCGAATAGAAGAAATCCTTAGCGTGCGTTGGTCTGGATTTACCACCTCTTCCTCTTTTGGAAGCGACCAACCAGAGGTAGATTGGGTTGGATTGCAAGAGCACCTGGAAAAAGAATTGGCACGCTCCTTGAAAAGAGAACTGCATTGTCAACCAACAGTGACATTACTGATGCAAATTCCTGATGAGCCTCCTGTAAAAGTTGCCGATGGTAGAAGACGGCGCACCCGCACGGCTGCTCAAGTCGCATCATAGTTTAACCCTCACCCCCTGGCAATAGGAGAGGAAGCTGTGCCCCCACTCTCGTTCCCAGGCGGAGCCTGGGAAGGCCTATGTTGGAGGCTCCGCCTCCTGTATGGTGCGGCAGCAAGCAACCTACCAGTCTGCATTCCCAGCAAGCGACACTGAATCGAGAGACGAAGTAGGTAGGGCTATGCCGCACAACATAGAGAGGTGGGCTTTAGCCCTACCTACTTTTTTATAATTGGCGATAAATTTTTAGGTTGAGGCAGAGCCTCAAGTGATGCATTCTCAGGCTCCGCCTGGGAACGAGAGCTAAGCTAACCAATCAATAAAAAAGTCAGAAGTAAAGTTAAGACAGTCAAAGGCAACCCAAAGCGCAAATGCTCCAAAAAACTGAGCTTGTAACCTAACTCAGCAGCAGCTTCCACAACAATTAAATTAGCGACCGATCCAAACAAAGTGAGATTTCCTGCCAACGTCGATCCAGCCGCTAGTAATAGCCAAGACTGGGAATTGTCTTTAGGAATTAAAGGTTGGAGAAGCAGTACAGCTGGAACATTAGAAATCAGGTTAGATAATACAGCCGTGACGCTTAAAAGACCAGCAGGAGAACGAGCGGCATGAGTGAACGGCTCAAGCAAATTCAACTTTTGCGTTACCTGAGAAAGAATAAACAACCCAGAAAACATAACTAGCAGATTCCAATCTACCTGTTTGAGAATGCGCTGTGGTTTAATTCGGCGAGTGATGAGCAACAAACTCGCAGCAACAAGGGCAGACTCCGCAAGAGGCAACCCTATGGCAAAAGCAATCAACAAGCCGGTAGTGATAATTAAAGTTTTTTGATACAAAGGTTTATAAATACGTGCTTTCCCATTAGACAATTGGTTGCAGGGTTGAGTCGATCTCACATCTGGGTAGAGTAGCCACAACAACCCGACTTGAATGACCAAACCGATTGAAGCAATGGGAGTCAATGCCCGTGCAAAATCTAAATAACCGATACCTGAGAAAGAACCAATGAGAATGTTTTGAGGATTTCCACTCAAGGTAGCGACAGAACCGATATTAGTTGCCCCAGCAACCGCAAGCAAATAGGGGATCGGATTTAAATTTAAGCTCTTAGTTAGGCCCAAAGTGAGTGGTGTGAAAACTAGGGCTAGAGTGTCATTGAGAAAAAAAGCAGACAGGATACCACTCCCAAAAGTCAAGACAGTGATTAAGCCTAATGGGCTGCGAGTAAAACTAAGCAATATTGACAGGGATCGCGGAAAAAAGCCAGCGAAAGATAGATTGGCATTAACAACCATCATGCTGAGCAGAAACACGATAGTTTTGGCATCAATAGCATCCCAAGCTTCCTGCAACTTTAAAGCACCCAGAGCAATCAGAAATGCCGAACCTACCAAGGCGATTGTGGCGCGGTTCATACGTAAACCGGGGAAACAACCAAATGCCAACCCCAAGTAAGTCAGTCCTAAGACAGCGTAAATCGCAAGTTGGCGCATAGGGTTAGGGGTTAGGGACAAGGGGGACATGGGAGACAAGGAGGACAAGGCGGAGTGAGGGAGCAGAGGTAGTAACTAATACTCAATGGCTAATGGCTAATGGCTAATGACAAATGACTAATCTCATACTTCCTCTTGTACGCAGTTTGCGATCGCTATTTACTTTCTTATTAAAACTTTACTTTTCTTTACAGAAGAATATTTTTTCTTTAAATGAGGCTGTAGGATTTGCGAGCTAAAAACAATGTAAAATTTACGTAGTTTGGCTAGAAGCTAATAATCAACTTCCAAGCGCTATTTACCAGTATTTCTACTTAAGAAAAAGTTGGTAAAGGAATGAAACAAAAAGTTTTGTAAAACTTTGATTTAGCTCTACCCAAAGGCAGATGACTTCACTAAAATTTAATCGTTGTGTCAAGTTATAAACAAGATGCTAGTACCACACTTCCGATCAAAAGGAAATTGATGTTAACTTGACTTAATATAGAACAGGCAAGTCATGCCAGTAGCTACTCAATCATCAGGTTGTACAAATCGTCAGATTGCATCTCAGTCAGGACAAGATTTTTCCGGGATGAGTCATCGCAATGTTGTAGATTTTCAGCAGGCAGTTAAAGACCCTCAATCAGACAGAGGAGTGAAAAATGAAGGTATACCATAATACCCCAAAAAGGATTTTTGTTGCAAGCTGGGTATCGCTAAATCCAGCACCAGGGAACGAAGCTAAAGCGGTCGGGCTACACAGTTCATCTCCCAAGCCTCACTTTGATATTCTTAAACCGTTACGGCACTGGTTAGACAATTTTCAAGTAAAAAATCGCGAACTGGCGCATCGCTTGTGCAAATCTATCCCATCTCAATGCCCGTTTGAGCGAGACATCAAGCTATTTGGGAAAACCCTATTTCGCATTCCGCCATTGTGCAAGCTCAACCCTTTGTATGATGAAGTGGTAGGCTTGCGTTTTCGTGCATTGTGTTATTTAGCCGACGAATGCGGCGAAGATGTAACACAATATTGCTAATGGCTAATGGCTAATGGCTAATGGCTCTAGAAGACTGACAACTAACCACTAACCACTAACCACTAAGAATTACCATTAATCACTTTTTGACCACTTTTGAATGGCTTCCTGAGCCTGTTTATAGGCAGCTGTCCCGTCTGGTACTAGCACAGCAGTGTCAATAGCTGATTTAAATTCCCCTCGGTTAGCACGCCGTTGAGCAAGATCGAAAATTTTTTCGCTCCAAGTGTCAATAGATTTCTTAGCAACATCAAAGCCCGGTTGACCTTGTGGCACTTTCTTAGCAACCTCGATAGCACGATTGTATGTAGAAGCCTGTCCGGGCCGAACTAAGCCGCTTGCAGCATCCACGAGAGTTGTGTTACTCACATACTGCTTTGCCATTAGCCGCCACTGCCTCATCTGAAATTGTGCTTTAGAGTAGATTGATTCCTCTTTTGTAATTAATTGCGCTGCAGCGATCGCATCCGCATAACGCTTTTCTTTAGCACGATTTTCCGCTATCTCCAGAATTATCCGGCTCCAAACCTCAATATTGGCTTGAGCCTGTTTATAAAGAGGATCGCTGGGTGGAATTTCACGAGCTTTTATAATCGCCAAGCGTAAATTGCTGGCTTGATTTGGAGTCAGCGACATCTTCTCCAAGTCCGCCAGGGCTTGTTTTCGCTTTTGAAACTCATCCGAACTAGAAGTTGATTGGACAGTTGGTTGAGGACTCAATTGAATATTTGATGGCGTCGATGCTGTAACTGGAACAGTAGGGGCTTTTGGTGAAACCCCAACAGCATCGCGATCGTCCCTTGGGCGGCTCCCTTGAGGAGCATCGCCATCAGTACCCGTTTTGGAAGACACGGGCAAAAGCTTCTCCAATCTCAATCCCACCCGTTCGTGGAGAACAACAACTGCGACGATACATAAAAGTAGCATCGTAAACACACTACCAAAGAGAAGTTTTGGCAAAAAAGAGCTTGTTGCTTTTTTGGAAGAAGTGGGAAGGGGGCTTGAGGGAGTGGAAGACACGTAGACAAGGAGAGGGGGGGAAGGGAGACGGGGAGAAAGGTAGCAATTTCCCCCTTGTCCCCTTGTCCCCCTCGTCCTTACGCTTATTCCACTTCCTCCCAAGAGGGGAGCGACTAATACAAGTGGTGTAAATTCAGGTCGAGCAACAGCAGACGCGCTTTTTTTGTCTCTTTTATCATCAAATTGGGGCAAGATAATTTGCCCTTCTAGGGTAGAGACAACAATTGGATTTTGTGTAGGACGCCAGTGATGCTGACACAATTCTGGTGTACGAACACTGAGGTAGTTTTCCAAATTCGTTAAACTGCTGCCATGACCGAAACGCAAAGCTTCCAAAAGCGTTGCTGTAAAGAATCCATGACCTAATTCGCTGCTTTCATAAGAAAATTCTTCTAATTGGCAAGAAAGAATTGTAGGAATTTGTAATTCTTTGGCTAATTCCACTGATTCTTGACCAATAAAAGCATCTGCTTGAGATCCAGTAGCACGGTTAATATCAAGCAGGATAAACGCATTCAGCGCAGCAACTTGTAAGCTTTGCATAATGGAGCGCAAGTCTATGCCCGTTTCCTCAATGTGATAGGGATTTCCGTCCATTGGCATCAAGTAATCCTGCCCTTTAGCGTTAGTGCCATAACCGCTAAAGAAAAACCACACTCGGTCTTGAGATTGAAAGTCAGTTGCCACCAAATCTTCAAGCAACAACAGAATATTTTCCTTAGTAGGAACTGTTGACTTATCTCTAAAAGGTGGCGAGGTATCCGTCATTAATAGACAATGTTGCGGTACAAAACCGCCATATGTCACTAAAAAATCTTTGACAGCCTCGGCATCTGCTTGAGCATAACCCAAGGGTTGGTAAAAATGATATTGATTGATGCCAATGGCGATCGCCCAATTGTTTGCCATCGTGCTCTTAGTTTAGTTATTGTTTGCTATTTCTAACAGTGACCGATAATTACTGATAATTGTACTGAAGCCAAAAACCTCAAGCATGAAGTATAAATTTTTCATTATTGATACTTATTTTTGTCAATTTAGATTAAGGTGATCGCCTGAGGAGCCACAGAGTATGAGGAGCAGTCATGTTTTTGAATCATCAAGGATTATTCTTTTTCAAACCAGTCCATTAAGAACACTCATTCAATCTATGCCAGTCATTGGCAAGAAAATCCGGATAGCTTCTGCTCTACTTGTGTTAAGTAGTGGGGTTCCTTTGTGGATAGCAAGCGAAGCACTTACTCCCCAAATTGTACAAGCTTACACCGCCAGAGTTGACCTTTCCATTGACCGCTTCCCTGAAGAAAATTACGAAACTCTCTTAACTAGAGCAGAAACGGCTGCTAGAGCCGCAGCTCAACGCAGTTTTGACCAAGATATTTTAGTAACAGATGTTTCGATAATAGTTTCCGTACAAAACTATGGTGCGATCGCGCCAGTTCTAGAATTGAAAGTCAGCCGTCCGCAATGGCGTACACGTCCAGACCCAAAACGTTGGGCAACTTACTTTAAAACAGCGCGATCGCTACTATTTTTTGGAGGTAAGTTTTCCACCACTCCAGATGTTAACCCAGAACCGCCAAATCCCCCTGCACCAACACCTCAAAGCGCCGATCCTAAGGTGGGTGGAGAAAATGCTGCACCGCCAAAATAAGTATGAAGGATATAGGATAGTTTACACCTTAATAACGCGGGAAGCAGGTAGCCCCGAAGTATGAGTATCAAGAAATTAATGAATTGAGGCTCATATGTTATTTATATCGGGGTGGAAACGCGACGCGGCGGAAACTTTTGCCGTGACATGGTATACTTTTGTTAGTAGCAATGAGATACATAGTCCTAATAAAGGCTAGAAAGCAAATGCTTACGCTACGTTGTATTTGTCCGACTTCCACGGCTGAAAGTGCTGGGATATTACTGTTTGGACAAGAAATCAGGAGAGTTTTCATGTGTTGTGGGGTGGAGCCGCTCCCGTGGTCGGCATGAAGGCGTTGACCTAAACTGCGAGATGAGTAAGCTAGTCTGAAAGCCCGTGTCCCTGGTAGAGCGGCAGAGCGGTTTGACCCATAGCTGAGAAAGTGTAGCCAGATAGTCATCCTATGCAAATAGGTTCGGGCGAAAAGCTATGTCCGACTCTTAGCCTGAATCCGCTAAATTTTATTTAGCGGTGTTGGCTCAATTCAGCCTTTTGTTAGCATACAATAGTGAGGTTGTCAAAAATTGCAGTATCCGCAAACATGGCTGTTCCAAAGAAGAAAACATCAAAATCGAAACGAGATAAACGTCGCGCTACCTGGAGACACAAAGCTACAGTTCAAGCTCAGAAAGCCCTCTCTCTAGGCAAATCAATCCTCACTGGACGTTCTACCTTTGTCTATCCAACTGGTGAAGAAGAGGAAGAAGAGGAATAGTAGAATAGCTGATGGCTAATAGTTAATAGCTAATGGCTAATGGCTAATGGCTAATGGTATGTAAGTTTCTCAATTAGCAGTTAGCAATTAGCAGTTAGCAATTAGCAGTTAGCAATTAGCAAAAAATCTATATTTCTACTAGTATGCTAGGAAAGTTTTTTCAGAAGCCAACACAACAAGAAGGCGATCGCGTTCCACCTGGGCAATACCTAACAAAGGGATTTCCCGTACTGACCTATGGTGCAACACCTAAAATTAATATAGAGGAATGGGAATTTAAAGTTTGGGGTTTAGCAAAACCTAAAAGCTTTAAATGGTCAGATTTCATGGAGTTACCCCATCACGAATTTACAGCAGATTTTCACTGTGTAACCCGTTGGTCAAAACTGGATGTCAAATGGACTGGCATTAAGGTAACAGATTTCATGAAATCCATCGAAGTAGATTCCAAAGCAGCCCATGTCATGGAACACTGCTACGGGGGCTACACCACCAATATATCAATGGAAGACTTTGTAAGAGAAGAAAACTTCTTTGCTTTTCAAGTCTTTGGTGAACCCTTGAGCGCCGAACACGGAGGTCCGTTGCGATTGGTTGTACCTCACCTCTACGCTTGGAAAAGTGCCAAGTGGATTAATGGCTTGGAGTTCCTGGAAAAAGAGGATCTGGGTTTTTGGGAACGCAATGGCTACCATCGCCGTGGAGAACCTTGGGCGGAAGAGCGCTATAGCAATTTCTGAATGATGAATTATGAATGATGAATTATGAAGTTTTATAATTTACCATTCATAATTCATAATTAAGTGAAAAATCGCTTCAAAAGAGACAATTTATCTTTGTAAGGAGGGTAGAGCAATTTAGAGTTGAACAAGAAAGACCTATGTAACACACTTTTGTAATGGGAAAAGGTATCAAAGCTCGCTTTGCCATGATAATTACCTATACCACTGTCACCAACACCACCGAATGGTAGAGATGAGACAGCGTAGTGTAACACTGTATCGTTGATACAAACCCCGCCAGATGAGGTAGTTTGAAGGACTTTCTGTTGTAAGTTTTTATTGTTGGTAAACAAATACAGAGCTAGGGGTTTTGGTCGAGAATTAATTAAATCAATTGCTTCTTGTACATCTGTGTATTCAATCACAGGAAGAATGGGACCAAAAATTTCTTCCTGCATAACTGGATCTGTTAGAGACACATTATCAAGGACTGTGGGAGCAATATAACGCTCTTCTCGATTCGTTTCTCCTCCAATGCGAATGTCGCTATCTTTTATCAGATTAACTAACCTGTCAAAGTGCCTTTGGTTGACAATTCTGCCATAATCGGGACTGGTGGCTGGATTATCTCCATAAAACTCTTTGAGCCGCTTTTGTATTTCTACTAACAAATTTTCTTTAATTTTTCTATCAACTAAAAGATAATCAGGCGCAATACAAGTTTGTCCGGAATTTAAAAACTTACCCCAAGCAATCCGTGTAGCTGTATGTTCGAGGTTGGTTTCAGAATCGACAATACAAGGACTTTTGCCACCTAATTCTAGAGTGACTGGTGTTAAGTTTTTTGCAGCTGCTTCCATAACGATTTTGCCTACAGCTGTTCCACCAGTAAAAAATATATGGTCGAACTTTTCTGCAAGTAGTTTCTGACTGGTTTCCACGCCTCCTTCCACTACGCTTATATATGCTGGATCGAAGTGTTTATGAATAATTTTACTAACAATAAAAGAGGTTTGTGGTGCAAGTTCTGAAGGCTTAATAATTGCACAATTACCTGCTGCGATCGCACCAATTAAGGGAGAGATAAGCAAATGAAATGGATAGTTCCAAGGTCCAACGATCAAAACAACCCCCAATGGTTCGGGGTAAATCTGTGCTGAAGCTGGAAAGAATTGCAGTGAAACTGGTGCTTTTTGAGGTTTAGCCCAATTTTTAAGATGTTTGATAGCGCGATCGATTTCTTTAACAGTTGAAATTTCCGTACCATACGCCTCAAACTCTGGTTTCCCCAAATCTGCTTTCAGTGCTTGAAGAATAGCTTCTTGATTTTCACTCACAGCTTGTTTGAGAACTTTTAATTGTTTGACTCGAAAATCAACATCTTTTGTTGTACCAGTTTTAAAAAATTCTCGTTGACGAGTAATGAGATCGGCAATTGATACTTGATTTTTCATCTTTTTGATAACCCCAACTACTGCTGTATAGGTAGTTTTACAGTAAAAATACTGCCTTTACCTACCTCCGAATGAACGATAATAGTGCCTTGATGTGCTTCAACAATTCGTCGAGAAAGATACAATCCCAATCCACTCCCAGAACTCTTGTGGCTTCCCTGGCGAAATCGCTCAAACAAAGTGGTCTGTTCTTCAAGAGAAATCCCCGAACCCGTATCTGCCACCTCAACAGTTATGAATTCATCAGATCCGCTTGCTGGTGTCATGTGGATAGTGACTGACCCGTTATCTGTAAACTTAATCGCATTACCCACAAGATTGGTAAAGAGACGGTGTAGTTCCAGGCGATCTGCCATTACCTTATCTGTACCAGAGTTTTCACTTAACTCTAGATGAAGTGCAAGCCCTTTATCCACAGCCAGTGGGTTTAATTCTCCCACAACTTCATTAAGTAGATTGGGAATATCGACTGGCTGAAATGCCATAGTTTTACGACCTGCTTCAAAGCGGTAAACTTCTAGCAACGTATTGACCATAGTTAATAGATTGCTATTACTGCGAGCCATAATATCAATGACTTCTTGCATTTGATCTGAGAGATTACCTAATGCGCCCTGCTGAAACAGCATGAGCATTTTATCAGCAGCGACTAAGGGTGTGCGTAAGTCATGAGTCAAGCGAGAGACAAAATCTTGCCGTTGGAGATCGATTTCATCCCGTTCATCTATAGTATGTTTCAGGCGGAGAAGCGATCGCACCCGTGCGAGTAACTCATCTACCGTCACAGGTTTGCGAATAAAATCATCAGCCCCCAAATCCAAACCATGAGCAACATTAGGTGAATCATGGGCGGTAATCAGCAAAATGGGAATAAAAGGTAATGACTTATTTCCCCGAATCTGCTTGGTTACTTCATAACCATCCATTCCCGGCATCATCAAATCAAGCAGTACTAAGTCACAGGTTGAAGTTTCCAGTTCTGCGAGCGCTGAAACACCATTTTCTGCTGTACTAACGATATAGCCTTCTTCTTCGAGAATGGTTTTAACGAGAAATACATTATCAGGAGAATCATCCACAACAAGAATTTTGTCGGGCTTTGAAGATGAAGAGTTCATATAAGAAAGAAAGAGGAGAGGTGGAGTAATACTAGGTTAGTATAAGATATTAGTTATTGGTATCATTTTTTCCATTATTCTCTTAAGAAATTTCTCATCTAATAAGGATTTTTTACCCTTAAGTCTTCCGATACCCGACTTCTCAAAGAAGTCGAGTATCTGACAGATGATTTATAAAGTAAGCATTAAGAAGAGTGTAGGTTGGGTTGAGGAACGAAACCCAACATTTACAGACATTGTCTGGGTTTCTAAATTCGGATTGGCAGTTGTTTAGCCGATTGCAAAGTAGGTATACCATAGATAGTCACAAGACAGAGTAGAAGTCCTTGATGCTAATTCAAAAAAAGATGACTCCTTTCCTGCTCTAAAAGTATATATTCTAATAAACCGCGAAGACGCAAAGTACGGGAAGAAAGAAGAGAAGAAGAGCGGTAATCTTAAAGCAGTTGATGGTTTATTGCTACTCTCAGTCCTGTTTTACCAGTAGCAGTAATTACCCAAGATGGAGAAATTTATCCTGTAGAGTGGGTTCAAGGCGATCGCAACAACTAACGATAAGAGCAAGCAACAACAAGTCCGCCGAATGGTTGAACTCGGAAACATTGCAAGACAACGACATTTTGTTGTTCTTGGTAAGCCTCTAATTAAGAAGGTGTTGGAATTCTTCTAAAGAACCAATGGTAATAGCGCTTGTAAAAAGGTTTTCCAGTAGAGACGGCTCATTGATTACATTAACGCCGTCCACAATTGCTTCAGGAACTACTTCAAATCGAGTTGGGAGAATTTTAATTATATGCTCTCTTGTTTTTTCTTTTTTTGCCAAACGTTCAACACTTGTGACATACCGCATTCTTCGAGCCTCCTCGTAACTTCTCACTTCTTGTTTAAAACTACGTACCAACTCTTCTGGTAACACCATTATCCAATCAATAAACCGAAATAAACCTAGAACACCTTCCCGACTATATCCCTGTTCAAATAATATTGTCAGTAGCTCAAACAAATTAGATAAAATAGCCTTCTATGTTCGTATTTGCGCTTTAGCGCTAAAGCGCAAATACGAACATTTTACGTTTTTTCAGGTTGAAGTACTTACTATGTTCAATTTCTAACTAGCTCCAGAGGTTCTTTCGTTAATAAGGTGTTGGAATTCTTCTAAAGAACCAATGGTAATAGCGCTTGTAAAAAGGTTTTCCAGTAGAGATAGCTCCTCAATTCCATTAACAAGTTTCACAATTTCTTCAGGTACTACTCCAAATCGTGTTTGAAGAGTTTTAATCACATACTCTCTTGCCGTTTGAACCATACCTTCTTCTTTTGCCAAACGTTCAACACTTGTGACATACCGCATTCTTCGAGCCTCCTCGTAACTTCTCACTTCTTGTTTAAAACTACGTACCAACTCTTCTGGTAACACCATTATCCAATCAATAAACCGAAATAAACCTAGAACATCTTCCCGACTATATCCCTGTTCAAACAATCCTTTTACTATGCTCAATTTCCACTGTAGCCGATTTTCTGGGTTGCTGTGTGTTGCTTTTGTTTTTAAATGTGCCATGACAACTACACTAAAGGGATTAGTGCTTTGTTCTAAAGTTTGCCATTGCGTCTCATAGTCCAAAAGTTTTACGACAGGAAACTCCAAACTAACGCGACATCCAGCTAAGGCGTACCCGTAACTTGAAGGTCGCCAAGAAGTTTCTTCGTCAGCTAAAACCGCTAAACTGATGACTTTCTGTTTGTGGCGGTCAAACAAACGGTAATTATAGATGTACATCCGTTGGGCAAAGTGACGGTCGTACTGTCCTTGAACTTCGATATGAATCAATATCCAAGCCTTTTCCCCATCAACTAACCAAACCTTGGCAACTTTATCTACAAGTCGCTTACCAATTTCTGCATCTGGTTCTAGCTGTTGCAGTTCTGTATCCAAAAATTCACAAGGTCGAGTCCAATCAATAACAGCATAAGCTTCAGGGAAAAAGAATTCTAAAAAGCGAGGGAAAAATCTTTCAATAATGTCTTTCCAAGGACTATCGTAATCAGTGCGTTGTTCGGTCATGAAATTGTCAATCGTCGAATCTAAATGAGAAGTTGTAACTTTGAAGAGCGACCCATATATTGAGCAATACGGTGAGTTATTGCCGATAGATAGTATATTTTGCAACGCCTAGCTTAGCAAGTACGAATACATACTAACCGCAGTATAATCATGCTATTATGATTATGAGTGTCAAAAAAACAAATTCACAAGTATCGTATTTTGTCAAGTGAATTATTGTTGGGAGTAAAGCTTAGACCAGGTTAATGAGTTGCTAAACAAATAAAGACACAAAATGAGGTAAATTTACGGTTCACAGTTAGTACCAGCCAAATTTTTTATGAAATCTTGTGTAGAGGTTTATAGTGAAGCGCATAATTGATTTTCCATTAGAAAACGGTGACTCAATTCTTGTAGAGGTTGATCAGCCAGCAGCAATAGACAATCGCATTGGTTTACGAGATGAAATTGTGGAAAAGGCGAATCAGACTTTCGAGTCTGCCTTGGACAAAATCAAGCCTGTAGCAAATGTGATTCTCACTAAAGTACGTAGTTTACATCAGCCTGCAGATGAAGTAGAAGTCAAGTTTGGTGTCAAAATTGTTGCAGGGCTAGGGGCAGTAATTGCTTCCGGCAGTGGTGAGGTCAACTATGAAATTATCCTGAAGTGGAAACGGGAGTCAAAAGATGACCGTACCATTTGAGTTATCAGTAGTTAGAATTTACTCAAACAATGGTCAAGTTGCGGGTGCTGGCTTCTTGGTTTCCCAAAAGCACATCCTGACTTGTGCTCATGTAGTAGCGAATGCTTTATCTCTTGCAGGAACAATTGTTGAAAAACCAGAACAATCAATCAGCCTGGACTTTCCAATAGTAGCAGCAAAGAAGTTGTTCAAAGCTAAAGTCGTGTTCTGGCGACCAGTCAATCCTAATGAATTTGCAGAAGACATTGCAGGATTAGAGCTAGAAACTGCACCACCTGACACAGCACAACCCGCGCAATTGGTATTTGCTGAAAACGTCTGGCGTCATCCTTTTCGAGTTTTGGGCTTTCCACGTAATCAATATGACGGGGCATGGGCTTCTGGAGAATTACGCGCTGGTATCAGTAACGGTTGGGTACAACTTGAGGATATAAAACAACAAGGTTATGCATTGGAGCAAGGCTTTAGTGGTGCTCCAATTTGGAATGAACACTTACAAGGCATAGCAGGAATGGCAGTGGCAGCAGAAATGAACCGATTAGAGACTAAAGCCGCTTTTATGATTCCAACGAAGGTGTTATGTGAAGCATGGTCTGAATTATCAAGTATTGTTCACTCAGAAACCTGCACAGAACGCGAATTTCCTATTTTTGATCAAAATTTGTATTCTTCCTGCTACAAAGAAATTAAGAAATCAGGGGCATTACTGCGCGTAAAAGCTCCATTGCACTGGGGGAAAACCTACTTAATAAAAGAGATTCTAGATTATGCGACTCAGCAAGGTTATCAAGCCGTAAGAGTGGACTTGAAGCAGGCGGAAAAAAAGGACTTTGATAGTCTAACGGGATTTTTAGAGTGGTTTTGTTTCTACATTTCTTGGAAAC
The DNA here is from genome assembly GCF_009725235.1 of Scytonema sp. UIC 10036. The sequence goes on from NZ_WJFC01000015.1 coordinate 46,562, forward strand.
TGAATGTAGAAGAGAGAATTAATAAGTATTGGCAGAGTAGCTTGCCTCCAAAAATAAAATGTACAAACTACTTTCAAAAGTATTTATTGCAAGAAAATCAAACTCCTTTAGTTTTGGCATTAGATGATGTGGATTTGCTGTTCCCGTATAAAAGCATCGCGCATGAGTTCTTCTCAATGTTACGTAGTTGGCATGAAGACGCTAAGAGTTACCCTATTTGGCAAAAATTACGTTTGCTGCTTGCCTATTCTAAAGAAGATTTCGTTCCCCTGCACAATCATCAATCGCCATTTAATGTTGGTATAGCTATACAGTTGTCAGAACTCACTCTTATTCAAGTGCAAAACTTGGCACAGCGCTACCAACTTGATTGGAGTGAAAGGCAAGTTAACAGATTCATGGCTATGGTGGATGGGCATCCTTATCTAGTACGTTTGGGGCTAGATAGAATTGGACGAAAGGAACTGACACTAGAACAATTCTTGAAAATTGCACCTACTGAAGAAGGTTTATACTGTAACCATTTGTTAAGCCATTTATCTAGATTAAAGGAAAATTCAGAACTAGAGGCAGCCATAAGGCAAGTAGTGTCAGATCATTCTCCAGTAAACCTTGACTCAACAGAAGCATCTAAATTAGTGAACATGGGACTAGTGAAGAGGAAAGCCAATGGAGTGGTGCCTTTTTGCGAATTGTATCGGCTGTATTTCAGTGCTCGCTTGAGGGTTAACTAAATGAGTGACATACCAGACTCAAACTATGAATATCAAGTTGGGGGAAGTTTACCGTTTAATGCTCCCACCTATGTGACACGGCAGGCAGATGATGAATTATTCAACAAGTTGAAAGCAGGAGAATTCTGCTATGTTCTAAACTCGCGACAAATGGGTAAATCGAGCTTGCGGGTAAGAACTATGCAAAGGTTGCAGGCAGAGGAGATTGCTTGTGCTGGAATTGATATTACCGCAATCGGTACTCAGGGTGTTACCCCTGACCAATGGTATGCAGGTGTAATTGAACTTTTGGCTACGAGTCTAAAACTTGATAAATTTAACATGGATATCTGGTGGAAAAATCAAAAATTGCTACCTCCAGTACAGCGATTGAGTAAATTTATTGAAGAGGAACTGCTAAGTTCTATTTATAAAAAGATCGTCATTTTTGTAGATGAAATTGATAGTGTTCTCAGTCTAACTTTTTCGACTGAGGATTTTTTTGCCTTGATTCGATTCTGTTATAACCAACGTGCTGAGAAGCCAGAATATAAACGCCTCACATTTTGTCTTTTAGGAGTAGCAACTCCCTCTGATTTGATTCAAGACAAACAGCGCACACCATTTAATATTGGTCAAGCTATTGAACTCAAAGGGTTCAGTGAAAATGAAGCCAAGTCTTTGGCTCAGGGATTAGATGGTAAAGTTAGCGAGCCGCAAAAGAAGCTGAAGGAGGTTTTGGAATGGACTGGTGGTCAACCCTTTCTAAGTCAAAAGCTTTGCAAACTCATCCTAGATGATAAACAGAGATTGTCTGTAGAGAAATTAGTGCGATCGGGTGTTATTGAAAATTGGCAATCTCAGGACGATCCGGAGCATTTGAGGACAATCAGTAATCGAATTTTAATCAATAAGCATGCAGAACGGTTGTTAAGGCTATATCAGCAAATTTTACAAAAGAAAGAAATTGGAGAAGATAACAGTCCGGAGCAAATGGAGTTGCGACTGTCAGGTTTGGTAGTTAAGCAAAATGGCAAGTTAAGAGTTTATAACCGCATTTATGAGTCTGTTTTTGACCATAACTGGATTAATCAGACGTTAGCTAATTTACGACCTTACACTAAGGAACTTGCAGCCTGGTTAAATTCCAATAGTCAGGATAAATCACATCTATTGCGTGGACAGAAATTACGAGAAGCTCAAAAATGGCAAAAAGGTAAAGAATTACTTGTTCAAGATTATCAATTTTTAAATGCTAGCCAAGAATTGGCAACACGAAAGCAGCAACGTTTGCTCTCAGTGCTTACTCCAATACTACTACTACTAATTCCAGTACTAGGGTGGCTCTATTGGTCTTCATTTGTTACCAATCAATCACCTCCTCAACCACCAAGACAGGAACCATTAGAACCGCAACAGTCAATATCAGCATTTTTTAGCCAAGGTGAGCATACTCTCTTTAGTGGAAATGAAAACGTAAATCGTGAACGCGGTTCTGAAGCTTTCAGAAAAAAAGATTATAAACAAGCTGTTAAGTATTTTCAAAGCGCTATAGAAGCCTTTCCTTACGATCCAGAGTTACAAATTTTTTACAACAATGCCAAAGCACATGAAAAAGGAAATCCAGTCACTCTGGCAATTGTCTTACCTATAGCTACTAGAAGAGAAATTTCTCAAGAACTCTTGCGAGGAGTTGCACAGGCACAAGATGGTTTCAACAGTTCGGATGCAGAAAACACTCGATTGTTAAATATTGTAATTGCCGATGATAAGAATGAGCCAACTCAATCTCAAAAAATTGCTCAAAAACTCGCTAAAGACCAAAAGGTTCTAGGAGTTATTGGACACTACACTAGCACAAATAGTCAAGCTGCACTACCTGAGTATGAAAAAGCTGGTCTAGCTATGATTGCTCAAAGCACAAGTACTTCACTAAGTGGGCTAAAGAATAAAGTCTTTTTTAGAGCAGTACCTTCTGATAAAGAAATGGCTACAAAATTAGCTGATTATGCTAACCAAAAGGGCTATCAAAAAGTGATTATTTTCTATAATCAAGGTGATATTTATAGTCAGAGCTTAAAGAAAGAGTTTGAACAATCATTTAAAGGCAGAGGTGGAAAAGTTGTAGAAAATATAGATTTGGCTCTTCCTACACTCAATACTTCTAACAAAGACTTTTTCAGTACTTATCTGAATAAAGCAGATGGAGTTGTTTTGTTTCCGAAAACACAATCCATTTCCGTGGCGCTTGAAATTGCTCGCGCTCAATTAAAAAACCTAGGAAGCAAGAAGTTGCCTCTATTAGGTGGAGATGCTTTGTACGATCCAGAGATTTTGAAGTCAGGCAGAGAAGCTGTTGAAGATTTAGTTCTCGCTATACCCTGGTTTGCAGAAGCAGAAAACTCAAAAAAATTTGCAGGTCAAGCTAGGGACAAATGGGGAGGACAAATTAGCTGGCGCACCGCAGCTACTTATGATGCAACTCAAGCTTTTATTCAAGCTTTATCTATGTCCAAATCCAGCAATCTATCTCGCCAGACTGTCTTGAAAAATCTTAAATCTCTTAAAATTTCACAGCAGGACACTGCAGGATATCCACTCCAGTTCGATCAAGAAGGTGAGCGCAAACAAGAACCTGCTCTTGTCAAAGTAGTGAGAGGTAGTGGTGGTCCCCAGGAAAGTGGATTTAAATTTGAACACGTTAAGTAGTGAGGATATCTGTAAAGATATATTGTCGTTGAGGGCAGTGCCAAGAATAAAATTGTTTCTGGAAAATACTCGCATTTTTACTATATTTTGTTCCGATTCAATAATCGGCGTAAGCATTAAGAAAGAAGAATTCTACAAAACGAGAAAAAAATTTTTCAATAATTTCCGTTCTTAGAGATAGCACTCGCACTGCTATAGCCCATATGTTGAAAAATCTGCTTTGATACTGTTTTTTTAACTACAAAATAAGAAAAAATTAAAATTTATTAAAACAAAAAGTATCTTTGCGCCATTGGCAAAACCGTTGCTGGTTCGCATATCAATAATTCGCCATCCGCCCTGACTTCATAGGTTTCTGGATCGACCTCAATACTCGGTAACGCATCATTTAATTTCATATCTCGCTTACTCAACTGGCGCGTCCCGGAAACAGCAACGACTTGCTTTTTCAAACCCAACTGACTCTTAATCTCCCTGTCTAGCGCGACTTGAGAAACAAACGTGAAAGACGTAGCGTGACGCGCACCAGCGAAACTGCCAAACATGGGACGCATATGCACTGGTTGAGGAGTGGGAATACTAGCATTCGCATCGCCCATTTGCGCCCATGCGATCGCACCTCCTTTCACAACTATCTCTGGCTTCACCCCAAAAAACGCCGGACGCCACAAACACAGATCGGCTAGCTTTCCCTCTTCCACCGACCCCACATATTGAGCAATACCGTGAGTTATTGCCGGATTAATAGTATACTTAGCAACATATCTTTTCGCTCGGAAATTATCGGCTCTTTGTCCTTCAGCACTTTGATTGAGTTCTCCTCGTTGTACCTTCATCTTATGGGCGGTTTGCCATGTACGAATAATCACCTCTCCTACCCGTCCCATGGCTTGGGAATCAGAGGAAATCATGCTAAATGCGCCCAAGTCGTGCAGAATATCCTCAGCAGCAATAGTTTCTCGACGAATGCGGGATTCAGCAAACGCCACATCCTCAGCAATTGCGGGATCGAGGTGATGGCAAACCATCAGCATATCAAGGTGTTCGTCCAAAGTATTGACAGTGTAAGGACGTGTGGGATTGGTAGAAGATGGTAGGACATTGGCTTCCCCACACACTTTGATGATGTCTGGCGCGTGTCCCCCTCCAGCGCCTTCAGTATGATAAGTGTGGATAACACGATTCTTAAAAGCAGCGATAGTATCTTCCACAAATCCTGCTTCGTTTAGGGTATCGGTATGAATCGCAACCTGTACGTCATACTCATCAGCTACACTAAGACAAGTATCAATTGCTGCGGGAGTCGTTCCCCAATCTTCATGCAATTTTAAAGCGATCGCACCCGCTTCCACTTGTTCTACCAATCCTTGAGGTTGGCTGGCATTCCCTTTACCCAAAAACCCCAAATTCACTGGAAAAGCATCAGCAGCTTGCAGCATTCGATACATATTCCAAGGTCCTGGGGTGCAAGTCGTTGCGTTTGTACCCGTAGCGGGACCAGTTCCACCACCTATCATTGTAGTGATACCGGATGCGATCGCAACTTCAATCTGTTGGGGACAAATAAAATGAATATGGGTGTCAATCCCCCCCGCCGTGAGAATCATACCTTCCCCAGCCAGTGCTTCCGTTCCAGGACCAATAATAATATCTACATTATCTTGAATATAAGGATTTCCAGCTTTACCAATTTTAAATATCTTGCCATCTTTAATACCGATATCCGCCTTGACAATTCCCCACCAATCAAGAATCAAAGCATTTGTAATCACTAAATCCACTGCACCATCAGCATTAGAAATAGGTGATTGTCCCATCCCATCACGAATAACTTTACCGCCACCAAACTTGACTTCATCGCCATAAGTTGTTAAGTCTTGTTCGACTTCGATCAGTAATTCCGTATCAGCCAGTCGGATGCGATCGCCCACTGTCGGACCAAAAGTTTCTGCATAGGCGCGACGATCCATTCTGTAACTCATTGTTAAGTCCTCAAAATATGAAACCGCAGATGAACGCACCCTCGACGCTCATGGAAGAGAGTTTTTACGTATTAAGCGCTCCGTTAACTTTGGCGTTAAACCCATAGACTTGACGGCTACCCACTAAAGGAACTAGCGAAACCTCTTTATCATCACCCGGTTCAAAACGAACAGCTGTTCCTGCAGGAATATCAAGACGCATTCCCCGTGCTTGTTCCCTATCAAAACTCAACGCAGCATTCACTTCATAAAAATGGAAATGAGAACCAACTTGTATCGGTCTATCACCTATATTAGACACCCGCAATAGTACAGTAGGACGACCCACATTCAACTCAATTTCCCCTTCTCCTACAATAACTTCCCCTGGAATCATACCTTCTTAGCGCCTTTGCGTCTTTGCGTGATACTTATCTTATCGGACTATGCACAGTCACCAACTTTGTCCCATCAGGAAAAGTTGCTTCCACCTGTACATCATGAATCATTTCTGGTACACCTTCCATCACATCATCCTGTGATAACAGAGTTGTACCATAACTCATTAATTCTGCCACTGTTTGCCCATCCCTTGCACCCTCCAAAATAGCAGCAGAAATATAGGCGACGGCTTCCGGATAATTCAACTTCAACCCCCTAGCCTTACGCCTTTCCGCTAACAGCGCCGCCGTAAAAATTAATAACTTATCCTTTTCCTGCGGTGTCAGTTGCATCCCCTACCTCTCTTATACAAACCAAACTCTTGGTACACAACCACCACGAGCCAACACAGATCGACGCAGCAATTGCCACACAGCCGTAAACCAGTTTCTCACCTCCGTTGTTCCAGAACCACGGTATCGACACAATAATCCACATGGGAGACGAGTTACACCAGCTGAGGGAGTAGGGGATAAGAAAAGAGTACGTGCTTTTTGTACCAATTCTTGTGAAACTTCTTGCCCAATGTACACCAAACTACCAGTCACTGGTTGCCCTGCCAATCCATGGGGACTGTGAAAAACTTCTTCACTCCCCGGTAACCATTGTCTGTCAATCCATAAAGGAACTCCCTGCTGCCAAACTTCTGTATGCGATCGCCACTCTCCAATGCAAAACTTTTCCCCCCTAGCACTCCTTCCAAACCGCGTAATTTCCCAGCCTATCCAGTTCGCTGCCGTAGATAATTCTACCCGCAAATCTTGTCGATATATTGCACCGTTAAAAACGATTGTTTCTTGAGGGAGCCACTCCAAACAAGCACCTGCATCCACTTGAATATCAATATTTTGTCTTGCTTGTGCGCCGTTACTTCGATAAATTTTACTGGCTGCTGCTGTTGTGATGAGTGCTTGGGCGCTTGGTTGGAGATGGACTTTGCAAAAGAGGCGATCGCCACCCACAACACCCCCAGCTGTATGTAAAATTACACTATGACAAATTTCTTGTCCTTCTGGATAAAAGGGGCGCTGCACCTTAAGTGGTGCTATATTTTGATTGTGAATGAGTGTTGTTCTACCTTGGCGTTGAGCATACACCAAGTCTAGTTCGCCATGCCATCCATTTACAGATCGTGTCGTGGTTGAATAATTAGGTTGATTCACGAATGGTTTATACTTTTTTTGCCAAGATAATATAATCATCTAATACATAATTTGACTCATACTTCTGACCCAAATACTGCTGAAGTAGTGAAGTCATGTGCATTTGTTTGGGTAATTTTTCTTTAGCGTGTTTTATAAACTCCACACCTCCCAAAGGAGTTCTCAACTCGGTTGATGTTAAATACTTATACCACACTAACTCTAAACCCAGCTCCTCTATAAATTTTTTGACCACGCTTTTTTCTTGTTCGTGGTCTTCACTTCGTTTTGTTTGGTAAGCTTTAAATAACTTTTTATCTTGAATAATTAAAATTGCATAACCTTCGGGCTTTAAACTATGAGAAATTATTTTATTATAGATAATTTTCGCTTGAGTATTTTTTTCAATATCGCTAAAAAAACAATGAGAAATGACTGTAAAATCAAAAAAATCTTGCGGTATATTGCTCGATGAAGCATTCCAAGTTAAGAGGTCATCTGTTACAAAACGGAAGTAGGCATTCACTGGAGTTTTTCGAGATTCTATATATCGTCTCCAAAACTGTAGCCCTCGAAATTGGAAGGTATCTTGTTTCTCTAAAGAGTAATAAGATATATGCATTTTTGGAATTTGAAAGAACCCGCTTGTACTTTGGAGAAACAAGGCTAGACCATAAGCGACAGTTGCGGGACCTGCTGCAACATCTAGGATTTTCATGTTAGTTGGTAGTAAACTAGCCTGGTATACAAAATACCTTGGTTTCGGCATTTGTAGACCTGCTATGATGTATTAATTTAATGATAAGCTCACGCAAAGACGCAAAGGCGCTAAGATTGAGTATGTTCTGCTTGTTCTTCAGTCACCTTTTTCTCTCGAGCATTTTTATGCTTCATCTACGGTTAAAGCAGGCTTGATTTTTGGATATGGTGCTATTGAGGTTGACGAAATTAATGTAGGGTTGGATGTGTTGAGAAAAATTTTTCCAAAAAATGAAAAAATATAATGAACCGTACCAGGCGCAAAGGATGCTGAGGGAGAAGGGAGAAGAGTGCGATCGCAATTAATTGTTCAATAATAAGAATTTATTATCTAGCACAACTTCTATAGATACTGCACTCTCCTCTACACTGAACTACTTATTTGTTCATTTGTTATTACCTGCAAAGCCAAAGATGCAGCCTCCACAACATTTGCCCATTTAGAAGAATTGATATACTCTTCGTCTGACATTTCTGTTCCATGCACCTCAAAAACTTGCTCTATAGCAGTGCAAACTGCTGCAATCAAACGAGCTTCTTTTTCGTTTTCAAGTATTACTCCAATTGCTGCATTTGTGTTTTCTGCCAAAATCGTATCATCAAAGAGAAAATGTACTGCTTCATCAAAGCTATCATAAAGAACTCCTGCTGGATAATTATGGTTAATCCAGGCTTTCTGTTGGTATTCCCTACTTGCTAAATTGCGAAGAGTTTCTAATAATTTTTCTCTCATCTTAGGATATTGCACCATAAAAAATCTCCTATTCTACGGTTCATACCAGGTTTTCCATTGTAGCCATTCATCAAGGGGAATATGCGCTTCTGTAGGATTAGTATTGTTGGGTTTTGTTCCTCAACCCAACCTACACAATACTTAAATTATTCTTAGGAATTCCATATATATCTAAATATATCTTAATCTAAATTTTGTATAATTCTCAATGAGTGGATTTAAACTGTTTTCAGTAAATCTACATAAAATTTTTAATACTTGAAAAATCTAATTGCGGTATACTGTTTGTGAAGCATTGAAAAACATACTTTGCAGCTACAATTCACTAAATTGGCTCGTCAGGGCTAAAGGTTGAAGTGTTTGCACAGTAAGGCTTTTTTTGTCTGGTCTTAGATTTTCAGTCAAAGGTCAGGGAAGAAGTTTGTGTGACTTTTATTCCTACATTTAGATAATAACAAGAGCTTATACGGAGACGGGAAAAAGTGGCTTCCCAAAATAGCTGGTTGTGCGATGGGGTACCAAAAGATGGAAAAGATTATCCATATTGTTCTGGTCCTCACGCATCCCATATGAATTACAGCCCTAATTGTGAGATTTGCGGCTTACCTCAAGAGGCACACAAACTAACAGTCAAACCATTGAGTTTTGGCAAGAAATCTGCACCGCTAGTAGCAATGTTAGTTGGTGCTATGACATTGGTAGTGGTAGCAGCAGGATTTGGACTATACAAACTTTATCAAATACGTCAGGATGGTGATGAGTCTTCTGTGGCGAGTAGTCCTACTAGCGCACCATCGTCTGCTACAACAACACCTACCGATCCACTGGCAATTGCTAGCGTAACAGCTGCTAATGCACCATTGCTCAGTCAAGGTGAAAAAATATTGTTACCAAATCCGAATAATCAATTCAAAAATTCTGGGGCTACTGCTTTTGCGGCAAAGAATTGGGATGAAGCTATAGCACAGTACGAACAGGCTGCAATTGCTGATGCAAACGATCCTGAAGCTAAAATTTACCTCAACAACGCTAAAGCTAAAAAAGCCGGGAATCCCTTGACTATGGCAGTAGGCGTTCCTATCACTATGAATGCGAATGCTGCTAAAGAAGTGCTGCGTGGTGTTGCTTTGGCTCAAGAGCAGTTCAATCAGGCTCCCAAGCAACCAGAACGTTTGTTAGAAGTCGTTATTGTCAACGAAGAACCGGCTCAAGCAGCTTCTTTGGCTCAAGATTTAATCAAATATCCCAATGTCTTGGGTGTTTTAGGGCAAGGTATCAACAACGATAGTCGGCAGGCGATCGCTCTCTACGAACAGGCAGAATTGGCAGTTCTTTCGCCTATCAGCACTAGCTTCATTTCTGGTAGCAACGGACAATCTACTCTCAAAACGATTCCTATTGCCCAAAAAGCTAAAGAACTGCTCACAACATATTTACAATCCTCAGCGCAAACAATTGCCAAGTATGCTAGTAAGAAACAACCCCCAACAGTAGCAGTTTTTTACAACTCAGATAGTCCTTACAGCCAACAATTAAAAGACCAATTTGCTACAAGTTTAACGCAAGTTCAAGGCAAAGTTGTGCAAGAAATAGATATCAACAATCCTAACTTTAATCCGGTAACCGAGCTTGGTAATGCTAATAAAGCAGGCGCAAAGATAGTTTTCTTAGCGCTGAGTAAAACTAAAGTTGAGCAAGCAGTGGCGATCGCCAAAGCGAATACATCTCGCCAACCGTTAACTCTACTTGCTAGTGACGATCTTTATACTCCCACTCTACTGATTGACGGTGGTGATGCAATTGAAGGTATCGTGTTGGGTGTTCCTTGGAGTTTCCAATCAAACGATCCTTTTGCCAAGGAAGCTGCTGAAATTTGGAAAGGACGAGTCAGTTGGCGTACCGCTACTGCTTATGATGCTACTGTTGCTCTAGGAAATGCTTTTACCCAAAACCCGACTCGCTTGGGTGTGACTCAGTTATTTAAAAGCGGCATCAACGTACCATCGGGAACAGCAACTAATTTTAATATATTTCAGGAAGTGCCTTTAGTACAAGCAGTAAAAGGTAAAAATGGTCCTTCAGGTTCTCAATATCAGTTCGAGCGTATTTAGAAGTTATTTTGAGGTGTCCTGTGGTTCGTTCTCGTCGCCCACTTTGGCGGTATCCACTGTTTCAAATTCCGTTAATGTTGCTGTGTGCGTGTTTACTCATAGCAGCACTATTTGGAATTTTAGGACTGGGTAAACCAAAAGTAGCTGTAGCGATCGCACTTGATTTGAGCAACAGCACCTATAACGGTATATTCAATGCTGCTGGAACTGTTATGGCGCAAGAAGTTGCTGCTGTTAAATCATATTTACAGCACAATGACCAATTTCTCCAAGAACCAAACCAAATTCAAATCTTTGGCTTTGGTGGAGTCGTACAACCACTTACAAATAGTTTTCAAACTGACAGTAAGCGCGTTGAAACAGAGTTAGAGCAGGCATTAAAAATCCCAGATTTACCGATACGAATTGTTTCCAATACAACAGATATTAATTTGGCAATTCAGCAAACAACAACTGCTTTAAATAATATTCAAGAACGCTGCCGTGAATTACTACTAGTGACTGACGGGGAAGCATCAGTTTCTCCAAGCGTTATTGCTGAAGCAAGACAACGGCGAGTGAAAATAAATGCTGTCGTTATAGGAGCAGAAGCACCTGAAATTAGATTGGCAGCATTTAGCACTCGTGGCATTTATCTTTCTAGTGAAGCCAGTCATTTAGAATCGCTGTTTACTAATAGGTTTTTTCTCCAATTCAATAGTAACTGGAAATGGATTTTTTTCTGGTTAGGCAGTGCATGGATTGCTTTGATGTGGACATTAATTTTGCCATTAGAACGCTGGATTTTTAAGGGTTTGATGAAATTTGAAATGAGTCTTGCTGGTAAGTTGGCAATTGGCAATGCCTTATTTTGGACAGTAGCAACACTAGGAATCATTTGGCGTTTGTCCGGCTTACCGTTCTTGTCCTATTGTTAAAAAAAGGAAAATTACATGGTTGCACAGTTCGCACAAATAGAAGAAAAAAGCATGGTGCCCACTATCTTGGTAGGAGTTGGTGGTACAGGAGCAGAAGTGCTATCTCGAGTCCGCCGCCTAGTAGAAGAAACTTACGGCAGTTTAAAGAATTTTCCTATTCTTAGTTTTCTGATTGTTGATACAGATAAAGACTACAAAGTTACCAATCCTTTAGCTGCTGGTTCGCCCTTTAAAGATAACGAAAAATACTGGGCGAGTGTCAGCGGTGCTCAAGTGCGGGATATGGTAGCAAATATGAGCAATTACCCATGGATTGACTCTTGGTTTCCTAGAGAATTAGATCGCAATATTACTGCTTTGGAACAAGGTGCAGGACAAATTCGTGCTTGCGGTAGATTTGCCTTTTTTTGTAACTATCATGGTATCCAAAAGAAGTTTAGAGAAGCCTGTAGTCGCATCAAAGGCAGAGAAAATTTCATGCTAGATAAGCATGGTGTCAAGGTAAACACCAACGGTATCAACGTGTTTGTCACTGGTTCGCTTTCCGGGGGAACTGGTAGCGGTATGTTGGTGGACATCGGTTATGCTATTCGCCAGTGGTTAAGGGGTGAAGCTAGCCCGCAAATCACTGCAATTGTACCTATGCCCAATGCCTTTGCTGGAATTAATGTAGGCGATCGCATCTTAGCAAACGGCTACGCAGCGCTCATGGAATTGAGCTATTTTTCCGACTACAGAACGGAATATGTCGCTAACTACAGTGCTGGAACAACCGACGAAATTCGCAGCACTTTACCACCTTTTGATTTTACCTACTTAGTAGGAACTAAAAATGGTGAAAGCGATTTTAAACTAGATCAAGTCCGGGAAATGATTGCCCAAAATATCTTTCTAGATTTGACAAGTGATTTTGCACCACATAAACGCTCGATTAGAGATAATATTAAAGGCGCTTGGGCAGCTCAAGATCCAGGTGGTAGAGGTTATCCTAAAAACTTCATGAGTTTTGGCTTATCCACCATAGAAATTCCCATCTCTCAGATTCGGACTTCCCTGGCAAATCGATTGGCAACTCACTTAGTCAGTTGGTGGTTAAATGAAGCTGTGATGTTACCGCCACAAATGCGAGATTTTGTGACTGGCATTCTTAAAGGAATGCGCTTGACAGAAGTAGAATTAATAATTGACTTGTCGGCGGCGAATGACCGTTCCCATATTGCAGTTATTTCTGAATGGGTGAATAGTATTCGTAATGAAATTAGTACAGAAAACAAATTACAATGTACCCAGCAGGGATTGAATATAGTTGGCTCCGAGCGCGGGAAAATTTTACAATTTGTAGATAATTATCTTAAGCCTAAAGTTGATGAGTATCGAGCCAATCACCTACGAGAAATGGGGACTGATGAGCGAGTTCATGGCGACTTTTTTCAAAGAATGTATGACAACCGCAATCGCATTATTTTATCTGGGAGGAAAGCGTTAGAAAATGAATTATACCGGATTTTGACAGACCGCACTCAGGGACCAAAATTCGCTGATGCCTTTATTGTGATATCGCGTCAGATTTTTGACGATACAACAGAAAAATTCCGCAATCAAGTGGAAAAAATTTGGCAGCACAATGAAACCATCCGTCAAACACAGTATGAAAAAGCTTTGCAGGATATTACTCACTTCAAAGACCAATTTGGGATTTCTAAACAAGCTCAAATGGAGGAGTATTGCGAATCAGCTTTGACTGGTTTGGAGGGGAGTTTAGTCGCTACAATTCAACGAAAAGCAAGAACTTTGGGGTTAGAAGTTATAGCCCGTTTGCAAGAACATTTAAGCGAATTAGAGCGGCGGTTAGCTAGTTTGAATCAAAGACTCATTCAAACCCGCGATTATTTCAAAGATAAAGCTGATGCTCAAGCCAACAGTGCTGATGCTTTGGAAATTAATGGCATTAAATTATACGATCGCCAAGAGCTAAATGACTTGTATAAAGATTTAATTGAACAGCAAGCTGGTGCTAGCGAAGGTAGCAAAACTCGTTATGAAATTGGCATGGATGGAATTTGTAGCACCATGTCGGCAGATATTTTGCAACAAGCTAGTCCTTTGTGGAAAGAAGTTCGTGCTGCTGATGAAATAATGCTGTTATTTGATTTGCCCAACTTGCCCGATGTGTTGGAGGAAGATTTTAGAGGTATCATTGTAGAAATTACGCAGAAAGTTGTAGAAAAAGCTCCTGAGAGTAGTAAATTAAAACGCGAGTTGGCGGCGTGCGATCGACTTTTCAAAATTTTCAACGATGAAGGCGAAATTATCAACAACATTCGGATCGCATATCAAAAGTCTAAGCCACTCATTGTGCTATCTAATGCTGTTCTTAGAAGCAATACGGCTAACTTTACTCCCGCACTTAACACCAAAGTTGCTCTCTTAGGAGGACGCAACACTAGCAACCCCGCTGCTAGAAAATTCCTACCCTATTTACAAGAATTTGTAGGGAGTGATGATTCAATTACACCGTTAGGAGAACCAGAACGTCATCGCATAGTATTTGTTCAAGAAACAGGAGGGTTTTCTCTCCGGTGTATTGAGGGAATGTCAGAATTGCGGAAATCTTATCAAGACTGGAAAGGGGAAATAATTATTGCAAAACGAGCGCAATTGCGGGGAGAAAGCCGCGATTTACCGATACCCGTACACACTGAAAAAGAAACGTCATTTTGGGATGTGTTTCCCGAAGATCCTAATGTGTTTAAGTTGATTGTACAGGCTAGGGCGCTAGATGTTTTGCGTCTAGAAGAAAATCGCGCCATCAGAGAAAAAGCAATTCGTTACACCCGTCGTACTGCTATCGGTTTAGAAAACGTTGATATTGCTTCGAGTTGGGAAGAAGCTTCTCAAGTACTAGAAGTTTTAGCCTGTCGCGGCGATCGCGAAGAAATCCAGCGCCAAGTGACAGAAAAAATCAGTGCTGCTGAAACAGAAAAAGGTAAGGAGTTGTTATTTAACAAACTGACAACCTATCTGGAACACCGCGCTATTGAATTAGAAAAACAAGGAGGTAAAGATAGCCTCAATTACAAGCGTGAAGCAGCGATCGTTCTGGACATTATTAACACTTATAAACTCAAAACAGAGATTGAAGAAACTCCTCAACCAATAGTAGCCGCTCCCTCTGTTCCGTTAGTACCTCCACCTGTGAAAACAGTTAATACTTCGCCGCAAAATCACGTTTTCTGCATTAACTGCGGTACCAAAAATCCCACTCACTCCAAGTTTTGTTTTAACTGCGGCACACAACTTGTGCAACTTGGCTAAATTTGTCACATATGATAAAATACTCAAAAAATTCCCTCATTCCCTCCCTACTCCCCACTCCCTACTCCCTACTCCCTACTCCCTTCTTCAAAATAGGTTGCCGATTGTGATATTAGAAGAGATACCCCTTGGAACTTTGGTGAATGGCTGCTACCGCATTCAAAAAGTTCTTGGCAATGGCGGATTTGGACGTACTTATCAGGCAGCTAACGTACATCAGCATAACAAACTTTGCGTACTCAAAGAGTTTCTACCCAATGGCAGCAACCAAGGGGTTTTGGTAAAGTGCAAGGAATTATTCCAGCGTGAGGCAGAAACTTTATACAAATTGAACCATCCTCAAATTCCTAAATTCCTAGCTACGTTTGAGGAAGATGGACGCCAGTTTATTGTACAGGAATATGTGGATGGAAAAAACTACTGGACTTTGCTTCAAGAACGGCAAAGGTTTACAGAAACAGAAGTGACTCAATTTCTGTACGCGATATTACCAGTTATTGACTACATACACCAGCAGCAGATATTTCACCGCGATATTTCGCCAGATAACATCATATTGCTCAAAGACAAAGATTTACCAGTACTCATCGACTTTGGTGTCGCCAAGCAAACAATCACTCTGATTCATTCCACTAGTGTTTATGGTTTGAGTTCCTCCGGAGGTGCTACTCTTGTTGGGAAAGTAGGGTATGCGCCACAAGAACAAATCCGAGGCGGTCAGTGTTCCCCCAGCAGTGACCTCTATGCATTGGGTGTCACTGCTATTGTTCTTTTGACAGGCAAAGACCCTAACTCTTTGTATGATAACGATAATCTAGAGTGGCAGTGGCAATCTTATGTGAATGTGAGTGAGCAATTGGCTTGGGTCATTAACAAAATGCTGGCTCACAAACCCAGAGAACGCTATCAATCAGCAAGTGCAGTCTTAGCAGATCTGCAATCTTCGTCTACTACAACTCTCTTAACAGCATCTCAGCTAGAAGGGACTCCAGCAACAACAGAAATTTCATCAAGCAATAATGTTGTCACAGAAATTTCAATAGGCGTGTTAAAGAACTCTCAACCAGTTAATCCCCCACCTATCAAACGTTTACCAATATATTCTCTGGTTGGAATCGCAATCTTGCTCCTAGGAGGTGTAGGTGTTGCAGTTCAGTCACCCCAAATCGCAGGTGTTTGTGGAGTGCTAAATAACTGTGCCAAAGATAAGGAATATGAGACTGTTTATAATACAGCAGTTCAACAAGCAGCAACGGCGCAAAATTTTTCCGTAATTGCTAAAAGTGTTTCGGAGTTAGAGGATAGCCGCGTTCGTCTGCAAAACGCAATAAATCAACTCCAGACAATTCCACAAAATGCGAAAATTTACCCGAAAATACAGCAAGCCTTGACAAACAATAAATTACAACTAGCTGGAATTGACAAACGCTTGCAGGAGGAAACCAAAGCGCAGCAATTGTTGGATGAGGGAGAGAAAATTGCTACTGATGCAACAACGAAAACGAAAGAAGCTGGTTATAGTGTGGCTTTATTAGAGGAAGCTAAAGCTTTATGGGAGAACGCGCAAAAGAAAATGGATGCGGTACCAGGAAATTCTGTTGTTGCACAAAAAGCAGCGACGCGATCGCAAGAATATAAAGGAAAAGCAAACAATATTAGCGCTCGCATTGATGAAATAGCTGCGGCTCAACAACGGGAAGCACAACGTCAAGCAAAACAACGCCGCCAGGAGCAAGTCTTACAAGTCACTGAAAATTATCCCACCAGTAACAATTCTCAACCGAGTTACGTACCAAAGCGGCGGCGCATACAGCAGCCAGTGTCTCAAGTGACTGAAAATACTAGCAATAATTCTCAACAAATATATAAACTAAGGCGGCGCATTAGACCCCAGCCAGCTTCACAGGTGACTGACAGAGCCACGAGGAACAATTCTCAAAGAACGTATAAACCAGAGCGGCGACGCGGTAGTGATTCCTCTGCGCCACTCTGGGGAAAACCTAATTCTGGAAGCGACGGTGGTTCGTCAGACCCTTTGTTTTAAAATATGCAACAAAAATTTTAAAATGGGATACGGAAGGCGCGACCGCCTGTTGTGGCTTCCCGAATAACGAGAATAAGATTTTGTGGACCGGGGTCTTTCCAACGCTGTCCTATGACTAATAATTGTCCTTTCAGTGTACCTTGAGGTGAAATGACACCTTTTTCTGCTGATTTCAACACCAGGCGTGCTTTTACAGGCTTTCCGTTGCTATCTTCCACTTTGACAGAGACTGGTACGAACCCAAAACTGCGATCGCTATTGTTTTGAATCATCAAATTTGCTGTATAGGAACCGCTGTTTTGGACAGTAGCTCCGTCAATCTGAATCACCACATTATTTAAAGTCTGTGTAGCAGCTAAAGCGACATTACCAACTGTGCGTCGATTATTGGTAGTGGGTTTTTGAACTGGCGCTCCAGAATCTCGTTGACTGCTTGAAGTTCCTGAGGCTGGTTGACTGGGTGCTGATGCAATTGGCTGTTGAGGTTGCTCAGCCACAGGTTGAGTTTGCCTCAAATTGGTGCAACTAGGATTAAAGCTATAAGCGTCTTTCCACCGTTTGACTGTCTTTTCTCCAATCGGAAATATGAAACTCTCACCATTGGCAAAGGTTATTCGAGCACGAATTTCCTTCCCAGATGCATTACTGAGAATATTAGCAATATTAGAATCAATGCGGAATAAATTGCGTGCCATGTACCAAGTACTGGAGCGTTCAATCTTGTTTTCCGTGTAAGTATAATTTTGGCTAAAAGATCTTTCCTTAGTTGTTGGTTGGGGAACCAATTCTATAATCTGATTGTTCACTCCAAGTTCTAAAACTTTAGGCACTAGGGCTGGAGCGATCGCCTCTGAAGTCGTGTTACCACTGGGTGCAATTTGAAAAATCAGTTCTGAAAAGCACCCATCTATCTTGCTTCCCCATAAAGAGACAACGACCCATCTTCCTGGTAGTGGACTGGCAAAAGGTCGTTTGATGAAATTTAAGGGAATATCGAGAACATTGTTAACTTCGCCGACAGACACCTTCTCATCCCCGTGACGATCTAGCACCACTTTTCCTACAACTGTACCGACAAGACCATCTTTGATTTCAACAACTTTGCTGTAAGACCACCCCTTAACGCCGCCCCACTTAAACCCGCTCACAGTATTCAGTAGATCTTCTTCTATTGAAGCCTCAGCTTGTTGAGCGATCGCACTGCTTGTCGCTGTATTAAGCAGTGCTGGAAGTAACGCTATAGCCCAAAGACTTGATTGTAAAAATTTTAACATAAAATATGAAATTTTGATATATACTTATTAGTGATTTAGCAACTTCTACCAGCACAAATTGGTGCATCGTTGGAAGTCGAAGGGCGAATCACTGGGGGAGCAGATGGAATTGTCCCAGGGGAAGCCGGATAACTCGGTGTTGGCGTTTGTACTGTTGGAGGAGCGCTTTCAGCTTTCAACCCCAAGTCAACTCCTGCTTGAGGTGCCAGTTTGAAGAAACTGTTAATGGGAATCCCCAGATTAAAGCCAATTTTAGGACCACCAGAAGGTCCCGATTGATTCACATTCGTCACATCAGCCTCAGCTTCCGCTCGTCCGTGAATTCCAACGACCAGTCCATTTTCATCCAGAACGGGACCGCCACTCATACCAGCACGAGTGATATTGGTGTAGATTAAAGCATAACCATCCCTTAAAGGGGGTTCCGGACGACCGGAAATTCGTCCGTCGGTGATTTGATAAATACGGTTTTTGATTTCTTGTCCGGGATTAGGCCATCCAGCAATATAGACTGCACTCCCCTCAGTTGCGCGGTCGGAATTTGCAAGGCGAGCAGTATTATAGCTGGAGTTGCTATTGAATTCTAAAACCGCCAAGTCCACATTAGGTAGTTTCTTGATAGTTTTATAATTGAGTTGGTATCGCTTACCATCCGCAGTGACAACTTCATATTCATCAGGTATTTCTACCACGTGCTTAGCCGTTAAGACATAGTACGTATTACCTTTGTTAGCAATAATCACTCCGGAACCCGGATTTGAACCGTCAATCAAAACAGTTATTTCTTTGGCTATCTTGTTGATTTCAGGTGGACTGAGAGCCGTTGAAACTTGTAGCTGCACCATCATGACTGCCACAGTACCAATTAACGTTGCAGGCAGTTTATAGTTAAATGTCATGATGCAAATCTCCCATCAACAAAGAGCGGATTTCTCATTTAACACAACTTTTTGCCGCAGTTGCTTGTTGCTGCATCTGCAAAGTCGGATAGAGAACGTAGTGAGGCAAAGTTGCCGAGGTTTGGGTACTACTATTAGTACCTGTACTGGACAATCGAGTCAAGAGAGAGCGAGAGGATACGTTTTGTGAAGTATGATTATAAACGTTTGTATCCTTAACCAAGCGCTTAAAAGTCTCGATTGGAATCGCAAAAGCCGAACGCTCCATCAATTGTCGCATCGGTTGACAAGGTTTAGAGCCATCCTTGTAAGTATAAGGATCGCCCCATAGAGGATAGGCATGCATTCCGTTAACTGCTATGACTTCACCTTTACTATTTAGCACCGGTCCACCGCTCATGCCTTTTTGAATGTTGTTGGTGTAACCCAACTGATAGCCATCTTGTAAAGCTTTATCAGTTGTAATGGTCACCTGTCCTACCGTGAAGATAAATTCCTCTAATTGTTGAGGAAATCCAGCAGTAAAGACTTGCTCTCCAATCTGTACGCTTGATGTGCTTCCCAAAGCTGCTACTGTATACACAGCACTGTCACTGCTAAATTGCAACAAGGCTAAATCGTTACCATCAAACTTGGTTGCTGGATAAACCGATGCCAAGTGAACCCGTCCATCAGGTGTTACAACCCGGTATTTGTCTCCACGCTCTAAAACGTGTTCGTTTGTCAGTACTGTATATTTCTGTCCTTGGTGATGAATTAAAATCCCTGAACCGGAGCCTTGATTAGCTAGTACTTTGACAGTAATTGCTCGCGCTATTACTTGCAATTTTTGAGCCTTTGGAACGGTGTTTGGCGAAGGTTGGACTTGAGGTAAGGGTGGAGAAACGCTGTCGTGACTGGGAGTTATTGCCTTGGGATTATCTACGCGCATAAAGGTAGTTTTAGAAGAACCCAATGTTTGCACTTGTATAACAAGTCCGACAACCGCACCTGTTATACAGGCAAAACAAGCCGTCAAGCGCCAATTCATATCACAAAAATCTGTAACTTATCCTTTACCATACACCAATCTGTGTTTTAGGTGGATTGACTCTTGGAGGCACCGCTGCTGGTTTAATAGACGAATCAATAGAAGCTTCTGTATCAACAGGTGTTGTCCGTACAAATTCTTCCATATTAATATAGACGGGGCGAGCGCTCTCATTCAACGGTCCGGATGCTTTCACACGTACCTGCATCAATTGTCTTAAGGTTTGACCGGGATTAGTACCCGGTTTGAGTGTGAACAATAAGCCTTCCTCTGGAAGATCGCGAGCACAACCCCCATTTTCAACCTGCGCTACACAGACGACGTTTTGTCCGTTAATTTTTCCAGTCGTTAGGTATGTCAATTGCTGGTTCTGGAAATAGTTCTGAAATCGGCTAGATACCATTTTGCACCGAGTTTGTGCATCGTATCCAGCTTCTTGAAAGACATTTGAAGTCCAACGGATGACTGGAACGTTACCACCTGGCGTTTGTGCCAAGGTTGCAGGTACACCTTTGCTCTGACCGCAGACAAAGGCAGTTGCTTTGGGTTTAGCATGAGCAGGTTGAAGAACCGAAACGGTACTGAAAACTACCAGTACCGCCGTCACCAGAATTGGCACCTCGGACTGAAATTTCATCTAAAAACCTCCGGGAGCGTGGAAACCTTGCGTCTTTAGACCAAGGAGGAAACGCGACACGGGCTAATTTATTAGCCGTCCCCTTGCGGGGTTGGACAAGCAGAGGAACAGTACTTATCCACTTCCCTGTATGCCGGGAAACGCCTTTCTGCTCAAGTCATGTGAGCCTCGCCAAGGTTATTGGTCGGTACTTTCCAAGCAACACTCACTTCCCCCTCGTAAGTCTGTTTAATCACTCGGTTTCAGAGCTACAGACTGGCTACGCATCTGTAGGTGAGACTTTAACACTTCGCAATAACGTAGTACTCAAGGTACTTAGGCTGGTCAACTAACTAAAATTTAGAAGCAGTAAGCTTCCGTCACTTTAGTGCGGGGTGCTGACACTAAATTACACTTATCAATATTTGCTCTTAGAATAGCAGAATTACTGAGAATTTTGTCTACTTACATTTCTTCTTAATGATTCTTTGCTTTATTCTCAGACCTCAACGCAAGATTGGGTGTACAGTGTCCTAAGTTACATGAAGCACAGACTAAAGCTCGTGAAAAAATTAATGGTGTTAAAAAATCTTAACCGAGCAGTAGTTAGGGCTAAAGCCCACCACTAAATCCTACTAGCCTTCGATATTCGTAATCGCACAGTAGGAGATCGCCTGCGAAGCACGCGAATGTTGATAACTAGCAACTTGGGTTACTAGGCGCTGAGGACGCTGAGGAAGAAGAAGAGTGCGATCGCAATTGATTGTTTAATAATAAGAAACAATCATCTAGCACAACTCTGATAAATACGGTATTCCGCTCTACACCGAACTACTTAATTGTAGTCATTCATCTTTGTTCAATTTTGCTAATTTTTCCAAATATGCTATAATAATACGAAATTTTTATCTTGCAAATGCCTACCCGTGCTCAGTTAGAAAGTCTATATCGGCTTGGCTATTACCTGACCTATTTTACATTACAGCCTATTTACTTAATTTGTATTGATAAGAGAACTGGTAATCTTTTCATTTTGGCAGGACACAATGAAGAAATTGAAATTGAAATTACTCAAGAAGGAGAGGTGTTTTAATGAGCCAAGTTAATTATGCTGCTATGTCGGATCGCGAACTGAAACGGTACTTCCTTGAGCACCGTGAGGATGAAGCTGCATTCCAAGCATATTTAGAGCGGCGTAGAAGGGATGCTAGGGTTATTGCGAAACTAGGAGATCCTGATTTCGATGCAAAAATTGAGGCTGCTATTCGTCAGAAGCTACAAAAAAAGCAAGATTAAAGCGGTTTTGGGGATTTAGGGGGATATCTAAGTACATAATGTATTCTACTCAAACTTAGCATTTCTTACACAGATGAAGTACAAATTATCTACGTTCATCTGCATTTATAAAAAAACAAATATCAAAATAGTGGGCTTTCGCTCTACCTACAAAAATCTTTTAGTACTAAATTCTCGCGTATTAAAGCTACATATTATGCGCTAAAGCCCAACTACGAACCTTTCTTAATCTATTAATTTAACGTGAGTTCGACGAACAAAAAAGCTCAGAAATCCTGCTGTACAGGAATTTGAGAAATAGGATGAGGAAAGAGATGGCTCAGATTTATTGAGAATAAGGTCAATACTGTACGTTCGCTCAATTTGAAAGGGTGAGAGGAATAAATGCCAGACTGGGTAAGGTTTCAATGCGATCGTGGAGCGGCTAAAATCTGACCCGAATTGTGGGAAAGGGTGATTGAGAGCAATGGTGTAATACATGGTAAACTCAGTCCAGAAAATCCGTGTATTACATGGAAAAGGAATTAAGGAAAGAGCGGATCTTGGCAATAAATCCTTACCCCAGACAATAAAGTCCTACACACAGAACCATCCATAGTTTGGTACGTTTGCAACTGAGTTTTGTCTGATGGGCTTTTATTCTCAAGCATTTTCAAAAACTTGGTGTAAAACTTTATTGTCACGCTCACTCCTCAAAAAAAGGAATGGGTAAACGTCTCAGAGTAAAACTTTATTGTCAATCCAGTTTTTTTGGCTAACGTAAGATTAAGGCTTGGGGGCGAAGCCAGTGTAAGACTTTATTGTCTCAATACATCTGATTCCGTGTATGACACCGTAATTTTAACCCTTGTTTCGGAGCTTTCAAATATAATATGAAGAATTACATCAAGAACATAATGAGCGATCGCCTCTAATTCCTTCCATGTATTACACGGAAAGACCAACCTCCCCTCTTTCCGTGTAATACCCCGTTCAGAGGACAACCCCTTTTCCAAGTATTACACGGTATCACCACCATTAGATCCACAATCAGGTTGAAACCTTACACAGTTAGGTCTAAAGACTACCCCTGTTAAGGTGTACTAACAAAGTACTAGCTCAAAGCCTTATTCTTACGTCGCACCCCTAATACTAAAATCTAAAATTGAGCGCAAATTTTAGTTTCTTGCTTCCAAATTTTAATGGGTGCGAAGCTGAAACCCTTATAAATCGTTAGTACAAATGCTCAACTTAACCGGGGTAGTCTAAAGACTTGAAAAAGTGACAAAAAAACACGCCCGACTAAAAATATCTCAATAATTTAGCAAAAATGAGGTCTCGGCTATGTCTACCATCATATCTCGCCTTGATATTACACAAATCTTCTGTGATGTGGATGATTTCTACAAGCAATGGGATTCCTTGTGGCAGCAAGTACCACAACTACCATCAGCTTCCTCTGAACGTCGTAGTCAGTCAAAAATGCATTTATCAGAAGTCATGACAATAGCGATTGCTTTTCATGGTAGTGGATACAAGACTTTCAAAGAATTTTACACACTCCATGTACTCCCTGGTTGGCGTGGAGCATTTCCTCGGCTGGTAGGCTACACAAGATTTGTGGAACTTATGCCTTGGTGCTTAATGCTCTTATGTTGTTTTTTGCATACACGTACAGGAGAAATTACAGGGATTAGTTTTATTGATTCGACTCCAATAAGCGTTTGTCATAACTGTCGGGCACACTCTCATAAAGTTTTTAAAGGATTAGTCAATTGGGGGAAAAATTCTGTGGGGAATGCATTTTGGATTTAAACTACATTTGATTATTAACGACTGTGCGAATCTGTAGCATTTCAACTGACTCCAGGTAATGTAGATGACCGAAAACCAGTGCCAGATATGACTCAAGACTTAATTGGTAAACTGTTTGGAGACCGAGGATATATCTCACAACAGTTATTTGAGGAGTTATATGAGCGAGGTTTACAGTGAGTCCAGCGCTGCAGGCGGGTTTCCCGCCGTAGGCGACTGGCGAACCCGAAGGGTTAGTGACTAAATCGAAGAAGAAGATGAAGAATCGCTTGGTCAAATTGATTGATAAGATTCTCTTACGCAAGCGAGCAGTCCCAACCGTCGGTCAATGACCATCTAAAAAATATATGTCAAATAGAACACTCCCGGCATCGGAGTGAGCAGTGCGGTGCGGGGGTTCCCCCCGTTGAAGCAACTGCGAACCCGAAGGGTCCATTCAACTTTTTGGTCAATTTGTTAGCTGGTTTGGCAGCTTATACCTATTTGCCCAAAAAACCTTCTATTGACATTTACCCAAAAGATTTACCTGCATTGCCTCCTGCTGTTTTTTAGTTCCGTCGAACTCACGTTAACTACAATCTCCTCCCCTATTTCCATATTCTCTGCTTGAGTGTATTACAGAAGATGTTGTTTTACGATCGTAAAAGATTTTTGTATATTCCCTAAGAATGGAAAAAATAATTAATTTGCAAATAGAAAAATTACCAGAAGGCGTTTATTTGGCAACATCTGATGATTTGCAAGGTTTAGTAGCCCAAGGACGAACAGTTGCTGAAACTTTGGATATTGCTCGTGATGTAGCCCGTAAGCTACTGGAAGCACAGACGAAAGAAAATGGAAAAATGTAACTAACTTCGCAAAGCTTCTCTCTTCTCCCTCTGTGTCCTCTGCGCCTCTGCGGTTTATAAAAAACAAAAAAATGGTGGGCTTTAGCCCACCCTACAAAAATCTTTACTGGCGAAGACAGCGCAACTACGAACCTTTTTCTTAGTAATCGAAGTCGCCACCGCCCATACCAGCACCAGCGCCAGCAGGAGCACCATCTTTAGGTTCAGGCTTATCAACTACGATACATTCGGTGGTTAACACCATACCAGCAATGGATGCAGCGTTTTGCAGTGCAGAACGAGTTACCTTAGCTGGGTCAACGATACCAGCATCTAACAAGTTAACAAACTCGTTTTTAGCAGCATCGTAACCGATGTTGAAATCTTTCTCTTTCACGCGCTCAGCAATCACAGCACCATTCTGACCTGCGTTTTCAGCAATCCGCTTCAGAGGAGCTGTCAAAGCACGAGAAACAATTAACGCACCAGTCAACTCTTCACCCTTAAGGTTACCATTTGCCCATTCTTCAAGTTGGGGAGCAAGGTGAGCGAGTGTTGTACCACCGCCAGGAACGATACCTTCTTCAACAGCCGCTTTGGTCGCGTTGATAGCATCTTCCAAGCGCAGTTTCTTGTCTTTCATTTCGGTTTCGGTAGCAGCGCCTACTTTCACAACAGCAACGCCACCTGCTAACTTAGCTAAACGCTCTTGCAGTTTCTCTTTGTCGTAGGAAGATTCGGTTTCTTCGATTTGACGGCGAATCTGATCGATACGAGCTTTAACTGCTGCTTCGTTACCTTCAGCAACAATGGTGGTGTTGTCTTTGGTGATGGTGATGCGGCGTGCTTTACCTAAAGAATCTAGTTTGGTGTTGTCTAGCTTCAAACCAGCATCTTCGGTAACCACTTGACCACCAGTGAGGATGGCAATATCTTCTAACATGGATTTACGGCGATCGCCAAATCCAGGTGCTTTCACTGCTGCTACGTTGAGTACACCACGCAGGCGGTTAACAACCAAGGTTGCTAGTGCTTCTTTCTCAATGTCTTCTGCGATGATGACCAAAGGACGACCTGCACGCGCAACTTGTTCGAGAACGGGTACGAGGTCTTGTACTAAAGCAATCTTCTTGTCGGTTAACAAGATGAAAGGCTCATCGAATACTGCTTCCATCCGTTCGGGATCGGTTGCAAAGTAAGGAGAGATGTAACCTTTGTCAAAGCGCATCCCTTCGGTGATTTCCAATTCGGTGGTCATGGATTTTCCTTCTTCCAAGGAAATCACGCCTTCTTTACCGACTTTATCCATTGCTTCAGCAATCATCTGACCGACTTCTTCGTCGTTACCAGCAGAGATTGAACCGACTTGAGCAATAGCTTTGGAATCTTCTACGGGACGAGCGTGTTCTTTGATTCTGTCTACTAGGAAGCTAGTTGCTTTATCAATACCACGCTTGAGCAGAATGGCGTTTGCACCTGCAGCAACGTTACGCAAGCCTTCTTTAACAATTGCGTGAGCCAGAACGGTCGCAGTAGTGGTACCGTCACCTGCAGCATCGTTAGTTTTGGATGCTGCTTGGCGAATTAGAGACACGCCAGTGTTTTCTACGTGGTCTTCTAATTCAATTTCTTTAGCAATGGTCACACCATCATTGATGATTTGTGGTGCGCCAAATTTCTTTTCTAACACTACGTTGCGACCTTTAGGACCGAGGGTAACAGCTACCGCCTCAGCCAAAATGTCCATGCCTCTTTCTAATGCACGACGAGCGTTTTCGTTGTATATAATGCGCTTTGCCATAGTTGTCAACGATTCTCTACTTTAGTTATTAGCGATTGATAATTGCTAAAAAGCTAGTTGCTAATTGCTAAAAAGCTAATTGTCCTCTTACCATTAGCTATTAGCCATTAGCTATTAGCAGTTAGCTCACGATTGCTAGAATGTCTTTCTCAGAAAGCAGTACATACTCATCAGTACCCAATTTGATGTCGGTACCAGCGTACTTGGAGTAGAGGACTTTGTCTCCTACTTTTACATCCAACGCCTGACGGCTTCCGTCATCTTTGAGTTTGCCATCACCAACTGCAACGACTTCCCCTACTTGGGGCTTTTCTTTTGCAGTGTCAGGTAAGTACAGACCACCTGCGGTCTTTTCTTCCGATGCGCTGACTTTGATGAATACGCGCTCGCCTAGAGGTTTTACTGTAGAAACGCTAAGAGATACTGCTGCCATACCGTGTTCTCAACTTATTAGCACTCTCGACTCCTGAGTGCTAATGTACCGAAAGATGGCATGATATGGCAACATTTTTTGTTGTACGGGTTTCCGAACTTTGCTTTTTGAGGTTTGTTTAAGTATTTATACTCAATTATTCAGAACTTTCAGGTTTTTTTCCGTAGAGAGCGAATATTGGTATATAGGCAAATTGGTTTGCAAAGCTGGGAAATTGATATAGAACAGTAGTCAGGAGCCACGAATTGAGTAACAATACAGTGATTGAATCCGCGATCGAATACCACAAACCAACAAGCCACCACCAGCTACAAAAACCTCTAGGTAATTCTGTAGAAACATTAAGACTGTTAAAAATCACAGCGATACATTTTAAGATTGGCGATCGAACAGTTACTAAATGCCCATACAGAGCAAAAAGCAAGCTTCTTGCAAGTTTTTTGGTTTAGACTGATAATAGAGGATTACTCGGATAAGTTGTGGTATAACACAGCGAACCCTGATGTAATTATGCGGACTATACAAGAAAGCAAAATACAGTAAAAGAATATGCTTTTTTGACCTATTCCTTTGCCCAATACTTCTCTAAATAGTTATGGTGAACTGAATCGTAAGAGCTGAATGTCCTTAAGGATATGACAAAGTAGTACATCTATGAAAGTGCGGTTGCTTATTTTCAAAGGAGCATCTTAGGAGTAACACTTACTTGGTTATTCTGAATAATTATTATTTATTAGGTGTTTTTTAGCCCGCACCATTCAAAGCGATATATAATAACGCATTATGATTACTACTGCTCTCAGTATCCTCACTACACTTTGCCATTGGTACAGTAGTTCGTCAAAAGTCATTTTCCACTTTTGAGACTTTCACTAAACAAAGGCAAGTTAAGTAGGAAAAAGTACAACACCAACCTATTACACTGGAGAGGATTATTATTCAAGACCTTGATGGATCAAGCGCGACAAGTGCCACTGCTATGAAAGAACCCAGCATGAAAGATCACAAACGACTTCTATTAATTGATGATGACCCCAACCTCATTTTGCTGGTGAAGGATTATTTGGAATTCCGGGGTTATGAAGTCATCACCGCCG
The DNA here is from genome assembly GCF_009725235.1 of Scytonema sp. UIC 10036. The sequence continues at coordinate 74,474 of NZ_WJFC01000015.1, forward strand.
AAAATGGTCGCGAAGCACTGGAAATTTTGGAGCAGGATATTCCAGACATGATCATTTGTGACGTGATGATGCCGGAAATGGACGGGTACACTTTTGTAGAACAAGTCCGGCAAAACGAACGCACCAGTTGGATTCCCGTTCTCTTCCTTTCAGCTAAGGGACAAAGCGCAGACCGAGTAAAAGGTCTGAATAAAGGTGCTGATGTATACATGGTCAAGCCTTTTGAGCCAGAGGAACTCGTAGCACAGGTAGAATCTTCTCTGAAGCAGACCATTCGCTGGAAAGAACACCAAGCAAAAGGAGGGGAAAATGGTTCTCGCATCCAAGTCCCCTTCGATGTACAGCTGACGCCAACCGAACTGAAAGTTGTTCAATTTGTGGCGCGAGGCTTAGCTAACCGCGAAATCGCTGAAGAATTAAACGTCAGTCAGCGCACAGTTGAAAGCCACGTGTCCAATATGTTGGGCAAAACCAATCTCCACAATCGCACCGAATTAGCGCGGTGGGCGATCGAAAACCAAATGGCGTAAAGGTATTTTAAATTTTAGATTTTAGATTTTGGATTTTGGATTCTTAATCTAAAATCCAAAATCCAGAATCCACGCATTCCATCAAGTTACCAACCGTCTTGACCGACCAATGGTTGATGCTTAATTTCTAAATTCAGCTCTTCCAGATAGGTCAAGGCACTAGCAATTTGGAAAACTGTTCCTCGTAGTTCCAAATCAAAACAGCCTTTTTGCGGTACATCCCCAAGGAGTTGTGCGGTAGCGATATTGACCGTAACTCCGCTGTGAGAAATCAGCTTGGAAATAACGGGCTGTTCGTGCATATCTTTGGGCATATAAACCGTAATACGAGTTTCTGTGCGTCTGTTGTCTCGGAAAGTATTGGTAGTGGTAGATTTACCCTGTTTGACCAAAAGAGCCATAGTAGATTCCCTTGAAGATAGTAGATTTCCCTTGAAAACGATTTGATAGGAGTTGGGCGGTAATAAGCCTTGTACTCCTATTAAATACAGCAATATTACTCTTTCTAACACAATCCAAGGTTTTCTTGAGCGATTGTTTCAAAAAGTATTATTTATTTGTCAGGATAAAATTTTTTATAAAAATTAATTGAACAGAGAAAATACTCTAAGTTGTGTTATCTTAGCGATTTTTAGAAAAGCAATTTTCTCTTTTGGTTTTATTAAGAAAGGCTTCGGATAGGAGCCAGCTATGCTGAAGGGAGTACTGCCTCCTACCTTATTCAATTTTTTAGTGGTTTAGATTCTTAACTTCTTAAAAGATATAGCTGGTCAATGAGGGGTAATACCCCTTATTTAATACTCTGTAGTTTCTCGTTCCTAGCTAAAGGCTGAGAACGAGGTGGGAGGTCAGACACCAATACTTGTCGGTATTGTTTACTGGTCATCGGTCATTGGTCTTGTAAAATAGGAATTTCAATTATAAATTCTGTACCATTACCCAATTCAGATATCAGCTCTAAATTTCCATGATGCTTTTGAATAATTTGATAGCTGATTGCTAACCCCAAACCAGTTCCCTGATTGACGGGCTTAGTTGTGAAAAAAGGTTCAAAAATTTTATTTTGTATATTAGAGTCTATTCCCGGCCCATTATCTTTAATCGTGACTCGAATTGAATTATCATTTACTATTTTTGTTTGAATTGTGATTTGTTTTTGTGCTTGCTCTTTTCTCTCTTGTAATGCATCAATAGCATTGCTAATAATATTCATAAATACTTGATTGAGTTGTGCTGGATAGCACTCAATTAAAGGTAATTTATCAAGATTTTTAACAATTTCGATTCCTTGTTTAATGCGATGATTTAAAATTAATAAAGTACTTTCAATACCTTCATGAATATTGACTAGTTTCTTCTCAGCTTGGTCAAGCCGGGAAAAGTTTCTCAAGGAAAGAACAATTTCACGTATCCGTTCAGTTCCAAATTTCATTGAAGAAATTAGTTTACACAAATCTTCTATCATAAAATCAAGATTAGTAGCTGTGAGTTCCTCTTGAATTTTAGAAGATGGATTGGGATATTCTTCTTGATAAAGTTTAATTAAATTTAACAAAGATTGAACGTAGTTTTCTAAATAATCAAAATTGCCATAGATAAAATTAACAGGATTATTAATTTCGTGCGCTACCCCTGCAACCATTCGACCCAAGCTAGACATTTTTTCTGTTTGAATGAGTTGTACTTGGGTTTTTTGTAATTCCTTTAAGGTATGCTCTAGTTGCTGTGCTTGAAGTTGAGCGGTTACGGTGGCATCAGTGAGTGCCTTAAGATTATTATAGGCTTTTGAATGGTAGCGGATACGGGCTATAAACTCTACTGCATCAGGCAATTTAATAAGGTAATCATTTGCTCCCCGAGCAAAGGCTTCCGCTTTTAGTTCCGGTTCTTCTTTGCTAGAGAGCATAATGATGGGAATATCGCGAGTGACCTGGTGAGACCGAAACCAACGTAGCAACATCAATCCGTCCATTTCTGGCATGACTAGATCGAGGAGAATCACTGTTGGAGAGATTTCCATTGCCGTTTGGATGGCTTGAGTTGGATCGCTAATGTAGTTAAAGGAAATATCTGTTTCTTCTGTCAGAATTCTATGGACTGCTTCACTCACTATCAACTGATCGTCAATCAGTAGAAGTTTGACCGCAGGTGTGTTGGAAGGTAGAACAGATGCAACCTCTTGTGTGCTTTGTCCCTTACTTCTCCTCGTAGTTAAAGGTAAGATTTTGGCAGACACTTGGGGGAGTGCTTGTGCTGGCAAACTCATATCGCCTCTCCTGTTTTTTATCTGTGATTTTTATCACTATAAATATGTGACAATTTACTGATATACTGATTATATTTCAGGAATAAGACAAGCCCTAAATTGTTGCAATTATTGATAAATTATCAGATCTCAACTCATGTTAGAGGTAAATTTTTATAAACAAATTAATACTAAGTATTTTCAGGGCGAAACGAAATTTAAATGTATAATTTTTTACTTAAATTTTATTTTTCATCCTTTCTTTGTAAATGCCTTTTACAAGCATTCGCGATCGCATCCACAGGTAAAATTTCCACTGCGGCTCCCAATTCCACGGCAGCTTTGGGCATACCATAGACAACTGAGGTTTGTTGATTTTGGGCAATAGTATGCCAACCTTTATCTCGCAAGAGTTTTAAGCCTTGAGCGCCATCCCGCCCCATACCCGTTAACAGCACCCCTATTCCATAACCAGTCCAATAATGGGTGACACTTTTAAAGAAAACATCAACGGATGGATGATAAAAACTATCCAGTGGTTGCCTGTCATAAGCAAGAGTCATGTCAGGACGCATGATAAGATGATGATTTTTACCAGCTATGAGAACTATACCCATCTGTGGTAAGGAACCGGGGACGGCAAGCTGTACGGGCATGGGAATTTGCTCGTCTAACCAAGCCGCTAAACCTGGAGCAAACTCGGCATCAATATGCTGAACAACAATAAACGCCGCCTGAAAACCTTTGGGGAATTGAGACAGAATCGTCGCTAATGCTTGAGGACCTCCCGTAGAAGACCCCACAACAATTAAGGGCTTGTTTTGTTGGCTGGTTTGTAGATGATGGTGCGAACTTTTACCAATCAATCTGGAGATGGTCGCAATTTTTTTAAGTAGCCCAGTCCCATCAATTGTTTGCTGACCGTAACTTATAGTAGGGGTATTGATGGCATCTAATGCTCCGTAGCCCATTGCTTCAAAAACCTTGGTAGCGTAACGATTGACACTGGCGGTTACCATGAGAATGGCACAAGGAGATTGATTCATGATGAGCTGCGTGGCTTCCACTCCATCCATATTTGGCATGAGTACATCCATCAAAATTAAGTCTGGAGTATCTACGCTACATTTTGTAACAGCTTCAACACCATCAAAAGCAACCCATGCTACCTCATAATCCGGATGCATGGCGATCGCTTGTCGCAGTGCCTCTACTGCAATAAGCGCATCGTTAACAATGGCAATTCTCACGGGTTAAGCCTCTCCAATCAAGTCAATCACAGACTGTATCAAGGTATCATCATGAAAACTACTTTTGGTAAGGTAGTAATCTGCCCCTGCTTCCAATCCTTGAAGTCGGTCTTCTTCTCTATCTTTATAAGAAACAATAATCACGGGTGTATGCTTTAACTTGGCGTGACTTTTAATTTGGCTTGTCAGTTCAAAGCCATTCATTCGGGGCATATCAATATCTGTAACGACCAAATCGTAATTTCCTCCGCGTATAGCGTTCCAACCATCTACTCCATTGACTGCCACTTCTACTTTGTAACCATTATTTTCTAAGAGTTTGCGCTCCATTTCGCGCACGGTAATGGAATCATCTACTACTAAAATGTGCTTGTATGTTTTGCTGGTTGTTTGATGAGTAGACTGGTTCACTTGGCTAGTTTGCCCGCTAGCGAAGACTTTCGCAATAGAACGTACCAAGTCTTCAACATCAACAATCAACACGGGACAACCATTATCCATCAAAGCAGCTGCACTGACATTAGGGACTTTACCCAAGCGGGAATCTAACGGTCTGACAACCAAACTGCGTTCTCCCAAATATCGATCTATAACCAGTCCGTAGCAATTTGCGCGATCGCCTACCACAATAGCACTGAGTATTTCTGAATTGGCACTAGGCGGTGGTAACTCTAGGATTTGATGTGCTGAGATCAATTCAATTGGGCGATCGTTCATCATAAAAAATGGACGATTTTCTGAAACTGCAATTTCAGACTTAAAAAGGCTGACAACGCGTTCGATACGTGATAGTGGAAAAGCATAGGGTTCGCCTGCAATTTCCACAAGTAGGGCGCGAATGACTGATAGTGTTAATGGTAATTGCATATAAAAAGACATTCCCTGCCCCGGTTGAGAAACAGCCCGCACAGTTCCGCCCACTTCCCGCACCATATTATGAACTACGTTTAGCCCAACTCCCCGTCCCGAAATTTCCGTGACAGTTTTGGCTGTGGAGAATCCAGGTAAAAATAGGAATTCCATTAACTCAACTTCGCTCAGTCGAGCAGCCATTTCTGTATTTGTCAGTTGCTTTCTAATGACTTCTTGCCGCAAAAACTCTACATCTATTCCCCGACCATCATCTGATACGGAGATAAAGAGCATTCCAGCACGATGAGCAACTTCAATCCGAATGGTTGCTTCTTCAGGCTTAAGGGCGGCTAAACGTTCTTCAGGTAACTCAATGCCATGATCGAGTGCGTTCCTGAGCATGTGGGTGAGGGGTGCTTCCAAGCGTTCGAGAATGTCTCGATCGACTAAGGTGGATTTACCAACTATTTCAAGCTTGACTTTTTTACTTAATTGCTTGGCTATATCGCGGATCATTCGGGGAAAGCCTTGCCCACCTTCAGAAAACGGACACATTCGAGTGGCAATGACTTCTCGATAGAGCCGATCTGCAAGGTTGGTCGAACGTTGAGAAAATAACTCTAGTTCGCTGTAGCGATCGCTCAATAGCTGTTGGTATTCGCTGGCTTTTTGACGAACTGCTGTCAATTGCTCGTCAATCTGCCGCTCTAAATGACGGTTTGCTAATAATTCTTGTAACTTCTCCAACGAGTCCGATAGCTCTGTATGACCTGCTTTTAGCTGTAGAAAAGAATCAGCAAATGGTTCCAACCACTTTGCCTCAACCAAGGATTCTCCTGCTAGCCCCATTAAGCGATTGAGATTGTCTGGACCAACTCGCACTCCTTGGTTAGAGGTGGGAGGAGGAGAGGAGGGGGAGATGGGGGGCTTTGGGGTCCCCTCTGGGTTGGGGGGCTTTGGGGGGCTTTGGGGTCCCCTCTGGGGTTGGGGGGCAATGGGGGAGAGGGAGATGGGGTGTAGGAGAGGTTTGGATGTTGGCGATCGCTGTGACGAGCGATCGCATTTTGGTATCTTCTGCTGGTTGCTCGTTGGGATTTGCTGCACAAACATCCGCTATATGCAAGAGTATATCTACTCCTTGCAGTAAAATATCAACGTCAGCCGTTGTGAGGGTAATTTTTTCTGCTTGAGCTGCGGCAAAGCAGTCTTCCATAATATGAGCAAGGGTTACGGCTGCATCAACATGAACAATTCTGGCAGCGCCCTTAATGGAATGAGCAGCCCGCATTAAGGCTGTGAGTTCTTCTTTGGGCTTTGGTTTACCCTCAAGTGCCAACAAGCAATTATTCATGACGGCAACTTGAGCCTTAACTTCCATGCAAAATAAATCTAGCAAGGAAAGATTATTAACATCAGATTCCTCTTTCATGGCATCACCCTTTTGCTGAGAGTATGGAACAGCAATTCGTCATCCAAATAGCTGACACTGCGATCGCGCCACTTTAACAATCCTTTGGTATAGGTATGAGTTGCTTGCGTACCTTTAGGAGTACCGAGCAATTCATCTTGATGACATCGATGTAGCCCATACAATTCATCAACAGCAAATACCCAAACACCACTGCCTGCTTTTTCCACCACAACCATACGCGAATAAACCACAGGGCTTAAAGCTTGAGGAGGGGTATCAGCCATCTCCAGATTCAACAAATGGGTTAAAGAAATACACAATTGCAATTCACCTCGAATACTCACCAAGCCCCGCAAAATTTGGTTGCTACGATAGGGTATTGTATGAATCACGCTAGGTGGAGTTGTTTCTTTAAAGACTTGAGATGGGAGTGCCAACCATTCGCGTTGCAAGCGAAAGATAACAACTGTGAGAGTTTCTGTAGCTAATAAAGCATAAGAAGGAAGATAACTTTGTTCTGAGAATATCTCTGGTTTGTTCTCAGTCTCTGTTCTCGATTCAGCCAATAACTGAGTTCGTTCGCTCCGATAGTTTTCAGGAATCGAACGTTCTAATAAATGACGCCCGGTAGCAGAGTAAACAGGACAATTCCGACAGTGGCTAAAAGCAGTGAGCTTTGGACAGGTACAATCTCCTGCAACACCGATAATGTTCCAACAAAAATCAATATCTGAATCTGATAGGGCAGTAGAATTACTCATAGAGGAGGAACTGGAGACTAGGGATTGGGGAGTAGAGACGCTTCAAACAGCGCGTCTGTACAGAGTACGTAGTACGTAGGGTGAGCAATGCCAAAATATCTTGCCTTTGTTTTAAGGTCAGTTCTGAATTGAATAAAATTCGCTGTGCGGATTCAATTTGAGTTTGTCCTTCTTTAATTTTCCACAAACTATCGAGACTTAATAGATTGTTAGTTGCTAAAGTGTTGATATGGTTTGACAATCGAGAATTTCCGTTCCATCCCGTTAGAGCAACGATTAATACCAGGAAACCCATAAATGAAAAAGAACTCATGAGTCGCCATTGAAAGCTCATGTTTTTTAGCATTGGATTTATGACACCTCCTAGAAAATTAAGTCAAAAAACTGAATGGGTGATGCTGATAAGTTATGGTTCCCAGTTCAAGCAAGAATATTAACTAGTTACAGAAAAAACTACACGGAAACATTTTCGGTCTTGACTTTGAAGTTGCTCATCTCCTGATGCAATCCAAAGGCAACTTGGTTGAGTTGGCTGATAACGTTATTAATTTCGCGCAAAGAATCGCTTGTTTGGATTGAGGTGCTGCTCAACTGTACCATGGCATCGCTGATTTGTTGCGCTCCTTGACATTGGGCTTCCATTCCAGAGTTAACCACTTCAAATCTCGGTGTCAATTCTTGCACTTGCTCAATAATTTGTGCCATTTGTCCGCTAATATTGGCAACATCTTCTACTCCCTGACCGACTTCTTTTGCAAATTTATCCATCTCCATCACACCAGATGAGACAGAGGATTGCATTTGCTTAACCATTTTTTCAATTTCTAAGGTGGCGACAGCTGTTTGGTCTGCCAAACGTCGAATCTCTCTCGCGACTACCGCAAACCCCAAACCATACTCTCCTGCCTTTTCAGCCTCAATGGCAGCATTTAACGATAGCAGATTCGTTTGGTCTGCTACTTTGGTAATCGTCACCACAATATTGTTGATATTATTTGCCTTTTCACTAATAACTCCAAGGCGAGAGGCAATGATATGAGTTGCTTCTCCCAATTGGCGCATGGTTGTTTCCATACGGAGTAAATCTTTTTGACTGGTATTGGCTGCTGTTGTAGTCCCTTGTGACATGAGTGCCACTTCTTCCATAGTTTTAACTAGTTCCTTGGAAGTGACAGCTATTTCTTTAGCAGTGGCTGCCACTTCGTTAGTAGAAGCAACTTGTTCGGTCATGGTAGCTTCTAATTGTTTACCTGAAGCAGCAATTTGAGTGGCTGAGGTTGTGACTTGAACAGCCGAGCGCTGTACTTGACAAACTAAAGAGTTCAAGTTTTGTGTCATATTTTTAAGTACAACCATTAATTTACCAATTACATCGTTAGAAGATACTTCAACCTGACTTGTTAAATCTCCGTTAGAAACCTTTTCTGCTAAAGTAAACGCATTCTGTAAGGAAAGACTTAACGCTCGACTGGGAATCAAAATTGTGGCTAGTGACACAACCAATACAGTGCTTACAATACAAATAAAAGTTAACCAAGTTACAAAATTCACAAAGGATTGTGCTTGGTTTGCTTTTTTTTGTTGCTTTTCTATTTCCTGGTTTTCTAATTGAGTCAACTCATCTAGCTTTTGTCTGATGGCATCCATAATCTTTTTGCCGCGATCTGAAAGAATCAAATTTAAAGCTTCTTGTTCTCGATTGGCTTTTTTTAAATTGATTGTCTCTTCTAATTCACTTAACTTTTGCTGTGATAAAGCTTCAATTTCATCAATGTTTTTTTGTTGTAAAGTGCGATCGCTCAGTTTAGATTTTAATTCTAAATAAGAGTTGCGCAATTGATTTTTAGCTTTTTTATAAGGCTCTAAATACTCTTCTTTGTTTGTAATAATAAAACCGCGCTGTCCTGTTTCTGCATCAACTAAATTTTTTTCAATCTCTTTTAATTGAGTTTTCAGAGAATGAGTTAACAGTAACGAACTGGATGATGCGATTAAGGAATCATTTGTGGCTTTTGAAACAGAACTAGCAATAGCTGTTAAAATAACGATGATTCCGCAGCCACCTATAACAAATTGATTAATTTTAATACCCTGTCGCATATATTTGTTCTGTTTGACTATTGTTTGTATATTAAGTAAGTGGTTGCCAATAATGATTACAAGTTTGTAGTTACGATGCATGCGCTAAAGCGCTACTACAAACAAATACAAAGATTTTACTTTTCGTTACATAGTTTGGTTTTTTCTTACCAACTTACTTACATATAGTCTTCCCAATATCAAGTCAAATTTTCAATTCGTTCATAAGAGGTTGGAAGACCAGATTCCGTCTTATCTGTGTTAACTTTGAAGCGCGTTATCTCCTGACGCAATCCTTGGGCAACTTGATTGAGTTGAGTAATGGCATTATTGATTTCGCGCAAAGAATCTGTTGTTTGGATTGAGGTACTACTTAACTGCACCATAGCATCGCTGATTTGTTGCGCCCCTTGAGATTGTGCTTCCATTCCAGAGTTAACCACTTCAAATCTCGGTGTCAGTTCTTGCAGTTGCTCAATAATGTGTGCCATTTGCCCGCTAATATTGGCAACATCTTCCACTCCCTGACCGACTTATTTTGCAAATTTATCCATCTCCATCACACCAGATGATACAGAGGATTGCATTTGCTTGACCATTTTTTCAATTTCCAAGTTAGCGACAGCTATTTGGTCTGCCAAACGTCGAATCTCTCTCGCAACTACTGCAAATCCCAAACCGTACTCTCCGGCTTTTTCTGCTTCAATGGCTGCATTTAAGGACAGCAGATTAGTTTGGTCTGCTACTTTCGTAATTGTTACCACAATATTGTTAATATTATTTGCCTTTTCACTAATAACTCCAAGGCGAGAGGCAATGATATGAGTTGCTTCTCCTAACTGACGCATGGTGGTTTCCATGCGGAGCAAATCTTTTTGGCTGCTGCTGGTTGCTGCGGTTGTAGCTTGCGACATGAGTGCTAATTCTTCCATGGTTTTAACCAATTCCCTAAGAAAAAGCGTTTTCTAAAGAACGGCTTAATGCACGACTGGGAATAAAAATAATGGCTAGTGAAACAACTATAACGGTAATGATAATACACAGAAAACCGCTCCAAGTGACTAAGTTACTAAAAGCTCTTAAGTTTTCTACGTTCTCCTGCTGCTTTCTTAAAGCTTTATCTTCTAATGAAATCATTTCACCTAACTTATTTCTGATTTCATCCATGATTCTTTTGCCTCGAGCGTAAAGAACTGTATCAGAGGCTTCTTTATCTTTACCAGCTTTCTTAAGAGCGATCGTATTTTCTAAGCTATTTAATCTTCGTTGAGATAAATTTTCAACATCTACCAGCAATTTAACTTTTTCTGGATATTGAAGAATTTCATTTTTTAACCGTAAAAACTCATCGTCTAATTTTTGTTTGGCATTATTGTAAGGTTGGAAATGTGCTTCTTCATTTGTGATGATAAATCCCCTTTGTCCTGTTTCAGCATCCACTAAAGGTTTTTCTAAATCTCTTAATTGTGATTTAATCGAATAAGTATGAATAACTACGTTGGTAGATTCGACTAAAGAATTATCCGTTGATTTAGACACAAAACTAGCGATCGCCGTTAAAACAACTATGACTCCACAGCCACCCAATAAAAATTGATTAATTCCCATTCCTTGTCGCATATTTTATACCATATTATTTTGAATAAATCGCCAGTCTGCATTCCTAGCCATAAGCTAGGAACGAGAGAGGAAAAAAGGGCATTTATCTTCTGCCTTCTACCTACTTCAAACCGTGACTTTAAAACGAGACATTTCATGGCGAAGCCCTTGGGCAACTTGATTGAGTTGATTGATGGCATTGTTAATTTCGCGCAAAGAATCCGTTGTTTGGGTTGAGGTATTGCTCAACTGCACCATGGCATCGCTGATTTGTTGCGCCCCTTGAGATTGTGCTTCCATTCCAGAGTTAACCACTTCAAATCTCGGTGTCAGTTCCTGCACTTGATCGATAATTTGTGTCATCTGTCTGCTGATACTAGCAACATCCTCTACGCTTTGTTCCACTTCTTTAGTAAATTTGTCCATCTCCATCACACCAGATGATACAGAAGACTGCATTTGCTTGACCATTTTTTCAATTTCTAAGGTGGCGACAGCTGTTTGGTCTGCCAAACGTCTAATCTCTCTCGCAACCACCGCAAACCCCAAACCATACTCTCCGGCTTTTTCTGCTTCAATGGCTGCATTTAAGGACAGCAAATTGGTTTGGTCTGCTACTTTAGTAATCGTCACCACAATATTATTAATATTGTTTGCTTTTTCACTAATCGTACCCAGTCTTGAAGCAATGGTATTGGTGGCTTCTCCTAACTGACGCATGGTGGTTTCCATACGGAGTAAATCTTTTTGACTGCTACTGGTTGACGTTGTTGTGGCTTGTGACATGACTGCCAATTCTTCCATAGTTTTGACCAGTTCCCTGGAAGTGGCAGATATTTCTTTAGCAGTGGCTGCCACTTCGTTAGTGGAAGCAACTTGTTCGGTCATGGTAGCTTCTAATTGTTTACCTGAAGCAGCAATTTGAGTGGCTGAAGTTGTGACCCCAATACCAGATTGTTGTACTTGACGAATTAGGGCATTCAGGTTTTGAGTCATAATTTGGAAAGATTTTAATAGTATTCCAATCTCGTTATTACTGTTTGATTCAACATCAACGACAGAGTAGGTTAAATCTCCAACAGAAATTTGCTCTGCTGCTTTTACTGCCTTGGCAATTCTGATTCCTAAAAATTGGGCAATAAAAAAACTTGCTAAAATGGCTACTATTAAACATAATACGGAAGAGATGATAGCCGATAAACTCATGAAGTTTATCGATTGATTGGTCAAGGAAATACTTTTGTTTAAAATATCTTTTTCTCGCGTATCAAAATCCTTACTAATCTGAATAAAGTTTTCTATATGTTCTTTACCACCGCTAAAAAAGACAACAAGTTCTTTTTTGTTTTTTGTTTCATTTAATTTGATATTTTCTTGAATAAATATATCATATTTTTTATAAATTTTATACATTTCATCTAGTCTAGCTCGTTGTTCTAGATCTTGAACTGTATTATATATAAGAGAAAAATTTTCCTGAAAAATCTTTTGCTCACTTGTATATAGCTCTAAAGCATCTTGATTGATTTTTGTGTCAATAAAGTACCGTCGTATTCGTCTATCCATATTTAAAATAGCTTGAGTCATAAGTTGTTTTCCATCAATGATAGTTTGCGATCTGTTGACCTTTTTAAAGGTGTCTGCTGATTGATTGGCGGTGAAGTAGACTATTATGCTGAATCCCAAAATTAAAATTGTAGGGATGGAAAAACCAAGTATCACTAAGTCTTTGATTTTCCAGTTGGTAAACATTTATCTTGTCCTCAGATTTTAGATTTTTTGAAAGCGGTAGCCTATAGCAGATGGTTTGGAGATGGTTTAGATAGAAGTTTCAACTTATAAAAGATAAAATATTTGCAGTCGGAATGCATGCGCTAAAACGCAACTACGAACCTACAAGTATCTTACGTTTAATTTATTTGAGCTACTTACAACCTATTTTCTATAGGTAATATAAGCTACAATTTTTGATGTTGGAAGGTGGCGTAATACCCTCATTTGCTAGAATTCCCCAATAGCAAATGTGATTAACAGTTTGCATATTAAAATTTATATGGATTGGGAACTGGAAACTGGGAAAACAATCTCTAATCTCTATTTCTTCTTCCGCAATCTCTGGATTCGTTGCAATAAAAGATTGGCGCTGGTTCCATCTCCTTGGTGTTCCCTCAGTAATGCCAAATGAATTAATGCTTCTTCACAATCTGGTTGCAGGTATATTGCTTTTTTAAACTGTTGTGCGGCTTGTTCTTCTTGTCCTGTTGCTTGCTGTATTTGTCCTAGTAGAACATAGGCTTTGGCACTACTAGGGTTTTGTTTGAGGTAGTTGTTGCACTGTTGAGTGGCTTCTTGAAAGCAGCCTCGATCTGCTAAAGTTCTTGCTGTTTCTAGTAAATCTTCTTTTGGCTGGTTGAAGAGTTTTAATTTTTCTACGTCGGCAACTAATTGTTTGTTGTGGGTTATGGATGATTTGAGAGAAGTTTTGTAGCTAGGACGGTGTTTTTTGACAACGGTTTTAGAATGGTTGGATTTTAATGAAGTATGAGGATTCCCAGACTTTCGGTAAGCAAATACCATTGGTTGGCAAATAGGAATGAATTTAGTATTGAGTAACCATCCTGCTTCGCCATGCCCTACAAATAGCAAGCCTTTCTGGGTTAGCAATCTTTCTAGAACTCCAATGGTTTGCTCTTTTGTGGCTCGATCGAAGTAAATTAAGAGATTGCGGCAAAAGACAATATCGTAGGCGGGCGTAGCAGTTAAAAAATGAGCATCTGCAAGGTTGCCTTGCATAAAATTGACCGTAGATATCACCTGTTGGCACAGTTGATATCCAGTTTCTGTGAGTTGGAAATACTGCTCTTGAAAAAAAGTGTTTGTACCGCGAAATGAGTATTGACTGTAAATTGCTTGTTGGGCAACTTGTAAGCTTTTTTTGCTGATGTCTATAGCGTCAATACGAAAGTTGGCAGCTGTTAACCCGGCTTCTAGTAATGCGATCGCAATAGAATAAGGTTCTTCCCCTGTTGAGCATGGAACGCTCAGAATTCGCAATACACGATTGGGGTTATTTGTCAACCACTCAGACAATATGTAATTCTTAAGATAATTAAATGATTCTCGTTCTCTAAAAAACCAAGTTTCAGGGATAATGATGGACTCAACCAAAGCTTCCCATTCTTGAGGTGATTCCTGCAAAAGCCCCAAGTAACCAGCCATAGTAGATATTTCGCAATCTGCCATTCTTTGATAAATGGCTCTAGCGATCGTGCTTGAACCAATTGAGTTTGCGTCTAAACCAATTTTTTGTTTCAGTAAACTTTCGATGACAGATTGTGGCATTAGGTTAGTGGTTAGTGGTTAGTTGTTAGTGGTTAGTTGTTAGTTGTTAGTTGTTAGTGGTCACTGATTACCGGTCACTGTTAGGTATTCTGGACGGATGCACTGAATCATGCGTTGTGCGTTTAGGATTATTTTGCCCAAGTACGGGGCTGCATCTACCTCAATGTTTGGATCGACCATCTCGGTTTCAGAGGTTTGCAACGTTTCTACAACTCTTTCTGCTATTAAACCCACTAGATGAGGCATTTCTGATTTTGAAGTTTCATTGCGATCGCATCCACAGTGGTTAATCAGTACGATGCGAGTACTAAAATGCTCGCAGCATGGGCGATCGTGCATTAACTGGCATAGGTCAAGTACTGGTACAACACTACCTCGGTAATTAAAAACACCAGCAACGTATTTGGGTGTATGGGGTAGAGTTTTGAGAATAACCAGGGAGAGGACTTCTACAACCTGTTGACTTGCGATCGCATAAAGTTGATTATCAATATTAAGTAATAGAAATAACATCTATAGACCTTGTAATATGGATTGAGTGAACGCAGTTTAACTCAATCCTGTAAGGTTGATAAATAGAGAAAATACTTGAAAATGGGGTTGGGTGCAAATCACCAGACAATTTTTCTAATTGTTTAAATGTTCGCTGAACGGCGTAGTATCAGAAACGACAATTATTGGTAAGTGTTCTTCTCCAATAGAAGAAACATAGTTGATCGAGCGATCGCCTTGGAAGCCCTAAAAAGTACATTTAACTGCGATGGACTCATCGCCAGCACCACAACATCACGCTCAACACCGTTCCATAGAATTCTTATGGCATAAGCATTTGTCGCCACCTTGGAGTTATCGGCAAGATTTGCTTGAATCTTAGCAATGTAGGGCAAGCTAAGTTCTGCAACCATATTGGGTGGTAAGTGGTAAGGTGAGGAAACCTTCAAAACCTGTATCGACAACGAACTCGATTTCTACATATGAATTTCCTTCTGAAAAAACAAGAACACTCATTCTTGTCTGCAGTCCGATCGCCATTCCGTGTATCATTTTATAGTCCTAACTAATGAACCACCAACCGCATACACGGCATCATAGCCAATTCTTTCTGCCCAAATTGCTGCATCAGCCTGTTTAGCTTGCAAACGACGGCTTGTCACTAGCAGATCGTCGCCTATCTCATATTCACCCGTTTCAACATTGATGGAGATGAGTTTACCAATATTCTCTGTTGTCTCAACTTGGGGACGAATCTGCTTCTCGTATAGTTCTTTACCGCGTTGGATAATTTCTTCGTCACTTAGTTGAGGGTAAGACATATACACAAGTTCCAACATTTCTTCTACCGCCTGCTTGATTTTAACACGGAGGTGTTTGAGTGGTATTGCAGCAGCCTGCTGGTTCTCTACCCATTCTATCTCTAGAGAGTGGCCTGTAATTGTCACTTTTTGAGAGTCAAAAAAAGCTCACCTAGAAAAGCAAATAATGCGGTTTGGTATGTTTTCTGGCAACACACCATCAACAGAAGAGGATTTTAAAATCACAGAATTTCAAGCAGATATAGAAGATAATTTAGACCGCTCGTAAGTAATCAGGAATAATAGTATGTACCATTATCATGCATTCTTTAAAATTAACGCATTAATTTGTTCGTTATCAATACTTATGCCATGACGTTGTAAATAAGGACGTAAATTAATTTGAATAAACAAATCTTTTAATTCTTCGGCTATTTCAGTCGGTGGGTTTCCAGATAAAGCTGTAGCGATTAAACGTTCTGCTGCTTGCAACTCACCACAATTAACAGCAAGAGTTGCGGCACTTCGATGCAAAACTGAGCGTGTTGGTTCGGCGTCTAACTGATTGGCAATTAACGCTGCTGCTGCCTGCTCGTTCTCAAATGCTTGCCGAGTCAGTTGTAACGATTGTTCCGAATCACCACATTCGGTTCCTAAATACATTTTTTAGTTGGAGCAAATGTTCAAATGATTGCCAATTCGCTCAAAGGTTCATCACAGAACATTCCATAGCGCTCATATTCCCACTTCTGGTGATAGGTTTAAATCAAGCGATGTCTAGCGAAAAGATGCAGAGCGTCTACGCAAGTTGGGCATTTATTAAGTTAAAATCCTACAGGATAGGCTGGTACAGTAAAATTTATGGTGCTAGCCTATAGTAAGTAAGTGGACAGGAATAAATAGAACTATATGTTATAATTTCTTGCTGCTAGTGTATCATTTTTCTAAAAATCCTACTTTAAGACATCCATAAAATGTTAAACTTAGAACGTAATATCTCTAAAATTTTTGCTGGCAACAACAAAAAATCGAGATGCAGCATCAATAACTACATAACACGGTCAAACAACGGCGTAAAGAAAGTAACTTCTAATAATTAATAGAGGTAAAAATGGAAACTCCAACGAGAAAACAAGCTTTAATAAAAGCTATCTATGAGCGTTTAGAACAAGCTTATGAAGATACTTTAGAGGATGTCATAGAACTTTTAGACATTCGTAAAGCAGAAGACCTAGAGGATATTAAAGCTTTACACGAAGGACGGGAAGATATTAAGAAAAATGGCACTATTCCCTGGGAAGAAATTAAACGAGAATTAGCCAGTGAATAAATATAAAATTGAATTTTCTAACGCTGCATCTAAACAACTTAAAAAACTACCTATAAAAGTACGAACAAGGATACAAACAAAAATTGATGAGCTAGCTGATAATCCCCGTCCTAACGGGGTTGTTAAGCTAGAAGATTCGGACAATGGTTATCGAATTCGAGTTGGTAGTTACCGAGTTTTATACGATATTTTTGATGATGTGTTACTAATCAATGTTGTGAGAGTAGGGCATCATAAAGAGGTTTACCGCGACGAGTAAGACGGCAACACTGACAGCAGAAGCTTGGCAGTCATTTAGTCAAGCTAATTCTGATGCTAATAGCCGACCTTGTATTGGTTCATACTCATCTTCTAGTAACCAAAGCTGTGCTTCATCATAACTATTGCTTGAAAACACAATTTTATAACCTTGAGCCGGGTCGTAAATCCTATAGTTCCCGTTAATGTTACTTAGTAGTAGAAGAATGTAAGGAGGTGACAGCATAGGATCTACCCATACTTCTGCAAACTCCCAGTCATTCTTCACTGGGTCTTGTGCGGGGGATGACGTGGTATTGGTCGTGTGCATTGACTTTTATCTCACCATAGTAAAGCGGGATACGGCTACCGTCTGGACTAATTCTATAACCAACTGGTTCATCAAAGAACATTCCATAGCGCTCATATTCCCGAATAATTCCAGTAAATTCTCCATTTTCTATTATGGCTTGGGCAACTCGATTCATGGTAGCCTCATCTTTAAATACATGAGCGGCAATTCCTCTGTTTAAGAGTCTTTGCATTTGCGGTGTATCTTGAAGATGTTTGGCAACATGCCTATAGTCTAAGGTAATTTGACGACTAATTCCGCTCATGAATTCATAACTTGGAATGGTAATTAGTCAGTCTACTATAAATCGCCGGAATCGCTCTTAAGCAATCTCCCACATTTAGTGTTTGCATTATCGAGTTATAAGTTCTATTCTGTCAGAGCATCAAGTTTAGCCAGTATTCTTAAGCCTAGAACTATATGTTAGAATTTATTGCTGCTTGTGTGTCATTTTTCTAAAAATCCTATTTTAAGACATCCATAAAATGTTAAATTTAGACCGCAATATCTCTGAAATTTTTGCTCGCAGCAACAAAATTTGCGTGCCATTGTGCCGCCTTTAAATCGTAATCAAAAACTGGTAAATTTAAGACCGATTCATGAATATAATTCCAAAGAGACTCTCTCCGCTTAGATTCTGGCAATCGCAAACAGCCATGTAAAGTTGCACTAACGGCATGTCTAGTACAAAACTAGCAAAAAATGCTAACAATGGTTCTAACTGCTGTACGTTGCTCATCAGCTCGCAGTTGCTGTAACGCTTGTTGTACGACTGATGCTTCTGCTCCTCCTCGCAAAATCGGCACAAATGGTAATAATGCCAGCACATCAGGAATGAACCGATTTAGCGCTTGCAATGCTTCCAAACCAGAAGCAGTTAAACTAGAGAAGGAACAATTACGAGAACCAAGGGAAAAAAGGGAAATTTTAAATGTTCTGGAAGTTATACCCATGTTTCGGTGACTAAATATTAGAATTTATTGTCTGTTGTTGTGGCTGTGAAGGAATTAGGGTGAAATACGAAGAACTCATCAACGATATCAGTAATATTAATAATTCAACTTTAACTACGGTTGAACGAGCAATTAACAAAACTCTGACTATTCGTAACTGGTTTATAGGTGCCTATATTATTGAGTACGAGCAAAACGGGGTGGATAGAGCAGCTTACGGCACGCAACTCATTAAAAATATGGCTGAGGATTTAAAAAGTAGAAAAATTGAAGGATTATCTGAACGTAACTTGAAAAATTTTCGCCAATTTGCGCTGGCTTACCCGGCTTTAGCAAAAGATGAAAATATATCCGCTTTTTTACCCGTTCTTAGTATATCATTGAGTATGCTTAAAATTCGGCAGCCACTGGCTGCCGAATTTGAATTAGTTCCGCAGAACTTATTTCCAGCCCTTCAAAATCGTGAATTACAAAACCCCTCACTGAGTTGGCAAGATAGCAATTATTATCAGCGTTTATTTTCTACTCTATCATGGACGCACATACTCGAATTAACTCGTATTAACAATACTACTAAACGAGCTTTTTATGAATTAGAATGCATCAAAAGTAACTGGTCTAAACGAGAATTAAAGCGCCAAATGAACAGTATGCTTTACGAAAGGGTCGGGTTATCTAAAGATAAACAAGCTGTTTTGGCACTTGCAAATGAAGGACAAATTATAGAAAGTCCTAAAAATATTTTACGCGACCCTTATGTTTTGGAATTTTTAAGGTTAGAAGAACGAGTTACTTATTCAGAATCTGACCTCGAAGAAGCTTTAATTAATCATCTGCAAGAATTTCTGCAGTGCTTTGCCATTGATGAGCAAACTGATATGTTTGGTAGTGTAGCCTAAACGCTCTGCTAATTGTGCTTGCGTCCAATCACGCTCTTCTAAGGCGTCAGCAATGGTATATATCACCGGGAGAAAATACCCAATCGGGAGTGAATGTTCGGGTTGTCTCAATCATAGTAGTCTTCAATTGAATTCAATACAAACAATTGTGATGCAGGATTCTCGACTTTTGGGAAAACTTGGGAATCTGAACCCTCGCAAACTTTGATGGAGTTGATAAAGGCGATTCGCTAGGGGTAATTGACGCCCAGAAGCAGATGTCACTATATCCTTAGCTAACTCGGCATAGGAATTATCGGACACCAGACGAAAAAGAACCTTTCGCCGAATGGCTAGATTCCCTGCGAGATCTCAAAACCAGAGTCAAAATAGAGAAGAGGCTTGAGCAGGTTGCAGTCGGGAATTTGGGTAACTATCGCTCTGTTGGAGAGGGAGTTTGTGAATTTAAAATTAACTACGGTTCTGGATATCGCCTCTATTTTGGTCAAATAGGTTCAGCAATCGTACTCTTGCTATGTGGTGGCGATAAAAGTACTCAAGAACAAGACATTCTTAAAGCTAAGCACGCCCTGGAGAAATTATGAAAGAAGTGAAAGCAGCAACAAGTAGTAGTTACAGAGAATACTTGATTTCATCTCTCAAAGACACAGAACACGCTGCTGCTTATATTGCAGTGATGCTGGAATTAGATGAAGAAGGCTACGACCCAAAATTGCTGCGTGCCGCTCTCAACAATGTGATGGAGGCGCGTCTACAAGCAAATAATCTTTCAGAAACTGCAAAACAGCATTATGAAAAACTTGATAAAATTCTTGCAGAAACTGGTGGAGCACAAATTTACACTTTAATCGAATTTCTTGATGCACTAGGTTATCAAATTGCTCTTGCTTCAAAAGATGACAATAGTTTTCCAGAAAATGAACCGCAGCATAGCTAGAACTTGATAGGGAGTAGAATAATAAACTCAGTTCCTTTGCCAATGGTGGAGAAGCACTCTAGTTTGCCACCATGTTTTTCAATAATTGGATAGCTGATTGCCATACCCAAACCTGTTCCTTTACCCACGGGCTTAGTGGTAAAAAAGGGATAGAAAATACGGTTTTTTACCTGTTGGGTCATTCCCAAACCGTTGTCTATAATCGCAATAGAGATCCACTGTGAATCTTTGATTTCCGTGCGAATGGTAATCTGACTGGGATTTTCCTTAATAGCTTCAGATGTGCGACTAACATTAACTTCATCAAGTGCATTAATAATTTATTTGATGTTCTTCAATCGCTCTTTGAATAAACCTACACCTAAAAAACTCATCGTAAACATCTTCCGGAACTGCTAAATACAGAGTCCGATCTGGTTCTATCAATCTCAATGCTGAACGGTAGTTTAGAAATTAACCGAGTGCAAGGTGAAACTCAGTCACATCCGAAGCTCCTAAAAAAGATTTTATCTCTACTGCTATTTTTTGACCAGTTTTTTCAGCAGCTAAAATTCTCTCGGCTGCTAAGTCTATGTAAAAATCAATATCTTCAACTTGAATAAATAGTTGTTCATCAGTAATTGTCCACCCATCTTTATCAAGGGCTGTTCTAACTGTATTATGAAATAAGTCTTTAGCTGACATGAATAAATTTTAATTCCAATCTGATTATAGCCAGTCTATATTGATTCGCGATCGCACTAGTGTACATTGGCATTCCCCGTAGTGGATAATTTTGTCGCTAGCGATCGCAATACCCGTTGGCGTGTCAAATTTAGCCAGAGCATCCTTTCTATTCCATAGCTCACTGATTGGTCTAGTTTCTCCAGGTTCTAACCTCCTTGCTTTAATTTAACATTTATGTCAAGTCTGTCGCTGGCGAGACACAACGCCAACCCAAAAGCAGCAAAAGCAAATTGCAACGAACTTTTATCTATTAAAAAGCTCTTGGGTTCCAGATGCTACTTAAATATCAACAAGTTTTTCCCATCTACTACTTGCCACAAGCGAATTTGCCCATCAATATCACCTGTAGCCAATAGTTTTCCATCTGGACTCAAGGCAACTGAGAGAACACTCTTAAAAGTTGCAGCAAAGGCAGACTTATCAAAAGCAGATGTCACTATATCCTTAGCTAACTCGACGAGAGATACTAGCTCTCGATTCATTGCCAGCCAATACATGACTTCCTCTTCCACCACTGACAAACGGTTGAACTGGCATTCTAACAAGTCGCCAATGTCTTCAAAAATCGATATCCCCTGTTCTACATACTCCACAACCGAGGCAATCTTACCGTTAAAAAGCTCTTGGGTTCCAGCCGCCACCATCTTCAGTGCTAAGGGATTGCCCCCATAATGCTCGATAAGTACCTGCCATTCTCGTTCTGTACCTGCAAATTGTCCTTTTTGCTGGAATAACTGTTGTCCCTCGGTAGGATTTAATCCCCTCAGTTGCAGACTTCGCACTCCTGTTTGCTCTCCAACTAATGGTGCGATCGCGAAGCGCAAGCTGTACCCAGCTTATCGCTCACGACGGCTTTAGTTTTAGCTCCTTGAAGTTTATCCCAGCCTTTGAGAGTGAGGATAACACCTCGGCTTCGTCTGTTTTGTTTCATCAACTTCACCTAGAACGGAGTAGATGCATCTTAGAGGATGTTTAAAAAGTCGGCAATTGGGTAAAAAAAGCTCTCACGGCTAATCGCTGTTAATAAGTAAAGACAACAGCACCACTGAGAGACATGAGTAAATTATATAGAAGCTCCGCTTTACTTAGGCTAAATTATACATTATCTACAGCAAATCAAGTCTTTAGCTACACTAGATTTGCGCCCTCATAGCAGTGAGGTAATCAGATGGTTATCGAAGCCAAAAACCTAACCCTACCAGATCACACCCAGTTACCAGATTCAGATGGTACGTTTGTGAAAAATTTCCAAGAGCATCCCCAGAGTATTTTACTCACCGACTCGATCCTTCCGCGTTTGCAAGAGCTGCATTCAGATGGACAATACTGCATTGGGCAAGACAGCGGGATCTACTGGCGGTTAACCGAACCACCAGAAAGGGGTGCAGAAGCACCAGACTGGTTTTATGTGCCAAATGTCCCACCGACTCTTAACGGTGAACTGCGACGTTCTTATGTTCTGTGGAAAGAACTGATTGCACCGAGAATTGTTCTAGAATTCGTCAGTGGTGATGGCGAAGAAGAACGGGACAAAACCCCCTATGAGGGTAAGTTTTGGATCTATGAAAATGTCATCCATGCATCTTACTACGGGATTTATGAAGTCAAAAAAGCGTCAGTAGAAGTTTATCAATTAGTTGGTGGACGATATGAAAAGATGAGTCCCAATAGTAGAGGACATTACCCAATTGCGCCAATGGGTGTAGAGTTAGGTATTTGGCAAGGGAGTTTTATTACCAAAGAAGAGATACCTTGGCTACGGTGGTGGGATTCAGTTGGTAATTTATTGCCCACAGGCGATGAACGCGCCGAAGTTGAACGTCAACGCGCTGAAGTTGAACGTCAACGCGCCGAAGTTGAACGTCAACGTACACAAACAGTAGAACAAGAAAATGCTCGTTTGCGGGAACAATTACGTGCCTTAGGTGTAGATCCAGATGCACTGTTGTAGTGAAAAATTCAGTCTTTCACCAAATAAAAACCGTTTTTTTGGTAAAAGGTAACTAGTATACCTTATACAGCATCTACTTTCAGCAATTATTGAGGATTCCTACCTAAATCGAGAAAATAAAATTTGAGATTAAAATGCCTTGCAACGCACCAAAAGATTCACGCTGTCCGCTCTCTTCGAGTTACAAAAAATGGGGTTAGATAATATATAGTTGTTGCACCATAATAGAGGTACAAAGCCAATCCACAATCAATAAAAATTATGAACATCCAACTTAAGCTTGTTAAATCTTGCCAAGCAATATTCAAAACTTGATAGCGATCGCGTTCCGTATCAAATATCAGTTGTACTTCTGTTTGACTGGTCTAGTTTCTCCAGGTTCCCATACCGAAATCGCCGATACTAATAAACCATTTTGTAGTTCTTCTGCATTAATTATAGTTTGTGCTTGACTAGATAATTGGTTGGGTTCGTGCAGTAACCAAAGCCACACGTGGGTATCTAATAAAATCATTGAGACAGTGCATCCCACAGTTCTGGCATGGCTTCGTCAAAATCTTCAGAGATTGTTATTGGCATTCCGCGCAGTGGATAATTGTGTGGTACATCAGAATCAGAATTTATCGTCAAGGAAACTATACGGGCAATAGGCATCCCATTTCGGGTAATAAGAATTTCGTTGTGAGTTGGGTTCTTTCGTACATAGCGTGCTAAATTTTCATTAAAATCTACAAGTATGCTTGTATTTACAAGGCTTACAGGCACTTATAATTTCAATTTTAACAAGGAGTAACATTTTGAAACTAATAATAGCTGTAAGCTAAGCCCAGCAATAGTTTTAAGCTTATTTTTCTACAATTTTAGCACGCTAAGTACGCAAGAGCCGGGTTTTTGGAGGGATATACGTCATGAAAATATCCTCAGTAATGCGATCGCTTTAAGACAGAGCTTTTGCAAAGTCTTTAGTATTGTGTGTACCCAAAATACTATTGATACTAAAGTTGAGAGGAGTTCTGATATGAGGCTAATGTCTCTACTTTCATTTGAATGGATTCACGATCTTTAATTTACCAGCTACTACTAACCCATCTTGCATATCTTCTGAATAGAGAATACTAGCATCTGCCCCCAGGGCACAAGCAACAATTAAACTATCCCAAAAAGAAAAATTATATTGACTGCGGATATCCGATGCATATTCAAAAGTATTCATGCTGAACTCTACCACAGTGCAGCGACTATACAGTGACTGAATGACAGATTTAATTTGCTCTTCGTTAAAGGCTGCTTTTTTCAGTAGATTAGCACACACCTCATTGACAACTTGTGTACTAATTATTATTCCTTGAACTGAGGTAATTGAAATAGCAATATAACGCTTTCTGTTTCTTTCTGCTGCTTCTATTTTTTGGTCTTCAAACAAACGATAGAGCCAAACATTTGTATCGATGAAAGACGCAACAGCAATCATAATTAGCGATTATAGATTTCTTCACGGCTAAGTATACCAGTTACTTGAACAGGTTTCTCAGTCAATTCATCAATTATATCCTTTTTGAGTAGTGTTTTTTTCTTCACCAAAACAATTACTTTAATCTCATCTTCTTCACCAAGTTCTTGTTTATACCGATCGGGGATCTGAATTAAACCGTTTTGAATTTTTGCTTGAAACTCTACCGCATTTAACATCTTTAAACTCTCTTGTGTACCAATACAACTCAATATTAGCCCATCTTAGTCTTCAGTAAAAGGATTGTCGCGTTAGCAAAGCTTACGGAAGGTATGACTGATTTGAGCGATGTAAGCATGACAAGCTGATGCAGCGTCTACAGACTCTTAACAATTGTTTCATCTGGGCAATGGATCGGTCGGTACTACGTGAACACACTCCTGATACTTACTCAATATTACTCATCAGTCATTTGTAAAACCTCCTCTTTCTTCCCTCTGTGTTCTCTGCGCCTCTGCGGTTCATTAAAAAAATTTACAATTTCGTTACCCATACTTGTTTGAGAACATCCAAAAAAGCAAAGACTCCCTTTGGTAATATGGCATCAGCCAGAATAATAACTCCAATAATACGCTCTAAAGGAACTGGCAAACTCCTAACCTGTATCTCTTCTGGTATAGGTTCAGCGGTGAGTCGAGCCATGACAGTCGCCCCCAATCCCTGCTTCACCATACTCAAAACAGTTGAATCTTCCCTGACTTTGCGATCGACTTTCAGCGTTTGACCAAATCGTAAAAAATGCTCTTGGATGACTTTGTTGTGTTGTGGACTCCGCAGATTGACAATCATTGGATACTCTGCTAACTGTTCCCAACTGAGCGGTACATCAGAAGCAAGCAATCCTGGTGACAGCAGCGCAACAAACTCATCTCGAAATAATTCCCAAGCATCAAACTCTTTTCCTGTTGGAAGCAAAGTAAAACCAACTTCTGCTGTACCTTCTTGTAATGCTTGTTCTACTTCCGCATACCTGTCATATTCGGTGATGACAACACCCAACGCGGGATACTTCTCGCGAAAACGAGCAATCACTTTTGGGAGCACATGAGTTGCAATACTCCGAACGCAAGCCACTCGCACTTGTCCGCTTTGCAATCCTTTTTCTCGTTCGGCTTTTTCTAAAACGTTCCCCAACAAACGCAAAATTTGTCGTGCTTCCTCAAAAATTTCCTTTCCTATCGGCGTTAACGTCGCACCGTGACGCCCTCGCAACACGAGGACAACTCCTAATTCTTCTTCTAAAGTCGCGATCGCATAACTCACCGTTGATTGAGATAAACCCAACTCCAAAGCCGCTTCGCTAAAACTCTTGCGATCGCCAACAGCCACCAGAGCACGCAGCTGAGAGATTTTTAGATTACAGCCGTTGATTTTGTCCATCAAAGTCAAAAAAACTTTCTATCTATCGATTTTATCGATAGAAGGTATCGACGGGATCGTTTGTTTTACAATTCAGTCATAAATAAACTGTTTCTTATAGGTAAAGAAATTCAAACAATGTCTTCATTATTTTCTCTCACGCTTTGCTTTGTGATTTTATTGTTTAGCGTGACTAAAGGATACTTTGTTGCTTATTCTCTCGGTCTATCTTTAGTCATACTGCTGGTTACTTTTACTTACCAAGGCTTTCCTTTCGCCAGCCTGTTACAAATGGGTTATGTCAGCAGTCAAAAAGCTTTTTCTATCATCACAATTTTATTACTTATAGGAGTTATCACATCAATTTGGATGGCATCTGGAACAATTCCAGCATTGGTTTATTATGGGACTCAATTCATCAATCCTCAATACTTTATTCTTTCAGCCTTTCTTCTCACCTGCATTATTTCCGTACTTCTAGGTACCTCCTTTGGAACTGTCAGCACTGTCGGTGTCGCACTAATGATTATGGCAAAAGGAGGAAACATCGATCCTCACATAATTGCTGGAGCTATTATTGCAGGAGGCTATTTTGGAGACAGATGTTCCCCCATGTCTTCTAGCGCTCATTTAATTGCTAGTCTTACCAAAACCAATCTATATAGAAACCTCGCATATCTTATGACGACTGCTTGGTTTCCATTCATCGCTTCTACCATAGTTTACTTTTTTCTTTCGCTTGGCAATCCCATTCAAGCTACAAGTCATAATTTACTGGCAGAAATTCCTCAAATCTTTGATATCAACTTGCTAGTCTTATGTCCCGCTCTTGCTGTTTTCTTCCTTTGTCTGTTGAAGATAGATGTGAAAGTTACGCTGGGAATTAGTATTGCGATCGCATTCTTTCTAGGAATCTTTGTTCAAAATTATTCTTGGCTGCAAATGTTGCAATTTGTTGTCGTTGGATTTCATTTAGATTCGCAAAGTCAGCTTGCTGAAGCTTTAACTGGTGGAGGCATTTTATCAATGCTGAGAGTTTCAGTAGTCGTTGTTATTTCCACATTTCTTGTAGGAATTATCGTTTGGACAAAGACTCTAGCATCTGTAGAAAAAATCTTCAGAAGAATTTCTTCCAAAAGTGGCTTATTTCTCAGCACCATTACAGTTGGGTTGATATCTGCTGCTTTTGGTTGTACTCAAACACTTGCTATTCTCATGACTTATCAACTTATGAAAGATAAGTACGAGCAGGAAAAAGTGAGTCATTATCAACTCGCGATCGACATTGAGAATACTGCTGTTGTGCTTGCGCCTCTTGTTCCTTGGAATATTGCTGGTTTAGTTCCGGCGACTGTTTTAATGACTGATTCGGGATTTATTCCTTATGCGGTTTATTTGTATTTGATTCCAGTTTTTAATTGGATTGGGTTTAAGTTGGTTGAGTTGAGGATGTTAAGCAAGTTTGAATAGATTTTTTGCAGAAGTCAAAAAAATGAATATTTAACCGCAGCCTGTAGGAGATAGACGCAGATATATAGCAATTTTAACTGTTTCTTTTTTTGGTGCTTTTGGCGTTTTGGCGGTTGATACTGTTTACCACTGGAATAGGACTGATATATGAACGAGCAACAGATTTTAATTAGACAGGCTACGAAAGATGATATCTCGACGATTATGGAGCTTATTTTGCTGAAGGCTGAGTTTGATGGCTGTCTCGATTCTTTGGAAGCAACGCCTCAGAAACTAGAAGATACAATCTTTTGTCAGAATCCTCTGGCTTTTATTTTGTTGGCTGAGATTGATGAAAGTACAATTGGATTTGCAAGCTATCACCGAATCTATTCTACTTTTCTTGCTAAGCCGGGAATTTGGTTGGACGATCTATATATTAAAGCTCAGTACCGCCATTGTGGAGTTGGGACAGCTTTGATAAATCATTTGTGTGGAATAAATGAAAATATAGGAGGTGCAAGAATTGATTGGATAGTTAGAGTCAATAATGCGCCAGCAGTCAAGTTTTACGAAAAAATGGGAGCAAAAATTATTCCACAAGTCAGGTTGTGTCGTCTGGAAAGAGAGGCGATCTCTTGTAGAGCACAGGAAAACGACAAATTCTTGCTTGAGACATAAGTAAACCCGTTCGTGCAAGCGATATCCATACCTGGAGTTATTAATTATAGCGATTTTCATCCGAATAAAGTACGGCTTCATCCGCGTGCTTTGCTGTGCATCTGCGGTTCCATAACTTTTTTGTGTATTGCACCCAAGTGGGAACCGCTATAGATCATCTTCAAGCGGGATAGGAGTAGTACAGGAGGCAGAGCCTCCAAAGAAGGCATTCCCAGCCTGAGGCTGGGAACGAGGTGGGGAACTTGGCTAAAACTCAGCGCTTTCTGGTGTACGTGGGAAGGGAATGACATCTCTGATATTGCCCATACCTGTCATAAATTGCACGAGTCTTTCAAAACCAAGCCCAAAACCTGCGTGGGGAACGGTACCGAAGCGGCGCAAATCTAGATACCACCACAAATCCTCTGGCTTCATCCCTTGAGCAAGTATGCGACGTTCTAAAATTTCTAAACGTTCTTCCCTTTGGGAACCACCAATGATTTCACCAATTTTGGGTGCAAGAATGTCCATTGCGGCTACGGTTTTTTCATCATCGTCCAAGCGCATGTAGAAAGCTTTGATTTGCACTGGGTAATTTGTGACGATGGTGGGCTTTTTGAACAGCTGTTCGGCTAAGTAACGCTCGTGTTCGGATTGTAAATCCAGTCCCCAACTGACTGGATATTCAAATTTAACGTCAGCTTTCTCTAATAGTTTGATGGCTTCTGTATAAGTTACACGCTCAAATTCATTATTAATAATGTTCTCTGCCGTTGCTATAACAGTGTTATCAATGCGCTGGTTAAAAAATTCCATGTCTTCAGCGCAGGTTTCCATCACGTATTTAAATATGTGCTTGAGAAATGCTTCTGCTAAATCCATATCTCCTTTAAGATCGCAGAATGCCATCTCTGGTTCTACCATCCAAAATTCTGCAAGGTGACGGGAGGTGTTGGAATTTTCTGCACGGAAGGTTGGTCCAAAGGTATAGACGTTGGTAAACGCTGTCGCCATAACTTCGGCTTCTAGTTGTCCGCTGACTGTTAAGTATGTTGGTTTACTGAAGAAGTCTTTACCATAATCTACAGCTTTGTTTTCCTTGCGAGGTACATCTTTTAAATCTAAACTGGTGACGCTGAACAGTTCCCCTGCACCTTCACAATCGTTAGCGGTGATGATGGGTGTGTGTACCCACAAAAAACCGCGTTGTTGGAAGAATTGATGAATGGCTGTAGAGCATGCATTCCTAACTCGGAAAACTGCACCAAAGGAATTGGTTCGCGATCGCAAGTGTCCGATGGTTCTGAGAAACTCAAAGGAATGACGTTTCTTTTGCAGGGGATATGTATCGGGATCGGCTTCTCCGTATACTGTTACCTTATTAGCTTTTAATTCTACACGCTGCCCTTTTCCTTGAGAAGTCACCAACACGCCTGCAACTTCTACTGATGCACCTGTGTTTAGCTTTTTCAATACACTATCGTACTCTGGCAAATCTTCATTGATTACAACTTGCAAACTAGCCAAGGATGAGCCGTCATTAACTTCTATAAAAGCAAAACCTTTTAATTCCCGTTTTGTACGAACCCAGCCTTGAACTACCAGAGACTCATCAGGTTGACCATTTCGCAATACTTCTGCAATCCGTAGATTTACCATATCATCCAACAAATTTACTTTAATAACCAGCCTATGATAACGCCCAATCCCCCAAAGCGAACTGCCATCCAGAAAGGTTCTTTTAAACTTTTCCAAGAGAATAATTTACTTTCTAATCTGAGTTCTAATTCTTCTAGTTGCTGTTGAATGTGCCTTAACTCTGTTTTCCTTCCAGGTTCTTTGCTGTGATGCAATTCCTCACGGCGCTGTTGCAACTCTTGTTGATGCGATCGATCTGCTTGCACTTGATTGTAACGTTCTTTGAATGCAGCAAGCGCTTGCTCTACTTCCAAGAGTTGCTCTTCCAATTCTTGCTCTGGGTTTTCTCCGTCCATTGGTTGTTAGTAGTTAGTTGTTAGTTGTTGGTGGCTGGTCGAATTTACCCCCCTTAATCCCCCCTTATAAAGGGGGGAAACTGAAAATCAAGTTCCCTCCCCTTTACAAGGGGAGGGTTAGGGTTGGGTAACAACACTCAATTTGTAAGCTATTACAGATTTGTGTGTACACCGAAGCATTAAAAAGGGGGGCTATGCGTAAGTCCTAATTAAATACAATTCTGCCAACAGCTGGGCTAAATTTGTCTATATTAACTCACTCAAGCACTCATACTATGTCTCAATCAACCCAGATCCCCAAAACCAATGAACTGAGTCAATTTAGTACATTAGAATTAGCCCAGGCTCTCATGGAGAGACTGAGTATTTCGCCTAATGATTGGCATCGCCTTAAATCTAACCGCAAAGTTCGCGCTAGCGAACAAGCCGCAGCCGCTCTTGTTTTTCTCCTAAAAGACAACCCTGAAGAAGCTTTACAAAAGCTCCAACAAGCAAGCGGTTGGTTGGATAAATCTATTTCTGCTCCACCTTGTCCAACTCATGGAAGAGAGGGTTAGTTGTTGGTTGTTGGTTGTTAGTTGTTGGTTGTTAGTTGTTGGTTGTTAGTTGTTGGTTGTTCACTATCACCACTAACCACTAACCACTAACCACTAACCACTAACCACTAACCACTAACCACTAACCACTAACCACTAACCCATTAACGTCTTAAAGATAATTTAGCTTTATGTTCTAATTGTTTGCATAACCTTAACTCTGTCCCTTTCCTGTTCCACTCCACTTGATCGAACACCTGATACAGAATACACATGCCACGACCATTCTCTGATTCGTCGGGTGGTAGATATTCTGTGGGATCTTCATAACAAGGATCTGTAGGCATGAAGCCGTCACCTTGGTCTGATATAATCCACCAGTATTGATTGTCAATTAAGGAGAATCTAACTATAACTGTTTTTCCAGGATCTAGGTTGTTACCATGCTTGGCTGCGTTCACTAGAGCTTCTTGAAGCCCAAGGCGCAATTCTGCTTGTAACATTGATGGAATCTCTGCCAATAGTAAGTCTAATATTGGACATAGATAGAGAGTTGAGGCGAAACTAATTGTACCCCAATTACGTCCTGTTGGACGGAGCGAGATATTAATCACAATGAAGAACCCCGTAGCTTTCAGAGTTAGCTAGACATCAGTTTGCTGTCACAGGCACCCTGATCTTGTGTGAGGTGGTCGTGTTGCCTTCAAACTTGCGTCTGTTGAACTAAATTTTGAAAATGCTAGGGCGCATAGAATCTCTTAAAAGGCATGAGTTGATTAAGTACTATACAGCTAGAGAGCACCGATCGTAAAATAAGGCAATTATTGCGAATAAAAGAGTATATTTTCACTCTTTTCGTTGCTGAACATAACTTAGACAACTCGATTCATAACTCCAAGAGATACTTTGCTTTTTGCTGATTTATGCAAAATGAATTGCACAGAAGGAATCATATTTTTAGCTTAATTCTATAATAGCATCTCTTGTCCATAACGATCCATAAATTTTGCTTTTGAGTTTTTGTTAAAAACCGGGAAATTCAGAGCAAGGTTGATAACGTGAGGAACGCTGCTGCTTCTACGTGGGCTGTCTGTGGAAAGAAATCCGCCGGTTGCACTCGTGTCAGCGTATACAATCCATCCTCACAAAGTAATTTGAGGTCACGAGCCAGGGTGGCTATCTTACAACTGACGTATACAATGCGAGGAGGTTTCGATTTCCTTAAGGTTTCGATAACAGAGCGATCGCATCCTTTACGTGGAGGGTCAAGCAAAACTATATCTAGTGAGATATCTATGTTGGGCAGTAATTCTTCTACTGCACCAGTATGAAAGATGGCATTCTCAATACCGTTAAGCTTTGCATTTAAATTTGCCTGTTCTACTGCTTCTGCTTGAAGTTCCAACCCCACAGCTTGCCGTGTTTTTTTGGCTAAAGGTAGAGTTAATGTCCCAATACCACAATAAGCATCCAATAACACTTCCTTTCCTTGTAAATTGAGTTCTGACTCAATAAAGAGCAACAATGCTTCTGCTGTTTCCGTATAAATTTGGAAAAACGTATCAGCTCGCACATGAAATTCGAGTCCGGCAAATTGTTCTTTTAAGTAAGAAACACCAGCAATACAACGGGTTTCCTCGCCAAAAATAGCATTGGTACGTTCCCGATTGCGGTTTACACAAACTCCTACAAGCTGAGGATAGCGATCCAACCACTCTTGCGCTTGGTCGTAAATTCCAGGTATACTCCAATCTTTAACGACTAAAGTCAGTAACATTTCTCCGGTATGGCGACCAATACGCAAACCGAGATGGCGTACTAAACCTGTATGATTGTGCTCGTTGTAAATTTGCCAACCATGCTTTTGAATGTCTTGTTTAACTTCCAACAGCAGGGGGTTAAGTCGCGGATCTTGAACCGGGCATTGATTTAAGTTAATTAATTGATGGCTGCTTTTTTGGTAATAACCAGCTTGGACAAGTCCTGTCCGAGATAATCCTACAGGGTATGTCACTTTGTTACGATAACCCAGGCATTGCGAACCAGACAGCATTGGACCTACTGGTGGTTGAGCAAAACCGCCAATACGTTGCAAACCTTGAATAACCTGATGGCGTTTTGCTTCAAGCTGATATTGATAATCAATGTGCAGCCACTGACAGCCACCGCACTTATCAGCGACGATACAACTCGGTCGAACGCGATGGGGTGATTTTTCTAGCAGTTGTTCAATTTGTCCGCGAGCATAACTGGGTTTGACATAAACCAGACGGACAACAGCGCGATCGCCAGGTACGGTATCTGGTACAAAAACGACGCGATCGTTCCAGCGTCCGACACCATCGCCGATATCACTTAAGTCAGCAATCTCTAATTCAATAAATTCGCCTTGTTTCCACATAGTAGTTAGTAGTTAGTGGTTAGTGGTTGGTGGTTAGTGGTTGGTGGTTAGGGGCTAGGGGTTAATTATTCCCCCTTGTCTCCCTTGTCTACCTTGTCTGCCTTGTCCCCTATCCCCTTTATTTATGTCCTCAAGACTCGTTAAACTAGCAAATAATAAAATAAAATCACGTCAATCGCGATCGTTATGACTGTAGTAAGCCAAGTTATTCTCAAAGCTGATGACGAACTGCGTTACCCTAGCAGTGGTGAACTTAAGAATATCAAAGACTATTTGCAAACTGGCGCACAACGGATTCGCATTGTCGGTATCCTAGCCGAAAATGAGAAAAAGATAGTTCAGGAAGCTACCAAACAGCTTTGGCAAAAGCGCCCCGACTTTATTGCTCCAGGTGGTAATGCTTACGGAGAGCGCCAGCGTGCTCTATGTATCCGTGACTTTGGTTGGTACCTGCGCCTAATTACTTATGGTGTACTTGCTGGTGACAAAGAACCAATTGAAAAAATTGGTTTAATTGGTGTCAGAGAAATGTACAACTCCCTTGGCGTACCCGTACCGGGAATGGTAGAAGCTATCAACTGTCTGAAGAAAGCTTCTCTTGACTTACTGAGCGCAGATGATGTTGCAGAAGCAGCTCCTTACTTTGATTACATCATCCAAGCAATGTCCTAGTACTTAGCGATCTACATCGCTAATACATCTATATTAGCTGGATTTTCCCCACACCGGGTGGTGGCTATGGCAGATTTTCTGTCAGGTTAGTACCGGGTTGTGGGGAAATTTTATTGGGGATTGGGGATTGGGGACAAGGTAGACACGGTAGACAAGGTAGACACGGTAGACAAGGTAGACACGGTAGACAAGGTAGACAAGGGGGAATAATTAACCACTGACTACTGTACGGGCGCAATGCCTTGCGCCCCTACCAACCACTAACCACTCACCCAGTCTAAAACAAAAAGCCAACAGTCCCTCTGTTGGGCTGTCGGCAATTAGTGTGTTCCCTATTAATGACTCGGCTAGAGTTCAGTTGTACGTATTTTCTCAATCTGACCATCTGGAGAATAGGATCTGAATCATGAGCACTAGTGATTGTTATCACCACAATTATTAGCAGTAAACTATATCTACAAGTTTGAGTTTATAACTCTACGGTAAGCGATCGCAGCTTTTGGTTAAAAAATGTAATATTGATTACAATTATGTAAATTACTTTCTAAGTAACGCAGTTATCAAGAACTAGATACACCAGAATGGATGAAAAATATTATTTCTTCTGCCGTCCATCTTCTGCCCTCTGCTTTTTTGAAGTCAAAGTTTCTGAAAGCTGCTTCATGCGGGTAAATAAGTAAGTTCGTTCTACTGTTAAGATATTGGAGTTGTCAAGCTAAAATTGATTCCCTAGCATTTCTAAAATTTTTGTTGTGCGATAAACCACCAATCCAATCTTTAGGTTTTCTGTAACAATTCTGTTAAGTACTACTGTAGTAACACTCAAAAAAAATTAGAATTTTATTAACTAGAGCAAGCATGACTCTTGGCTGCAATGGTTGGATACGGAAGCTAGCGCATTCCGAACCCCATTGTAGGTAAAATTGCTGTACCAACAATTACTTAAAATTTCATGCTTTACTCAAGCTAATTTCTATTTTATGAAATAGTCTTTATAGTTGAAATGTTGGAAATACTTAAATGCACCCCATGACGTTGGGCTTTGCCCAGGAAATTACGTATTTCC
Source organism: Scytonema sp. UIC 10036 (assembly GCF_009725235.1). The sequence goes on from NZ_WJFC01000015.1 coordinate 108,867, forward strand.
CTAGTAGATTCAAATGAAGCATCATTAGCATCAGCAGACTCTGGCAGTTATGTCACCAACGCTTGTAAGTACATTGGTCTGCCTGATGCGTCTATCTTATCCCAGTCATACTGTAAATTCTTCAATAATATTAGGTGATATCAGGGAACAACACCCCCAAGTCCCTTGGTCGCAGATTATAGGAATGCGAAACATTTTGACTCACAATTATTTTGAAATTGACTTAGAAATAGTGTGGTCTGTTGTGGAGCGTGATTTGCCAAATCTCAAGTATCAAATTGAAATAATTTTACAAGCATTATCCTGATTATTGAGATTGATATTTTTTCAGTTTCTAATTCTTTTAAAAAAACTCCGGCACTATTGATGGCTGGACATACTTACTTACAGAAGCGAGATAAGCTAGAATTAGAAACCAAATTGATTTACAACTTCTTGCAATAGACTAAGCAGAGAGTAAATATGGCAGCAGAACAAAAGCATACTACCTTACTTCAAGAGGCTGAAAACCGATTACGTCAGCTTCCTCCTGAAAGTATGGAAGTGGTGCTCGCTTTTTTAGCTTACTTGCATAAGACTGAAGAAAGCAAGGCTATTGAGGAATTGTTAAGTATTCCTGGTTTTGCAGCATCCTTCCGGGAAGGCATAAAAAACAATAATAGTGATGTTCTTGAAAATAATAGCTTAAACCTTGCTCAAGATGCAGAAGTATGGGAAGCTTACTTAACTTCTAAAAAGAAATGGAAGGAGGTATACTGTCGCCTTGCAAACTCCTAAGTTTCTGTCTGTTTCTCAGGTTATAGCCATACACCAAGATCAGGTAAAAAGCTTTGGTGGTACTGATGGTGTTAGAGACATCGGCTTACTAGATTCAGCAGAAGAACTAGCTGCATTTTTAGAACTGCATCTAGAGTGCAAGTAAATCGCTAAAATAAACCTCTGTCCCCTTGGTGCGTACTGCTATGACCAGCATCTCCTCTGCTCCTTTTTCTCCTGAAGAAATTGCTGATGAAGGTTTGAAGCCAGAAGAATATGAAGAAATTGTGCGACGATTGGGACGCCATCCCAATAAAGCCGAACTGGGAATGTTTGGGGTGATGTGGTCCGAACATTGTTGCTACAAAAACTCTCGCCCTTTACTCAAACAATTTCCCACCACAGGACAGCGCATTCTTGTTGGTCCTGGTGAAAACGCAGGTGTTGTCGATCTCGATAATGGTTTGCAGCTTGCATTTAAGATTGAATCTCACAACCACCCCTCAGCTATTGAACCCTTTCAAGGAGCAGCAACAGGTGTCGGCGGTATTCTTCGCGATATATTCACAATGGGTGCGCGTCCCATTGCTGTGTTAAATTCCTTGCGCTTTGGTTCCCTAGAGGATGCTAAAACACAACGGCTTTTTAGTGGCGTGGTCGCTGGGATCGCTCACTATGGTAATAGTGTTGGCGTTCCTACAGTTGGCGGTGAAGTTTACTTTGACCCTGCTTACTCTGATAATCCCCTTGTGAACGTCATGGCACTGGGGTTGATGGAAACACCAGAGATTGTGAAATCTGGTGCATCTGGTATAGGCAACCCGGTATTATACGTAGGTTCTACTACCGGACGTGATGGTATGGGAGGTGCAAGTTTCGCTAGTGCAGAACTGAGTGAAGAATCCATGGATGACCGTCCTGCAGTGCAAGTGGGCGATCCTTTTCTGGAAAAATCGCTGATTGAGGCTTGTTTGGAGGCGTTTAAGACAGGGGCTGTTGTGGCTGCACAGGATATGGGCGCTGCTGGTATCACCTGTTCTACCTCAGAAATGGCAGCCAAAGGAGGGGTAGGTATTGAATTCGATCTAGATAAAATTCCTGTTAGGGAAACCGGAATGGTTCCTTATGAGTACTTGCTTTCTGAATCGCAAGAACGGATGCTGTTTGTTGCTCATAAGGGACGCGAACAAGAGTTAATTGATATTTTCCACCGTTGGGGGTTGCAGGCAGTTGTTGCAGGAACTGTGATTGCGGAACCTACCGTCAGAATTTTATTTCAGGGAGAAGTTGCTGCAGAAATTCCTGCCCGAGCTTTGGCAGAAAATACGCCTCTGTATCATCGAGAATTGTTGGCAGAACCACCGGAATACGCGCAAAAAGCTTGGGAGTGGACACAAACGTCTTTGCCGACTTGTACTGCTGCGGGTATTGAGATTCAGGGACAGTTCTACACTTGGAGCGATATTTTGCTCACTTTACTGGATACACCAACTGTTGCTTCCAAACATTGGGTCTATCGTCAATACGATCATCAAGTGCAGAATAACACTGTTCTGTTACCTGGTGGTGCTGATGCTGCTGTTGTACGGTTGCGCCCTCAGGAGGAGGGGGAGAGGGGGAACTCGGTGCCCCCTCTGGGGATAAGGGGGCAAGGG
>NZ_WJFC01000016.1 GCF_009725235.1 Scytonema sp. UIC 10036
AGATCCAGAATCACGTTAAAACCTTACACACTAAGGTTTTAATTCGTCCCCCCCTCACAAAATGAGCGAACGTACAGCACTTATGCATGGAAGAGTTGGTTGTCATCATGTATGACGAATACCGATCGTATCCGCGCCGGAAATAACATCTGGAGTTTCGAACTGTGTGGGATAGATATGACGTAATATCTACCCCAGTTTTTTAAGTTCTGTCCAAATAGCTTTATCACTGTCCGTTCGCTCATTTTTTCACAGTAGTTGAATTTTATAAAAGTTTTGTGGGACAAGGACTTCAACTTTTGGAGAAGATTTATCCTCTTCCTCTTGATTGACAATTGCTAGTACGAAAAAACTACTAAATTGCGATCGCAATCTTGGGAAAGTCTGAAACACCAATTCTGTCGTCATTAATTTGAAAACTCCGATCAAAAAAAGCGAACGGACAGTTATCAAACAAGTGTAACAAGGAGAAATAAAATCCCTAATAGAAGACATATAGTTGGAGAATGGAGAACACTTAAATGCTGGAATCATACCGCAGGCACGTTGCAGAAAGGGCACTACTAGGAATCCCCCCCCTTACCTTTAGATGCAAAACAAACATCTTCACTATGTGAATTACTGAAAAATCCTCCTGCGGGTGAAGAAGAGACATTACTGCACTTGTTGCGCGATCGCATTTCTCTTGGGGTCGCTTTATTTAAGAAAAGCCTGGATTCACCAGGCAATTGTTCAATTAGTTTCAACTTAATCTTACCGATGAAAACGAAAAATTCAGTAACCCGCCGTCTCAACGGCAAGAGAAAATCTTGGCTCTGGCGAATTAGGCAACTATGCCGATTCTGGCAACCAATAGTTGCTGTTCTTGCTGCACTGATTGGGCTTATGGTCCAGTTCTGGCAACCAATCTTGGAAGCAATAGTGCAAATAGCCAAAGTGTTATCCCAGCTTTTGGGTAGGTAGTAGCCAGTTTCCTCCGGGGGCAATTTATTTGCTCCTGGTAGCGTTGCAGGTTCGGGAGTAAGTACCTTTACCCGTTCAGTGTACTGTGCAATTGCAACAGTAAAGTTTTGTAAAAAACGTTCTTCGAGGACAGTAACATAAAGCAAGTCGTTCCATTGAGTTACAGCCTGAAATCGTTGCGTTGGGCTAGTTCAGTCGTATCGTCCATCGGTACTCGGTATCGGAACTTTTAAGGCTCACGCCTTCCACCAAACGGGCGGACACTCAGTCCATAGATAAACAAAAGTGGAAGTTACTCAAATACATTCACTGCTCTTTTTGACTACACTTTTCGATACCTGAGTGGAGTTTCACGCCTACCAAAATACTCTTGACGAATCTTGTTCACAGTCGAGTAAGGAACTCCCAAAAACGCACCTATCTGTCTACAGCTCCAGTTTTTACGCTCATCACCCTCTGGTAATTGATTGATGAGTTCCAAAAAACTAATGACCGCTTGCCGTCTCTCAATTACCGATAACCGTGGAGTCAGCTTAACCAAATTGCCAATTTTATCGGGGGGTAATGATTCCCCATTTACATTCACTTGATTTTGAGTTTCGACCCAAACTCTTGCACCACAGCTTAAAGGGCGATCGCGACTATAAACGACAGTAGCAACAACCTTGCCTTCATTATCAAGTATTTCTACAGTATTTCCGTAAATATTTTTACCGCCAGACTTTACCGTAATAACTGGCAAGTCAGCGCCTTTGTTGTTAGCGCGGATGTTATGTTGGTTAACGTGAATTCTGGAAACTGTCATATTTTTAACCTTTTATTTTTATATTTCCCTGTGCCATCTGCACACTAACATGATGGAATTGTGGAAGTTTCGACTACCGATGACCAGCTTACAGGGAACGTTAACCCTTGCCTAGAAACGACAAAGTTTGAGGCATTCCCTAATTGCGATCGCTCTACCACAAAACACGACGAGGAACCCGTGACCGTGTAAGTCTTCGATTGTGCTGGATTAGCTGCATTCTTGACGATGTACGTGCCTGGTGGAACACTGTTGATTATTAACTTATTTGCGGATGAGTTTTTACTAGCTTTCGGCTGTGAGGTTTGCGAGCTAACTGTAGTTGTACTTGTGCTACCACTAGTACTGTTCTGCGTTGTTGTGGTTGTGCTACTGTTTGATGTCGTGGTAGTTGAACTACCACCTACACTGGCAACGGCAGTTTTGAGGTTCAACCCAAAAGGTACATACAGAGCACCTTTTACACACAACAAAGATTTCCCTTGAGTGAAGCTACTGGGTAAGAAATCAGCTCGCCCCCCGGTGATAGTTGGTAAATTTAACTTGCTCGCTTGTGCCTCACCCAATTTCACAAACCCGCAATCGTTAGATAGTATCTGGCGGGTCGTCTTATGGTTAAGTAATTTGATGGTGTAAGCCGAACCTGAATTTTTATTCGTTATTGCGATCGCTCCTGTCGTGGTTCTAAAGGTTGTGGGATACCCAGTTAGCTGACTACAGTTTTCTGGTAGCTCGCGTATTGTCAAATTTGAGTTTGGGTCTATAGTTTGACCATCTACAGCAAAAGACTCAGAAGAGCGAACCAGTAGAACGCCGCAAGAATTAGCGATCGCAGCACGTTCTACAATCTTGAACACGTCTATATTGACCGTAGTGTTTGGCTGAACACCGTAAAGGATAACCGCATCACCACTCTTGTAAACTGTAGCTTGTTGTGCTGTTACAGGTAGTAGGTAAAATACCTGTGCCAGTTGCACAGTTAGAACCAAGTAAAATTTTTTCATCAGCAACTGGGAATTGAAGTTGTTGTTAGTCCAATCCAAGAATAGGGATAAGAACCCGTAAAGCTAGAACCTGTGACCATCAGCGTTGACGGAGAACCAATAGTCGTGCGATCGACTACCAAGCATGATTTTGTGACCGAAACATTTTTAAACTGTACGGGATTTGTGGCATTCGACACCTTATAAGTTCCATTGATAAGATTTTGCAATATAAAATTATTGCCGTTCTTGGCGGCAGAGGGATTGGTAGGAGCAGTTGCACCAGTACTACCACCACCACTACCACTTCCACCACCAGCAGAAGCCGTGACGGAAGCCCCTTTGTTAAAGCCAACCGGATAGTATAACTGACCTTTTATGCAAGAAAGCGGTGCTGATTCAGGGAAATAGGATAATTCAAAGTTCGCTTTTCCTCCATCACTGGTAGGAAGTCCCAGCGTAGAGCTAACAACCTCTTTACCTAACCTGACGAACCCGCAAGGATTGACGGTAAACTTTCTAGTTGACTTATTGTTTGGGATTTGAACTGTGTACGCTGTTCCGGAAGTTTTACCAGTTATTGCGATCGCGCCAGTATTGGTCTTGAAAACAGTAGGATATCCAGCCAGATCGGTACAATTGCTAGGAACATTTTGCTTAAGTTCCAAATTATCAGCCGGATTGTAAGTTTGACCGTCTACAGTAAAAGATTGTGAAGATTTAACTGATATCACTCCACAAGCATTTGCAACTACTGCACGGGTCAAGTCTTTTGTTAGATCGACTTCAATTGTTGAGCCTGGAGTGAGATTAAACAGATAAACTTGACCGGAGGAGTCTTTAAAGGCAGATACAGACTGTGCAAGTACGGGACTTGCATAAAAGACAGTAGCACAGAAGGAGAAAATAACTAATTTTATTGACATGATTGAATTGCGGATAACACTGATAAAACTTTAATAAACTGCCTGCTGGGATTTTTGCCTAATTCGATATCAGCACTTTGACCTTCCCAGGTATCGGTATAATCAACGTTATTAAAAATTGCTTGGTTGTTGGTAGCAGTGGCTTCAGAGTAAATATCATCTTCGGGAGTGGCAACATAATAACTAGTTCCTGAAGTCAGCCCAGTGACTAGTAATTGAGATGAACCAATCTTACAGAAAGTACTTCCGACGGGTGGCAGTGGAGATTGTACTGTCGTTCCCCCTCCATTCCCAGTTCCACCCCCAGCGTAACCAGGGCCACCATTACCTTCTGTCTTTATCTCGATCCAATCCGTTCCACTTCTTTGGACAAGTGTAATTCCACCACTAAAGGATGGTGGATTTTGAGTTCTCCAATCACTTTCGCTAACTGAATTTACCGGAGTTGGAGCAGGATAACCGACGTAAAGAGTGTTTAATCTACAGCGAATTCCTCTGCTAGCTTGACCTGTAGTTGAGTAAGCTTGCCCATCGAGAATAAACGCTTTTGGGGGATTAGTATCTAATCTCAAAGAAATCATTCCGCAAAGGTTTGCTCTTAAGTTTCTAACAGGATTGATGGACAATAACCTTAAAGTTAATGCTCCATTGGGAGTGAAACCAGAAATAAACAGAGTACCCTTATTGTCCTTCCAGAGTTCCCGCTTGACTGTGGGTTGTCCGTTGCATCTTGAAGTCTCAATAATTGGAAGGTTTTTATTCTCAAAACCATAAGTTTCGCCCTTTTTCTCATCCCGGATTTCAAACTTATCGCTCTCTTGAAATCCTTTGGAGTAGGCGATTCTAAGAATTCCACAAGAGTTAGCAACAGCACTTTTTATTAAAGGCATTCCTCCTAAATTAACTTGATAGTATTTGTTAACTTCTAAACCTCGTATATGGAAATACCCATCATTGCCCTTGTAGCCAACAATTTGGGCAAGTGAGATTGTGGGAATTAAAGGGATTGCGGCGATCGCCACAATTGTACTTGAGATAACTGCAAATAATTTCATATCAAAAAAATAGCGATTCAAACTTGAATCGCCAAATCAATATCGGAAAAGGTTTAACGACGACGCACTTTACGGCCAAGTTGAAGGGACGTAGCCAGTGCTTATGCCATTTGCAGTCCTACATAAAGGTGGCTTGCTCGCGTCTGGAAGGGAAGAAACGGTGTAGTTTGTAGTGCCTACACTGAATGTGCTTGGTAATGGTGTAGTGGCTGTAGCTTTAATCTGACCAAAACCGCAGGCGTTAACAGTTACGGTTTTAGCACTGGGCTGAGGAAGTTCAATTGAGATTGCCGTGCCAGCCGTCTTACCGACGATGACCACTTCATTATTAGGAGTCTTAAAGTTAGCGGTGCGGGGTTCAGCGAACGCACCGTTACTGCACGCTGGTAACGTATTGGAAGGTAAAGTACTGGCATCAACAGCAGTACCATCAACCTTAAGACCCGTAAAGGCTCCGCTAGCTGGAGGTGAAATACGGACTTCTCCACAGCTACCCACAATCTTTGCTGTAGTTTTTGGAACTGACCCCAGGCTGACTGTAATCTTGCTCCCTGGAGTGCCGGAGAAGACAACGACTTGATAAAGACCATCTACGCCCTTATATACAGTGTTGGAACCAAAGGGAATTGCCATTGCCGGGGCTGTTATTGAAGCCGTAGCAGCAATAGTAGATATTAAGCTTAAAATCCTCAGTAACTTCATTTTGGAAATGGAATATTAATAGACTTTAGATTAATATCGGATGTAAACAATACTTTGTGAATTGTCAATTATACTGATATGAGTTATTGGAAATATCGTAGAATAACGGGTTTTGTCTCTACTCTTGTACTTGGTTTTACTGTTGGTGGGTGTGATAAATTACTCACAAAAGCTGAAACTCGCACTCCTGAGCCTGCTGATACATGGTTTGTTGTGAAGATAAGCGATGGAGATACTATCAAAGTTCGGCAAACCAACGGACAGGAAAAGAAGATTAGATTCTGTGGAATAGACTCCCCAGAAAAATCTCAACCTCTAGGTCAAAAGTCAAAAGCTAATCTACAAAAGCTTATTAATGAAGCTGACGGACAAGTTCTAATTTCAGAAGTTGAGAAGGATAGGTATGGGAGAACAGTTGCAGAGGTGTTTACCTCAGTTCAGGGTAAAGAGCGATCGCTAAACGAAGAACAACTGAGCAGTGGAAACGCTTATTACTACGCCAAGTATGCTGCAAAATGCCCGAATAATGAGGTCTTCGCTAGAGCGGAGGCGATCGCTAAGCAAAAGCGCCTAGGCGTGTGGAGCGGAGATTTTGAAAAGCCCTGGGATTACAGAAAAAGAGTTAGAAATGATTAGCTATTTAATTAACGACCATGAACAATAAGGCGCATCTCGCGGCTATGCCCCGCAAACGTTTATCTTCTACAGCTAGATTAATACTCAAACTTGGCTTACTTTCTACTGAAGAATCTTACTTAGATTACGGCTGTGGAAGAGGTTTTGATTTTCAAAAATTGGCGGAAATGGGATACGACACAGCAGGCTATGACCCCTATTACTTTCCTGACACTGGTGTGCTGAAACCAGTTGATTTTGTGCAGTTCAGTTATGTGCTGAACACCATCTACAATCCAAGGGAAAGAAAGACTACTCTCTTAAAAGCTTGGAGTTTGGCTAATAAGAGGATGGTCGTGGCGGCAGTTTTGAGGGGAAGCCCGACGGAGAGATGGACCCCCATAGGAACTTTTAGTAAGGAATGGCGGAATGTTGAGTTAAGGGGGTTTATTGAAAGTAATTTGGGTTTTGCTACGACAAGAATTGATAAGGATAAGTTTTTAGTTGAAAGGGATGGACAACAGTTTAAACCACTACATCATAAGGAAGTTTTAAAAAGAGTGGAGGCAATCGCAAATGAAGGGTGGGTCGCTCCTTTTTCCACAGTAATTAAGAAGTATTACAGCAATCTATCGTATCGCCCCACTTACGGGACAAAGGAGTTTGAGGAATGGAATCAGGAGAAAGCACACTATAGATTGATGTGCAGCCAACCATGGCTGCCTGGGAAAAATGGTCCCGTGAAAGTGCTTCATTTACGAGGTGGGTTGAACTCAGAGCACGGGCAGTGGGCTATTGAGGGTTTGAAGCGCAGAAATAAAATCGCATCTTTAAAATTTCGCTGTATCGAGCAGAGTTTCTTGCACGAGTTCAGTGGATGCAAGGATTTCAGCTTTTTAGATGCAGAAAAAGTGAAAATATATGAATGAATAAAACTTTAATTCTTAATTTGAGGGGAGAGTTAACGCTCTCCTTTTTTTTGTTTATCGCCTAATGGCATCGAAGGTAACGGCGCGATCGCTTGGGGTTCTACACCTGGCAAACACGCTCATTGCTCAACGCCAACCAAAGGCATCAAAGATTTTACAGAAATTATAGCTATGTCTGTGCAAGTTGCACAGTTAAAAGCCCAAAGTCTCTAAAGTAAACACGCTTCAATCATACCGCGCCGATTCCATCGGTCAACACAATCAGGACGCAGATTCTCGCTCGCGCTCCCCAAAACCGCGAATCCCCAAACGACAGATATTGTCTTAATATCTCGCCCAGTTTTTACGCTCAAAAGGTTTAATTTCTGTCCCTTTGACTTGGCTAGCATATCCTTCCACCGTCGCCCGAGCTTCGCCTGTGGCTCCGCTCCGGCGGGTCCCTCACTGGCTTAGCTGGCGTTTGCCCGCGTCTGTCCTGTCCTCCGAAAGGTTACACAAACGCCAGCCAAGCCAGACTAGACTGCCTCCCACCTCCCCCCAACCGGATCGCACTCCCCCCGTTTGAATTAAAAGATATCCTGTCCGAATCAAGCGTGTGGGGGGCGCGCCCGGTTGGCCACCCACCTCGGCTAACGCATCTCTAGCAGGTTGTAGTGCTTGCATGAGACTGGTTCTGTCATATCCAAAGAACCGAACCTGGCTTTTCTATTATAGCTCCGGGGTCAAGGGCTTCGCGAGCAGCAGTCAATTGTTACTGCGTTTTGTTATTTGGGAGAGTTCCCCCAAACCCCCCACTGCTGCCCTTGACCTCCTCCGCTTTTAAAAAGTGTCCAGGTTCGTTGGGGGTTCAGGTTATGTTTCAGTTTGATTTTCTTCCTGTTTCCATTTCTTTTCGTGCTGCGGCTTCTAGTCCAGCGTGTGAAGCGGCTTCTATTGGTTGGGTTGCTGAGTTGGGTTCTAGTGCTGGTGCTTCTTTTCTGTGCATTCGTCCTTCCACTCGTTCCTTCAGTCAGTGGGTTTGCTGTGTCTACTTTGGTTCTGGGGTTGCAGCTGCTGAGTTCTCTGACTCGGTTGCATTTCGTTGTGGGTTTCCGTTCTGTGCTATTCGTTCAGTTGGTGAGTGGTGCGTGGTTTCTGTTCCTGTGGTGGTTGCTGAGGTGCCTGCTGTTCCTGGTGGGTTGCCTTGTCTCTACGTTTCTTTCTAGTTAGTTGTGGGGGGGGGTTCAGTCCCTCCTTTTTTTTGTCTCGGTGTAGCCTGAAGTCCTTGCATGAGACTGGTTCTGTTCTGTCCTGTATCGGTACAGACTGTCGGAAAGATTAAGGCTACCGCCTTCAAACCAAACAGTCGGACATTCAGTCCGTAGATAATACAAAAATCCTCAAATTCTTAATCCCATGGTACAGATAACTGACAAAAATCTTCAACGGTACCACCGTAATTTCACTCTGTACCATGTTGCCTTTGGAACTGTACCATTTTCTTGTGTACTGTACCATCAAAACTATGGAAGTCGAAAAGAGTCTGAAAGAAAAAGTTTTTGAAACTTGCGATATTATGGCGCGAGAAAAAAAAAGTATTACGAGGAATGCGGTACGAGCTTGTACCGGGGGTAGTGACAGAGATGTGTCTCGATACATAGCAGAATGGAAAGCTGAGTACCAAAGATCGGCAATAGAAGTGTCAACAAAGGGCGCTGTTTCTCAACAATCCGAAGAATCAGCTGCAATAGATGATGGTTCTGTACCACCATCCGGTACAGAATCTGGTACAGGATTTGGTACAGGAACGGGAGCTTATAGCCAGAATCCAGAGGATGATATAGCAGCAGTAGCTAGACGTGGCGCTGAACGAGCAGCTGCAATGCTTGCTGGAGAGAGCGTATTAACCAATTACTTTTTAGAAAACCCGGATAAGCTACCCGATGATTTAAAGCAACAGGTAAAAACCATGCAAAATAGGGGAAATCAGTTAACCGCCGCTAGACAGCAGCAATATAATCCTGATTTTTTCGTAGCGAGGGCGATCGCCAGTCTTCAATAGTAGAGGACTGTGCAATTGGCACACCTCAGCAATTAGCTGATTTTCGCCCCAAGATTACCGAACAAGTGCTCAGCAGCTTACAACAAGGAAAATCAATTTGTGTGCTTGGCGAGCCTGGTGCTGGTAAAACACACCTTGCGAAGCTAATACAGGAGCAGCTTGACTGCGCTTACGGAGTTTATCGGGGAGATAACACTAAATGCTTGCAAATGATTGCTGAGGGGCTAGGCGTTGACACTCATGAAATAGATGAGGAAACAGGAGAGCAGAAAAGGGCATTGACTGCAAAACAGTTAAAGGATGCGATCGCTGCCAATTTAGGTGAAACTGTTTTAATTGCCGACAATGCCCATAAATGGACAGCCAGCTTAAAGGGTTGGCTTGAGGAGTTATGGGAAGAGGGGCATACTCTATTACTTCTAGGTAATAGAAGGGATTTAGAGGGCGTACTTTTTAAGGTTCCTCGTCTGCCCCTACCCGCCCTCGATGAGCAGCAGTGTCGTTCTATTATTTGGACTGAAGCTGCAAAATTGGGTGTAGCCGTTACACCACCCAAAGCAGCAGAGTTAGCGAGCAAAGCAGGAGGTAATCCTTTGTTAGCTCAGCGTTTAGTGCTCGAGCTGCAACAGGGTGTAGAGAGTCCTCATGATGGCAACAATTACAGGGATATCACACCATTCTTGCTGGCATCTGCTGGTTTGGTTGGCGCAACTCGATTTATTGGCTTAGCTACTGGCGATATCTTTTTGAGAGTTGTTGGAGGTCTCGCTATTACCCTATTTTTCTCGTTCCGAAGTTTGGCGTTGTTATTTCCTAAAGGAGATCGAAGAAGATGAATGGAGAATATTTAGCTTTTTTAATTGGAATTGGGCTTTATTTTTTGGTTAAGCTCTTGTTCGCTGAAGAGAGCGATTGATTATGATGGCGGTTACCCACGTTGCGATCGCATTGGCTGGATCGGTTTGTATCACGGGCAGTGCCGATCCTCGCGTATTACTTTTGGCGGGAATCGGCTCACAAATACCAGACTTGGATACTACTAAGTCATGGGTAGGACTCGCATTTTTCCCATTAGCTAGGTTTATTGAAGAGCGCTACCCTCACAGATCGGTAACTCACAGCATTTGTCTGAGTCTAGCGATCGCACTCCTCACCTTGCCTGTTCTGTTCCTCTACGGTTGGCAATTGTGGTTGGCTATGCCACTCGGTCACCTTCTATCATGTTTCAGCGACTGTTTTACTCGGTTGGGATGTCAGTTTTTCTGGCCCATCAACAAAGATATTTGGGTAGGAGGTTTAAATCCACGAAACAGGCTCCAAACCGGGAAACCGGGCGAATATGCTGTGTTGGCTAGTGCTGTCTGCATCTTCTGTATCGCTTTTTACGTGGTAACAGGTGGAGGGGGAGTTCATCAGTGGGTCACGCAAGTGTTATTTCCTACTCCCCAAACAGCTGTAGAGTTACTCAGGCAAGAGAACCAAAAAGCGATCGCTATCAAAGTTGAGGGTAATCGCAAAGTTGATGGCTCGCTCGTAAATGAGATATTTTGGGCGATTGCCGCCAATGGCTCAATGATTACTGCGAAGTCCGCAACTGGCGAAATCCTTCGAGTTGGGGAAGCAGGAGAGATTAGTCCTAAACGGGTTGATGTTTTAGCCGACAGACTCCCAATCAAGATTAAGCGACAGCAAATTGAGGAAGCTGAAGCAGAATCATGGATAAACAGTCTCTCAAACGATTCGTTAATTGTGGGAACACTACAGCTTGAGGATGCAGCCGATTTAGAGTTGCCACTTCCTAAACCAGGGAGAATGCAAACTGTGAATCGTAGCGTTGATGGTGTCGTTTTAGACCACGCATCTAAGCAAGATTTGCGATCGCTTGATGAGTTCTTTATTCTTTCAGGGGAGGTGATTATCAAACAGCTATGACACGCGAATTTTGGGGAATATTCGCAACTTTAACAGCAGCAGTGTGTGGGGTAGCCGCATACTCGCAAACTGTGACTGTCAACGTAAAAACACCAGTTGCACAAGCACAAATCACGCCACAACCAAAAACAGATATTCCAGTTGAGGTGTTTAAAGGTAAGTCAGGTGAAAAATCAAGAAGTTTACGGCTGTCTATAACGGTTGACAATCCATCGTATTTATTAATCAAGGAAGGCGACGAAATCAAGGAGGGGCAAACGATTTCGGATAATAAGCTTGAACGCGATCGCTTGCTGAAGCAGCGTAAATCCGTTGAACTTCAGATTAACAACCTCAAGTCTAAACCTATACTTCAACCAACCAAACCAACACCACCACAGCAATCCAACCCAATACCACCAGCCAGCTACGCGGAGGAACAGGCGGCCATAGCCCAGGCACAGTTACGGCTAACTCAATCGCGATCGCTACTTCAATCAAGAACCTCAGTTTTAAATGCTGATAATCCAGAGAGAAGGGCTGAGGCTGAGAAAGCAGAGGCAGTTTTGCAGGCTGTTTCTCAAAAGACTGAGGAGCAGCGACAGCTTTTACAGTCTATGGGCGATCTAAAGTTGCAATCAGAGATTATTCAACACGAGGAAGCAAAGCTACGCCAAGTGGAAGGGGAGCAGGAACAGGCTAGATCGGCGTTAGAGCAGGCAAAGGGAAGATTAAATGCAGCTGCTATCGAACAGCAACAGCAATTACAACAACTACAATTAGCTGTGCAATTGGCACAGTCAGAACATGAGTTAACAAAGTCTCGGTTACAAGCAGCTATCAATAGGAGGCAACTTGTAGAGTACGCTGCTTCAGTTGACCGAGTTGAGCGATCGCAAAAGGAGCAGCAGCTACAGCAGGAATATAGCAGACAACAACAAATTTACGAGCAAGCATTACGAGAGCGTGAGTATCAACTAGCGCAACTCTCACTATCCCTAGCGAGTGTAGATGAAAAACTCAGCCAAATCCCCTTAATACGCTCTCCAAAAAACGGACATATTAGACGAATAAAACCATGGACTGGCAACAACGGAAAATACACAACCACAATCACAATATCAAGTAGCACAACAAAAAAATAAAACAACAAGTAAATAAAAAACCTGGGGTCGTGACGCGCAAGCTAGGCCAGACTAGGGAACAACGAGGCCGAACGAGCGAGGGAATGACTGTTGAGTGAGGAGGAACGACGAACGAAACAGGAATGACCGAGAGTACGAGTGAGGACGAGAAGTATGCTTGCGGCTGACTCTCAAGGAGATGAATAAACTGGCGGCTGACTGGGGAACAACGAGGACGAACGAGCGAACGAGGGACTGACTGTTGAGTGAGGCACGAACGAAACAGTTAGTCCCGAAATGCGCGAGTGAGGACGAGAAACCAACTTGCGGTTGCTTTTTTGAGGTTATACAAATGCAAAGAAGGTACCTTTATCCACTCAACACATTTTTCACACCAGAACTAACCGAGCAAGGTTTACCAATGGTTGGTTCTTGTGAGGAAGTTCCAGAGGCTCTTTATCCTTATAAGTTGCGATCGCGAAGGAAGCAAGACCAGAAGACGGGTTTGCATTTCTTTATTGATGACTGTAGGTTTGAAGGACTTTGGCGATATCCAGAAAAGTCTATCAGCTACTTGAAACGGTTTGACTGTGCGATCGCTCCCGACTTCAGCCTTTATTTGGATATGCCTCGCCCTATGAAATTGTGGAATGTTTACAGGAATAGGTGGGTGAACAGTTTTTGGAACTATCAAGGGATTAAGACTATTCCTTGTGTTAGTTGGGCTGATGCTGAATCTTTTTCTTATTGTTTTGAGGGTATCCCTCAAGGAAGTGCGATCGCAATATCCTCAATGGGCATTATAAAAAGGTCGGAGTCTGAATCTATTTTTTTTAATGGGGTTTTGAAAATGCTGGAGGTTTTAGAGCCAAAAACAGTCCTCGTTTACGGAACAAAATTTGAGAAAGAGCTTTGCGATCGCTATCAAAACTTCAAATTTTATCCTCACTATAGAAAACATGGGAGGTAGGGGAAGAAATGGGACAGGGGAAGTTCCGGATATTAATGTTGTTAATTTTAATTCTCAACTAACTCCTCAATATTTTCAAAAGTATAGTAACTATTTTGAAAAGTATGGAGTAGACAAAATGCGAGAGAAAGTTCAATCTGCTAACGATAATTACAATAAGATAGCTAATGCTGAAAGTTTATATGGAAAGTTGAAAGACTTTGCTAATAAAAAGGGATACAAAGTTAATGAAAACGATTCCGATAGAGGAGCGAATGGAACGACCTATTATAAAGCAGATGGAACTGTTGATATTGCTATCTCCAGGAATTTATCAACGGAAGGAAAGATAAAAACACTCGCTCATGAAATCGCACATGCGGAGCTTCATAAGCCTGGTTCTTCTACTAATCCTCTGAACAGAGGAATGAAAGAAGCCGAAGCAGAAATGACTGGATATATGTTTGCTAAATCTAATGGTATCAATACAGATAATTATTCAATTCATTATGTAAATGGATGGTTAAATAGAGAAGGAGTGCAATATAATTATGTAAATGGGGCTTTTACAAAGGTTAATCCTTTATATACAGAAATGATGCAAGGTACCAGATAATGAATAAATATGAGATAGGGCAATTAACTAATCAAGGGAAGATTAAAGGATATTACATTTTTAACGATGTCTTTTTTTATCTAATTCAGCAGAATGATAAAGAGGTTGCTTTAAAAGAGGAAGAAATAATTCTTTTAACCACAGACAATGATATAAAGAAAACTCCCAAAATTGAGTTTTTAAATAAGACCAAAGAAGGCACAGTTATGGGAATAATGTTTGAAGAAAAAGAAAACGAATTTTATTATTATTTTTCTACTCCTGGATGGGTTGATGATGAAATTAGCTGGTATGCCGAATCTCTTATTACGAATTAATTTATTGATAGCTTTGATGGTGATTGGGAATATACAGGCAGTTGCCCAAACTCCAGTTTTAGTTCCAGTTCCACAACCGACGACGAATAGCGCACCAGCCCCGACACAGCCATCAGCACCAACGGGGGAAGTGAATTTAGATGAGGAACAACCTCAAAACCAGGTTGAGCAGGGGAACGAAGAACAGCCAGAGCAACAAGAACAGCCAGAAGTTGACCCAGAACAAGCTGAGCAGGAAGCTGATACTGTAGTACCAAAAACTGAACAAAATCCTTTTGCAAAACCCGATATCGATAAATTGATACAGCAACAATTCAATGATGATATGTGGCGAATCATGAAAGGCGGTTTACCATGTCTCGAAACTTCCGCTAATTGTTTACAACAGTTACAAGAAAGATCTGTTGGTCAGTCGCCTTTACTTAAAGAGATCGATGCTCGAATTGCTGAGGCTAATCAAAGAGTAGAAGAAGCGAAGTCTCGAAATCAAAAATCTATTAAATTAGCTATTTTAACTCCAGGTTTACAATATTTATTAACGCCTACACCACAATCTGATGCCAAGAAAAGACCGAAAGGTTTCTTAGACAATATTGCTGCTCTCTTTAGAGGAGATGTAGGATTATTAAACGGGCTACTGAATGTAGTTGGTGTTCCATTGTTTCAGGGATTAACGGGCGGTAATGAGCAAGCCCAGCAAAGAAGTATACAGATAAGTGACATTCAAGTCAAAATCGCTGAATTACAACGTTCTCGTGCTCAGTTAGCTGACACAATACGTGAGAAAGTTGCAGCTTCCTTAGTGAAGTTTGACGAGGCGCGGACTGACTTTCAAACAGCACAAGTAGTCAGCGCAAGGGCTGTGCAACAGTTTCAAGTTTATGAAATCAGATATATTCGGGGCAATAACGATACAGAGGGTTATTTAGCTCAACAAAGCCGATTGGATAATGTAAAAGCCCAGACTTACTCATCTTGGGCTAAAATGCGTAGAGCTATGTTTGAGTTAAAGCTTCTCGTTTTGAGCGTCAAAGATGCAGAGATTTGATAATGAGGCATCTCGCCTCAGTTTCCCAAGAGAACCAAGGCGAATACATCAACTTCGGGAGAGCGATCGTATACAACAGAACTTACAAGCTGTTTGCACGGATACTGAGAATGCTTTTATTTTCTCTAAGCAAGCCCCAACTGCTGCTTTAAGGCTTCTGGCACAGTAGCATTTTCCAACCCATTGACACCATCCCATTGTGTATTTTCATCCCAAATAATATCTCCTTTATCTTCACTAGTGAGGTTAGCGCCTCTGAGGTTAGCGCCAGAGAGGTTAGCGCCAGAGAGGTAAGCGCCAGAGAGGTAAGCGCCAGAGAGGTTAGCGCCAGAGAGGTAAGCGCCAGAGAGGTTAGCGCCAGAGAGGTTAGCGCCATCGAGGTTAGCGCCTCTGAGGTTAGCGCCTCTGAGGTTAGCGCCATCGAGGTTAGCGCCAGAGAGAAATCGCCCAACTACAGATCCAAAACTTTCAACTTTAAGACACTCACTGTAACCTATAATAGAAAAGAGTTGAAATTTATCGTTATCTGGTGTATCTGGTTTCCCTAGTGGATAAAAGTAGATTTTTTGTTTAAGAGCGTCGTCATTTTGGTCTTGACCATAACGGTGCAACTCCAAGAGTAAAATCATGACATTTAAACCTGCATAAACGTCTACTTGTCGCTGACCTATTGCAATATTATATCTATCTAGTTGTTGCACTTTTTTCTGAGGTAAAGTCTCTGTCCCAGAGTCAATAAACTTGCCCTTAGACCAGTTACGATAAAATTTGTTTAGGCGCGTAAATAGCGTCTCCCAATCAAAACTTTTACTTTCAATGAGCAACCCCATTAGGTATTCCACAACTTCCGGTGTTAGTTTACCAAAACCCAGTAAGTCATAAATTTCAAAATTCATCTGGGTTGTGGAAATCATAGGTTGTTTTTCTTCGTCTTCATCTTCATCTGATTCTTTGTATTGTGTCCAGGTTTTTAGGCTAGCTTTCAAACGCTCGGCAAACAAGAATTCACTAAAACTCTTATGATAGAATTCAATACCACCTTCTTGGTTACCTGCAGGACGAATATAAAAAGCTGCTAAAGCATTTTTTAAAGCTTCTTCACCAACTTCTTTCTTAGCTGTTTCTAGAGCTTCTTTCACAGGATCGTCTTGAAAACGACCTTCAAGCATTGACATTAAAGCCAGTTCGCCACCTGATTGAGCAACACACAAAGCAGCTTCTGTCAGAATACGTCTTAAATCTTTAGATTTTAGTTTAGTTATCTTGGGATTAAGATTAGTATCGTCCTGAGCAGAACGTTGTCTGTCTAAGACCAATTCTAAAGCCTTCTGGTAAATGACTATTTTCGCCGATCGCGCAGTGACTTTTTCAAATTCTTCAATTGCCAACTTGCCCTCTCGATGCATCACAGCCAATAAATAAAGTAAAAGCGGCTCTTCAGCCAATTTCTTCACTTCCTTTAATGCATCTGGACAATCATCTTTCTGTAAAACTTCCAAAAACTGTTGGAAGTTTGCGGTTTGTCCCTGACGTGCTGATAATGCTTCCCATTTGTTTGCCCATTGGTTTTGGAGTTCTTTATCAAGTTCAAGAATTTCTACCCGTTCAAAAATGCGGGGTAAGTCATAGATACCTTGCAAAGACATTGGTCTACCAGTGATTAACACCCTATGACCCATCTCTTTAGAATCATTGCACTCCTTCTGAAACCCTTCGACTTGCTCGAGAAATGCTTTTAAATTAAAGTTGTTTCTTGCCTGAATCTGTAATTCATCAAAACCATCTAGTAAAAACAAAAACCGGGTATTTTTATTTGTTAACCACTTGGAATCATTTTGACTTTGAATAAAATCACATTTCAGTTCTTGTTTTAAAGTACTTTCCAACCGTGATTCAAAATGGTCAATATCTCGCAAGCGAATCAAAATAGGTGTCCAAACAGGATGCAAGTACTGGCGTACCCAGTCAGCAAACATCCGACAGAATACACTTTTACCACGTCCCGGTCCGCCTTGGATAAACAGGACTTTCTTTGGTTGGTTTGGTTCTGTGAGCATTGTCCACGCCCATTTCAATAGATCGACAGGTGGTGCATCATTATTCCTCTGTCCATCTTCCTTTACAGGTTTTTCTTTTAAGGATACATAAATATCTCTATAAGAGAAATTTTCAGTAAACACCTTTTCCAAAGGTTTCTGCTCAATCTCTTTCAAGTAGTCATCAATACTAACAAGTCTTTCCTCTTCTTTCAGCCAATCACCAAAACTAGGCTGAATGACTTTTTTGACAGTTTCATCTGACTGTATCCAAGCTTTCATCAAATGGCGATGAGTATTCCAAGCAACCCGTTCCGTTAAAATATCAATTTCTGGTTTGTTTAAGATTGTTAAGCGTTGTGATAAGATTTTCTTAAATTTTTCTGCTAATTGCGATTCGTGGAAACAAACAACTACACGTCTTGCATTTTCATAATCTAATTGAAAATCGTTGAGTTCTTGAATAATAACTTTTCTGACTTCTTTATGAATTTCAGAAATATTTTTATAATTATCCAGATTCAGAGATGGATAAAAAGATAAAGTTTCGCTGAGGCTTTCTAAGTAAGCCGCTTGACTTACTATAAATACACAGTCTTCTAAAGAAGGGTCTTGCTGAGTCAATTGACGATAACCATTTAACAAAGCTATGCCAACAGATACGAACGGTAACCCCGAACCCACGACTTGTGCTAGCGGCGAACACAACACATCTAACAATGAAGAGGAATTTTGCAATAAAGGTTTTAATGCTTCTATACTATTACCCTGCTCTTTAAGGGTTTTTGCCGCCTCTAAAACTGCTTTACTAGCCTCAGTCGTTGTTTTCAAGCTCTCTTGTACTGAAAATACTTCCCGCAAGCGCTTCCAGAAACCCATTTGTGTGCTCCCATAAAACTACTTATATAGTAAAACAAGATTCATTGTCAAATTTCCTGATATGAGATGTCAACAATTACAGCTAACGACACCATCTGTATCGCTCCTAACAACTTAGCCTTGGTACTCTCACTCAGTTTTAATACCTATGTTGTGGCTTGTGAGAAATGAATGAGTTTTCAGAGAGCCATAGTTTCTCAGCAAAGGATTAGCATAGTACAATCTACCTAAAATGTCCCTAACCTCAAGTACAGTTCTGAACTAGCAAAAAGATTAGTCTAGAAGCACAACCCACATCAGTTCACATTTTGCGATCGCCAACGGGTTCAGATCGGGCGGCTGTACATCATGTATCAATAGAATATAGGGAGCAGGAGTAGCAAGTACAACTTGCGTGTGTTCTTTTCAGTCAATAAAGTGTGCCGCAGGTTGCCACCGAGCGTAAGCAAGCAGACTTTATCATACTATACGCCGGACTCACTGATAAAAGTATTACTTTATAATTAAGTAGGTCTCGCTAGATGAAATATGCCGCCGGAGACGAGGTGTTGTAAGTCCGGTGATTATTGTTGCACCCAATCACTCAACAATTGCTCAACTAAGTCTGAAAAATCTTTGTTGTTCCCATCAGACAGTAACTTCATTTTCACCTTTTTGTGAGTGTCTTTACGAATATATGCACTAACCTGCTCAAAATCGGGATGCGATCGCTTCCCTGGTGGTTTAGTCTTCTTAGTTGGTTGAGCAGTTTCTACCAATGACTGTTTTTGTGAATCATCTACTGTAGGCTGTGGTTCTGGCTCTGGCTCCGGCTCTGGTTCTCTACCCTTTGCTGCATTTAAAATCCCTTTAAACTTGCTCACTTCATCACCTCCTGACCAACACTTTGATAATCTCGCCAAGCAATCTTTGCTCTTGAATCTGACACTTTATTTACTGGAACGCCTGCTAGAGCTGCTTTTTGGAATGCAACAGCATCACGAATTGAGCCTTTAAAAACTGGTAATCCTGCCTCAGTTAACATATCGCGTGCTTCGTCTCCATCACGCCGGGGTTTGGGAGGAATGCGGGTAATCAGGATGCGAAAGCGTTCAGCCCCTAGCGATTTAAGCGCGTCAACAGTTTGCATGAGGGCATCTAAAGATAAAGCGTCTGGCGTGGTGGGTAGCACCAGTAAATCGCACCCCTCCACCAATGCTTCTAAATCTTCTTTTTCTGGTCGCGCTTGGGTATCGATGACAATGTGCTGAAACTTTGGAACGTATTTTGCAGCTTGCCTTTCATCTATAACTTTGAAGGGTAAATTGCCGCGCTTTGCCCAACCACTAGCAGAACGGTTCGGGTCACCGTCAATTAACAGCGTGTCTCCCTTGGTTTGTAAGTAAGTGGCTAGGTGGACGGCTGTTGTTGTTTTGCCCACCCCACCTTTAAATGATGCAACTGTGATAATCATGAGTATTTGCGTACTCGCATATTTATATGTTTAAGTTTTTGAATACCTGTGTACTCAGATTTTTATCATAAGGCAATTTGGTATTAAAGCACTGCTGATTTTGGTTTGAAAGCTTGAGTATTTGCGTACTCGCGTATTTAGGTACTTGAAGTCTAAGGCGCTTGGAGCGATCGCTAGTGTCGGTTAACAAACTGTGTGATGTTCAAAGCATGAACAGTGCCAAAAAATACCTTATGCAACTAGTTCTGTAAAAAGTTTGAATATAATAAATAGTTATGCGTAATGAAAATATTAATATGTAAATGAAAATCTCAACACAAACCGAAAACTGTAGCTATGACACACAGTACTTAATCGAAGAAAGTGCAGATAGTGTTATTTACATCAACTTAGCATTTGAAAAAATTGTAAGTGTTCAGTCTAAAAAAGCCTACAAAGAGCAAATATGTAATTTAATTCAGAAGGAATTATCAAAGTTTAAATGGATAATCTCTGGCTCTGTAAATATAGACTTTACTTGGTATCTACATGCTGTCGAAAGACAAGAGACAGACAAGGTTGGTGATATTGATAATATCACGAAACCCATCCTAGATTCTTTAATTGGTCCAAGCGGAGTTATAATTGATGATGCTCAAATCAAAGCACTATACACATATTGGTTATCACGTAATGAGTTAATTGAAGATAATTGACTAGAGATTAAAATTTCATTCAACAATGATAATTGCTTAAAAAAAGAGAACTTAATCTTTATTCAATATAATAATGCTATTTGCTTGGCAGTTAATGTGGAACCTACTAACCACAAGCAGCTTTTGGCGGCATTATTAATTGTGAAGAGTAGGAAAGTGAACAGAAATACTGCACAAATAATTAAATTCCTTGGCGGGAACGTTGACAATCACTTAGTTGTTTCAACCTGGGACTTTCATCGCACTAGGTTAAATAAGTTCCCTCATTCTGATATTTATTCACTTTCCAGTTTTAAGGAACTTTGTCGCAACAACGGTTTAAATTTCTTAACAATTTCAAGATTGTTGCGAGAAAGCAAAAATCGAAGAATAACGTGATGTTGAACTCTTGATATAAGATTAATTTCACAAAAAAGCGTGAAACTCAAGTTGGGCAAGAAAAGACTGGAGGTATTACTTATAAATCAAAAACTGTTACTTATCAAGTATATAAGTGAAATCGAAATTGACTTATGGAAGGGGCAAGTGATTCGGGTGGATGCCTTTAGCTTCGCGATCAGATGGGTAGGGCTTGCACCGAAGCGATACGGCTTGAGCCGTTAAGCGAAGCTTATCGCATTCCTCTAAATTCTTGCGTACTCAAATACTTGAGTATTTAAATTTTCATATTTTTGAATACGCAAATACTCATCTTGTTCTGTGCAAATCCTGTAGTTGATTTGGATTGCGTATTTAAAAACTTAAGTTTTTGCGTACTCAAATACTCAAAACCCATTTGACCATTGCATCAGCAACAACTCAGTTGAGTATTTAAAAATTTGCGTACTCAAATCTTCATAAGAAAGGTAACTTTTACGTTACAGCAATATCACAGTGTCTGTCCTACAGTTAGCTTTTGCGTATTCAAGTATTCGCGTACCTGAATATTCATTCATGCGATTGAGGGCGTGTTTCTTCAGTATGATTCCCCTTTGCGTACCTAAAAACTCAAAATTTCGCGTACTTGCGTACTCAATAGTAAGGGATACATAACAGCTTGTGTCAGTTCTGGGGGATGGGTGGGATACGATGAATAACTTAATTTGATGTTAATGGTAATCTTTTTACTGGCAACAGCAATGTATTTTCAATCTGCTGTCTTACTTCGCGGCTGACGTAACAATCGCTGTTGAGGCAATCAACCAATAGTTTATTAGCATCATAGTACTGCTTCAGGAGTTCCTTTTGTTCGTCGCTGAACTGCCAGTCATGACCGATGTTGCGACGCTCTCTCATTACGGCTCTAAGTTGTTCAGTCCAAGTTTGACCGTTTTCCTGCCACCATTGCTTGTACGCTTTAATGTCTTCGGCATCGGGAAGTTGGTCTTTGAGTTGTTGAAGCGATCGCTCTAATTCCGGGTCTCGGTCGAGGGCGAGGGCTCGGTCGAGGGCGAGGGCGAGGGCGAGGGCGAGGTCTCGGTCGAGGGCGAGGGCGAGGTCTCGGTCGAGGGCGAGGGCGAGGTCTCGGTCGAGGGCTCGGGCGAGGGCGAGGGCGAGGTCTCGGTCGAGGGCGAGGGCGAGGTCTCGGTCGAGGGCGAGGGCGAGGTCGAGGGCTCGGTCGAGGTAGAAGGCTCGAACAGCAGCAGGTTTATACGGCGCTTCTAAAGATTCAGATTTTTCTTTAACCCAAGTAAGAAACTGCTGTAACTTTTCATCGCTTTCCAAAATTGTATCAATTTTCTGTTGCATTAACTGCAATAATTTATCTGCACTCTCCAGCATCCCTACCGTTAGTAAAAAGACTTCGCGCCATCGCTTTTCGGTAATATGGGTAGCTAAGTCTTGCAATGCGTCTGAATTAACACTGCTAACAAGCTTTCTTGCTGTAAAATACTCGTGAAAAGTTAGGTGTGAGAAAGAGTAAATTCCTCTCGCTCTTTCTACAAATAATCCATGCTGGGCTTCAATTGACTTGAGTACTGCTTCACTATCCAGTTGCAGTGCTTCTGGATCGGTGCTTGCATCTGGTAAATTTTGAATATATTGAGTAATGTATCTTTCAACTTCTTTTTGCTTAAAGAAATAGTTACCTTGTTCAAAGGTGTCTAGAGCAATTTGACTAAGTAAATCTTCCTTACGTTTTAGAGATAACTTTTTATATACTTGGTCGCGTTCAATATTTCGCTTTACATCCCACTTTTTGAGCAATACATCCAATCCTTCTTTATACAATTCAGAACGGTTTGGTGGGAAACTTCCTGATTCTTCAAATACCAAACACAATAGTGTTAACAACAGTGGGTTAGTTGCTAGTTCTTTGATTGGTTCTTCTTCTTCCAATTTTTTAATAAATTGCTCAGCTTTCACTAGATCGTCTTTCGCCTGAAACCATTTGTTAGCAAAGCTAGCAATCTGTTGAGAGTCAAAGTCAGCAACTTCAACTTCAGTAAACTGCACAAAAGTATATTCCCGTGCTGCAATTCGACACGTTATTACAAATTGATTTTTAGGGAACTGAGTTGTAAATTCTTTAATCTGCTCCAAGACCCGTTTGCTCTCTGTCTCTCTTACCTCATCTAGCCCATCTAGCAGCATCAACAGCTTACCTTGCTCGAGCAGTTGTTCCACAGCGGTTAAATCAACCAACTGATTTGTCTCACTGGTTCCCCAATTAAAAAGAGATGCTAAGAACCCAGTTTTGACTTTTGTATTGGGTGCAATGCCATATTTAGCAAACAGTTGAATCAAATAGTCTAATAAATTAGGCTGGTTGGATGCGTCAGCAAAGTCCTTAAGTGTAATAAATAAAGGAATGTGCTTTGGCTGAAACTTGCCCTCAATGCATTGGAGTGCCAAATGCTTGAGAAATGTTGTCTTACCTGCTCCCGGTTTACCCAAAATCATTAACTTTGAGTACTTGTTCACTGCTTCCAACCCAGGAACTCTCTTCTCACGCACATCACCCAAGCTGAAGCGCTCAAAATTCTCTAAAGGGATGTTTTGAAGTAGTTCAGTTATATTTAATCCTCTACGTCCGGTGATTTTCTCTAAAATGTTAACGCTGGTGTAAATGTCGTCTAAGCCGATTGGCTGTGTCATATCCAGCACTCGCATTGTACCGCAGCGCTCTTTAATGCTCTCGCGGATGTTTTCCCGTGCTGTCTGTACTAACTCATTGACACTAAAGCTTTTGGCTTCAAATTCTTTCACTTGGCTCCACCTTAGGTCGAGTGCTTGCAAACTACGGTTCCCAGGATTTGATTGACGTGCAGCACGAATTAGGTCTTCAATCCATCCCTGGGACTCTGCTTTTTTGATTAAATTAAAGACAATATCTTCTAATTTACCACTACCAGCGATCGCCTCTAAGTTCTTATCTAACTCATGTGACAACATCTGCTCTAATGATGATTTATCGGGAAAAGCCTTAACTAGAGCATTCTGTAGTTCCTTGCGTTGCTGACCGGATAATATCTTTTTGGGTATCTCTTGCACTAAAGCATCAATATCGACGCTGTTGTCCTGCTCTACCTTAACTGGCTCAGGGGGCTGGTTATTTGGTACATCAACTGAGTTAGGTAAATCCTCCAAACCTGCAATCTCTTGCCAATTCAGTTCCAACTTCTCGCAAATACTGACAAAGATATCATTGCGAACTGATTTACCAGTAAAAAAATTATCAACAGGTTGACGGCTTACGTTCAACTTTCTTGCTAACCCTTGTCGGCTCAAACCTTTACCATCTAGAGCACTTTTCGCCTTTTCAATACCTGTTTGGCACGCTTTTATTGAATTTTGCGGCATAAGCTCATGTGACAAACCACGTTAATTTTAGGCTAAAAGCCAAAGTCATGTCAAAGCTAGGCAAAAGTCATGCTGTGTCTTGGCTGAACTCTTCAGCGCTTAACTGTGAAACTGATAGCAGTTGAGTGACGGATAAATTTATGACTCAGTTGACACTACCTCCTAGTTCTGAACCCAATCTTAACCAAGAAATTACTAAAGAACGCCTGCGCCAAGCACGCCAAAGTTTTAATTTAGCACTAGTCGCCACCGCTATGTCTACCTTAATCGGCTTAGTTGGTGCAAGTCTCCTGCTAACAGAAAAGGCGAATGAAGGTGCGGTTACTGCTGCTAGTGGGATGGTTGCTAGCGTGCGATGCGCTCAACTTGCTAAAGATGCCAATGACAGGTTAGATAAGATTGGGCAGGCTAAGAGATGAAGGTTAAGGGGTGGTTGCGATACGGCACAAGCAGTTAAGCTTCGCTGTGCAAGTGGCACAGATCGCCCCTTTGCTCAAAGCTCAATGCTCTTCCTTGCAAGCACGAAGCGATCGCCCTACAAGAAACAGCATCGCGCTTTGCCCAGTGAGCCTAAAATATTCATTGAAAATCAGGTTCCAAGCGATTTATGGGGTATAAGTAGGGGCTATGCGTATCCCACTAGTTTTTTCTGAAAATTAACACCCATGCAGGGTATATATAGGTGCTTCTTAGGGTATATTAAATCTCTTAAAACGTTATACCCCACATGACACCCAATGGTGTAAGCGATCGCAAATGAATGTGAGTTAATCTTATTCTAACTTTTTAGGAGACCTGGAGTCAGGTTTGAGTAAAAGCGATCGCGTTCTTCAAAGCAGTTGCCTTTGGACTGACACTTTCAATGCAAAAACCCCAGCCTTGATAGCCAGGGTGAGAAAAAGAAGCCCAAATGTCGATTAAAGTTTGAAGCGAAATCCATTAGTCTTAAGCAGCTGCAAAAGCAACCAGAACTAAAGTGGTAACCAGTAATGTCGCAAACACGCCTTGGATAACATATTGACGCTGTTCCCAAATTGCAGGGTATTCAGCAAAGTACATTTTAGTCTCGGTTGGGTAGTTGTTGAGGACGCCGTCTTCGTTAACAGTTGTATACATAGCTCTTTTCCTTGTTTGTTATCTTATGTAAATAAATATAACGATATTGTTACAAAACCTCAAGAGTGCTTGACATAGAAAAATAAATAGTATCCATAAGAGGAGTTAATCTGTAGATTGTTGCGATACGGTAGTATAGCCGTTATCCCTTGCAAGCTTGCACTCCCAAGAAAAAACCCCGGTAACTCTAACTAGACCGGGGTTGAATTATCTATGTGTGAGAAAATTTATTCATTAAACAGTCAACTAAGCAGCTGGCTGTTCTAAATTGACTTTGACAACGAGGTTCTTTTCTTCTTCCTTCTTAGGCAGTGTCAGATTCAAGATACCGTCTTTGTATTCTGCCTTCACATCAGTATTTTGAATTTTTACAGGTAGAGGAATGACACGTTGAAACTTACCATAGTGGAATTCAGTCCGAGTGATGCCTTTGTCTTCAGTCTTGGTTTCGGACTTGCGATCGCCACTAATGGAAACAGTGTTTTCTGTCACTTGAATATCCAAGTCTTTGGCATCCATACCTGGAAGTTCTAGCTTGAGGTGAACCGCGTCCGGAGTTTGGGTCAGTTCGGCAGCAGGAACTTTAACGAACTCTCTTTCAAAGGGGACTCTTGTTTCTTCAAACAGGCGTTGGATTGCGTTTATTTCTTTCCAGGGATTGTAACGAATGAGTGTCATAGGTATTATGAATAAGTAGAAATTGCGTTCTTGTTTTTTGCTTTATGTTTTTATAATATGGCTAGTAAAATCTTTGAATGTTCGGCTTCAACTACCATTAAATTCATAATAACCGTAGAATAATTTATAACTGCAAATCTGTGATGTTAACCGAACATTTTAGTTGGGTTAACAAGACTACGGCTAGTGTCAGCATCATCTGAAAGCTCCTGCGATCGCTCCCCATCTCTATATATTTTGTTTCCCTGAAATAATATCCATTGCTATCTCAATATCGGACTTCTCAAAAACCTTTTCTATCGTCCCCTCTTTTAATTGATTGGCTAAAGTTAAGATGTTCGAGATAACCTGACCCATCTGCTCCAATTGCCCCTCCAATCTGGCAATTTCTGTTTGTTGGGTAGCATTGAGATTTTCTGCCTTCCACCTTGAAAGCTGCTCTGAATAGACGATCTGCGTAAATTTCATCTGCTCGCCAAATACCTTCAGGACTCGCTCAACGGTTTGGCTATCTAATATATGAGAACGACTTTGAGCTTGTTGCAGGTTTTGATACTGTGTTAAAGCTTGTGCCAGTCCCCCATCAATCATTTGTGCAATTAGAGGCAGTTTGCTAACAGGTTGCCAGTTCGGTGTTTGGTTAGGGTAAAGCATTTCAGGTTTCAATAATTGCCAACACTAGACCATACCAAATGTTTGTCGTTTTGCACAAGTGCTCTGCATTGTAGAAGCATCATTGCACTTTAGTTGGTGGATTGAGTAGCGATCGCTCCGCAGTTCTGGCAAGTTCAGTATTATTTCTAGTTTATTATTATACTCATTTTGTTAAAATACTGGACTCCTAGAGATGAAAAACCGATGCCATTTCAACCCACCGATAAGTTAATCAAACAAGTTGTTCATTACTGTCAAACTCGCCATCCAGAAGCACTTGACGAAATCTTTGACAATTTACCGATCCACTCAAACGATCGCATACTAGCTGGAGCTTTGAAAATTCTAGACAACGATTTTGACTCAATAGGTTGGTTGTGCGGATACCTGGCATCAGAAATAAATCGCAGCGAGGACAATTATCGGTATCATCCCATTGCCGAATTGTGTAAAACTTTGCTGGAATACGGGATGGAGCTTTTTGTAGACTTTACTCCGTATCCGGGCAGCCGCATTCTAATTGCTAACATTGAAAAGTTTGAGTCCCTACCAGAGTTTGTCAAAGCTGCTTATCAAGTCATGGAGAGTACGGGCGACAACGTGCAACAGATGAATGACGCTCTGTTGCAAGAGTTGGTGGTTTGAGCGGAGCAAGGGGGTTGCTTTATCTACCAATATCGTCAGTAGCTTGTCCTATCTCGGTTCTCAGTTTGGCGATTTCATTGCTAATCATGCAGGCAGAAGCCAACTGCCCCGCAACTAGTTTGCGCTCTTCAAGTCCCAAATGCATCGTTCTCGGATCTTCTCCCAATGTCTCAAAAACCTCAGTATACATTGATATTGCGCTCTTTATCCAAGCTTTGCGATTAGCCATTTTCTGTGACTGCTGTGACACTCGAACATTAACTACATCTGTATTGTTGTTAATTCCAGACCCTTCTTTAGCCAAAATGGAAGCAACTGTACTTTTATGCGATCGCCAATGGAATGAAACAGTTTTTCATACTTAGTATATGTAGAAAGTACAAGCGAATTGGATTGCACTACAGCATTTATATATTTTTTGACGAGCGAAACAGTTGCTTTCTTGTACCCCACACTCCAAAAAGCAAGACTCCTAACATCAGAGGCGCTTGGCAGATAAAGTTCTCTACGAACGAAGTACAGACGAAAGAAATTGCTTGCTCATCGTCAAGTACGGTCTACAGGGGTAACTAATAAACCTGTCAGCTGTGCAAGTGGCACAGATCGTTTGCCAAAATGGAATTGCACACGAAGCGACGCACTCCTTCTATATGACAGACCCGCCCATCCAACACCTCAACATGACCGACACCGAGTATGCAGCCCTTATTGCCAAAGGCTATGACCCCGCTTTTGAGCAGCAGTTGGTTGAGCTAGGTGAGAATCCAGACCAAGCGAGGCATTTAGCACGGTTTGTTGGGTTGTTACAGGATAAACCGCCGGAAACCGAGGAGGAGTGGGAAGAATTGATGGCAGTGTGGGAGGATGCGTGCGGATACCGCCCGAATTTCAAGCAGCACCGGGAAGATGAGTTGTAGGTTTGAGGAAATGCTCTGTTGGTAACACTTAAAATTTGATACATCAAAAAAGTGGCAACTCCAACTGCCCAGGTGAAGTGTTTGACCGCTTAAGACAAGCAATGGGTTGATGAGCTAAATCAGGTGTTACGAGATTGGGTAGCAGAAGAATAGGTTGTGGCAAAGTGCGATGAGCCGTTTCGTCCTTCACGCACTTCGCTCGCAGTAAGAATGCACTGTTTACAAACTTACAACGCTTTCGTTTTTACTTGTCCATATTTCCGGACTCGTGCCTTAGATATTCATAGGTTTTTAGAAGCGGTTAAAATAGTCAGTACAATTGAGAGAAAAATGATTAAGCCTAAAAATTTAGTGTATCGCGGACACTCAATAGAAAAAGTTGGTCATGGTAAAAGAGCCGTATTTAGGACAATTATTAATGAAAGAGAGTGGTCTGCCATAACTGAATCAGAAGTAAAAGCAGCCATTGATGTTTGGATTGATGAAGGAGTGGAGCCTCAACAGGATAATTAAGGTACTGATACTTTTAACTTCATTACGCGCCGCCGATGAAATAAGGGCGAGTTGCGATACGGCTGTCTTCCCGTAGGCAGTTAGCTTATCGCCCAACTGAAGTATCCAATTTCGTAACTTCGCCCCAGCAGCATTTATAATTTAGCGACAATAGTAGTATGTACTTATGCGATACGGCTGTACTCCCGTAGGCAGTTGGCTTATCGCTTCGCGCTTCGTCACTTGCAGCCCTATCGCCTTACAAAAACGTTTTGATTATGATGCGGATCTTTGAAAGAGAAGTTGGGTAATCCTACTCAAAGTTGGGAGCAAAGATTTCACGGTAAAGTGATAGTCACACATCTGACCCAACTTGACAATCCTCTCATAGTCCTCAGCTTGCAAAGCAATTTCCAACTCTTCAAACAAAGTCTCATTGTCTAAAGCTGTTGCAAAAAATTTCTTGGCTTCTAGCTCTTCTAATTGGTTACTCACGATCGCTTTCCCATATTCGGTTGTAACTAAGGTAACATCTGTCTTTGCCACAAGCGAATCGCAACCCTTACCCAATTCCGTATTCTTGCTCCAGAAACCTCAGTAACTGGGAATGGGGTTGGCGATCGCTCATTCGGTTCATGCTGCTACTACGCCCCACCAAAAAGCTGTACACTATCTACACCTGGTACATAAAGTGGTGCAAAGATGACCAAGATTGAACGGGAGTCCATTAACTTTAAACTACCCAAAACACTAACCAAAGTACTTAGAGAAAAAGCTCACGAACTCAACACCACCGCTACCGATTTGGTCATTCAGGGGTTGGAACACGTTTTGGATTTGGCTCCCAGTACAGAAAGCGGTATGGATACCCGTCTGCAGATGATGGAAGCAGAACTCAAGCAATTGGCGAATAGTAGAGAAAATCGTGCAGACAATGGTACAGAAACTCCCTCCCTACAACGCCTCAGTCAATTGGAACAACAGATGAAAGAACTTGCCAACCGACTGTCAATTGTTGAATCTGCCTTAATACAGATGCAAAGCAACCCAGGGAGTTACAGGGGTCGCAGATCGTCCGGTTACTCGCATTATCAACAGCCCAGTATAGAACTACAACCCATGCTAGAAGAAAATCTGGTCAAGAGACTTGCAGTCACTGTCGCCACTCTACGCAACCAACGCGAAACTCTCAATCCAAAGGATTTTTTATCATGGTCCAGATCTCGCGATACTAACAGCGTGGGGTGGCGCTACTCGGAAAAGGACAAACTTTATTATCCCGTCAAATAAAAACGAAAAATTACAAACGCTTCAAGAGTAAGGTTTAATTGAATTGGATTCAACATAAGAATGTATAAGCAGTGGAATGTAGATTGAACAGCAAGGTGTTCAATCTACATTCAGCATCAGGCGCTGTTAAACTACATCACCTGAACGCACAGACTAATCCTTTACCTCCCTTTTTGGAATAGGGGATTGTTTCACTTGTGGTGGTGCTTGTGGAGTTGGGTTAGTCGTTACCCTAGTATCCACAGCAGGTTGTGGAGTTGGGTTAGTCATTTGAATGAAGTTGCAGCTATTCACTTGCGTTTGTCCTTGCCTTTGCATTTGAGCTTGAGTCTGCAAGTTACCAACTACTAACCCTGAGAAAAATACCAAACCATAACCTAAGAGCAGCAAAAGTGTCTTAGGGCTTGGTTTAGTAGAATTTCTTCCTTTGGCTAAACCAACTTTCTGACGAATCCAGCTAAAAACATTCATATGTATGTAACATCCTCCAATCTAAGAAACTGTGAAGCGGGACTTGTAGCGAAGTCACAGTGAGGAGGAATTTTTGAAGAATCGCGACAGACTTCTAAAACTCCGTTCACTTTAACTACTACTTCTACAAGCAAAGCCGTCGCCAGGAGGGGATTACCCAAAGGGACGGCTTTGGTTGGCACATAGGCAATAACAAATTGTCCCGCTAATTACTATTCTAACGGGAACGGAATTTTAGAAATCTGTCGCTCTTTAAGTATAACATTCAGCCATTTTCTTCTTTTGGGAACGGTCTGCTATGATAGTGGGTTTTACCTTTCGTAGTTCTACAAAAGTAGTTACAAGAGTATAAAGCCTTGAAATGGCTTGATTCTACTTGTTCCTAAAGAATGATACCTATGAATAAACTTTGTAGACAAAAATTAAGCAAAAATAAAAATGCAACTATTAATACAAAAAACTCCTTAATAAATATTTACCTCTTTCTCATTTACAAAACTTTAAATTTCAGCTTTGAAAAAGCCGGAGTTCACTGAACATAAGCTTTCTACATTTTTAATTGAAAAGAAATTCCTTAAAAATTTAAGTCCATACAATCGAACTAATGAGTAAATTAATAAGTTTTTTATCTTATAGGAATATGTAGCGATTGCACCGCCTTACGCTTCTTCTCGTCACCCCGTCTGTCATAGCGACTTGTTTGGGTAATGCTTGAATGCCCAGCTAACTGCTGCACAGTTACGATGTCAGCACCTGAGTCTAACAAATCCGATACAAAAGTCCGCCGCAGGTCATGTGCTGAAAACGGTTCAAGCCCAGCTTCGTTGCCCCGTCTCTTCAAAAGGAATGCGATCGCCTGGGGTGTCAACTTCTCCCGAATCACTCGTCCTGACTTACTGATTTTGCACAGCAAAGCACCCGGCGAAGTACCCCTAATATCCAGCCATTGTTGAACGATTGCGATCGCAGTCTCAGGCAAGTACACAACCCGGTCAACTCTCCCCTTGCCCTCTAATATTTTTAATTCACCAGTTTCCGGATCGAAATCTTTGACATTTAATTTAACTGCTTCACTGCGACGCAACCCAGCACCTCTTAAAACTGCGACCATTGCTGCATCACGGTAACCCCCTGGTGTTGGGTCAGAGAAACAAACGGACATCAGTTTATTGATTTCGTCCTGACTCAAAGCCCGACCTCTAAGGGTTTTGCGGACTTTAACACTTTCTAAGTCAACTGCTTTAGAGTAATCGACTGGTGATATTAAGTCTAACCTCAACGCTTCCTTTAAAACTCTCCTCACAGCCGACAAAATTTTGTTGGTGGTTGCAGGTGAGTACTTTTTCGCCAGTGCAGCGCGAACAGCAGCAGTATGTTTGTACCTAAGTTCAGCCCAATTCAAAGTTAAGTAATCGGCTTTCCCATCAGTCAATAGCCCAGCAACATAGTTAAGCGATTGCCTAATAGTTTCCTGAGAACCGGGCGATAAGGTGTTTAGATAAACAGCAGCCGGATGTTCTGTCAGCGCCAAAGGAACCGTCAAAACCAGTGATACAGAGGTGGTGGAGGACATTTGGATCTAGAAATTGTCTTCTAGGAAGCACTACTCTGTAAACTAATATTCTGGAAAGTAATTGCACAACCGTAGGGTGTAGCAGGAGTTACGGTTGTGTACGGTTGTTGTTGGGGTTAATGGTATCCGTAAGAGCGATCGCCCAAAAACAAACCCCATGAGCAAGTCACAGGGTTTACTGTGCAAGTTGCACAGCACGAGTCAAGTACAAAAGTACTGACAACGAGCCAAAAATACTTAACGCAAGTTGCAAGTCAGCAATTTTTTCTACTGAAAGTCCGCTTAATTCTTCCCTGACTGCTTTCAAATACTGCTTTGTGTTTAATTACAAAGCTATCGCTATTCGTCTTAAAGCGCTGTTAATACCAACGCTCAGGCATAAGTAATGAATCTGTTATTTAAAAGAGGTCATGTTCTTTAAGATCCTCGGATTCTTGCATTGTTATACGTTCTGGGCAGTATTTACTTGAAACCTTACAATATTGACATTCTTTAAAACTGGGTACTTTTCTAGGTGCAGAAGAAGCGCTGACAAGATGAACTATCTCACGAAAAGAGTCTTTGAAATCGCGATCGAGCATCTCGGAAGGGACATCTATAACCTCATCGCCATAAATCAAACGTCCTTCAAGTTTTTTCCCCCGACAGTGAGATGGTCCTCCTGGAGCGGCAAGTAACAACATATAAGTTAAAACCTGCATGACATCGGCATCTCTTTTTTGCCCTGTTTTGCAATCTTCAACAATAACCTGATTTCCTTTAATAGCTACTATATCAGCTTTACCAGCTACTTTAGTGATTCCATCTTGTCCAGTAATAGTGAACTTATTTTCATCTTCTATATAAACTTCATACCCCTGATTTTCTAAGTTTCTTACACGTTTATTTAGCAATCTTCCATGCTTGATTCTCCATTCGCTAAAATCAGATTGTGGTTTTTCAAATGTGTAGTTAGCTTGAAACCAGGCTGCCCATTGACAAAAACTACTACCTGCTAAAAGAGGTGTTAGCCAAGTTACCCATATATAGGTCGCATCCCTTCTCATTGCCTGAGATGCTGTCTTTTCTTGCTCTAATTCATTCATATAGTTATTACACTGTTAATATCAAGTCTTAAGAAAACTCTAAAAAATAAAAACCCCTAACGGCTACTACATTCCAGGGGCTTCATTAATTCTTGTTGAAAGAATTACAGAAAGTATAAAAAACTTTCCTCAGTTTTTGTTTTCCAGCCTGTGCAGCAAATCCCAAATCTGGTCAGGCAACATACCTATTGGGAAAACTAACAAGGTGTCATCACCACAAAATTGTTCTAGATGGCATATAGCTATTCCATAAGAGCGCTTGGCAGTTCGTACAAACTCCCACTTTTCGCCATTAAAGCGAAACAGAGCAACCAGAAGCGCGTTTAGGCTGACAGCATACTCAAAATTGTCTGCTGTTAATTTACAGTCTGTATTTTTCATGAGACTCGCCCGGAAATTAACCAAGAGGTCTTACTCTATATGAGTTTAACCTTAGCTCTTTATTAATACAAATATACTATAAACGGGGAGCGATGATTCTTCTACGTCCCAAGTGCTGACATGGTGTAGGCGATAGGCGAAGCGCCTAACGGATGGGTGCCGTATCGCTCTCTTTTTCACCCCATATCAAAAAACCCGCTCGTGGCGGGTACAAAATAAAGGGTATAAAACACAGACAAACTGTTAAATTTTCTTAATACTTACCTCCATCTTGGGCATTGGTCATTGGTCAGGTGCTCAAACTGTTACCAACTGACGGTTGGTGCGAGAAATAGTGTTGGCTGTAGTGGATTTTGTCACTGGCTTGTGCTTCACAATGTCGAGAACAGCTTCCAGAGAAGACTCGATAGAACCTTGTAACCAAGCAGGGAATCTAGAGCAGTGTTCGCCTGCAAAGAACAGGGTATTTTGGGGTCTTTGTGCTGCCAAGTAATTGGATTCGCTATCATCCCAATGAATTGTGCATCCGCCTGCACTCCACTTATACTCACCCCAAGCAATGGATGCTTTGTCTACGATCGCACCAGTCTCATTCAGTTCTGGGTGAAGTTTGCTAACTGTGTTTTGTACGTAGTCAAAGCGTTCAATTTCGGACATTTTACCCATGCGATCAGCATCATCACCGATAGTATAGCTTGCTAACATCACGCTTCCGCGCTTTGGATTGAACTTAACTGAGGGGTAGTAGGTTTGACGCACGCCTTCACCACTGAAAGAAGCACCGCCTTTGATACCTTCTTTTGCCCAGAAGGCTTCCTTGGTATGAAACGCCACCTTAGTACCGGGACAGTAAACGGTGTTGTGGATAGAGTCTAACTTTTGCTCGTCGAAACCGCTCAATTCCATTTTGCGGAGTACGCTGAAGGGAATGGTGCATAATACGTAGTCGCATTTGGTGGTGTGGAGTTGACCGTTTTGTTTCCAGGTGATTTGGGTATGGTCTTTTTCTACACGCAAAGCAACAACTTCAGCATTACACTGGATATTCGCTTTGATGGAAGTTGCCAAGCGTTGGATTAATTGATCCATTCCACCTTTAAGTTGTAACAAGTCGTGGCTGGTTTCAGTCATGATGTCGCCAAGGAAGATATCCAATCCTTGGGAGCACTTGGCGCGGAAACTGGGGTTTTGAGTTAAGAAGGAGTGCAAATCTATTGTTTCACCATCTTCACTGAAATAGGGATCTAAATCCAAGCGCTCCAACTCATCCATTAAGTGAGATTGCAAGTCGCGCTCAAAATCAGAACGAAGATTACCAGGTGCGATCGTATTAATGATGGTTTTGAGCCAAGCCGCAAAATTGCGAGTTTGTTCGCTGTAACGAGTATCAGTTAACAGACCACCTTCTGAAAGTTGCAGCACTCTTGGTGCGTCTTTCATCTTCAACACTTGACCGTTAATGTTCATTTTGGCATTGCTTTCCTCGAACACGGTCATAAACTTACACAGCTTGTCACCTAATCCCATTTCTTGAACATAATGTAATGTCAATTCGTGGTCGCTAGGAATACGCATTGCGCCGAGTTCAGCGTAAGGTGCATCTGGCTCATTACCGAAGCGATGTGTCCACACCCGTCCGCCAATGCGAGGGCTACCTTCTAGTATCTCAACGGTGTGTCCCAAGCGTTCTAGTTCGTATGCCGCTACCAAACCTGCAATTCCTGCTCCTAAGATTGTAATGTGCTTTTTCGAGGATTGGTTGTTAATCAGTTGGAATTGTTCAAGAATCATGTTAGCGTCCATTGGTCTTATCCCCTTTGTGTTGTCGTTTGTCTCATGATTTAGGATTCAACTTCCACTGGACGATTACGTAATTTTTGAAGTCAATTGTATAAAATAGATACTATTTCTTACGGATACTGACGGAAACTAACTTTTTCTGACGGGTTAGAAGGAGTGGTTGCTGTCCTGGGAGCGATCGCCAATTTGAACTCCAGGTAAGTCCTTCATTATTGTCTAGTCGCTTAACCAATAAAATTGCAGTTTTTTCCTTCTACGCGGTTGCTCGATACCTTGCCATTGCCCGACCAAAACCGTCATATTCTCACAAAGAGCTTGCCATTGGGCTGGCGTTGCCCGTTCAACTTCCGTTAAACAAATCCGAGGGTTGTCTGGCAAACCTTGCAAAAAGCGCCACTTCTTAAATTGTTCGGGTACTTCCCACAGAACTAGATGAATTTCTGACCAAAAGTTGAGGGGTAAATCTTTTATTAAGTCACCAATAATACCAACTCCACCGACTTGATACTCAGATTGCAATTGTTGAGCCAATGTTTGAGCGTACTGCCACCATTCTTGCTTGAGTCGAGCATCTTGCTGCTGTTGACGTTCGATGCGTCGCAGAATCCGTACCCATTCATAACCGGGCATGAGCTTCACGGTTTCAACCAAACCCAGGCTCATCAGTAGCATAGCGATCGCATTCCTTGTCCCAATCTCACCGCCGCCAATCAAGGGTCCACTCTCAAGCTTAGTTTCCGGACACCAAGCAATAAACTGTTCGGGTTGAATGGCATGAGGTTGCTTTTCCACAATGGGAGTCAACTCAAGACTACCCCAACCCAGTTCTTCTCCTTGTTCATACCGCATCTCCCACCGTCGCGGTTGCCAAATACTACTAAAAGCTGGTAGCCCTTGTTCTTTTGACCGGAACAACTCCGGGTTGAAGGTCAGACCACTCACTCCCCGATAGCAGCCATCCGAATCCAACGATTGCAACTGATACCCTTGCGGCGACCACCGCCAAAACTGGAATTGTTTGCTTACCGGATTCACAACCCAGTAATGCAATACGTTACCCTGTTCGTAATACTGCTTCACTACCTGTTCGTATAGAAGTGCTTGTTCTGGCAGCACAATTTCAACGACCAAATCAGCCGCCCCTTCCATATAACAGTCATGGCAAGTGTTTTCTGCCAAGCGGCTGGTAGTACACATGAGGATATCTGGTGTGAACACATGGTTTCCCAACTGCATACCATAATTGGGACCAAAGCATTTGCCCAAACCAGCTTGACTGATAGCAGTGGATAAACCTTGCCGTAGGTCATCGAGTACCCAACGGTGTTCTCCTTTAAATCGAGACCCAAGAGGTGGATACCATCTATCTTGGTAGTCAGGGGAAAGCGGTAAATCTTCCGCCCAAGTTAACCATTCATCTGGCAAAGTATGGGGAACTTCATAAGCCACTTTTAACGCTTCCCACCATTTTTGCAAAGGAGCAAATGCAACGGCTGCTTCCAATCCCCAACCAATTAAAGCTTCTTTAAGCAGCCAACGACTCCCTTCTATAGTTCCACCTACCAAAAACTTTCCTTCCACCAACTCCAATCGGAATTCAGGTTCAGAGCATTCACTCAATTCAATTGATTGTGACGCGCAGTGATATTCCAAGCCCTGTTGGGTAGGTGGAAATTTTGATTGTTTTTGTTGGTCGGACATACGAGATTGTTGGGAATGGCAATTATTAATTATGATGTCACTTCACTGTGGAACCCGGTTAACCGTTACCAAGCAAACAGATGTGACAAATACGCGATTCGCAATTCAGCCACTGAATCAAAGAACTGTGCGATAAAGAAGCGATAAGGCACGCTACGGGCTGGTGCCGTATCGCAGAGTACAGCCGTATCGCGCTTCAAAAGAAAACCCGATGTTGGACTCACAATCTTTAGTGTGCAAGTTGCACAGCTATTAAAGTCAGTTGTAATTAAACGGCGGATTCTTCCCTTGAAAGGCTATCCCCTACGGCTGCCTTTGCGTCTTCCAATCTTTGAATAGATTCTGGAGTAGCCGTTTCATTACGGAACCCTTTGTAACAAGTAGTATCAGCAAAATACGGTGAATCATACGTGTAGATAACCGGATTTTCTTCAGAATTGTTTGGTAAAGGATTGTTATAGGGAATGTCTGAATAATTCATTTAAAGAACAATCCTCGCTATTTTTTCTTCTGACGGATTCCACGCCATGAAATCGTATCCTCCATCTCCGTTTTCTTGATAGTCAAACTCCAAATTTAAGGCGTGAGACGCTTCTATAAATTCTTCTAACTCTCCATCACAATAGCTGACGTACTCATCTCCCATTGCATCAAGGATCGATTTAGCAGCATAGCTTTGTTGAAGTTCTAGCAGTACGCTTTGATGTTGCCACGTACCACAGCGAGCGCAAGTATATCCCCAGTCGTACTTGAGGATTTTTCTATGGTTGGTTTGAGATGCACAGTTTCGGCAATACAAAATTTTTGAATTTCCCATAATTAATCGTTAACCAAAAACTCGTTATCAGATTTAGAAAAGACTAAAGACTTTTGAAATTCCACGACAAAAACTTTTGTTAGTTCGTACTGTTCATTACGGTCAGTAAACAGACAAGTGACTGTTTTTTCTTCCTTTGTGCCTGAGTTGCAATAATGGAAAGTTGCGGTTATCCGTCTAATTTTCATTCTTCGTCACCGGGCGCATATTTTAAAGGTTTTTTATTCCGAGTATCAATCTGGCCATTGCTGTCCAATTCTTTCAAAACAAACCATTGCTCAAGAACTTTCTGACACGCCTCGACAAGAGTGCTTGTATGAATTTGTTGACCTCCTCTACAAGCCAAGAAACCAGCAACATCATGCCTTTTAAAACTGATGCCAAACTTGTTGAAAATTCGGTTAGCCACAGCTACGCTAATTCCAGTCATACCATCTCCAAATCTAAATTTATAATTCCCACAAACTGTATAAAATCGCTATTCCTCTTCCCAATCGGGGCAAGTGTCACTGTTACATCCATAAGGATGCATGGCACAAACTAATAAATTTCCGCCATTTATCTCGCCATACCAGTACTTGCACCCTTTACAAGCTCTAGTTCTGTACTCTTGCGCCCGTTCCAGTGCCGATATAATTTTTTGATATTTTTGCTCGGATTGTTCATTTTCTAAGTTCAACGACGCATTTTTAAAGTTCAGAGACGCACCACAAACAACCATAGATAAAGAGCCAGCAATGATGCTATAAGTAAGAGTTTTTTTGAAAGGAGATTGGCTTTGCGCGAACCAGATTAAACTTCCTGCCAACACTCCTGCTGAGAAAGAAAATACGGCACTAGTAGCGACCGATAAAATAAATCTGTTTTTAGCTTTCATTTCAACTCCTTAATTATTTCACTCTATTCCTACACTTAGTAATAGGAGTTCCGTCTTTTCTATACCCAATAATTGAGCATTGCCTCACTCGAATTCTGAGAATGTGCTTGGTGGGTTTTCGGTTGAAGAATAGTCCATTATCGATAAAGTCCCCAGTCCCGACATAGGAGGTGTTACATATTCGCTCCAAAACTCCGTTCCAACCTGCAATAGTTCTACAGTACTGTTGTCCCCTGGTTTGGGCTTGCGTTGGTTGGATAAAAAATACCGATATTGTTGCGATCGCTATTCCAGCACACAAAAAGTTTTTCATTTGCTTTGCTCCGTAGTGACTGGCTCTAACTGAACTGAAACTTGTTTGGACAGGGTTGTAATCGCAATCAAACCAGCTATAAGAGCTAGTATCAAAGCTGAAGTTGGGATGCGAGAGGGTTTTAGTGTCCCAAGCTTGGGATGTCTTTCGCACCTCGAATAAGCCCATTTGACCTGCCAAACCTGAACGAGGTTAAGATCAAACCACTCACTACTGCGTCTGCCTTTAAGCGTGACCCGACGCTTGTGAAATTGCTTGTGTAAAATAGTTTCAACCGCTTTCATGTCTTTAACATGAATAGTTTTGACAATTTCCATATCGCAAGGCGGCTGATTGCTGTAGAAGTCATCAACCCTCGCTTCAGGTTTGCGGGAAAGCCCAATCTTGTAGCGTCCAAGGTAAAACCCAGGAATAATGCCATGGAAACAGACAGCTTTAATTAAATAGATGTAGCCAGGATCATGGCTGGAATTTGGGCGAGATTGTTCTTGTAAAATCTCTGTCAACAAATGAGTGAAGAAGTCCTTGTTTTTACTCATGCCAGTCCTCTATGATTAATTCGACTTAATTTCTGGAATCACGCCAGGGAACACACCAAAGCTGGTACTTACCCACACAGCCCTGTTACCCGATTTTTCAAGCAGTTGAATAACTTCATTCTTAGACTCTTCCGTGAGATGTTTTGCTGAAGAATAATAGCTTCTTGATTCTTCAATCGCGAATTTACCGATGTAGAAACTAGCCATACATTCTTCCAAATCCGACTCGTCTTTTAGTCCGAATGTTTTAACTTGTCTGCCTTGAGCCATAAGGATTAAGCGCTGTCTGGCTTCTCTAGAAAGAGCAAGAGTGTCGCGAATTATGTCAACGGCTGGCTCAACTTTTTCTTTAATGGCTCTCCATTCATCAATACAAATGTTGATTAATTCGGGTTCAATACCTGCAGCTACATCTGACAACCGCTTCTTTCTGTCTGCCTCAAATTCAATCAATTCAGATTCTATTGATTCAAAATCTTCAGGGACGCCAACAACAACTTTATTTTGCCACTGTTGAGGCTTGCGCTTAACAGTCAGCACTTTGCAATCACCTGGTAGCTTATCAAGTACCCAATCAGCTAACGTAGTTTTACCAGAACCAGTAGCACCAATTAAGCGGAGATGTGGTAAATCGTCGGGAGACTTTGTTTCAAGCCATCCCCAATCCCACCAATCAATACCTTCTATAGTGGGTAATTCGCTCAAAGTCACCTTAATAGATGTCATTTGATTTATTTCCTTTTCAGCCTTCACAGCCTTACTATTTTCTTCGGCTATCTTTCTTCTTAGTTCAG
Organism: Scytonema sp. UIC 10036; assembly: GCF_009725235.1. Next base: position 39,974 of record NZ_WJFC01000016.1, read on the forward strand.
CAATCATCAAGTCATATTGCGTATTCGCCAAAGTCTCTTGCTTTTGCTGTTGCTTTTCAAGACTTTCAACATTAGTTAGCCCAGCTTGAACTCTAGTTTGATTGTCCAGTGCAGCTGCAACATCCGCTTTTAGTTGGGTATTCAATTGTTGATTAAATGCAATTAACTCGCGTTGAGACTTTTGCTGATTCCAAGTGGTAAACCCAGCAGTTTTTAACTCCTCAAGCCAGTTGTAATATTTGTTCTGGAGTAAATTGTTGCGAATTGCGATCGCGAAACTAATTCCCGCCAAGCACAACGCAGTTCCAGTTAGCGCAATGTGCTGGTAAAGGTTATCGGTTGGCAGGAGACGCTTGAATTTTACGTCATCCCTGACGGGGACACTGCTACCGAATAACCCACGACTATCCCAAGCTTCTTTAAGGACATATCTGGGGACTCGACAATAGTGCTCGTCTAATTCCTTCTGTTCTTTGGAATTAAGACCATTAGCCGAAGGGGGACAAAACCGAATCTCAACTAAATCGTATGGTTGTTTGGAAAGTGAGGAGAGGGTACAGGCTACAGCACCGATAAACAAAGCGCTAATTGCACCCAGTTCAATTGCCGCACCCGTACCCTTGCTCATTTTCCTCGACCTCCAAATATTGCGAACATCGAACCCACAAACAGAGCACCAGCAACAGCGATCGCCAGCCATGGGTCAGTTTCTGGATGCTGACGCTGAACCTCGCGAATGGATTCCGAGAGCTGTACTATGGTTTGATTCGATAAGTCCTGAAGGTATTGATAGTCTTTAACAGCAAGATAAGTCGTAACGCTGGCACTCACCAAACCTATCCCCAAGTTACTTAGCTTTTGCATATTCGTCACTTGAAACTGTCCGTCCGTGTAGTTGATATTGATACCAGTCGCTAAGAAAGCAGTAGGGACAAAGCTAATGGTGAAACATAAAGACGCCGCCGTCCACAGAGCAGAACTTCCACCAAGGACAAGACACCACTTGGCGATCGCAATTCCAGTGGAGTGAAAGGTCCAGCTGATGAAGAAGCTCAAGATTTTCTTCCTAAGAAAGAGAGTTTCTTCACGGCGTTGTTTCTCAAGTTGTAGTGCTTCAGCTAAATCCTTGGGTAAAGCTGTGTCTTCAGCGTATGCGCTCTGCTCTATGTCGTTTATCTCGAATTCTTGCTCTGGTATCATGGATTTACACAAATTTTTGATGTTTCCCCTAGTTAAGCCAGCAACGTAAACTAGGGGAAGTTTTATGTGTTATTCACTGACTATTTCTTCCTCTTGACTTTTATATAAAACTCGTGAGACTTATTTGGAACTGGTTTTACTTCAGAAATCTCTCCACCGTTTTCTTCAGCTAGTTCCCTTGCCTCAAGATAATCCCCTCTATAAACTCTAGTTACAGTTCCAGGGGTTAAAGCATCATCCTTATTTATAGCTGAAACTTGTTTCGAGCCAAAAATCCAATCAAGCATTTCTAATTCCTCTATTAACTAAAATCCTACAACTGCTCTCTTAAGCCTTCCAAGAATATCCCCAAATCCACCCTCGCCACTAGGTAAATAGTTTCGTTGGGGAATGAGATCGGCTCGTTCAGCATCACCATATTTCAGGTAATGTTCGGCAACCTTTTCCTGATATCTGAGATCGGCATCCAACTGCTTGAATTCGGGACGGTTGAGTTGTTCGAGCTTTTGAGTTTTTCCATCAACCGTCATGAGATTTGTATCGATCCAGGCTTGGAGCTTGAGGTAATCGACAGCCAAAGAATGACGCAAGCGCTCGATGTCCCGACTGTTAGCAAAGTCAATGGCAATTTCCTGACGCTGGTTCTGATAGCTTTGTTGTGCTAGTACTTGGTCGGTTAAAGCTTTGCCAATGTTGATAGACGAAGATGCAGACTGAGTAACGATGTTCGCGATCGCAACGTTAAGGTCTTCAGTTCCTTTGATAGTGTTCATTGCGGCTTCGCGAACCTTGGGAGCAAGCCTGGAGATTAAGGCTCCTTCTCGTCCCATTTGTCCTAGTGTTTTCAAAGATTCATGGTCGCCTTGCATGCACTTGATAAGAAATTCGGTACTGATTCCGAAGTTCGTATTCATTGAGTTCTGCAATCGCTTAGCTTTTTTAGCTACATGGTTTTTCAGTTTCACTTGTCTTTTGTCCTTTTTGTGATTGTTGAACTTCTCTTGCGTCGATTTCTCTCTGTATTCGCTCTAAATCCTCCGTAACTCTGTTTCTAACGTATTGAACCTCTTCGTTGTAACCTTCACTTGTCATTAATTTATCTCCCGATTAGCTAGTTCAAAAAGCAATTCAAAGTTTGGCTGTTCGCTTTCCCAAATTTGAGGATTGGAATCCCAAACTTTTTTAAGGAGAGCTTTTTTTTCTTGAGATATCCCAATAAAATGATGTTCAGGAAACTCATTCCAATCGTAAGGATTAAGCCGTGTCCCTTTTAATTTCCAGTTAATTGTCATTTTCCCTTTACAGTAATTTCTACATGGACGGGCAATACAGAATTGATTAGTTGCTGCGGTTCCACAATAGCTCCTGCGACTGTACCACCAGCGATCGCAAACGAGCTAGCAGCTAAAACAACTTGAGTAGTAGTCGATATTTTCTCGTTTTTATTGCTCATTCCAATCCTCCGTGAATTGTCTGTGATACTCTCTTAGTTCGCGATTTCTTTGGTTAATAAACTGAGTGTTAAACCTTGCGTAGATAAAGTGACATCCAGTTATAAACCAAAGAAAACCCACAATTATCAACGCATTCCTACGCTGAATTCTTTGAAATTTTAAGGCGACGGAGAGCTTGCTGAGCTTGTCTTTTAAATTCTTGCTGCGATACTCCTAAGTCACTAGCAAACTGCTGTAAACCTTCTGATAAATGCTGTGAAACTTCAGTATTGTTATTGCCTACATGAGAGTAAACACGATTAATCATTGCTGTTACTTTCTGTTTACTCTGTTGCTTTACGTGGTCAGCATAAGCGATTAACAGTGCTTCTGCTTCAGCTATAACGTCTTCTACTGAAGAATCAACCTGGTAGTCGAGTTGGTTTGCGATCGCAACAACATCAGCTTCCGACAGCACAATACCCATGGAGGATGCTTTAGAACAGACAAGGTCGCGTGCAAGCCTTTCTGATTGCACAATAGCATTCTCTGTTTCTTTAGGCGGAATAACGGGTTGTAAAACAGACTCTGGCTCTGATAACTGTACTAAAGAAGTTGATTGATGTTTCTCAAGTAAAGCATTCAAGCAAGTAGCTTGCAAATCGTCATTTAGCTCTTTGCCAAAGATTAAATCGGAAATTGAGGATTTAATTTCGGAAGAAGTAAGGTTTATATTTCGACGTTTAAGCGCTGATTGCAAACGCTTAATAAAATTAGTAAACTCAGTTCCAGAATGCATAATTTACTCCTGATAATAATCTAAAGTTTTTTGGTCAGGAGTTGCCTCCACTTTAAAATGACCATCTTTTTCAAGGTTGTCTTGCATCCCATGAGTTCCACCCCAACCATAATATTCAAGTTTGACGTAGCCATTAACATTAGAAACAACAGTCAAGCGAGGAAATTCGTCAAGGTGTTTTTCTCTGTACGTGGAAGAAACTACATCCCCACGCTTCCAAGGTTCAGACATCGTTTTTTTCCTCTCTCAAAATTTTGATAACTTCTCGTTGATAGCAAGCACTGGCTTTACGCAAATCGGTTATTGCGATCGCTATTTCGTCCCGGTTGCCTGCATAGTTAATGAGATTTTCTGCAATGATATCGATGCGATCGATAAGCTCTTGACCTGCTTCTACCGATTGGTCTAGCAATGATTTGACGGGTGAAGCTTGTTTTTGGCAGTTATATGCGATGAATTGACTTTCGCTCATTCGCAGCATCTCCGTACACTAAAGCATAAAACACTACGCTAAATACTTGGTCTTTCTGATATTCCCGTGAAGACTTAAAAGAAAGCCCTGCACGGTAGAAAGCCCTGTAAAGTTGCCATTCCCCAATATGAGGATTGAGTTTTTTTATAGAGTCAAAAACTTCTGACCCAAGCCATGCTTCTTTAGTCCTATGTTGAATCTGAAAGGACTTCAAGATGTCGAGTGTGGACTTGTCCAGAGTTTTTCGAGGACATCTGCGTTTAAAGCGGGCAAACAACTTAAAGCTGCTGTCGTTTAAAGTTAGTCCTGCTTCAAGGAATTCGGTCTTATACCGACACCATTGCGGAAAGTTTAGTTCTCGACCTAAATAAGCCTCGAATCGCTTGCGATATTTATCGATAAGCAAGTCAGGCTCAGTTTTGGGCATAACAAGTTTTTACTGTTTTACACTAATTGGATGCTAGCACGTTTTTAGCACTATGCACTCACTTTGCGCTCACTTTACGCTTATTTTTATAACGTAATGCCTGAAACCAGCTCGGGTAAAGCATTTTAGGCTTTTAACGCTTAAAAAATAAAGTACGAACGTAAGCTAAAGTGATGAGTGCATCATTAAGTGATTAAAAGGTGAGTGCGTTGGCAAGCAAAAGATTCCAGGTTTCCTGGCTGGGTGAGTACTACATGGATTGTCTAGAGGTAGAAGCAGCGCTTAAGGACAAAACACGGGCGGTAGAGGCTGCTAACTTACTGTGCTTAATGCTTGACCAAGAGGAAGAAAAACGAAGAAGAAAGGTTCAGTATTTGGCTGACAAACGCGGTGTAACCTTTAATGAAATGTGGCACCAACTCAGAACGGGAACTTACAAAATCACGGATGAGGACATCGAAGACCTGAAGAAAACGCAGGAAGAAGAGGATTAGTTGAGTATTTCAATACATTTTTATAAGTAGTGTTACAGAGTGCATGGCGACAGACAATTTTTACTGTAGCAGCACTAAATTTTTTTACTGTTTAACACTCCAATACAGTGCAAAATACATAATCAAGTTGTACTACAAACGTAATCTCAACGTTTCAGCGATCGCACTCTACCAAAAAGGAGTGCAAAAAACTCTGCATAAAGGGTGTTATGCAGGTATAAAACTTGCAAATATTTACTGGATAAAGGTCACGGCTTTACTGCACTGACATGATGGAAAAATCGGGGATTGCAGAACCCCCGAAAACCGCGTGTATTGGGATTCTTGAGGCGGGCTCGCTCTGAATGCGTATGTGTTAGATTTGACTTATCTGTTGGGCGCACAGCAGCTGCTGTATCTTTTACAGGTGCGATCGCTAGGAAAGAGAACAAGACCTTCTCAAGCCAAAGCAATAATCACTAGCCAGTAGCTAAAATTTCAGAACGGTTCCCTGAAAAGTCTTGAAAAATTGCGCCTCGTCGAATTAGCTCCTGTTTCAAGGATTCTGAAATGCCTGCATTATCTCCAAATAGAACCTTTTGAACGTTTGTACCTCTTAGGTCAGCATCAATAAGGTTAGCGTTTCTCAGGTCAGAACCCCTAAGGTTGGCATATCTCAAGTCACAACCTCTGAAATTAGCACTTCTTAGGTCAGCACTTCTTAGATCGGCGTGTTTCAAGTCTTGCCCTTCTGCTCCGTGAGTAACGATTCTCCAAACTAAATACCACCTATCATCAAGTTTTGTTGAAGTGTTAATTATCGCATTTCTTAGATCAGCACCTATCAAGTTAGAATTTCTCAGATTGGCATTGATGAGGTTAGTATCTCTCAGGTCACTACCACTTAGGTCAGTACTAGTTAGGTTGGTGCTACTTAGATCGGTAAACCTTAGACCAGCATTACTCAAGTTGGTACTACTTAAGTTGGCACCACTCAAGTCAGAACTACTTAGGTTAGCATTCATCAAGTTGGCATTTGAGAGGTTGGCATCGCTCAAATCAGCACCACTTAGGTCAGCATCGCTCAAATCAGCACCACTCAAGTTAGCACCACTTAGGTCTGTATCGCTTAAATCAGCACCCCGTAAATCTCGCCCTGCAACGGGCTGACTGACAATCTCCTGTACCAACTGCCATTTATCATCAACCTTAGTACTTTCATCACTTAAAATTTGGATGTCTTCAACAGGAAAACCGTTTAATTCTACTAGTTCTCCCGATTGAATACGAGATATAAGCCGCTCTATATCCTCTTGAAAACCCTCTACAATTAATTTAATACTGCCTTCTTGAATATCAATAATTTTGATAGTGCTGCCTGAATATTCTCGTAAAATCGATTCAATAATTTTTAAATTTGAAACTGAATTTATATCACCATTCAATACGAGCGCTGCTTTAACTGTTTGACTTTGTTCATCTATTACAGTCACTCGACGAACTGTTTGCACTTGCTCCTCCCCCTCATTTGTTCCTAGCTCTTCTTCTAGTATGTCAGCAACTTCTTTCCAATTCAATGTCAGTTTCTCACATATCCTTTCAAAGGAATCACGCTGAATTGGCTCTCTTTGAAAGAACTTTGTCACAGTACTACGGGATAGTAGTTGAGATTTAGCAAAGTTAGCCTTTGAATCAAAGCCTAACCTAATCATAGCCTTTTCAGCTTTCTTTATACCTTCGGCTGTTGCTATGACAGTTATCCTCTTTTTTGTCATACTTCGGTTAGGTTTTTAGCCAATAATTTACTTGCTCGCCTACAGCGAACGCAAGAGCGTTATCGCAACTCAAGCATAGAACAATCATAAAGAACTCACAACACAATCACAGTAAAACCTTTGTGCAGTCAGGGTTCCAAGTATTTGAGGTCATCATGAAAGAGTGATACACCGCAAGGAAAAAACCTGGCTGATTACCAGGCATATCAACATTAACTACTTCCATGATACCCATGAACATTCTGAAAAAGTCCAATTCTCAACCGAATCGCCAACCCCAGAAAAACCCCTTACCTTGGTGGTTGGTCTTAATAAGGATACTCCTAACCCCTAACGTAGAGATTCAAGAAGGGTTGTCACAATCATTAAACAGAATAAGAGAATTGCGAACCTGCCAAACCAAGGGCCTATAAAGTGTAATATGATTATGACAACACCTGAAGTCCCAAAACTTACTGAGACAAGGTAAGCGATCGCAAACCCAAAGACTGCTGACAAAAAATACTTGAAAAATTTAACAGTCAATCTAAATAAATAACTGGATTGTATAACATCAGATTCCTCCCCTTTTTTAGGGATATAAACTATCTGTCTTTCTTCTGAAAGATAAACTAATTGTGACTTAAGTTGTCCTGAATTCAAATGATAGTCTTGAGAGACTGGTTTTTGACTTTGATTTCCATTTAAATGAATACGAGTGTATTTTTTATGCTGTTTTTTATTGTAAATCTGAATTGACCTCATAGACCAGATCAATTGAATACATCTGGATAAAGTTATCAATTCAGCAACTAACTTTGGTTTTCCTTGATTCAGTAATTCGTAATAAGCCTCCCATAAGTCACCTCGAAGCTCTTCTCTTATCAAAGAAGTTAAAATTCTATTAATATTGTGAACACAAATTTGAAAAAATTTATCTATCTTAATAGTTAAACGCATAATTTTTCTCCTATATATAACTTCTTTATTTTAAATTACCTCCAATGGTAGATCCTGACTTTGAAGATTGCGGTGAAAATCATTAATTTCAGTAAATATCCGCTCTCCTTCATGAGTAAGAGTATAATACTTTCTTCTTGCACCATGCCTTTCCTGTGGTTTATCATCTCCCCAACGAGACTGAACAAGACCTTTATTTTCAAGGTTATCTAAAGCTGGATAAAGGCTACCGTATCCAACTTTACGTGTGTTACAGCTTGCACATTCTATAATTTTAATAATTTGCAAGCCATAAAGCTCTTTTCGATATAACGCTAGAATTATGATTTCCTGTATGCGTGAAATATCGGAAAGAGTTATAGTTTTCTTTTTCATAAGACAAGAATTATTGATAGCTAGATAGATTTTATGTATCCCATGCTAACAAAATTCACTAAATTTCCCTTAACAAAGTAGTATCAAATTTTTGATAAACCCCGATATTCATTAAATATCTATCTTCTGGCGATTCTAATTATTTTCAATTGCTCATAACTATGATATGCTAATAAGGTTTTATGGAAAGTAATACACTAACTATTTGAGGTTAGCAAATTTACAGGTAATATTCAAGATATAACGGAAAATTAAATTATCAAAATTTTGATAATTATCAATAGATGATAAAGAGACTTTTTTAAATATATTTAGAAGATTTGAGTATTAACAGTTTTTTTAGATCGGGTAATTTATAGATGGTGCTTTGTTACAGTAAAAAGTGTCATTAAGCTAAAAACTTTTTGACTCAGTAGAATTGTCTAAAACAAAAGCCTACACAGTCATCTTGAATTTCAAGCTCTATCAAAACAGTGCTTTTTTCTTTATAGGAAGTACTAAATGGATAACTGCACAGATAGAGTAGAAAGTCTTGCTCACCTACTAGAGGGTTAAAAACCACATCTTTAAGGAGTTTAATGAAATGAATAAACAACTTCAGGTTGCTGCATATAATTATCGCAACTGATTATCTTGCGTCCGCCGAGGGAGCGATCGCACGAAGCGCCCAAGGGAGGCGATAAGCGAAGCTTAACGGCATTGAGCCGTATCGCAACTCAAGCATAGAACAATCATAAAGAACTCAAAACACAATCACAGTAAAACCTTTGTGCAGTCAGGGTTCCAAGTATTTGAGGTCATGATGAAAGAGTAATGCACGCCAGGAAAAAACCTGGCTGATTACCAGGCATATCAACATTAACTACTTCCATGATACCCATGAACAATCTGAAAAAGTCTGATTCTCAACTAGATCGCCAACCCCAGAAAAACCCCTTACCTTGGTGGTTGATTCGGCTGCTGCTCATTGCCTCGTTGATCGTACCTCCTACCCTAGTCGCTGCTTTCTCCAAAGACGCAGTATTGATTTACCTCAGAGCTTGGGGTATCGAGTACCAATTTCAGAAAGGGAATATCACACCCCATGAAAAGCAACTTGAACCGGGGAAGGAGGTAGATAAGCAGTAGCGTTTGGATAGCACAGATATAGTTATAAGGTGGGCATTCCCCACCTTTATTCTAGTTTATCAAAGCAGGGTTATTAACCGTGGGGCGATGCCACCATCCCACAAGCAAGCACGCTCAACAGATGTTCTTCTGCGTTGCAAATTCTTTCTTGCAGAGTACACAATATAATTGTCATTCACTGAATGTACTGCTACACACCACATGGCTTCACCTCAATTTAGCGTCCGAATCCCTCCAGAACTGGATGAACGGCTTAATGCTTATGCAAAGCAAGCAGGTACGACTAAGACCAAGGTCATGATTGATGCTTTGGCACATTACCTGGGTTGCGCTGATGATGTGCCACTGATACGTAGAGTTCTTGAACTTGAGGAACGAGTAGCCGCTTTGGAGACTCAAGGAAGGCAAGTGATCAGCTAGTATGGTTACTTGCTGAAATATATGTAAAAAATATCATTTATTTTGAAAAAAGATAATGCCGACTTCCCAGCAGCGCAAACAATTACAAGATGCCTTAATGAGTGCTTTTCCCGAAAGGTCATTGTTGGAACAATTGTTAGATTACGAGCTAGATAAAACATTAAACCAAATCACTCAAGATAGTAATTTAAAAACCGTTGTCTATCAGTTGATACAAAGGGCGCAAGCTGAGGGATGGCTTGTTGAGCTAGTTCGGGCTGCATGCAAAGAAAACCCAGGAAATTCTCAGTTGGAGGCGATCGCAACTGAACTACTGCCACCAGAAACACATGATGTTCCCCCGCCTATCATCCTCACCCAGCCAAATACTCAGCAGCAGAAAATTTTGATTTTGGCAGCAAATCCAAAAAACACCAGTAGAATGCGCTTAGATGAGGAGTTACGCGAAATCGAACAAGGTTTACAAAGGGCTAGGCAACGCGAGCAATTTCAAATCAAGTCAGCGTTAGCAGTACGCCCTAGAGATATTCATCGCTCTATTTTGGATTTCAACCCAAATATCGTTCACTTCTCCGGGCATGGAGCAGGACAAGACGGTCTAATTTTTGAAGATGAAACAGGGCAAGTAAAGCTGGTCGATGCTTTGGCTCTCGCTAGACTGTTTAAGCTATTTGCCAACCGCGTTAAATGTGTAGTTCTAAATGCTTGTTATTCAGAGATTCAAGCTAAGGCAATAGCGCGACATATTGATTATGTCATTGGAATGAGCCAAGCAGTTGGGGATAGAGCAGCCATTGAATTCGCAGTTGGTTTTTATGATGCTTTAGGTGCAGGAAGATCTATTGAGTTTGCTCACGAACTCGGTTGTACGCTAATTCAGATACAGGGGATTGGGGAGGAACTGACTCCCAATCTGTTGGATAAAAAACAGATTGTAGATTCCCCTAGTGCTAACCAACAGAATTTTAACCCACAGACAAATGTAGTTATTGAAACTCGAAGTACTGTTGTCACTGCTCGTTCAGATGATGACCTTAATACTGAATCTCTCGTAAGTCCAAGCGATAATTTTAGTTCCAATCAGAACAGAGTTGCTCCTGCTGAAACTCCTGAGTCAAGACGACAGCAACATACATCAGGCGACGACCTACCGAGCGATCGCGGCGGTGACCTTCTGTTTGAGAAAGCCGAACAACTTGAATCTGCACCCCCGCATGACCTAAGCAGCGATCGCGATGTAAACTACACCAAACTCCGAGATTTATTGAAAGCAGGACAATGGAAAGAAGCAGATGAAGAAACTCTGGCTGTCATGCTCAAAGTGGCTGGTAGAGAAACAGAAGGTTGGCTAGATGTTGAGTCTATCGAAAATTTTCCCTGTACTGACTTACGCACTATTGACCAACTTTGGGTAAAATATAGCAATGGGCGCTTTGGCTTTAGCGTGCAAAAGCGCATTTGGGAAAGCGTTGGCAAAGACTACGAAAAGTTTGGTGACGCGATAGGATGGAGACGTGAAATAGAGGAGGAAATAGAAAAGGGATGGTGGATGAATAAAAAGAAAGAGAGAGTAAAAAGAAAGACGTGGATTAGGATGGATGAGGTAACCTATAACACCAAAGCCCCCCTTGGACATCTCCCTAGGAAGACATCTCCCTGGGGTGGGTGGAGTTCCGGTTTTCTCGGGCTCTTCTTTCGCGTCGAGACTTGTAAATTGTAACCTGTAAAGCTTTCCCAGTTTTATTAATATTTGTAACAGCACCTCTTTCCACGGTAGAATCAGCATTACGCAAATTCGATACCTGGCACCGTCGGGTCATAACAGTTTGCCCGAATAAATTTTTCTGCTACCTCATGCACCTCCGTACTCTCCGTTACCCTTTGCTTGTCCCAAGGCAAACTCATCTGCCCCGGAGACTTCTTCGCTTTGCCTTTGTTTTTCATTGACGGGAGAAAACGACTTCCCCAGTGGTTCCTTTTCTCCGGTTTTGGTTGTGGTCGATATTTTTTGCAAAATCCCCTGTACTTAGCAGCGCATTCCTCCAGCGTCCGTCCCAACGCTAAAAATGCTGGATGCCATTGGGTGATACCGTCATCACTTAAGCGGTCATGAATGCCGTAGTTGCTGAAATCGTAGAAAAAGCCCTGCTGCTGCCCACTGGCTTTTGGATTGGCGTGGATGTAGCGCAAGGTATTTAATGCGCGGCGTTGGTCTGTGTTGGCAAAGCCCGTGCTGTGGTATCGCTTTTCCCAGAAGTGTCCGGTACGGTTGAGCATTCGATTGAAGCACATAGCAGTGTACCAATTCAGCCAGTGCATGATTTTGGGCAAGTCTTCTGGTTGGTTTGGTTCAATTAAGTAGTGGACGTGGTTTGACATTATGCATAGGGCATAGAGTTTAAACTTATACTTTTGTTGTGCTTTTTTGATGGCATAAAGCAGTACTTCACGACATTCCAACCGTGTGAGACGGAATTCACGGTTGTTGCACCGGATTGTGACGTGATAGCAAAAACCTGGTTGAAAGTTACGCTTGGGACGGGACATAAGAAGTTGATTTTTGGTCAAGTAAAAACATTGTAAATTTTGACCAGCCAATTTAACCGAATCCGGAAAAGTCGCTCTTCATACTGCATCTTGTATTCCCCAGTCCTACATCTCAAGCTTCCCCAAATACATTTTCTCTATGCCATCGTAACGCTTCAAGCCTGGGATAGTACTGTGAGTGAGAAGGTAACAAAATACGATCGCCCGCAAAATCCCGCATCGGTCGAGCGTTTGGTGAATCTTCGACTAAATGACCTGAAATGAGCAAAGTGTCGAGAAGCGGGTTTTACAGTTGATGAATGGCTGGACTTAGATAAGCTCCCCTCAGTTGATTCAAATCAGTAGAGCAAACGTACTCAAGAACCTTGCGTTCCACATCTTTTGCTTTGTGCCAGTGCCAAAGTTTATGTGGAACGGTCAGATATTCTAGTTTGTTTTCACTATTAAACTGACCTAAAAACAGCACTCGCAGAGCCGTTTTCGTACAATTTCCTTCAAAGACTAAATATTCGTTGCTAGAACTAAAAGCAACAAATTTTACTTTATTGCTGTTGCGCTCTACAGTCTTTTCTACATACCAAGGCTGTCGATCGCCAAGAGAAGACTCTTTAGTTTCTGGAACTTCTAACCATACAGACTGTGATAAAACAAGGGTAGAGAGCACTGATAGAAGTTGCATCTGTATCATAAACCCATCATAGAAAAACCTAGATTCCTTGCTTTTTAATTATTATTATTTGGTGCTCTGTAGCCTTCTAAAAATTCAATTTGGGGAACAGTTATCTGCCTAATTTCATGCATACCCGGTTTAAACCGATTCAGCCAAATATCAGATGGCATTAAGCCCCCCAGCTTGGCATTGACAGCCAATTTGTCATTATCTTCGCTCTCTGGTGCTATCAGCCATGATTCTGATAATTCAATTCCAAAATCGAGCGAGGCTAGGTAAATCATTCCCGCACCAGGAATTTTAAATTTGTATTCTTCGTGTAAAGACAATTCTTCTACCTGAGGGTGATTGGTAATTTCAGATGCACCGTTATTTGTCACTCGCCAACATACCAACCCACGTTCATCAGGACAGAAGTAAACTGCACGCTCGTTGAGAGAACTGCTCAAGCATACCTCTCATCTTCTCAGTGACTTCTTTAACGTCCTTATTTTCAACATGGAGACTAATTCCTACTAGTAGCCACGGAGGAACTTGATTGTGGTGATGTTTTAAGCCACGTTCTACATATGGAGAAGAAAGCAAAACATCAATATCAAAAAACACCGCTCTTTGCATGGTTTTTAATCAATTGAAATGACAGTGACTGGTTTATTATCGGCAATTCGCCACTCTTATTATGCCCAATTTATGCAGCGAAACATCATACAAGTCAGGAACCCCATGCGATTGCCCAACAAGAACCTCGCACACTATTGTAAAGTTTTGTAATAAACGAGAATACATACAACTACAGGCGATCGCTATATAATTTACACACTTAAGACAATAGCTGAGGTTTTAAAGAATATGAAGTGCCAAGTATAATGCTTCTTCTTTAACACGGGAGTCAAAAGTTTTGACTTCAACTAAATTCTAAATAAGGGTAAAACTATTTAATTATGAAGCAATTTACTGACAAAGTTGTTCTGATTACAGGAGGTAATTCTGGTATTGGCAAAGCTACAGCATTAGCTTTTGCTTCATGTGGGGCAAAAGTAGCGATCGCTGGCAGGAGAATTACTGAAGGCGAAGAGACTGTTAATTTAATTGAAGAAGCAGGTAGTTCAAGTATTTTTATCCCTACAGATATTACGCAAGAAACAGAAGTGAAAAATTTAATAGACCAAACAGTCAAAACTTTTGGTCGTTTAGATTATGCATTTAATAATGCTGGAACTCCTGGAATTCTCAAAGTCAATATGGATGATTCGGAAGAGAATTGGAATCAAATTATTAACACTAATTTGAAAGGAGTTTGGCTGTGTATGAAATACCAAATTCCGGAAATGCTTAAAAATGGTGGCGGTGCCATTGTAAATAATGCTTCTATTAGAGGATTAGTTGCTGCTAATTTAACTAATGGAGCGGAAAATAAACCACAACATAACAATCACTTTTATTGTACTAGCAAACACGCAGTTTTAGGGCTGACTAAATCTTTAGCTGTACAATATGCTAAGGATGGTATTAGAATTAATGCTGTTTGCCCAGGAACTATTATAACTCCTATGGTAATGTCAGCTTTAAGTGAGGAAACCATCAAGAGTTATGGCGATCGATATCCTATAAAACGATTGGGGACACCGGAAGAAATTGCTCAAGCAGTCTTATGGTTGTGTTCGGATTCAGCTAATTTTATTATTGGACATTCATTAGTTTTAGATGGTGGCTTAACTATTCAACATTAGGTTTAGATAGTAATACAGAACCGCATCAATTGGGTAACCTAGATTCTAGTTGGTGCGATAAGGCACCCATAGAGCAGGCAGTGGCTTATCACAATCCAAACCCACATTTGAGGGCTAAGCAAAGTATACTTGGTTCTCAATATACTGCATCGCACCTTAAATAGCGAGATGGCGATCGCTCGCGACATCCATCGGTATGGCTATCAAACACAAGTGCTGGATCTTACAGATAAGCATCTGTTAGACTGTGCAACTTGCACAGAAAAGTTTTCATTGGTTAAGAAAGTCACTCAATATCTTCTCAAAAACGAAAAATTCCCTGAGAATGAGAACTGATGGTAGATACCAAGGTCGGGTGCGATGTTTGTCAAATTTTCGAGTGGGCGGTGGTTTTGTGGATTGGGGATTTTAGGTAGCGCGATCGCTTTAGAAGCAAGTTGTGCTCTAGCTCAAATATCCTCAGATGGGACTTTGCCAAATAATACTACAGTCACACTAAATGGCAGCACTTTCAACATTACTGGAGGCACCCAAGCTGGTAGTAATTTGTTCCATAGTTTCAAAGAGTTTTCCGTTCCCACTGGTGGTACTGCTTTTTTTAATAATGGTATTGACATTGCAAACATTATCAGTAGGGTAACAGGTGGGTCAATTTCTAATATTGATGGATTGATTCGATCCCAGGGTACAGCTAACCTGTTTCTGCTCAACCCAAGTGGTATTATCTTTGGACGAAACGCCAGTTTGAATATCGGCGGTTCATTTCTTGCAACTACAGCTAATGCCATTCAATTTGGCGATACTGGAATTTTTAGCGCTACCAATCCAGAAACACCAACACAATTGTTGGCGATCGATCCATCTGCATTACTCTTCAACCAAATTACAGCACCTATCCAAAATCAATCAATAGCACCAGCAGGGTTAACACCCACAGGCTTTGAATCATCAGGTCTGCGAGTCCCGGATGGTCGGAGTTTACTGCTAGTGGGTGGTGACATTAAGATGGACTCTGGAAGATTGAGAGCTTACGGTGGACGAGTCGAGTTAGGAGGATTGGCAACACCCGGAACAGTAGGGCTTGCAGTAGATGGTAACAATTTGAGGTTAAGCTTTCCAGAGAATGTTACCCGATCTGATGTGTCTCTCACAAATCAAGCTAGTGTACGTGTAGATGCTGGTAGTGGCGGTAGTATTGCAATCAATGCCCGTAATATAGAGCTTTTAGGGGGAAGTCAACTGACTGCTGGCATAGGGGAAGGCTTGGGGTCAGCTGGCGCTGTTGCGGGAGATATTACCCTCAATGCCACAGGGGAAATAAAAGTGGTAGGGAGTTATATATTCAATGAGGTGCGATCGCTTGGCATTGGCAATGGCGGAAACATTAATGTCAGCACTGGCTCACTCTCGCTAACGGATGGTGCTCAACTATCTGCCAGCACGTTTGGCACTGGCGATGCAGGCAGTGTATTAGTGCAAGCAAAAGATTCTGTGTCTGTTACTGGTAACAGTTACATCTTCAGCAATGTGGGAAGTAGAGGCATTGGCAATGGGGGAAACATTAATATTAGCACTGGCTCACTCTCCCTAACCAATGGTGCTCGACTATCTGCCAGCACCTATGGACAGGGAAATGCAGGCAGTGTATTTGTACAAGCAAAAGATTCTGTGACTGTTGCTGATAACAGTTACATCTCCAGCAATGTGGAAAATGGAGGTGTGGGCAAAGGCGGCAACATCAACATTAATGCAACAACACTTTCCCTCAAAGATGGCGCTCAACTGCTAACCTTGGTTCGCGGCGTTTCTAACACCGGACTGACTGGTGGAAGAGGGAATGCAGGAAATGTTAACGTTAACGCCACAGGGAATGTGACGATCGCCGGGAGCAAAAACGGATTTTCCAGTGCGATCTTCACTACTTTGGAAACAGGGGCAACTGGCAATGCGGGAAACATTACTATCACCTCAGACTCGTTGTCCTTAACTGATGGTGCTGGGCTTTTCAGCTCTGTGAGAACAAGGGCGATTGGCAATGGGGGGAACATCGCTATCACCGCAGCCTCGTTGTCCTTAACTAATGATGTTGGACTGGTTACTAACACCTTTGGAAGTGGGGATGCAGGCAGTGTGTTTTTGCAAGCAAAGGATTCTGTGTCTGTTACAGGTGACAGTTACATCCTGACCAATGTAGGTCCTTTTGCCGTCGGCAAAGGAGGGAACATTAATATCAACACTGGCTCGCTTTCCATAACTGATGGTGTTGAACTGGCCACCAGCACTCTTGGAAGTGGGGATGCAGGCAGTGTATTCTTGCAAGTAAACGGTTCTACTTCTATTAGTAATAGCAATATCTTCAGCGATGTGAATCCAGGAGCAGTGGGCAAAGGGGGAAACATTAATGTCATAACAAGCTCACTCTCCTTAACTAATGGTGCTGGATTACAAGCTAACACTGGTGGAAAAGGTGATGCGGGTAATTTGTTTGTACAAGCAAAGGATTTTGTTTCTCTTGAAAGAAATGCTAGCATCTTCAGCTCTGTTGAAAATGGAGCAGTGGGTAATGGTGGCAGCATCAACATTAACGCAGCAACACTATCCCTTACTGATGGCGCTCAACTGGCAACAGGAGTTCGTGAAGCTTCCAACAATCGGCCTACAGCACTTGGTAACGCGGGGAATGTTAACGTTAATGTCGCAGGGACATTGAAGATTGCCGGACAGAGAAACGGCTCCTCATCTGGGATTTTTAGCTATGTAGGACAAGGGGCAACTGGCAGCAAAGGAGGGAACATTTTTATCTCCTCCGGCTCGTTATCCTTAAGCGATGGTGCTACATTACAAGCTAGCACCTTTGGAAATGGGAATGCTGGCAATGTGTTTCTAGAAACAAAGGATTCTGTTTCTCTTAGCAATGGGAACATTTTCAACGCTGTAAGAACAGGAGCAGTGGGCAAGGGAGGAGATATCCAGTTAATAACTGGGTCGCTTTGGATGACCAATGGCGCTCAACTATCTACCAGTACGAATGGAACAGGGAATGCAGGCAATATCACTATTAATGCCCGTGATACCATTAGTTTGGATGGTGTCAGTAGCGATAGAAGTTTCAGTGCTGTCAGGAGCATAGTAGACACTGAAGGTGTGGGTAACGGAGGTAACATCAAGCTGACAACCGGATCGCTATCCTTAACCAATGGCTCTCAACTTGCAGCCGGAACCCGAGGAAAAGGTAATGCAGGCAATGTGATAATTAATGCCCGTAATAGTGTCTCTTTTAATGTAGGTGATGCTTTCAGTACAGTAGAACGGACAGGAGTTGGTCAAGGTGGGGACATCAAAATTAGCGCTCAAACTCTGTCTGTTACCAATGGTGCTCAACTTCAAGCTCTCACCCGAGGAAAAGGTGATGCAGGCAATGTAATAATTAATGCGAGTGGAAAAGTCTCTTTTAATGCAGCTTATGCTTTCAGCGCAGTAGAAGAACAGAACGCAGAGGGCAAAGGTGGGGACATCAAAATTAACGCTGATTCTGTATCTGTGACCAATGGCGCTCAACTTATTGCCAGCACCGGAGGAAAAGGTGATGCTGGAAATGTAATAATTGGTGCGAGTGGTAGTGTCTCTTTTGATAGTACAGGTGTTGCCTCTAGCAACGTCAACGAGACTGGAGTTGGTAAAGGCGGGAACGTGAGCATTAGCGCTGATTCTGTGTCTGTTACCAATGGCGCTCAACTGATTGCCAGCACTGAGGGAAAAGGTAATGCAGGCAATGTAATAATTGATGCGAGTGGAAAAGTCTCTTTTGATGGTAAAGGTGCTGCTTTCACCCGTGTAGAACAGAACGCAGAGGGCAAAGGTGGGAACGTTCGTATTAGTGCTGACTCCATGTCTGTTACCAATGACGCTCAACTTCTTGCCAACACTCGAGGAAAAGGTGATGCAGGCAATGTAGTAATTGATGCGAGTGGAAGTGTTTCTTTTGATGCTAGTGAGGCTTTCAGCAGAGTCAACGAGACAGGAGTTGGCCAGGGTGGGGACATCAGAATTAGCGCTCAAACTCTCTCGGTTACCAATGGCGCTCAACTTCAAGCTCTCACCCAAGGAAAAGGCAATGCAGGCAATGTGATAATTGATGTCCGTGGCAGTGCCTCTTTTAATGGTACAAGCAGGGATGGTAGAATTCCCAGCGCTGCTGTCAGCAGTGTAAGCGAGACAGGAGTTGGTCAGAGTGGGGACATCAAAATTAGCGCTCAAACTCTCTCGGTTACCAATGGCGCTCAACTTCTTGCCAACACCCGAGGATTTGGCGATGCTGGAAATGTAATAATTGATGCTCGTAACAGCGTCTCTTTTGATGCAGGTTCTGCTTTCAGCAGAGTCAACTCAACAGGAGTTGGTTTTGGCGGAGACATCAAAATTAGCGCTGAAAGCCTGTCTGTTACCAATGGCGCTCAACTTCAAGCTTTCACTGAAGGATTTGGCGATGCAGGTAACATTGAAATCAACGCAAAGAATTCTGTTAGTATTTTTGGAACAGATTCAATCAGGGGATTCTCTAGTGCCTTATTTACATTTACTAGTCCCAATTCTACTGGCATTGGTGGCGATATCATCGTAGATACGCCAGCCTTATATTTATCAGATGGTGCGGTGTTTGATGCACGAACTACCAATAATCGCAACGGTGGCAATATTACCTTAAACGTAAGACAAGCTGAGATTCTTAATGGTGGACAGATCCTCTCTACCTCTTCAAACAGTGGAAATGCCGGGAAAATTACGCTCAATGCCACAGACCGAGTGATTGTCAATGGTAGCGATCGCACTTTCGATGACCGTGTTGCTCGATTTGGCACAGCTGCACCTGTTAATGCTAACAGCGGCTTGTTTGTTCTCTCTCAAGGTTCTGGTATCGCAGGAGACATTGAGGTAAACTCACCCCAAATTCGTTTAGACAACACCGGAACTATCAACGCTACATCTGCATCTGGTAATGGCGGTAATATCAACCTACGAGCCAGCGATTTACTACTTTTACGCCGTGGAAGTCAAATCTCTGCCACTGCGGGAACTGCACGGCAAGGTGGGGATGGTGGTAACATCAACATCAACTCAAAATATATCATTGCTGTTCCAGATGAAGATAGCGATATCACCGCGAATGCTTTTCAAGGT
The DNA here is from genome assembly GCF_009725235.1 of Scytonema sp. UIC 10036. Next base: position 59,540 of record NZ_WJFC01000016.1, read on the forward strand.
AGAGGTGGTAACGTCCAAATCAATTCTCAAGGTATCTTTGGTATCGAATCGCGTCCACGGCAAACTGAGAACAGTGATATTACAGCCAGTTCTGAGCTAGGCGTTGCAGGTAATATAAATCTCATTACACCTGACAACAGCGCTCTTCAAAATAGCCTCAGCGAGTTACCGCAAAACTCTATCGATACCAACGCTCTCATTGCCAACAGTTGCATTGCCCGCACTGGTTCCTCTGAAGGCACATTCACCATTACAGGTTCCGGTGGCTTGCCTTACAGTCCTGGAGATCCATCTGTTTCACTCTATTCTACAGGAGATGTACGGCAAGTTATATCCAACACCTCAACTTCTTGGAAAAAAGGTGACCCCATTGTCGAACCAACAGGAATCTACCAACTGGCTGACGGGCGATTGGTCATCAGTCGAGAATGCCTTTAAATCAATTGGTTCCTAAGGACAAGGACAGTCAAATTGGACACACCTATTCTCTTAAGTTTGAGCGCTACGCAAAGCATACTTAGTCCCTGATGTACCGCATCGCACCTCAAACAGTTCTGAGGGAATTTTGTGTGCTAAATATTTGTCTAATTTCTTCAATTGTCTCTTTCGCCGCTCATTGCTTTTTCTTCAATACAGGAGTCAAATGTTCTGGAAATCCAGCCAACTCAACAGCATTACATCCAAATTCGTAAGCAAACTCAATGGATTCTCCAGCACCCAATGCAGCATAAAAACCAACGGCAAATTCAATGCTCGCTTTATCTCCAATCTCTTTGTTCATGCCAATAACATAAGGGATATGCTTGACAATTGCCTCTGCCTGAACTTCTGAGTAACAGGCGTTGAGGACAACACACTCTACATTAGCAGTAAACAATCTAAACAATTTAGCCAGCGCCTGTGTGTCTACCAATCGCACGTTTCCTGTTTCATCTTCAAGTGCTAGACCATCATCCCCCGAACCATGACCGCTAAAGTGGACGATTTGTGGTTTAAAATCGAGTAGTGCTTGGGACACATCACGCACGCGCACAGCCCACCGTTGCTTGAGGTCAAATTGCTCTCTTCTCTTAGCCCGTTGCAATCCTATCTCAATTTGTCGGTTTTCTTCATCTAGTCGTAAACGTGAGGTGGTATTTGGGTTGGCTGCTAAGAACAGAATTGTTCTGACCTCATGGATTTTAGTGCCTTGTAGCGCTGTTTGTACCATATTCTCTAAACTACGAATTCTGCTATCTTTCTCTTTCTCCGCTAAAAGTAATCTCAATTCTTGCTCTGGTAAGCCCTTGAGTTGATTATAAGTCTCAAAATATTCAGAGCTTAGTTCTGACTTATCAGTCTGCGGTGCAGTTTTCGCTCTGATTAAAAATTTGTCTTCTCCTCTGACTTCCATCCCCACAATTCGCAGTTCTGCGTCTGGATGATTCTCAGTTAACTGCTTAAAGGAAATCGCTATAGCACGTGGGTCAACGCCTTGGTTATGATAAAGGTCGAGGGTGTCAAAAATGGGTTTGATAAAATCTCCAAACTCTCCATCTGCAAACACTTCCTTGTTGTTATCGGGTTTACGAAAGGGGTCAGGGTTCTCTTTAGTGGGGAGACGCATATAAACGTACTCACACCGTACTCCATCAAATTTGGTATCACTGGTAATACCCCAATCTTGTATATATGCACCCGTAAGTGTAGCTCCGGTAAAGTCAGCTTGAAACAATTGTGTCTGTACAAGATTAGCTCTAGATAAGTTAGCATCTTGTAGATTAACTTCATTGAGATTGGCTATCATGAAGTCGGTATCGATTAAGTTAGCTCCTTGGAAAGTAGCTCTTTTTAAGTTTGCTCCTAAAAAGCTAGTGTTGGTTAAGTTTGCACCTTCTAAGTTAATTCCACGCAAATCTTGATAGTCAAACTTTTTGTCCTGCCCAACTCCAGTAACCAACAGTTTACGTACTTCTGCTTTATGAAGGTAAGTTGTTCCAGGTCTTACACGGTCAAGTTTCTTGGTTTTGTGGAAGCAGGTGCGAGTTAGAATAGCTTTTCTAAAATCTGTACTTTTAAGGGTAGCTTCTGTAAAATTAGCATCGGTTAAATCAGCACTACGGAAGCTTGTTCCTTTAAAAGCAGCAAAGGCGATCGCGATGTCGCGAATCAGGGCATACTTTGGGTCTCCTTTAAGCGATCGCCAACTAATATAAATACTTAATAATATAACGGCTGCGGCTGCGGCGATGGCGAAGCCTCCGGCGATAGCTCCGGCTGCGGCGATAGCTCCGGCTGCGGCGATGGCGAAGCCTCCGGCGGTAGCTCCGGCTGCGGTGACGGCGAAGCCTCCGGCGATAGCCCCGGCGAAGCCTCCGGTGAAGCCTCCGGCGAAGCCCCCAGTAAAGCCTCCGACGATGGCTCCGGCTGCGGCGATGGCTCCGGCTCCGGCAACGACGACGTTTGAATTTAACCCTTGGCGAATTATAACTATAAAGACAATAATGAGTACTATTAAAGCAACCCAACTTGAAACTCGATTTTCTAAACTTGAATCCTCAAATATATATCTTATTAACGTTCCAAAAGAAGCCGATAAAAATCCTGCCAATCCAGATATTAACCATGAAACAAGCACCAAAAACGCTGCCCACCGCTTTTGCAATCCAGCTTTAGCATGGCTGAAGGATGCACCTCTGAGGATAGCACCAGTAAAATCAGCGCTTCTTATATCTGCATAGCTAAAATTTGCCCCTGCAAGGTCTTGACCTCTAAACGATCGCCCTCTAAGAATTTGTCCTGAGTAGTCTTCTAGTGGCATAGCTAGGCTTGGAAAATGACTGCAATTACAATTCAATACAAATCCTTTACCACATTTTCCGGCTTTTTAGAGAAATATAACTTTTCTCGCCTTTAACTAGAAAGCAAATTGCTACGCTTAAACATCGCCTTTATTGTAAAATTATGTTTGCTCGTTTTAGAAACAAGTAATCGCCCCATAATGAATTGTCCATACTGCGTCCGTAGTGTTTCTGACGTAGATGCCTCTGTAGTTTATCGAGTACCGGGCTACGGCAGACTGTGGCTGTGCGATCGCTACCCAGTCTGTGATGCTTACGTGGGAGCGCATCCCCAAAGTAATGCCCCGAAAGGAACTTTAGCCAATCGGCAACTGGTGACATTGGCGACGAAATGCTCACGCTTGTTTTGACCCATTATGGAAATTTGGTAAGATGAGCCGCGACGAGGCTTATAAGTGGCTGTGCGAACAAATGGGACTGACAAGAGAAAAAGCCCATATTGCCATGTTTAACGAGCAGCAGTGCAGACAAGTGATAAAACTTTGCTTAAATAGAAACGCTGAATAGCCAAATGCCGATCGCTTCGGCGCAAGCTGTACCCAGCTTATCGCAATGCAACGCATCTCCGGAACGCTTTAAATATAAATACTTGTATTACTTTCCAATCGGGCTGTGAAACTACAACCATAACCACATATTTATTCAATCGGCTGGGGCTGCCAACTGGTAGGAGATCGCACATTTGCACATTGTAAACAGCGATCGCTCTTACCTCTGCTGTAGGTATCGGAAAACCGTTCATTATCTCAAGATTGACTCTTTAGAACCTAAAAATCCAAAAATCTGTGATATTTTACGAAATTGCCACACACGATATTGTAATTACAATCATCCTCTGTTGCATAAGTTCAAAGTGTTTTTCAACAAAAGGGTGTAAAATATATGACTTCGGAAACTCCAAAAACATTAGATATTTTATGTAAATTAAGTGAAAATACACGACTTAATAAACGACAACATTTTTGTGCTGCGGAAAGAAAGAATTTTTACAATGATATATTTGGCAGTACTGCTGTAGTTATAAATATAATATTAGGGTCTGTATTATTTGTAACTATATCAGATACATTACCTAACGAGGCTAAATGGCTTAGTGGATTCATGGCCATAATTGCTGGTACTTGTGCAGGTATACAAACTTTTTTTAACTTTCAAAAAGCTGCTGAAGGACACCGAAAAATTGCTAATCGCTATCTTGAAATTCAGCGAGAAAGTGAAATTATTTTAGCAAATTATGAGGATGGTTTAATTAAATTAGATACCTTACAGGAAGAAATTAGAACGCTTAATGAAAAATATCATAAAATCAATGAAGATGCTCAAGATTTCCCAACAACAAATAGAGATTATAAAAAAGCAAAAAATAGAATGAAAAATATGAAAGTTTTAACAACAAATTAGACGAGCAAATGTATTAACCCTTGCAGAGCCAGCATTCCCTTCAGCACTCCGCAGTATGCCTCGTGCCTTTCTTTGTAAAATCAGCACTGCGGACATCTGCACCTTTGAAATTTGTACCTGTAAGGTCTTTCCCCTTAAAATTTTGCCCTCTAAGATTTTGCCTAGAGTAATCTGGTGGCATAGCTAAGCTAGGAAAATAACTTGCTCAAATTTATCCGAAACTGAGAGAAGCGTTGCCAAATTTGAAATATTTTCAAAGGTTTCAACCGTTTATTTAAGCAACGCCCGAAAAAATCAATGACAGAATTAAACTGACAGGTAACCCGTCTGCGATCGCCTGTGGCGGGCGCTCTCGCGTCGTCGCGAACACAGATCGCCTTTAGCGTATTATGTGTAACATATTTTTAGGCGACCCTGTATCTCCTCAAGAATTGCGATCGCTCTCCTCTCTGCTCTCCCCAGTAGTGGCAATAGCCACTCTTGCTCATCTGGGTGGAGTTGCAGAAACTTTTCCAGAGAAGGAGCTAGTCTGGTCAACTTATCAGCTGTTACCTTATCCATAGTTTCAATCCCTATTCGGGACTAATATATCACAAAAGTCAGCAATTTTACGGTTAAGCTTAACGAATCAAACATGACATATTATTGATGCATAGAATCATCATGTGCTTCATGACTATGCTTAACTCAAAACAACTTTAGCCCGATGAGAAACCGGGCTTTTTCGTTTAGTTTAAATCATTAGAGAAATTTCTACTCTCCAAAAATAAGATTTGCTCTCGCGTGGCAGCTTTAATTTGGTACATCCCTGGTCGAAAGCGCATGCGCCAAGTTTCTGCATCCATATACATAACCCCAGCATTTGCAGCTACTTGTTGTTCATCCTCACTATCGCTTATTAGCCAAGATTTTGATAAATCGATCCCAAAGTCAACAGATGCCAGAAGTATCATTCCCGCTCCAGGTTTGCAAAATTTAAACCGATCGTGGTCGTCATACTCAATTACTCTTTCATGGTTGGAAATTTCAGATGCACTACTGCGAGTCACGCGCCAGCAGGTAAGACCTTGAGAGTCAGAACAAAAATAAATCGCTTCCAACGGTAGCAACTCAAGAATCCGATCCATCTGTGATATTAAACTTTCAGCTTCAACCTCAGACTGAGGCTGATAATTTGCTATAGTTAGCCAGCGAGGAATTTGAGGTTGATAATATTCAAACCCTTCCATTACTCCCGGCAGAACAGATAAATCCTTAAAGTTTATTAACGATTCAACATCAAAGAAAATTCCTGGATTCATAATTTCTCCTAAATTAAAATGGGATATCTTCATCTGAAGACGTTTGAGTTTCTTCCAAAGGAACTCTCTTTATCAAAACGTAATCTGACAAAGACCAAGGACGACCAAAATAATATCGTTCTTCAATGTAGTTCCCTACAAGAACATCAACATACTCACCAATTAATTCAATTTCTTCTGGTTTTCCTGTACCTTTAACTAATCCATTCCCGCTCATAAATTATTATTAATCCCTTCTTGAAAATTGACTCTTCCAAATTTAGCAGGCAGGCCCAGAAAAGTCTGGGCAGGTAGTTGTTAAGATTCTTGATAATTCTGCAACAGCCATCTGATAACTTCTGATGGTTTGTCCAATTCCTCAGCTTCCATAATGGATTCAATAAGTGCCATTTCATCGGGTGTAGGTGTAAATGCAATTTTCTCCGTTTTCTCTTTGTCCTTGTCCTTATCTTTACGCTTCTGAACGTTGCGAATGGTAGAGAAGGGTATTCCAGTGTAGGACTCTATTGCGCGTAGAGAAACTTCTTTAAACTGCTTGTCTGTTGGCAGTTCTGCATTGATGATTTGCAACAGCCAATCATCACCGTGCTGTTTACGCAAGTCCTCCAACATCTCAATGGTTTTTTGATTATCTTCCCTGGTTCTGCGTAGCGAAGGTTTTTTATTTGAACCGCAACTTAATGCGATCGCCCTTTTCAAATCCCCCTCTTGAATTCGAGCTAGCAGGTTTTTCCCTGCTGCGATCGCTGCTTCAATCCTATGATGCCCGTCCCAGGGTAACAACGAGTCTCCATCCCACAACAAACCAACTGGCGACGCTTCCCACTCCCACAAATCCGATTTCATTTGTTCGGCGTAATACTTGACTGTTGGCTTATCAGTTTCAACTCTAGATTGCGTGCCTTGGTCTAATTTAACCCACTCAGGTTTAATCCAATATTGCCCTGCCCCTGTAAATTTAAACTCACTCTGTGCAACTTGCACACCTTCAAGCGGCTGTTCCTCCTTCAACTCTTCTTCTGGCTGCTTCAACTCTAAGGACGTAGCTGAGGGCCGTGGCTGCGACTCTGGGATCGAAGCAATTTCCGTATGCTTTTCTTTGATTTCTAATATCTCCGTTGCCGGAAGGGACACCGATTGAGATGCCCAGTTCGCTGGCAAGCTGTATAATCCTTTCGCTAGAAATTCCGGGTTCAGAACTTCTTGCGGACCAAGTAGCCCCAACTCTTTCAACTGAATCTCTAACTTGCTCTGACCAGGTGGGCGGGTTTCCTCCGAACTGCTCGACAACGCTTGCGGCGATCGCAACCAAAAGCAATCTTTCTCTGGGGAAGGGAGATCCAAAGTGTCCTGAGCCGAGAACTTGCCATTGAACATAATACCCCCGGTGGGAAAGCTCCCAGAGTAACCATCTAAAGAATGTTCCAGTGGGTTTTCCTGGTTGATAGGGGGCTGACAAGATTCCTGGGACATTTTCAAGGACGAGGTATCTTGAGTTAATTGTATCGATTCGTTCGAGCCAGTAGGGGAAGAGATTTCGCTCGTCGTCGGCTGCAAGTCGCTTTCCTGCGATGCTAAATGGTTGGCAAGGAAGCGAACAGCTTGTAACTGTTGCTGTAACCCGTTCAAAGTCTTCTCTAACTCTAATGTCTCTTGCAATTGGAACACCGGGGTATCTGAGGGCGAGGATACTTCTACAGTAGTCGTCGATTTCACATGCTCCAATGATGTCAAATTCCCCGAGCATTGTCGCTGCAGCGAGGAATCCCAAGCCGATCCCGCTACAAAAGTCGTAGAGGGTGAGCTTTCCTGTTCCTTCGCTTTTGGTATCTCCTGTGTCTCCTGCTGAGGATTTACGCTTGGTACGTCTTTCTGCCATATGACTTCGTTCTCCGTATTTAACGATCGCTTTGCCAGTCCCTGTTGTTCGAGTTGCTCTAGTGCTGACTCAATTTCCTGCTCATTATTTTCCGAACCGAGACCCTGAACCATCTCCCACACCGAACACCAAACGTCATTATCTGGAAGATTCTTGTAAACTTTCGTTGGTAAATCTTCTGGTTGTTGAGCTTCAATAGTTTCAAAGGCTTTAACAGTCTCCAGTTTCCAAGGCTCTTCCCAATGTTCCTCATGCCCAGATCTACCACCGAGGGTGAGCACTTTGCCATAGTTACGACCTTCACCAGTGCGATCGCCTACAACTCGCCTAATCCTTTTATTCCCCTGCTTGACGTAAACCTCTTGACCGGGCTTAAACTCTGTATTCTCCAAGTTGAAATTGGCAACCATTTTTCCCTCCTTTACCTTTATGGTTCCCCGTCCCTGTTGCAGTTGCACACTTAACATTTCGTCATAATCGCTAAAACTATCCTCTGCCTTCCAAGTCAATTCTGGTGGAATAAAGCGAGTTAGCCTCAGAAGTAGCTCAGGCTCAATTGGAGTAGCAAATGATTTGTTATCCCACTTAACCAGAACATAAGGCAGATAACCACCCAAAAATGGGTGATTTTCATTGCAAACGACAGTTCCCTCAACAGTAGAACCCTTTAAACGAACGCGATCGCCTACTGCCCAAACATCATCTGGATCGGGTGGTTCGTCTCCCCATTCCTGACTATCCAACCAGCCACGAACAACAAACCATTGTGGTTCGGTGACAGTTGATGCTGATATCGCAATCATTCTTCAGTCACCTCCTCTTCACCTTCTTCCTTAATCTCTTCCCAATCACCTCTAGCGAAGAAGTGCTTGGTCTGTGCGAGGACGAGTTCAGCCTGTGTTCGATCTCTTTGTCGCAGGTTTCGCTTTCGGGAAATTTCAGTGGTTTCTTGCTCAACACGTTTTTGCGCGTGCTCAAACCACTGAAGAGTTGTGCGCTTCCACTCGGAGCGTGCCATGATATCTAGCTTTCTACAAGTATCGAAGCTGATTCTTGTGTCAATAATGCCTTCGTCTTTTAGGTGAAGCCAGTCTCGCCCTTTGTTGCACAGCTGGCAAATAGGCAGGCGATCGCGACTGTAGTTGTACTTTGGGATAACTCGTTGAATCAGCAGTGGTTGTATTTTGCCCGTATCCTGACAGCAGAAGCACTTCCACGACGGCTGCCAAATTTTTTTCTCGCACTCTTCTTCAATGCGAGTCGGTGCAGGTTCTAGTGGCTCAAACTCAAACTCAAATTCAAAATCCATCTATTAGCCCTCCTCTTTGAGCCAGCTGTATTGCTTCGTTTCCCAGCACCAATCGATAAACGATTGCTTTTCTTTGTCGCTCCCCGCAAATTCAAATGGGTTTTTGGTTTGTTCAATTTCTGCTAGCCATTCACTGCAGTGAGGGTGATTTGCCCATTTATCAGCTTGGGCAACCGCATGAGCTTCGGGGCGGTTTTGATACGAATGGTACCACTCCTGAAAATGTTCGCCCTGTAAAAACGCATTTATGTGACGGATTTCCTTACCCTCAACGCGTTTGTATTCTTGACGAACAAATTTTTTAAAATCCTCTCTCTCTTGCTTTGGCACATCTGAGAGAGATTCTATAGACTCTTTTAACTCTTTAATACTCTTTGCGCTTTGAGAGCATTTATCTACAACGGTTTCAGGCTTCGCTTGGTGTGTGGCGATCGATCGCGGTGCGTGGCGATCGATCGCGGTGCGTGGCGATCGATCGCGGTGTGTGGCGATCGATCGCGGTGCGTCATCACACCCTGGTGCGTCATCACACCCTGGTGCGTCATCACACCACAACCCCTTGGGTTTTACCTTAGCTTTAACTTGCAACAGTTCAAGGTCGATGAATCCCTTTGCATCTAGTTCTTTCAGAGCACGGCTTACGGTTTGTCTGTGAACTATACGCTCCGGCGATGACAATTGCCTTGCTATCTCAGCAGCGTTAATTTCAATACCGTAATTGCGGGGATCGATTGTGCGAATGTAGTACAGCACATCTCGTTGTGCTGGCGTTAATTCCCGACAAGCCCTTAACCATTCCTCATGCTGGAGCGGATAAAACTTCCCTTGGATTTTTGCGGAAGCGTTGTACTGACCGTATTTTTCTGTCATAATGTAAGTGAGTTTAGGTTTGCCCCCATTCGTGTTCGAGTAGGGGCGATTTGTTTTTAGAGAATGTAAACAACAATGAGCGATCGCTACAAACCAATCGCTCTTAAGACAAAATAGGTGTATCGTTTCTTTTTATTGATTCGATTCTCCCAATAGCGTATTATAGAGTAATATACGCTTTTAACATATACACCAAGTAACAAAACTTCACATTATGGCAAAGACACAAATCCATACGCTAATTAAGCAAACAATGGACCGATACCAGATTCAAGGAAAAGAACTAGCATCTGTAGTGGGGATAGGACAGAGCCACATCAGCGATATCAGAACTGGCAGAAAATGGGCATCTGAAGAAGTGTTCGCAGCTATTTTGGAGGGGATGGAGCAAATTGCCCCTGGCTCAAAATTATATTTCTGTCAAATGCTGGCAGGCGAAAATTTGACCGTACAACCAAAAACCATAGGGGACAAAATAGCAGAACTAATTGAAATAGCGGATGAGGATGACGTAGAGAAAGCTATGCTCGCAATAGGTCGTAAGTGGAAACAGGAGATTCAACAGCGTCAAAGTAGCAAACAAAAAACAGGTCTAAGTACTTATCACGAAGAATCAATTGCCGTATAAAGTTATCCTGAGAATGATTTTGGTAACAGGGTACAAAATACTATATGGCTTTGGAAAATGTAAACTTTGTGACATTAGATGATATTAAAAGACTCATAAACGAGCTTCCACTTGAGGAGAAAGAGAAATTATTAGCTGAAGAAATTCGCGAATTGCCAACTGAGTCAAAATCAAAAATATTTGGGCTTGCAGAATCAGGATTGACCGTAGTGACTGGCTCTTTTGTGAGCCTAAACAGCGAAATCGCGGTCAACATCCAAAATTCTGGAGGTTTTGACCCTGAAAAGGTTTTTCAAGCTTTAACGGAGTTTCGCAAGGCTAAGAAAGAGAAAGATTAAATTTATTAATTATTGGTTGACTTTATCTTTATTTATATTATTTACAAAAACGTGCTATTAATTATCCCCAGATCGTAACTGTTGAGGTGGAGATAGTTGAATTTTCTAGTAGCTTATACTTACTACGCATTCTGAAGGTGCGAGCTTGCGATACGGCACTCATCGTAATCGCTCCCTTTCACTTCGATCGCTCGCACGTAAAATTACTGAGCCAACTCGTTTGCTTTTCGAGCCAGTTCCAGTGGAAAGTGCTGAGCCATCTGGTGAGGAAGAAGTTTGGGTTGAGGTTCAACCGCTTACAAGCACCAACTCAGAACAGCCGCTCGGGTAGTATTTAAAGTCTCAGTTGTTAGCACTAATTCTTAAACATAACCATATAATCATTTTTACCTGCACTTACTTAAATGCTTTCTGCTTATGTTGCTGGATTTGATGGTAATTCAAGCATGGCGAGAAATTTAGGATCGTAAATTGCGTGCTGCCAGTTTTTAGCTTGTTTAACTTGTTCTGGTGTTAAGTTTTTAACATTAATAAAGCAAGTATTTTCGATCTCAGCATTTTTAAGATTGACATCTTTAAGGTTGGCACCTTTAAGATTAGCACCTTTGAGGTTGGCACCAGAGAAGTTAACCCTTTCGAGCATGGCGATTTCGAGATGGGTACCCTCAAGATGAGCATTGCTAAGGCTGGCATTGAGAAGGTTAGTATTAAGGAGGTTAGCACCACTCAGGTTGGCACTGTTGAGCTGACCATCGTTGATCTGGGCATTAGCGAGTTTAGCACTGGTAAGTTGGACTCCGTTGAGATTGGCACCGTTGAGATTGGCACCAATGAGGTTTGCACCGTTAAGGTTTGCACCAGTGAGGTTAGCACCGTTAAGATTGGCACTGCTGAGGTTAGCATTAGTAAGGTTAGCACCATTGAGATAGGCATCTTTGAAATAAGCATTGCTGAAGTAGGCATTCTTAAGGTCAACACCTTCAAGGTATGCACCTTCAAGATACGCATCACTCAAACTAAACTCACCTGTCAGTTCTACATCAATTAAAAATCGAATAACGCTCCCTTTGCGTTCTTTATCTTTACCCAGCCTCCGCAGTACCGACAAAGTTCTAGCACGTGCTACATCTAATGCTGTATCTCGTAAAGGGTCATCAATAGCTAAATTTTTCAAATTCTTGTCTAGCAACAACTCTGACATACGGTCAATGTAATCTTGTAAAGATTCTTCACGTAGATTGGTATCTGCTATTTCTTTTTCTTTACTTTGCAACTGATTTCCTAAAATAACTAACAAAACTGGAACTGCAAGCGTACCAAACAATTGCAACCAATCCCAAAGAGTTTTACCTGACTGAAAGTGCTCGGTTTTTTTCGTAAGTTTGATAATGGCTCCATTTTTGGGATCGATCGCTTCCTCTACACTCACTGATTTATTGGAGTCCGGTCCGAAGCCAGCCCAATCGAATCGGTACAGAGATGAAAAAATCGCAATCACTCCAACTACAATAGCAACATATATCAGTAATTTTTGCCCAGTCAAGAAAACCTGCTTTTGTTCTAGTGAAGAATTAAGCACGCTAGCAAACTTCTTGCGCCACTTGCTCATAAACAATTCCAAACAGAAGTATATAGCTATACTTCATGTTTGATGGGCTGATTTCCAAGAGTACACTTGTTGGCTCCCTAGAATTATTGAGGATTCATGAATATAAAGTTTTTTATACTTCATCCTTCTTCCCTCCAAGTACACTGCCCTCAGGTTGGGATACAACCCCAGCTTCTTCGACTCTTGCAAGCGTGCGATCGCGCTTGCCGATGCTGTACCAGGTATCGGAAAACCTTGCGGTGAAAGCGGTTGAGGATGTATTAGTCTGTATGAACGGTTTTCATCCCTACTAGAGATAACGAGGAAATTTCTTGCTATCATGTGATCGTACCCACGCTTGGTACGTTTTGAGGTAACTTATGGGGCTGCCAAAAGGTTGGGAAAAGGCACATACTTTCTCGTTTGTGTCACACCAACCTCAAAAACAAATCCGTTTAATTTATCTTATTGACAAAATTTTTGATATCTTCTAAAGCTTTTTCATAATTAGCACTCGGTAGTTTTACTTCCGTTCCATCTGGCATTTCATACTTAGTTTGGTTTGGAAGAATAAACATAGGTATTCCAAGAGATGATGATACTTTACCTGATGTATGAAAATCTTTTATATCTGAAACATAAAAATTTTCCCATTCTGTCACAGAAGTTGGTGTAACTGTACAAGGCTGAAATAGTTGTGGGAAATTGTTAAATTGATCGTAGCAAAATTGAATTAATTCGGTTCTGATAGAATCAAATGCTGTTGCTACTCCATCTTTAATAGTATAATTATTAAAAACAAATTCGTAAATTTTGGGTAGATGTAAGTTAAAACCATTTACTTGCTTATTAAAAGTAATTATATCATCAGCATACTGCTTTAAAGCAGCCGAAGGATATTTGCCATAAAGTAGTGTAAAAAGACTTTTTATTCCTTCAAGTGAACTATAGTCTGCCATCATTGGAATGACAATTTTATCGGAGGAAACTAAAGCCATTTGTGTATATATAGAGAAGCTGGGATTGCAGTCTATAAAAACAACTATATTACTATATTTTTCACTATCAAATTCGTATTCACAAAGTCTTTTAATTGCTGTCATATATTCTGACCAAGCTCTTATGTTAGCAGGATTAATAACAGCATAATTTAAGGCTAATGAGAGAGATTCTAAGAAGGAATCACCAGCTATTAAATATAGATTGGGTGAAATATTTTCATTGAAAGGAGAAACTTTAACTCGATATGAAGTATTAAGTCTCCGAAAATTTGAGTTTCCCTTTAAAAGCCAATCTATGAACCCAACGATATTTTTTCTAGTAGATGAGGATTGTAACCTTTGATTCACTTGGTATCCTCTTCTACCTCCTCCTAGTAAAAATTGAGATATATTTGCTTGAGGACACATATCAATAACTAATACTTGGGTCTTCGGATTATTTTCTGCATACAATGTTGCTGCATTACAACAAAGTGTTGTTTTACCAACACCGCCTTTGTTATTGTAAAATGCATAGATATCAATAGTCATAAGTACAGTTTTTAGAGAAAAATTGTGGAAGCTATTCAAAGATAACTTAAGTTGTAGTGAAATGCAAAAAATCTGGAAACTCAAGTTGTAGGTACGATAAGGTTGATCTCATCTCTTACAATCCTAGTTTATTGCACTCCACCATTTTAGTTCTAGGGGAAACTCACTTTGGTATGGTGACGGGATGCGATCACTCCTGTCTTGTGTTAGTTCTTGAATAGAATTGCGGCTTTCAGTAAATAAGTATTAACCTGGCTTGAACCACTGATAGCAAATTAACTGTACCTCCTCTTCTTTAATCGCAGATAGTATGCGATCGCCATCTTCTGGTTCTGTTTCCTCATACAGTTGCTGGTCAACAAACAGTTCGTCCAAATCTGATACTAATGTACCAATGTCTTGGCTTTGAACAAATTTCTCCCAAATGGTCTTAATATCTCTTTCATAGGTACGGAGATTGACTGAGGCAATTGTTTGTAAGACTCGCTCTTTGACTTCTGTGTCTGTGGCATCAACTCTAAACAGATTGGGTTGAGTGAGGGCAGTTTGAATCTTTTGCAGCAGTTTTGATAGTGTTGGTTTGAGGAGTCCGCTTGTTTGTCGGCGTTGGAGATCGGACAATAGATTGCGGACTGCACCATCTAGCACGGCAAAAATGGCGTTATCAAATTTGACGGGTGGTAGTTCATCTGGATGGGGAAAGTCGCTAGCTTTACACTGCAGCCACTTAAAAATTTGGCGTTTCTCGCTTTGGAGTTTGGTGGGGTCTGTGGAGATGAAGTTATTGACGCGGGGGTAGAAGTGCCAAAAATGCCTATCTCGGACGCGGAAAGCAAGAAAGATGCCATCTAAATCTTTGGTAGTACGGGTGCTGTGGATTCCCAGGGGAATGTCTTCAGCAGCTTCTTTTCCCACTTGGTTGATAAATTCCAGTAAGGGGAATCTCATCTCATCAAGGGACACTAAATCGATCGCTTGTTCGAGTTCCTCTAGAATTTCTGCTTTTTCTGCATCGGTGTCTGCTTCTTTGAGTTTCCGCAATTCCTCCAAACTACGTTCAGAAATGGTTTCACCAAGGACGCTGGCATCTAACCCCACTTCACGGTCAATCATGGCAATCCTTTGTTGTAGTCTAGCAACCAGTCCCAAGAGTATTTCTAAGCCCTGTTCGGGGAAGCAGTTGTAAATAAACAATTCCTCAAAATCCGTACCTAGTCGGTCAATCCGTCCGGCACGTTGAATCATTCGCACTGGGTTCCAGTGGAGGTCGTAGTTTACCAGTACCCCTGCATCTTGTAGGTTTTGACCTTCGGAAAGTACGTCTGTACAGATAAGGATATCAATTTGCTGGAGTTCTTCCTGCTCTTCTTCATCCAAATTGGTTTTGGTAATATTGGCTTTAGGGGCAAAGCGCTTGACTTTTTCAAACCGCTGCTTGCTGGGTGTCTCTCCGGTAATAATATCGATGATGGGTAACTGCATTTGTGCGAGCCATTGCTCATCGCCCAACAGCTGCTTGTATACGTAATCGGCTGTGTCTTTAAAATAACTGAAGACCAAGACCTTTTGACCTTTGAGCCGTAGCAGAAGTTCTTTGAAAGCAGCTAGCTTGCGGTCATAGTCTTGGTGGGCTGCAACAGATACCCGTATTTTCTGGAGTTTGAGGAGGATGTCATCTAGTGTTTGACAGTCCTCTGCAATTTGCGATCGCAGTTGGTTAAGTTGATAATCCGATGCATCAATCTCTGCTAAAGAGTCGATCAGCTCGTTAATTTCAACATTTTCTTCTTCATCAGTTTCTGCTGATAACAGTTTGCGAAACGTGCTGCTGTCTAAAAGTCTACCCTGTTGCAAATTAGCATCAAAAGCTTGTTGGAACTGCTGTTGATAGGAGATGCTGTTTTCAAAGGCGATGAGCGAACTTTCCAAGCGTTTGAGAAATAGCGATTTCATGAGGGCGACTAGAGCTTCGTTGCGCTTAACCTGGGCTTCGTCTTGTTGGTTTTTCTTTTTCTTAAATGCCCGGATGTTGTAAGGTGCTAGATTGAGTTTGTCAATTTGGTTAGCAATGCCTGCATACAGCCCTTGAAAGCTATCTTCAAAGTTGTAAGTAAATTGTTCTAACTGGCGTTTGGGAAAGCGAATTTCTTTACCAGTAATAAAAATTTGCTCGCCTGCCTGCTGTCGTTTGATAACATCTTGACGGCTGCGACGTACCATTGTTTGCAGCAGGAGTTCGGTAATTTCCACGCTACCTTTAGCTAAAGATTGGAAGTAAGTTTTGAGATTGGAGATGCCCCATTCCCTGTAATAGGTTTCATTGTTGCGGGTAAGGAGTAGAATTTGGTGGTACAGATCGTAGATGCTGTTATTAATGGGTGTTGCTGTCAGTAGCACTACCCTTTTATTGCGCTTGCCACTGCCAATAAGCCGTTGGAGGTTTTGATAGCGGTTGGTAGAGGAGTTGCGGAAGTTGTGAGATTCGTCCACTACTACCAGGTCATATTTACTGAACTGTTTGACGTTAAAGCTTTTGCGGCTGATTTCTTCTTGAGAGATGACATCTGCCTTGATGCCAAATTCATCCAGCTTTTTCGACCATACCAATTCTCGCAATTGAGCAGGACAAATCACCACTGCACGAGGAACGTAACCGGGACGCTTATCTTTAATCAAGTAATGGTCCAGCAACCTCAACCCAATAAACGTTTTTCCAAGACCAACAGCGTCCGCCACGATACAAGCGCGGTGGCGTTCGAGAAGTCTGACAGCTCGTTCAAACCCTTCTTGTTGGAAACTCGCAAGTTCTAAAGACGTGCGATCGCTCCCAGTGAGGACGGTATCTTCCTTAAACAATTCGTACAATGCTTTGACAAACACCTGGTACGGGGTGTAAGGTTTACTACCAAACTTGGAAGCATTGAGAGCATCAATGAGCTTGGTTTTGTAATTGGTGTCAACGCTGTCGTGTTGCCAGAACTTTTCAAACCAGTTGGTTCTCAAGTCACGGGCGATCGCACCTTGTTTGATCAACACGTTAAGCTCCGTGTTGCCATCCAAACCCGATGGGGTTAAGTTACTGGACCCAATAATACTATAGTCATCAAAGATATAAGCTTTGGCGTGGAGGAATGGTGTCTTATCGCCCAAAGCTCCAAACAACCTTATTTGAATGTGGTCTTGCTTTAAGTAGTCAATCAAGCGGTCAATTTGCCGTTTGTAACCCAGATTAAACGGTTCTCCCTCTAACTGACCTTGAACGCTTTGACGGAAATAGCGCACCAAATCAATGGTACTGAGTTCTGCGGGCAAGATAGCAGGGTCGCGTCCAATCAACAAGCGCAGATTGGTGAGTTGGTTAAAAGCATCCTCCAACCTCATCCATGCTTCAATGCGGAAAAACCCGGTGGCGATATCAAGGTCAGTCTGGTTGTCGTTAAGGATGAGTTCTTTGAGAATCACTTCAAGTTTGTGGCGATCGTTGTCTATATAGTCAGGGAGGGGCATTGTTTTAATTACTTTAGTAAGGAGAACCCAATAGTTTTAGTAAGCATTTCACAAACTCGATAAAAGTTGACCTGACTTTTCACGGGAAGTTCTCAAACCTCGAAATAACGTGACTTTTTCTACAGGTTAATTCTCAATAGCTCAAAATTAATGAAAATAGCTAACGTAAAAATCAAGGTTTGAGAAAAGCTCAAAATGGCGTTTTCCAGATGCCGTGAAAAGTCAGAAAAGTTGACGACTAATCCAGTAGACAACCTTACCCATAACAAATCCTAGAGCTAATGTCCAAATATAATTAATAACTCCCGGATACATTTCAGGTAACAAATTAGAGAATGTACTAGCAAAAAGAATGAGGCAAACTGGAGCGAGAATGAAATAGACAAAGCTTCTTAAGAAAAAAGCTGCTTTAACTCCTATTCCTAAAAAAATGATGAGCACAACGATATTTATCAAACTCATCCAATTTAGAAAAGGTTGCAAAGCACTGGTCAATGAACCCATAACTGTTACTCTCCTTGAATAATTTTTATTTCTTCAGATGTTAACCCATACAAATGAGCAACGCGATCGTCAATCTCTGCCTCCCAATTTTCAACTCCTTGCCCTTTAGCATCTAAGCATGCTTGAACTAAAAATTCTATAGTTTTCTGCTCAATAACAGAGGCATCAGAAATAGGTAACTGTGAAACGTACATTGGCTTAAATTCGTAAAATCCTCCCTGTTTGGTTGATGCAATTTGTTGAATAAACCACCATAATACTTTGGAATTGAGAAGTCCAAGCAAGTAATTAACGTTATCAATTATACAAATAGATGTTTTATCATTACTAAAGAACTGAGAAGAATCAGCTGCATATTCAACATTTTGTGCTATGGCAGGTATAACAATCTTTGGCTGTTCAAACTCTTGCCAGTACTTACAAGATCGTAATTCCCAAAAATACTTTCCTTGGTCATCACGGTTCATTAATCTAGAGCGAAATAATTGAAAATGATTATAAATAGCTGGATAACTTTTAGCAAAGATTTTTTCAGCTACCTGTGCTGATTTACCAGACCATTGATGTTGTTTATTTTCTGATGATTCTATTTTAATTAAGTACTGTTCAGCAAAATCTACTCGCCACTGCTTTACGTCTCTTCCCCTTAAAAAAGGTTTTAACACATCCGCAGATGAAAGATGTTCTGCAATTAACTTGTCTCGTGTTGCTCTATCTACTACAAAAGCCTCATTTAATCCTGTCTTAATACCATAGTAAAATCGCCCTTGTACATACTTACCTAAAGGTAACCCTGTATTTCTCAACTTTTCTAATAACCTCAACGTAGATGGAGTTTCTAACCGCCAACCATCAGGAGTTAATTCCTTTTGAGTCATCAAGAAGCTATTAGCCCGAAATACCGAACTTAATTGTTCAACTGATTGCCCTGCTTCCCATGTCAAGGTCTGAGTTTGCTGATTTGAGGGTAGTGCTTTGCTAACTAAAATTATACTGGGGTATGCGATCGCTTCAAAAACAGCAGTATTACCAAAGTCAATGAGTTGGTGTACTGTCGATTGGTTACCTAAAAACTGGCGTAGCTTATCGCCGTAACCAGCCCTCATATATTTGTTGGAACTGATATATGTTAAATATCCACCATTGTGTAGTAGATTGACACCACGCCCATAGAAATAAGTATAAATATCAGCAGTTCCTTTGAACAAATCGGGAAACTCAATCTTCAGAAGCTTTTTATACTCTTCACTCAACTTCTCCTGTCTGACATACGGTGGATTTCCAATCACAATATCAAACCCACCCTTTTGCTGAAACACTTTATTAAAATGCAAGTGCCATTGGAAGAAGCTAAGCGATCGCATTCCCCGTTCGACTTCAGCTGCTACTGCGTCCAACTCTTGTAACTTGGTAGTTATTTCCTGCTGCTTTTGGGTTTGGGTGCGGCTAGCTTTGCCCTTC
This sequence comes from Scytonema sp. UIC 10036, assembly GCF_009725235.1. The sequence goes on from NZ_WJFC01000016.1 coordinate 78,698, forward strand.
ATCCGTTGTATATCTTGTTGTAACTTGCGGTACTCTGTTTCCCAGTACTGACGGCGGTATCCAATCGCGACTCGAAAAACGTTCTTTTCTGCTTCTAGAATTTGTTCTCGCAGGGATTTGCGTTCATCAGATTGAGAAGCGAAGTACTGATGTTGTAAGTCTATTAGAGGTTGGATGGCTTCGTGTATGGGCGTTACGTTCAGTACTATTTGCAGGTCTTTGGTAGGGTCGGGAATCAGTCTTTCACCGTGGATAGTAGAAATCAGTGAATCTCCACACATAAGTTTATAGTCGAGATTGGGCAGGGGTTCTACATCCTCAATATTAGGAACGTCCACTATCAGCGATAACCACATCCGTAATTTAGCAATCTCAATGGCTTCAGGTTTGATGTCCACTCCATACAAGTTGTTGGCAATGATATCGCGCTTCCACTCGCTAATGGCAAGACTGCCACGCTCTACCGTTATGCCCTCCCGTCTGGCGATCGCCTGCCGGACTGCTAGCATCACTTGCATCATACCTAAAGGATAGGCACCCGATCCCACTGCAGGGTCGCAAATTTTCACAGACTCCAAAGCTCTTTTGAGTTTTTTGGCTTGTTCGTTGGTTAAAAGTTGCTTGAACTGCTTGTCTGGTAAATCTAGGTCAACATTTATAAGTTGTTTGATAACTTCAACATCCACACCGCTGGTGTCTGCCAAATAGCAACTGAGGGATTCCACACACATAAAATGAACGATTCCCCGTGGGGTGTAGAACGTGCCGCTTTGACCCCTTTCTTCAGATGCTAAGAGGTTTTCAAAGACCTTACCCAACATCTCTGGGTCAACAGCAGCTTCTTCATCACCCTGAATATTCTCAGAGATAGTGAAGTTGTAGCTGTTAAAGAACTGAAGAATTCCTTTTTCATTGGAAGGGTCGAAGAGGGAATTGGGTAGATGAATGTGTGAGGGTGTAGCTACATCTGTAGCGTCAACTATTCCATCACCGTAGTCGCGGTCAAATAAACCACCATTAAGGTAAGGAATCTTGCCCCAAGGGGAATCGTGGTTGGGACGTTGTTTGTTGAGGGTGTCAAAAAACAGTGGTTCTAATATCGTTTGATAAAAATCCGGATCTTCCGATTCCGACCTGAGTTTGCGGTACTCGGTTCTTAAGAAATCCCGGTTTCCTCCCAAAAATTCCTTTTTCTGTAGGAAATAGAGGAACATAATCCGTCCTAAAAGCCGTTGGGAAAACTGGTGCAAGCGGCTGGGGTCTTCAAAGTAGGAGTGGCGGTTATTGGCTTTGATGACCCGCTTGACTTCCTCAAAGATTTCATGGTACTCCCGATAAAACTGCTTGGTAAGTTTTTCAACATCAAAAGCATCACACTGAACCTGGTAAAGTTCTTGGGGAGAAAAGTTACGGGCGGCTATTGCTTCTAGTCTATCTCTGTCGTAGTTCGTTGGGTTAGTCCGGTCAATTAATAGTTTGCGGATGCCTACTTTGAGATTCATTTGAGCATCAAAACTTTTACGGGGATTGACCAACATCAGCTGGTCGTAATCCTTCGTCCCCAAGAGCAAGAAATTCGTAGGACGCCTGCACAAGCTTTGAGCCAATGACCGCATTCTGTTACCAGCCAAACCAGGAGACGACCATTCATCACCTTGTAATTGAAACAACAAGACTTGGAGCGATTCGCTGCCCTTTTGGTGGTCAGCAATTAAGTAAGCATTCCAAACAGCCTCGGCACTGCGGGCTGGTAACTCTAATTCATCAACAGCTAACTGTTGTGTAAAAGTGTTGTAACCAATTTTTCTAAATAGAGAAGCTATTTTCTCCGGGTTTTTAATGTCTCTTATATCACCTAATTGCAGTAACCGTTCCGCTGCCATTACACCTGTTTCCTATGAAACTGATAATCCTCTCTTCAAGAGTTCCCAGATAACAGGAGTCTTTGCACTGTCTAAAAAAAGTCTTTTTTTAATCTTTATCTTTGGTAAAAATTTAAGTGATAATGCTGAAAAGCACGAGTCAATATTTTTATTTTTAAAAAAAATATTTCTCGGTATACTGATGGTAATTGTGCTGAAAGATAAAGGGAAGGACGGCGAGATCGCCGACGGGTGTTTTGCCAGCGCACGTTGGTTGTAAATGATCGGGCAACCTCTTCTCTATTTCTGGCCACAGACAATTTTTTTCAGACTTTGCGTTACGATAATATAGCCAGAGTCAACCGGGTATTTAAGGATAAACCGGGTGGTTTAGTGGTAGATTACCTGGGCATTGCCGAGCAACTCAAAAAAGCCCTCAAAGATTACACCGAAGGCGATAGGGGTCAAACAGGCATTCCTCAAGAAGAAGTTATTGCCCTAATGTTGGAAAAGTACGAAGTGGTGAAAGGGCTGTTTCACAGCTTTAATTACCAGCAGTTTTTTACAGGCACTCCATCCCAACGGGTTACGGTCATTCCCGTTGCAATGGACCATATACTAGGACAGGATGACGGCAAGCAACGCTACATGAAGGCGGTCAACGAACTGGCGAAAGCTTTTGCTCTATGCAGTTCCAGTGATGAAGCTATAAACATTCGCGATGAAGTGGGTTTCTTCCAAGCCATCCGGGCTGCCTTTGCCAAACACACCACCGCCGGGGGGAGAAGCCAGGAGGATTTAGACACCGCTATCCGACAAATTGTCTCCAAGGCAGTGGCATCTGATGCAGTGGTGGATATTTTCAAGGATGCTGGATTGAAGAACCCCGATATCTCCATTCTTTCTGATGAATTTTTAGAAGAAGTGCGGGGTTTGCCAACTCGCAACCTAGCACTGGAGTTGTTACAAAAGTTAATCAACGACGAAATCAAAACCCGTTCCCGTCGCAACTTGGTACAGTCTCGCTCCTTTGCCCAAATGCTAGAGCAAACAGTCCGTCGCTACCAAAATCGTGCTGTTGAAGCTGCACAGGTGATTGCAGAGTTAATTGATTTGGCACGGGAGATGCGGGAAGCATACAAGCGGGGTGAGAATTTGGGGTTAACTGAGGATGAACTCGCGTTTTATGATGCCCTAGAAGTCAATGACAGTGCAGTTGCAGTTCTGGGGGATGAAACACTTCAAGCCATTGCCCGCGAACTCGTACAAACCATCCGCCGTAGCGTCACTATTGATTGGACTGTGAAAGAAAGCGTCCGGGCTAAGTTGCGGACAACGGTTAAGCGACTGTTGAGGAAGTACGGCTACCCACCAGACAAGCAGGAGAAGGCAACGCTGACAGTGCTGCAGCAGGCGGAGTTGTTGTGTAAGGATTGGGCGGCGTGATGGGATGCGATCGCACTTTATTCAAACATTGCTTCTATCATTAATTGAGGTGAATAGCGCACCTTTCTATCATTTTTCCGTTCTGTAAAAAGCGGAAAGTCTTGATACAGGTGCAAAAAAATTTGCTATAAGATAAAGTGTTTATCTAAAAATTGGCAAGTTTGTCACGAATTATGTCTAAAAATCTAACTATTGACTTCTATAAAGTTACAGTCTCCGAGGAATCAAATTTATCTTTTAATGACATTTTGCAGAAAATTATCACTATTTCTATCGCTCAAAGGTCTCAAGAAGTTCGTTTTCAACCTGTTTTCTTGTATGAGGCTAAATATGGATGGGAGCATACTTGGGAAGGAGAGATAGTTCGTCTTCGTATGGATAATATACCTGTTAAGGGCAATCTTGCTGGTACTATAGAAGATTTTAAGCTAGCAGATGATGAAGGTATAGGTGAACAATCGGCGTTTATTTATCATCCAGCTACTCGGATTTTAGCACTTCAATCTAATAAGCATGGTGTATCACCAGGAAATTTTGCTAAATATTTTGAATTAATGATTGGAAGTAATACTTCTATTTATCTAGACCCAGTTCTTCAACTGGATGCTATGCAAAGATTTAATAAAATGAACAGTGTTAGCAAGTTTCATATTAATATTGCTGCTTTAGGAAATATGAGTATTTTTGAGAGTTCTGGTCTTGAAGAATTTGCTAACTTAACTAAAGTTTTTCAAGCTCCAGCTATTAATATGGAGTTAAAGGTGTCTCGTCAAAAACAGTCATCTTTATCTGTAGCTAAAGTACGTAATGCAGCAGAATCATTATTAAGAATTTCTCATCAAAATTCAAGTCAAGTAAAAACTGTAAGAATTTCTGGTTCTAGTGATGATAACGAGCATATATTTATTGATTTATTAAAAGATAAAATGCGCGAATACATTAAAATCCAATCATCTAGTAAAAAACGAAACATCCCTTATCCAGAAAGACAAATAGCCTTAAGGGATGCTTGGAAAAAGCGGGAATCTGAAATATTCCAAATGCATGAAATATGCTAATTAGCTGCACGTAGAATTGCTGCGAAAACTCTAATAACTCTATAAGAACTAAGTCCAGATGTTATTAGAGTAAATAACCAAATTCCAAAAGCAGACCACTGCCAAACTCCTAGATTATTAATATCAATAAATAGACCGACTAAGCTAAACGCTGCTAGTAAAAACGACCAATTGATAGCATCCATAAAATAATTAATTAGTCTGGTGTATTTATTAGTATTTTTTATTTGCTTCACAACAAATGTATTACTTATTGTAAATAATATTGACATAGCTGTTGCAAGAAAACCTACTGCAATACCGCTAAGTGTTGTGGCAGCAGAAAATATGTCTTTTAAAGAACTAGGTAAAGGTTTACTGCGAAATAACAAATAACATAACGCGGTAATAAAGAATCCGAATGTTACAGGATACCATCTTTCTAGCTTGCTACGCATATTAACCACCCAGCAACCCAATTAACAAAACAATGCTTAACACTATTCTATCGCTTTGTAGTACATTGGTACCAACAAAAAAGTAAAACTTGTATAAAGTAAGTTTTCTATAATTTATATGAAAGAAGAGGCCAGAGGTAGTAAATATGCAGAGTTTTTCCTATCATTTGTAGAAGATCTCTTTAATTTTGATGTGTATATAGCTCGGCGATCACCCTGTACGATTATGCTGTGCAAGTGGCACACCTTATTGTAAAGTTTTGTACGCTCGCCCAAGTTTCCCCAGAACTATTAAGCGCGATCGCATCCTCATACTCTCTCAGTTCTCAGTCACAAGGTGAGACATCAAAAAAAGTTAGGCGATCGCACTCCCTATGTGACTCCGGCGTATAAAGGTTAAATTATGTTACGCTTCGGCAGAATGTAGCGATCGCTCTACCTCAAATGCTGTGCCACTTGCACACTTTTTGTAAAGTTTTGTAATCAAGGGGAATACGGGCAATCAAAAACGCTGTTTGCACTCAGTTTGTACCCAGTTTTTCTTGCTTGAGTTTGGCGATCGCCTTAAGCAAGCTAGGGCGGTGTTTAGCAACAATCATCCATTTAGGCAGGCGGCTAAACAAGCTTTGGTTATGCCATCCGTATTTAGGAACGGGCTTCGAGCCACGCAACGAACTGGCTATATATTGTTCTAGCAGCAGTAGATGGCGATCATTGTATGCCCACAATACGTACTGGCGATATTTGGTCTGTAACCACAGTGGCAGCCTGAAGAAAGGATCGCGCATGGGATCTGCATGCCAATCGTATCCAAAGCCTTGAGCAGCTAACTCTTTACTCAATCCACATCCTCTACAGATAAGACGCCGTACTTGAAAGTACGTTAGAACGGATGTACTCTCAGAACAAGCAGATGTAATGTGTGCTAGCGCCTGACAACGGGGACAAACTACTAAAATTTCGTCCATCAAGTCATAGATGGTTATGTTTTTTTCTTCATGTTGTGGTTGTACGCAGTCCATAACACAATCAGAGTCAAACAAGCAGGCATAGCTTTACTTAACTTTAGCGTATGCGATGGCGCGTATCAGTGCAAAGAACATAATCTTCAGAATTTTCAAAGTAACGAAATACAGCACACCCAAGGAGTGCGATCGCACAATAAATTCATCCCATTGCTATTCCATCAAATCGCGTCGGACGTTTAATACCTGAAGTGCGAAGCGATCGCACTTAATACAAGACCCCCTTCTTGCATCCGTCTTAAGCTTTTACAACAAAACGCGCGATCATACACAACACATTCTCAACTGGTGTTGATTGTCATCGCTCGCTGACTAGCTCAACGAGTTCGGTCAAGGTGCAGAAACCATAACCTTCTACGCTTAACTTAATTAATGGCATTAATTAACTGACATAGTGTTTCACTACCAATCTCTGGTAATACATCCTGGGTTTTCAGTCGAGAAATAGTCGTAGGATGAACATTTAATTCATCTGCGATCGCTTTGTTTGTAATTCCACGTTGTTTCATGACTTCTCTTAACTTCCAAAGAACTTTGGTTACTAACGGTGGACTTTCTTTGTCATTTGTGTTACATCTAACTACTGCAAATCTTCGGTTTAAAGGCGGGTCAAACCAATCAATGAGAGCTTTTTCTATTACTGGCAGCAAAGTTTTATCGGACACTTCTATCCATGCAATTTTAACTCCTCCTATTTGTTCCAACTGGCGTTTCCTGTGATGCTGCAACCATCTGTGCTGAATATTATTTGACCTGCCAATATACTGGACTGTTCCTTGACTATCAATGGCAAAGTAGATACCAGGGCACTCAGGAAGTCCTTTGCTCCATTCTAAAGGTAGTGAGGGAAGAGTGAGAGGGTCAACCGATGAGGGTTCATACATCAAAGTTCACCCCAAAATTTACACCAAGTACCTTTTCAATCTTGCGGAGAGTGTCTTCTGGTAACGAATCTCTCACGTTTTCCTTTTCTATGTCGTACCAGTAAACGCGAGATAAACCAGCTTCAGCGCAGATAGCTTCTAATGAACGTCGATCGGCCTCCCTGGCTTTTTTGATTTGTTGTCCCAATCCTGGGGCTTCTTTCTCTATTGTTCGTCTGACCTTCATGTAAGTTTTTGCCATAAACCCTAACATTCTACTTGTATATTATTAGCTGTCATTGATTGTACATCATTAGCTAACAGTGTACAATTAAAGGACAAGAGAAAGGCGATCGCGCCTGCCAAGCAAAAAAATCGCCTTTCTCGTTAAACCCCAATCGCAGGATTTTTCTTTATGATTGCACAAACTTCACAAGATAGCACGATTCGTGCAGACCAACTGACTGAGGGCGATATTATTCAACACGCTTGCGGCAATACCTGGATGGTTATCGCAGAACCCGAATACACTACTACTGGTATTACTTTTGAAGTGCTGTGTTTGGATGTAGAAACATTGCCCAATACACAAACAGTGTGCTTTATTCCTGAAGAAAGCTTTTTACTGCTAGACCATCAGGGATTTGTAAGTGGCTTGGGTCGGAATGATGGGGTCATTGCAAGAGCCAGTTAGGCAGTGCTCTTGAGTTGAAAGCGGACGGCGCACCTTCAAAGCACTCGCAATCGTTAGGGTGCGTTCGTCATTCAAAGTTTTTCCAAAAATTGCACCCTCATTATGCCCAAACCTGAGTTACCAAAAGAACATTCCGAAACGGTATCGGTAGAAGTTGTTCAACTAGAAGAACTAACTCTTGAAGAGCAGCAGTTGCGCCTTCAGTTAGAGCGCAAGGTGGAACGCTCTTTCTATGAATGCGGAAAAGCATTGATGGAATTACGGAATAAACGTTTGTATCGTTCTACTCACAAAACCTTTGAAAAATACTGTGAAAGTCGGTTTAGTTTTACCCATCGTAATGTCAATTACTTAATTGCTGGTTCAGAGGTTGTAGATAATCTGTTGGTGGGAACCATTGGTTCCCAAATTCAGATTGAGGACGATTTGGGAACAATTTGTTCCCAAATTTTGCCCACCAACGAATGCCAAGTTCGACCCCTAACCAAGCTAGAACCCGACCAGCAACGGGAAGTCTGGCAGCAAGCGGTGGAGAAAGCGGGCAATAAAGTGCCTTCCGGTCGCATCGTCAAAGATGTTGTCCAGCGTATCATGGAACGTACCAAAGTGCCCAATCCCTATCGTATAGGAGAAGTTTGTCAGTTTGTTGTGAAAGACAACCCAGATTTTAGAGGGAAGGGTGGGTGCTGGTGTATCGTTAGTCAAGTCAATAATTTCAGTTGTAACGTTATTGCATGGGATGGAGAATATACCGTGAGCATGGACCATTTAAAATCTTTGGATTACTCGGATTCTAATTGCGAACAGATGCAAGAGATAAGCAAACGCATTACCCGACTTCTTAGCAACAAAAAATTAGAAGATGCTGCCATCAAAATGTTGAAACACCTCGGAGAGGTCAAGCGTCCTTATCTAACTCCTTTTGAAGAAAAATTGTTGAGTTTTATAGAACAAGAATGTGGAGTTGTGGATGAAGCTTCACATAACCAGAGCTAATTGAAAAAGGGTGTGTTCGAAAGAGCGATACGGCTGTACTCCCGCAGGCAGTTGGCTTATCGCCCTGTGCCACTTGCACACCTTATTGTAAAGTTTTGTAAAACTCTCTGTGAGTCCGGCGTATAAAATTGAGTTAAGCAACATGAGGAGACAGCACACCCCATACATAAAACAAATGACCGCACAAAATTGTCCTATTTGCGGCACTGCCGTCCAGCCCAATCCCAGATACACAAAATATGTTTGTAGCAATTGTGCCAAGAAAGCCTCCGATATTAATGGTAGGAAGTTAGTTTTCTACAACCAAGACTTTTCCGGTGGGTATATCGCTTATTATGCCGATGGTGAGAGTAAAGAAGAATACAAAAGTCACGATTGCTATATAGATGGAATTCAATGTTGGGCAGATGAAGCCCGCTTTGGCGGTATAGTCATTGAAGTCGTTGAGATGACTTGACAAACTGGTAATTTGAGCTACATGATAACCGCCCACAGAAAGCTCATCTGAAGTTAATAGACTTGCAATGGCGCGGAGCCTTACCTGAGCGCGATCGCCCAGCCCTTGCAAGCCGAAAGAGCGCTTATCGCAAATTTAACAGACTTACGATAACTTTGCTAACGAAAGAAAACGATTTCTAGCTTAATTGTAAAAATTAAACATGGACGAGAAAAAGAACAGTGATTTCCTGGCCGCTTATGGTGGCTTCTCTGTTGGAGAAAAAGTGACATATTTAGTTAAGCCAGAAACTACCAACACTGGGATTGAGGTCGGAGGTAAAAGATTGGGAATGCTGGCGACTATAACTAGCATCTATCGTCATCCGCTCAGTAACAAATCTGTTGTCTTTATGCTGACTTTTGAAGATGAATCACTACCTGACGTGCTCAAAACGCAGCCTGTCACTTTTCCTCAAAACTCAGGATGGTTTGAGAAGTATATAGATGATTTCTAAACGCGATGGTCTTGGAGGAGGTGAGATTAACGCGGGGAGCGAGAGGTTCAACCAAAATGCAACAGTTAAATAGCTGTGCTTTCCTCCCGAACAAAGCTTTTTACTGCTGGACCATCAGGGATTTGTAGGTGGCTTGGGTCGGAATGATGGGGTCAAAAGCAAGAGCGAGTTGAAAGCGAACGGCGCACCTTCAAAGCACTCGCAATCGTTTTGATGCCCGCATATAAACTTATGTTACGCATTTGAAGTGCGATCGCCTGTGGTGTTGGTAGGCAGTAGCAATGTATCCTCAATCTGCTGACGTACTTCACGGCTAACGTAACAATCGCTCTTTAGGCAATCAACTAGTAACATATTGGCATCATAATACTGTTGCAAGAGTTGTTTTTGTGCATCGTTGAACTGCCAATCATGCCCAATATTTCGATGCTGTATCAGCAGAATCTTTTTTAATTGTTTAAACCAAATTTTATAATTGTTATTCCACCATTCTTGAAAACTATCGTCAATATTTTTATCTCTATTATGCATTGATTGAACTAAAATTCTAAATTGTTCTTTTAATTGAAGACTTAAATTTTCTATAACAGTTTTGAGAACATCATTAGCGTATAAACGTCGCTGATAAAAACTAGCTATTATATATTCAGCAATATCGAGGTCATATTGCATTTCCCGATCCATTTTTCTAGATGAGTCCTCAATTCGCTTAGTAACTTCACTCAGTTCAAACCGCATTTGTTCTATATCGGTTTCCTGAGGAACTTCACTCGATTTAAATTGCGTTGTTTCTACAATATCGTTATTCTCAATTTGAGAAAGATCGATATCGCCCCATTCATAAACTAGACTTTCATGCTCTTGATAATCCCAAGAATTTTCTAAATCTTCTATATCAAGAGCCAATTCTTGAGCATAATCAATATCTAATTCAAGTGTAAGAGAATACTCGAGAAATTTATCTATTTTACTAGCTAATTGAAACTGTTGAACTAACATATCAGATTGGTATACATTTTGATTTTGCTCGTTCCCTTTTATAATTAATCTTTGTTCTAAAGCAAAATAAAAGCCTCGAATTGCGGCTGGTTTATAACAAGCTTTAACAGAATGAGATTTCTGATTTATCCATTCTAAAAAATTATGTAAATTCTCATCAATTGAAAGTATTCCATCAATCTTATCCTTCATTAATAAAAACAAAACATCAGCATTTTGCATCATTTCAGCAGTTAGGAAAAAGACCTCTTGCCAGCGCTTATCATTCTCAATAAAGCGTGCTACCAAACCTTCATAAGCAGACTCTTCTTCAATTTCCCAAGCAGTGAGATACTCTTGAAATATTAAGTGAGAAAAGGAATATTTATTGTCTTTTTCAACTAGCAGCCCATGCTGGGCTTCAATTTCTTCCAAAATCTTTTCAGTATCTACAAAAAAGTATTTAGAGTTTGTTTTCGCGTCAGATAAATTATAGATGTAATCAGAAATTAAGTGCTCAACGTCTCTGTTATTAAAGCGATACTTTTCTTTTTGAAACATTGAAAACGCAATTTTACTTAATAATTTTTTCTTCCCTTTAGTAGATAAATTTTTATAAATTGCTTTGCGTTTAATATTGCGGCTATCATCCCATTTATTTAATAAAAGATTAATCATTTCTTCATACAATTCAGAGCGATTATTTTTAAATTCTCCTTGTTTTTCAAAGATTAAGCATAGTAATGTAAGAAGTAGTGGATTAGTGGCTAGTTTTTTGATAGGCTGATTTTTCTCAAGCTCTTGAATGAACTTTTCTGCCTTACCTGATTTTCTATAGTTAAACCATTGATTGGCGAAGGTTTCAATTTGCCCATTGTTAAAATCTGCTACTTCAACGTCAACAAATTTTTCAAATATATAATTTGTAGCTGCCTTTCGGCAAGTAATAATAATTTTATTATCACAAAACTGTTGGCTAAAATTTTCAATTTTTCTGATAATGCGGCTGTTATCTTTTTCTCGAACTTCGTCTAACCCATCTAGTAAGACCAATACTTTACCCTGCTCTAACAGTTGCTTGGTTTTCACAGGAGTATCTTTTACTTTACATTCAGATAGTTCGCGAGCGATATGTTCTACAATATCTAGTTGTTTTGATTCTTCTGCAAAATATTTGAGAGTGATGAAAATTGGAATGCGATCGCTTTGAAACTGCCCTTCAATACACTGTATTGCTAGATATTTTAAAAATGTAGTTTTCCCTGCTCCTGGTTTACCTAAAACTGTTAGCTTACCGTGTTGCTCTATTGCTTGCAACCCTAGTACTTCCTTATATCTATCTTGGCTACCTCTAGTAATTTTCTCCTTAATATTAACTTCAGTATGAATCTTACGTAAGATAACAGGTTGAGCCATGTCTAGCACTCGTATCGTGCCGCAACGCTCTTTTATATAAGGTTTTATCTTTTCACGTATCTCTTGCACTAAGGTGTCAATATCTTGAAAAGGGTTTATTAACAATTCGTCAGCAACTATTTTTAAGCTTAAGTTTCCAGGATTTGAATTATATGCAGCACGAACCAGGTCAACAAGCCATCCCTGAGCCAGTGCGGTTTTGATTAAAGAAAAAACAATTTTTTCTAAACTCCCTCCTTCTACAATAGCGTCTAAATGTTTATCTAATCCAAATAATAACATCTGCTCTAACAATGACTTATCGGGAAAAGCATCAAGAAGAGCTTCTTGTAATTGTTTCCATTGCTGTCCGGATAAGTTCATCTTTTTAATACAAGTTACTCAGATTGCAGATAATTGGAAAGGAAGTGCTTTGGCGATCGCACTTAGTACAAGGCTCCGTTCTTGCACTCGTCCATAGTTTTTACAACAAAACGCGCGATCGTACACAACACATTCTCAACTGGTGTTGGTTGTCATCGCTCGATGACTAGCTCTACAAGTTCGCTCAAGGTGCAGGAACCATAACCTTCTACACTTAGCTTATTAATTGCATTAATTAACTGACATAGTGTTTCACCACCAATCTCTGGTAATACATCCTGGGTTTTCAGTCTAGAAATAGTCGTAGGATGAACCTTCATCTCGTCCGCCAAAGCCTTGTTAGTAATCTTTCGCCTAGCCATGACTTCTCTGAGCTTCCAGCAAACTTTATCTACTATTGGTGGATTTAACACTGCACTCATAGATATTACAGCTTATTAATTTTCTGAAATAGCACTACACGCTACTAGCATAACGCTACCAGACAGTTTCTTAATGCACCAGTTGCATCAATTGCTCTTAAATTTAGCATTGACTGATATAGGTATAGCAAATAACGCTATGATATGGTAAGAGAGAAAGGCGATCGCGCCTGCCAAGCTAAAATCGCCTTTCTCTTTAGAACCCTAATTGCAGGATTTTTCTCTATGATTGCACAAACTTCACAAGCTAGCACGATTCGTGCAGACCAACTGACTGAGGGCGATATCATCCAACACGCTTGCAGCAATACCTGGATGGTGATTGCAGAACCCGAATACACTACTGCTGGCATCACTTTTGAAGTGCTGTGTCTGGATGTTGAAACATTACCCAATACACAAACAGTGTGCTTTACTCCCGAAGAAAGCTTTTTACTGCTAGACCATCAGGGATTTGTAGGTGGCTTGGGTCGGAATGATGGGGCTATTGCAAGAGCGAGTTAGGCAGTGCTCTTGAGTTGAAAGCGGACGGCGCACCCAAGCAATGGATGCATTTGCAATTGTTGGGGTGCGTTCGTCATTCAAAGTTTTTCTACGAATTGCACCCTCATTATGCCAAAATCTGAGTTACCAAAAGAACATACCGAAACGGTATCGGTAGAAGTTGTTGAATTTGAAGAACTGACTCTTGAAGAACAGCAGTTGCGCCTTCAGTTAGAGCGCAAGGTGGAACGCTCTTTTTACGAATGCGGAAAAGCATTGATGGAATTACGGAATAAACGTTTGTATCGTTCTACTCACAAAACGTTTGAACAGTACTGCCAAAGTCGGTTTAGTTTTACTCATCGTAATGTCAATTATTTAATTGCTGGTTCGGAGGTTGTAGATAATCTGTTGGCGGGAACCAATGGTTCCCAAATCCAAATTCAAGATGGAACAGGAACCAATGGTTCCCAAATTTTACCTACCAACGAACGTCAAGTCCGACCCCTAACCAAACTAGAACCCGACCAGCAACGGGAAGTATGGCAACAAGCAGTGGAGAAAGCGGGCAATAAAGTGCCTTCAGGTCGCATCGTCAAAGATGTGTTTCAGCGTATCATGGAACGTACCAAAGTACCAAATCCCTATCGCATAGGAGAAGTTTGTCAGTTTGTTGTCAAGGACAATCCAGATTTAAGAGGAAAGGGTGGGTGTTGGAGCATTGTTAACCGCGTGGGTGATTTTAGTTGTACAGTAACGAGTTGGGATGGAGAATACACCGTGAGCATGGACCATTTGAAATCTTTGGAATATTCAGACTCTAATTGCCAACAGATGAAGGAGATTAGCGATCGCATTTCTAAGCTTCGCCAAAAAGGCAACTTAGAAAAAGCCGCCATCAACGTTTTGCGACAGTTGGGAGAGGTCAAACGCCCTTATCTAACTCCTTTTGAGGAAAAATTGTTGAATTTTATAGAGCAAGAGTGTGGAGTGATGGATGAAGCTTCACACATCCAGGACTAATTGAGAACGGATCTATGAGCGATCGCCAAAATGCAAGGGTATTCCTGTACCTCGGTCATCGTACTTTTGGGTTTTGGGATGGTGCAATACAACTGCCGAGATAAGCGAGCGATTGCGACGCCATCCGTAGCGATCGCTTAGCACGTGTGATATCGTTTCCTCGGTGATAGCCAACTATAAAGGAGAACAATTTCCATGGCAGAAACTAATCCGTTTGAACGTATGCTCGAGAACCGTGGCGATGTGCTTCCAGGTCACCTGAAAGATAGCTTTATCTACGTTCACGACACCTTAGAATCCTGTAAAACTGTAGCGGAAAGTATCTTTGGTAAAGGGAATTATACTGCAAGCGATGTTTTGCAAATCTACCAATTCGTTATCGATCGCGAGGAGCAACTATCAGTGGAAGAGTACGAAGATTAGGATTTGCTAGAACTGCAAGTATTCTTTGCACGTAAAAAAATTATAGGAAAAATGTACTAGTTTTTTCTAAATCAACTGTAGATTTTTCCAAATTTCGTGGTAGGATTTAACACAACAAATTTGAAAGCCCCTCGCGAGCGCCAACTCCAGGGGCAGTATGTCCAAGCCGTTTACTCAAAGACACACACAAAAATGAAATATAACTACACGTTAGCAGATTCTTCCTCTGTTGAAAACAGTGCTACACGGAAAATTTTCGTAGAAGACTCTTGGGTGTACGAAGAATCAAGCACGGCAGCAATTCAAGCTTTCCAAAAACCAATACTTTGGGTGACCGACCCCTTAACGGCTCGTCCCCTCTCATCCCTGTTTGACCTGGTTCAGTTTGGAGATAGCGAGAAAGTTGTCCCTGGCGACCACTACCTTGTTGTTGAAAAGCATACCCCGGAAGAACTTGTGAAAGCTTGCGGGTGGCAGCTTGCAGCAGCTGGGATAAACTGCAAGGTTTACAGGGTCAAAACCAGCATAAATTACCTACTGGAAGAAAGTGCGGGCCACTTAAATTACCTACTTCAAGAAAATTCAGGAGTTTCTCTTTCAGAAATCACGCTTTTGATTCTCGATTACTCTGTTTCTTTTTCTGAATGGGAGGCAACCACAGAAACAGAGCAGCTGACAACAAGGGTAGCGGTAGAGATTGCAAGAAGTGCGATCGCACACCTCCCGGAACCCCGAAAATCAGTAGAACTGGCAACCTTGAGAAAGCGTTGCGGTGAAGTTTCTTACGATTGGAACAAACTGATGGGTAACTTAGAAGAAGAGTTTCGCACCGAACAAAGGAAACGCTCCCAACAGCACATCCAGCGCTCCTTTGAGTTGGAATCAGCACCAGAGCCACCTTTTGGTAAGCCATCCAACCATTTGAAGAAGAAGCAATTAATCGAGAAAAGATGGGGACACAGGCTGCGTTTCAACGAGATGTTGCAACGGCTGGAGTTGGATGGGGAGCATTTAGAGCTAGACACCATCAAAACCACGATGGCTGTTGAGTTCAACATGGATATCAGTAAGGAAGATGCCATTGATATCCTCTTCTATTTAGCTTCAACTCGTAAATATCATCCAGTCCGCGATTATCTCAATTCAGTGGCATCCCAACACTCAGATATTGATACGGCTATCCTCAACGACCTGGCCGCTCGCTATTTTGGTAATGACAGCGCGATCGCCAACATATATATGAAGAAAACTCTTGTGGGTGCTGTTGCCCGTGTCATGGAACCGGGAGCCAAGATGGATACGATGACTATCTTGTATGGGAAGCAAGGAACCTTCAAGAGTACTTTTTGGCGCAAGCTTGTAGGCAACGAGTTCTTCAACGATTCCCTATTTGACCTCGCACATAAAGACGAACTTGCCAAACTGCGGCGCTTTTGGGGTCTGGAACTAGCGGAAATTGATTACCTCTTCGGTCATAGAGCAGTAGAATCCTTCAAGCGTTTTCTCTCTGCCCAAGACGATACCTACCGCCCACCCTATGCCAGGGAAAACATCACCATACCGCGCACCTGCTTTTTTGTCGGGACCACCAATAAGAAAGAATTGCTCAACGACCCGACAGGGGATAGGCGGTACTGGGTGCTGGATGTACTCACGACCCGCATCCCCTACGAGTTACTTGAAACCGAACGGGACAAGCTGTGGGCGGCGGCTGTCAAACTTTACCGTCAAGGCGAACGGTGGGATTTGAGCGAGGAGGAAAAAGCAATGGCTCATACAGCTAATGAGGATTACCGTTTCGTCGATCCTTGGGAAGATGCAATTCTCAACTACCTGCTTAACCACCGCAAAGTCACAACCCAAGAAATCCTATCAGAAGTGCTCAAGTTAGATATTGCTCAAAACGATCAACAAAAGCAACGCCGGGTGATTGGTATCCTACAACGCCTGGGATGCGAATCTAAAACTATCTCTCGTAACGGCAAAAAACTCCGGGCCTGGGTGTATATGCCAACACTTGAAGAAGGTAACGCCACACAACCAGATGTTACCCCATCTGTTACTGCTGATGTTACCGCTCAAATTGAGTCACAACAAGCAATCCAGCCTGCGATACCGCCAGTAACGTCAAATAATGAAAACTTTCCAGAAAATGATGAAAACCCACCAACAGACAATTCAAGGAACTTAATTCAAACAGGCGTTACCGACGTTACTCCTAGTGTTGATAATACTCCAAACCCTTCTATTGAAAGCGTTTTAAGCGGTAACGCCGAACAGTCGGAGTGGATGAGCGAGGAGAATTTACAGGCAATGGTTGAAGACCTGGAGTCTTGTGAAAATATTGAAATGTTTCAAGTCATCAAAAGTGTTTGCGATAAGCTGGGTACAGCTTGCGCTTCGCGATCGCAACGCACTACAGGTGGCAATTGAACGAGTTTCATTAAGCAAGCAACAGATTCTCAAGCAGTGGGTGCAATCTTGTGAATGCTGAGGTTGGAAGTAGTTAAAGAGCAAACCTCTTCATGAAGTTATATCTGGGTTAGTAAATTTGGCTAGCTGGTCTAACGATTGATATTTTGAACCATCAGGTAAAATTGTTTCCTCATCAAAAAATGACCCTTCTAACTTAGCAGCTTTAAGGTTGGCATCTTTAAGGTTTGCACCAGCTAGCTTGACCGCTCTGAGATTGGCGCTTTCAAGGTTCGCATCGCTCAAGTTGGCATTTTTAAGGTTTGCACCAGCCAGCTTGACCGTTTTGAGATTGGCACGAACGAGGTTGACACCACCGAGATTGGCACCACCGAGATTTAATTCATTTGCCAGTTCTACATCAATTAAAAATCGAATAACACTTCCTTTACGTTCTCCGTCTCGCTCTAACCTCCGCAAGACTGATAACGTTCTAGCACGTGCCACATCTAGTACTGTATCTCGCTCTTCGGCGGTTAAAATCTTCAATTGTTTATCCAGCAACAATTCTGACATTCGGGTAATATAATTTTCTAGAGCTTCCTCTCGTAAATGAGTGGCTGCTATTTCTCTTTCAAGCGCAGCACGTTCCTCAGATCGTCGTTGCTCGCGGCATTGAAACTGGAATAGGACAATCGGAATTGCAAGTGTCCCAGCTAAGCCCAACCAATCCCAAAATGTCTTGCCCGATTGAAATTGTTCTGTTGTCTCTGTAAGCTTAATGATTTTTCCATCTTTGGAATTTATGGTTTCCTTTGTAGTTACTGATTTATTCGAGTCTGGTTTAAAGCCAGCCCACTCAAGTGGGTACAGTGTTTTGTAAATCGCAATAACCCCAACTACAACCGTAGAGCTTATAAGTAATGTTTGTGCAGCAGACAAGACTTGCTTGTTTGTGAGTAAGAACTTTGCCCAGTTAGCGAACTTCTCGCTTCTCCCACCCATAGATAACTCTAATATAGAAGTACATAATTATACTTCACTCATACAGCACTTATTTACAGGAGCGTGCGTTTTTACTCCCCGATTTTCTGAAAAATTGAGGTTGATGCCGTGCAACTTGCACACCTCGTTGTAAAGTTTTGTAAGAAATGCGAATACAGGGAGAGGACTGCAAAGCACTTTTCCTGCATTTCTCACAAGCTTGAACGAGGGGAGCAGAGGAGCAGAGGAGAAAGAACTTGTACAAGAACTCTCAAGAGCGCCCCTGCACAAGTTTTGACAGATGTGGTGAGAAATCCGGGTTTTGGATGGGGTGCAATTGTGTGAATTCCAAAAGCGATCGCAATTGATGAAGCGGTAGTTTTGGGACATGAGATGCGACTTCATATCGAACGAGTGCAACTGCTCCATACCAAATAAAAACCCGTGAATGCTTTCACATCCATGGGTCGTTTTGCTCAATCATTTGTATAGCTCAAGAGGAGGTTTAATATATTTATCGATGAAAATAGAGTTCACTTATGCAGCCCGCAACAAAATCATGCCTTTCCCCGATAAATGCGCTTGTATTTGATAAAGTTTTGACTATATCTTAATCTGACCTACTTAAAAGCAAAAGAGCAGTGTGTTGGTAGGAGAACCCCGCTTAAAGCAATTGTGGAGGGCGATACAGCTATATAGCCGTAATCGCTGGCTTATCGCGTTCTTAAGGAGTACATTCTGAGGTTAAATCTCTTTTTTCTAGTACTACAACGAGACTTTGACGAAGCAATTAAGATTGCAGGTGCTGATTCCAGTTTGGGGCGAACGCTCAAAAACTTACAGAACAATGGTTCGCGACCGTACCAAATTGAATTTCTCGTTGTAGTACTAGACAGTGAAGGTTTATTAAGAACTTCTTTCTCTCCTCAATAAAGCAATAGGGAAGTCTTCAGTGGTAAAATCAAAGTAGGGATTCTGCTTTGCTTTACATAGTTCTTCAGCACTTGCAGGAACTTTAGTGCTTAAGTAATTCATTAAATGAGAAACTTTTATACATCTATCACCTCTTTTGTTGGCTTTACCTTTGAGCGCTTCAATAAGGTGATATGTGTATATACTCATTGTTTTATCTGGTCGAATCCAAGAGCTTTCATATCCTTTTGATGAGGTGAAAACTACTCTTCCTTCACCCTGGTTAAGAGAATTAATAAAGGCTTTTGGATAAGCCGTTTCTTCAAAACCTAAGAGAATTCTTGTAAGTAATGGCTCTCGCTCTTGTTTTTCTAGTTCTTCTTTTGAGGTCGCCATTCCTGCTGCATGACAGCTATCAATGATGATAAGAAGGCGCTTTGCTTCAATTTGCCGTAGCTTATTAGTAAAATCTTCTGCACTTAATGCAGTGTCTTCAAGGCAACGAGTGTTAGTATCGTGTTGTAGTAAATAATAGCGGTTATCGCTTTTCCTTAGTGCGCCATGACCTGAATAATACACAATTATTGTTGCCTCAGGGTCGTTTTCTGTCTGATTCTTTAGCCAGTCCAACCCGTTTAAAATGTTCTCACGTGTTGCTTCACGATCGTGTAACAGTCGAATATGGTTTTCGTCATCAGGATAAGCACAGAACCTTGAGTCAACTAAGGTTTCACGGAGTTTTTTTACATCGTTGACAGTTACTGGCAGCGATAAGCGATTATCAGCACATTCTCCAACTCCAATAAGGAGAGCATAGCCTTGGTTAAAGCTCTTTCGTTGTATTGGTTTTCGGAATTTGATTAAATAAATTCCTAGCCCAAGAAAGAATGTTCCTGAAAAGATTAATGCGAGCAATTTCCAGTTAAGCGGTGACTCGTCTCCTTCAGAATATGTTCTATAAAGTTTATCTATTTCTGCTTGATTATCATTAATAAAATCATTTACGGTCTTTATCCATGTAACATCATCAGCAGGAAGCACTAAACCATAGCTTTCCATCCCTATGTCTTTAGGATAAATCATATAGTTTTTTATATTTGGAAGCTTTTCCTCAGATCTAAATAGCCATTTTAAGAGAATACCATCATTAACAAAACCGTCAATTTCTCCTCGATCCAAAGCATCAAGAGCTTCTTGTGGGAAATTAAATTTTTTTAGTTTGTATCGTGTAAAAAAGCTGGAAATTCTCTGTTCTGATATAGAATTGACAATAATACCAAGCTTTACTTCTTTCTTACTTTTTCCTTTTTCTAAAAGCTCATAAAATAATTCTTGTGCAGATTTAAGAATTAATATTTTTGTAGGTGTTTGAACGAAAGATTGGGAAAAATGAATGCCTGGAATATCATTATCATTTCTAATTGTATCGGCACCACATTCTATATCAAAGCGAGGAGGATTTTTTATTGAAGAACTTAGTGCTTGCGTGCCTTGAAAACGATTTTGATACAAGACCTCATGTGGTACTATCTTGAATTCACTATCAAGGTTTTGTTTTTTTTTAAGATAGTCTTGTAACTTTTCTATTAGATTTACACAGAAACCTCCTGGTCTCCCCAGCATTGGTTCTTTATAACTGATAGGAACGTCTTCGACTCTGTATCCCCAATCTAGTTTTTTTTGTTCTTTCGCTTTAGTAAGAACCCTGGAAAAATTTTCTGGTCTAACAGGAAGTGTCTGTGCGATGACAATAGGATTTGCTAGAAATATGCCTCCAGTGGCAACGAGAAAAGATAGAACCCTAAGTTTTCTCGAATGAATATGCTTTTTTTGTTTATTGATGTTGGTCTCAAAATTGAAGAAATAAAGATTGATTAAACCCATCCTGGCAAGCAATGAAAGTGTAGTGTACAGCATATATGTTGAAATCAACAGGATATTGTTCTTTTATATCACTATACAAACTCTTATCTCGTAAAATCCCGTATGTGCCAGAAATTTTATTGAACACTAACGCTCTTCTATCACTTTCGCTAAAGAAAATTTGAAACCCTATTTTCACATTAGTCCGCGTAGGCGGATTTTATTTGTGTAGCTGCGACTTCTGGTCGCCTCAATTATTCTCTCTATAGTGATAAAAGAGTGCTAATTTAGAACTATTTTGGGGAAAAGTAACCATATTATAAGACTGCACCACTTTTTAAGCAGTGCGGTCTGGACTAGTATAGAAAGTCTAATTAAATATAAATAAATTTGAAGTTTTGCTGTCTTTCAGATTTTACCGCTCGCCAGTTCACCCTGGTTTTGTTTATCTATTAAGAACTACAACATCAAATTCCACCATTCCAGATTTGGCTCAAATATTTTTGAACCTACCCAAAGGGTTGACCGTATTCTTTCCACATCTCCTTATTAAAAGGACTGCGCCACTTTTGAATCAGTACCTGCTCCAACTGTTGCCTTGGTTTTCTCTGAAGTGGGGCGTCCCACCAGAATTTAATGCCAACCGCAGTCTGCAAACCATAGCGGTAGTGCAACTCCAGGTAGTTGGCAATATAGTCCTTACAGTCGTGTACTCCCTTCCACCGCTTGTTAGAGCGACAAGTTTCACCTATGTAGAGGATGAGAGGCATGGTGTTATCCACAATAAAGTAGATAGCAGCAGAACCAGGAGTACCGTCTGTCGCCATTCTATAAAATGACATTGGTTGCAGCCGCAACGTTAGCGGGTCGATTTTGTCAGGGTCACAATAGCTGGGTGTAAGGTCAAACAATGCTACTTGCTGTACTGGTTTGGTTTCCCTCACCTGTTGCTGGTGGTCAAAAATTCGCTGCTTCCACCTTAGTAAAGCATCTTTATCCATCACAAACTGCTCTTGCTTGAGTGCTGGTGTGGGGGGTGGGGGTGAAAACAGGTCAAGTTGATGGGGTTCCAAAGGCTGTATTTACTAATCCAACTTACTGATGATACTTGAAGATGGTGTAGTTGGGGTGCGATCGGCTAGGGATTACAACACCATCCGTATCGCACAAAGGGCAAAGTAGTATGCGATCGCATACCCTCATCGCGACAAACGAACTGCCTGCGAACCATCTGTATCCCACTTCATAACCCACTTGGAGACTTGGACAACCATTCCCAGAACTGCTGCTTCAACTCGGATTGTCTTTTAC
This sequence comes from Scytonema sp. UIC 10036, assembly GCF_009725235.1. The sequence goes on from NZ_WJFC01000016.1 coordinate 100,622, forward strand.
TAGAGGTCACAAATATGTCAGCGCCGCCATCATAAGGATGATAAACTTCACCTGTTAAGAGCGAAGCAAATAAAATGAACGGCGCATTATCATCCGCAACTGCTTTGATTAAGTTATCAAACTGACCCGATGACCATAAGACCGGAGCACACCAAATGTTCATTATTCTTTTTTCTGGCTCCGTTGGATCTACCAATGAATTGAAAAAAGTGAATGTGAGGTCTTCAAGTTGGGGAACGTCTTGCGTATCGATGCCCGATTGAGGATGTTCGCCGTATTGCGATACAAATAACTTGCAACGAGTTTGAACGCCAAGGACTTCTGTGGCAACCGTATTGTGCCGTGAAAGCAGAATAGAGTACTCATCAAGTGTTTGTGGATACCGTTTTGTTTCGGCCAAGGAGTGAATTCGCAACCATCTATCTGGAATTTCATTTCTCAAAAGATGAGCCACGGGCGGAGCCGAGCCGTAAAATTTTTGCCACCGTTGTCGATCTTCTTTCATGCTAAAGGAAATTTTCTTGACAAGCTTTTTTAACAACATGTTTATGCAGGGTTTCCTTGTTTAAGTAGAAGTTGTAATATTACTTAATTTTTTGTACGCTAAGTCAACAAATGAGGGCGATAAGCCAGCTGCCTACAGGAGTACAGCCGTATCGCTCTCCAGTTGATAAAGAAAGTGTGCGTTTGCCTCCCGGACGCTTCGCGATAAGCCGGGTACGGCGGCGCTGCCATGCGATCGCAGGAGATGAGGAAGGCGATTTGGTGCGATACTGCAGTATAACCGTCAGCGAGTGGGATAAGGCACGCTACGATCTGGTGCCGTATCGCACTCTCCTTCTATATAGTATGGTATGAATGTCTTTGCTGATTTTAGTAAAGAAAGCTACCAACAGTATATGCACATTTTTGATGCTTATACTCCCTATACCAAGCATTATGATAACTTCAACGTTTTTAGAAACAATGTGTTAAGAATATCAACAATCGAGCATACAGTACAAACGATGACATCTAAAACCTACGATATTTCCCGTGAAGGACTCATTAAATTCAAAAATTCTCCTTTATGCCTTTTGGAAATCTCACCATTAGACTTTTGGGATGGTCTTATTCCCTTTGAAGAAATTCCGACAATCATTAGTCGAATGGAAAACTGGGATTTACCTGATGTTAAATTAAATGAACGCTTGAACGCAGTCGTTTCCATACAGTCAATACTCCGCGAACTGACACACAAACTCTTGCTGGCTTGTCCTTACGCATCTTCCCCAAAAGATTTGAGACACAGCCCTTATTTGTCTGTTTTGCCGTCAGATTGTTACACTTTAATTGCTGGCATTGTATTTAAGCTTGATAATAACGGAACTACTTACATTGCCTGTCCCAGCCACTACCGCGATTTTTGGCTAATGTGGCTACAGTTAACTGGCACTTATCTTATGGACATGGTTGAAATAGACCCCCACTAACCTAATTCGTGAGTCGCAATCAAATAAGGATAAAAACCGATCGATAGTGGCGATATGGCTTAAACCGTTATGCTTCGCAAGCTCGCACTTTTCGTTCTCTTGGGAAACTTGGGCGATACGGCTGTACTCCCAAGAGGCAGCTGGCTTATCGCCTCCAGAGCGATTATGCTGTGCCACTTGCACACCCCATGTGTAAAGTTTTGTAAGAAACGCGAATACAGGGAGAGGACTGCAAAGCACTTTTGCATGGGGGTGTGGAGGTATGGCGGAGTCGCACTCGCTGGAGAAGTCGCCGGGGGCTGTGGAGGGTCGCCGGGGGTGTGGTGGCTGAAAAAGCTTTATGATGAAGCTGGCGGGTGAAGCACCCATAAAAGTAATTTATAATTTCCGCCTAATTGATATTCCGTCGGAAATCAATGACGTGAGTGGGGTAGTCGGATGCTGTCCACTCATTTATGTCCACATATGATAGTGAACATAGTTGAAACTTTGCAGAACTTTGTCCACAATCTTTTGAAAGCGTACAAAGATAGTCGGTAGCAGGGTGTAGTTCTACGTGTGGCGATGTTCTGATTACTGGCGATCGCATACCCTGAACGGATACATTTAATGAATCAGAAAAATCAGAATTTGTATTTGGTAGTATTAGTAGAAGATAATTTCAATATGAAAAAATACTTTAAAAACTTTGACCTAGGCAATTTTTGGTCAGATGACGAATATGCAAAGCATTATCAATCACCTCCAGTTACAAATGAGCTAATTAAAGCTGTCGAAAATAAGCTGGGATTTAAACTTCCTGACTCTTACATTGAGTTAATGAAAACAAGTAATGGAGGCATACCAAACAAAAGGTATTTTCCGACGAAAGAAGAAACCACATGGGGTGACAAAATTCAGATAGAAGGAATTTTTGGGATTGGTGTAGATGGCTCTTCTTATTCTTTATGCGGAGATAACAGCAACCAGTTTTGGATTGATGAGTGGGGCTATCCCAATTTTGGAGTTTATATTTGTGATACTCCTTCTGCTGGACACGACCTGATTATGCTGGATTATCGCAAGTGCGGCAGAGAAGGAGAACCAGAAGTAGCACATATAGACCAAGAAAGAAATTATAAGATAACAACTATTGCTCAAGACTTTGAAACTTTTCTCAGAGGCTTAACAGATGAAATAGAGATTATCTTGTAAAGACGACTTATGATTTAGAGGTTGATCCGAGATAGCTGTATAAAAGGAAATTAGTGCTGAAAACCCTTATCCTGTCTGAGTTTGATAATTTGTTACTTTCTTGTACCCAATGTTATTGCAAGTGACGGAAAATTAAGCATTTTTAGCTCTTATTTCCGTTTTCGTCCATATCTCGACTTAACCTCCAATAGGCTACTTCTACCGCGCTTTGTTGTATCTAATTGCACATAATAATTATCCGGAAAATTGTGATAAATTTAATATTCAGTAGTAATATATGCTGAAAAATTTCCATATACTTTTGTAAAATTTATCCGTGTCTTTTCTCTTAAACCCCGTATTATTGCTGTAAACTCGGAGTCACATTTTTGGGGAGAACACGTTATGCGTTCGCGTAGCGGCTGCTTTGCAGCATCGCCAAAGCGACAACAACGACAGCAACAATTAATCGAGCAGTATGTTTTCTCGCGCCGTACCATGCTAGCGCTCCTTGGTTTCATCTGTGCTCCAGGGTTGGAACATTTCCTTGTAGTGGGAGACACTCAACCACCAGAACCTACACCTCCTGCTAATCCTCAAATCCCAACTTTACCTCAAAAAAATTCATTGGCAGATCAAAAAGAACGCCAACAGCAGCTTGAAATTGCACGCTCTCAATACCAGTTAACATCTCGACTGCCAAACTCCGTGCGTGTGGAAACTTTACCAGTCCAAGAGGCTTTTGATGAGGGCTATAGTAAGAATCGGGCAAGTATAACCCAGAAATCTATAGAAAATCAACAAGCATTTTTACAAGACCCCAAACCCTTTCTCGCATTAGAAGACTACACGAACGTTTTTAAAGTTTTACCCGTACCGGAGATTGCCAAAACCTTTCGCAAGGATGCGATATTTGCTCTGCAACGGCTGTGGGGTCCCAATCCCATGGAACTGACTAACGTTTTAGCACTCAATTACAATCTTCAAGAAAAACTGGGGATAACAAATGAGATTTTTCAAACCGTTCTGGCTGCTGCTAGAGGAACGGCATATGTTAGCGAAACTCTTGAAAGTGCTACCAAAAATGGCGGTTTGTTTGTCACCGATTATGCAATCCTCGCAAGTGATGGCATTACCTCAAAAACAAACCGATATCTCATCGCTCCCATTGCTCTTTATTATGCCGATCGCGACCGGGGTGATTGGCGTTTAATCCCCATTGCCATTCAACTAGGACAGATACCACAAGAAAGTTTGCTTTGTACTCCCTTGGATGGTGCAGACTGGACTTTAGCCAAGCTAATTGCCCAAATGGCTGATTTTTCCGTTCATGAGTTAGTCCGTCACCTAGGTCAAACCCATCTGGCTCTAGAACCCATTGCACTAGCAACTGTACGCGAACTCCCTGCTCTTCATCCCGTAAACGTGCTATTAAAACCGCATTTTGAGTTTACCATGGCAATCAACGCTTTTGGAGATCGAGTGTTGATTAATCCAGGGGGATACGTAGATGTCATTCTAGGAGGTACTTTAGAAAGTTCCCTCAACCTTGTAAATCTTGGTGTCTCTGAAGTGTTCAACAACTTCAGCAACTTCGCTCTCCCGAACAATTTACAAAAGCGTGGTGTTAGCGATCGCTCTATATTGAAAGATTTTCCCTATAGAGATGACGGATTGCTAATTTGGGATGCTCTATTTGAGTATGTCAATCGGTACATGGGGATTTACTACAGAAGCAATAAAGATATTCGAGAGGATTTCGAGTTGCAAAATTGGTTAAAAGCTTTACGAACACCTGTTAGTGATGGAGGCTTCGGTGTCACTTCCTTACCTCAAAACTTGACTCACCGCGACCAGTTAATTAACTTGCTAACACAAATTATTTTTACAGCAGGTCCACAACACTCAGCCATTGCCTGGACTCAATATCAATATATGTCTTTTATTCCTAATATGCCTGGAGCTATTTATCAGCCTGTTCCTACAACTAAAGGAATAGTCAACGAGAATAACTTAACCAGTTTCTTGCCCGGTGTGGAACCAACCTTCGCGCAAGTGAACGTCATATCGGGAATTGGCGTCAAACTTGATGTTAAAGCATTTACAGATTTTGGTGTCAATAGTTTTCAAGATCCGCGAGCGATTGCTGTTCTTAAAGGTTTGCAAAATCGCTTAGATGTTGTGGAAAAACAGATCTCACAACGCAATAAACATCGAGAGGAATGCTATCCTGGCTTTTTACCTTCCCGCATAGCTAACAGTACCAGTGGTTGAAATGTGTGTTACCAGGCTTACAAGTAAAAGCGCGATCGCACTTACGTATGAGAACGAAGAGTGCGATCGGCTTCAAAAAACTCATACTGTGCGCTTCATATCAGTACGTTCGCTGTTATGCGATCGCAAATTTTATGCTACGTGTTGTAATACGCATCAAGTCACAGGTAACTGGCGATCGCTTTTCTTCCCTACAATCGGCTCAGTACATAAATCCTCTATTTTTTATCCGCTAAAGAATTAATTTTCTTAACCAAAGAATTGTGCCATTCCCTGCCTTCCTTTGAAGAATAAGGCTTGTATCCCCCGCTTTCCCAGCTTGAGTAAACAGAAATAGGCGTTTTTTCTAGTTTTAAAAGTTTAGCAGCAGCAAACAGTTGATCCGCATCTGGTGATGAATAAGGGGATGTATAGTCATCAGGCTCTTCAGAATTCCGAACTGCATACTTTTCTAAAAAATCTAAAATTTCTTCTGATAGTTTTTTCATCTTACTCCCCTCCCATCACCATAACTGGTTCTATCCAAATAACCTTCCTCTCCTTCCTACCCTCCCCATAAGGTTGACTGCGTACAAAACCTTTACGCAAATGCGGGTTTTTGGTGCCACCTTGACTTTCACCTTCATAAGTTCTCTCCCGTTTGATTCGATAAGTTCGTCCAACCCAAAGAGGTTCGTAGAAGTCTTTGGCTGAATCCTTACCAAAACCTTTATTAACTGTAATTTTTTGCTGTTGTTCTTCTGAATCAACAAGTTCGGGACGGCATTCCATCACCAGAATCAATCGTAGGAAAATAGATTGTAAATATTCATTAAAATCTTTGACTAGTTGTGCATCTATATCTTGAACATCAGCATAGGTAAACTTTCCTGAATTGTCAGCTACTAGGAATCGACGGCAGAAAAAACTAGAGCCATCACTTGCCGTCCAATAAAGAAATTTTTCAGATGGATCGTAATGCCAAAAAATGGTATCAATACTTCGCTTTTCAGGGGAAAGAATTACACCTTTAGGCAACATAAAAAATCCTGTTTTGACTGCCCAATTCAAGTTATCAATCTCAACAGATATTTCCGATTGCATAAGTGCTGTCAGCAATTCGTTGCTCGCCCAATAGGCAGGACACTTGGCTTCTCCTACTTTATAGAGAGTGTAAGCAGTAATATTGATGGATTCTGTGCTGTTAGCTGTTAATTGTTGGCGCAACTTTTGTTCGGTCACAGAAAAGAAAATCTCAGCAACATAACCGCACATTTTTTCATAGCTTTCATAACCCTCCACATACCTAACAGGACGACGAACAATTTGTTTATACCAACCTGATGGTTTCCTAGCCATGCTTTTTTATAAAAGGTTCTTAAATTGTTAATTGCTCTATGAATTTTATAATAATTTATGCAATTAAATGGGGTCATGCCTTTCAAGATACGACCGAATTTTCTGCTTGATTTCTGATTCCAGCACATCCATTTCTCCATCAATGTCAGCATACCAACCATGTTGATTGAGTATAGCGATACGCCGAAGGCGTTATGCGCTTCGCTCTTCGCACTCTGCACCGCTGCATTTACAGCTGCATCTCTTTTACCTTGTGGTGATGCACAATAAGCCTGCCGTTCTGCTTCCCTCTGTCGTTGCTTGTCTTCAGCCTTCTGTATAATTCTTTGTGCTTCTTCAACTGAGCAAAGTCTGGGAGGACTTAACCTTTCATCTCCAACCTCTTTTCCCATCGGAGTGTAACGCTTTCTGTAATGCTTCAATAAGTTCTCTAACTTTCATAAATTGTTGTAATGTTACCTTCTTAATTTGTAATATTTTAACACCTCTTTCATTACTGAGTGCAAGCAAAGGTTTTATCCAGCCTGTTTGTAACTGGCATACCAGGGTTTACCAGACATTGGTTCAATTTCACAATAGTTCGCTTCATATTGCTCAATAGCCTCTACGAGGTTCATAACCTCTGGCGTGGCATCTGAGATTTCTTCACTCAGTAGTAAACGTTTAGCTTCAGTTGCTATAGCCAAAAGTTTTTTATTCTGTTGCTCTAAGTATTGCTCTCTATCCACTTTTTCTCACCTTGGAAATTTGTTGAAATTTGATTGTTATAGTTCCTACAATAGTTGCTGGTTGAACAATAATGGGATTTTTTTTTAGCTCAGTAACTTCTGCCCAACATCCAGATAAATATTTAGGAACTCCACGATAACCATCCCATTTTAACAAAACTGAGTCACCTACTCTAATATCAGCAATCTTGTCAGTTACAAATTCATCCATTCTCAGAACTTAATAATAATTGAACTTGCTCTATTTCCTGCAACGTCATTCCTACAGGGTTGTAATCTGGAGTAAGATTGAAAAATTCAGATACCCAATAGCTCTGTTTCGTTTTTTGCTCGTATTTGGCAACTTCGTCATAAGAGCCAATGCAAATCTTTTCTTTTGTAAAATAAAGGCGCTTGTTCATAAATTAATTTCCAATTTTTACAATTGCATGACTGGGTAAACCTTCTTTTAGTAAGCTGAAGCCTTCAAGGTAGTTTCCAGTAAAAATACTTAAATCGTAATTCCTACGACGGGCTTTTAAAAAAGACTTAACCCAGCTATTGTCTAACGGAATCCCAAAGTAAAGAAGACCCGTTTCCCTCCATGTCGGGTCTACAGCGTATCCATCAGAATCAACTAACCATGCATGATTGATGGGAAAGCTGACCTCAGGTGCGATCGCATACCCCTCAACGTAAGTCAAATTCTTGTACTTCTTCTTACGAATGATTTGCTGGCAGTTGTAATAGCAGTGAGAAGGAGCACCCTTTAGTTCTTCAGGAGCAACTCTAGGTTCCATAAAAATTCCATATTTTAAATAAATCTCCTCGTAACAAGAGAATTTCCAGTCTGGTTGCCTTCTCTGGCTTCGCATTAAAGAAATATTATTGAGATAGTCTTTAAGCTGTTCTTGTAATTGCATTATTTTAAATATTTGTCTCTAAGTTCTTTTGCTAATAAATAATTCTTCTTTTCAATGATTTCGATTAAACTGGTGGCTCTTAAGAACCAATATTTAGCGATGATGTCTATCTCGTGATTTGTCGCATCTAAATTCGTTATCTCTTCGTCAGTTAATCCATAATAATCCAGATTGACAGCATCAGTGGCTTTTCTGTAATTCTCCATGCACAGGCTCAACTCATCCTCGATTATTGACTCAAAGTGAGTTGCGATCGCTAACTGTTTTGAAATCATTTTGTCTTTATTTTTAAAAAGTTCCATTTATTTAGGTATTTATCTGATTTTATTCTAATTAAATAACACAAGCTACTGTGCAGGTTGCACAGTTAAAAGCCTAAAGTCTCTAAAGTAAACACGGTTCAATCATACCGCGCCGATTTCATCGGTCTCCACAATCAGGACGCGGATTCTCGCTTGCGCTCCCCAAAACCGCGAATCCCCAAACGACAGATACTATCTTAATATCTCGCCCAGTTTTTACGCTCAAAAGGTTTGAATTCTGTCCCTTTGACTTGGCTAGCGTATCCTGACTTCCGTCGCCCGAGCTTCGCCTGTGGCTCCGCTCCGGCGGGTCCCTCACTGGCTTAGCTGGCGTTGCCTAGTCTGTCCTGTCCTGCAAAGGATACACAAACGCCAGCCAAGCCAGAATCCCTCCCCAGCCCAAGCCTACCC